>NZ_SMBJ01000045.1:0-1098 GCF_004342325.1 Rhizobium azibense | reverse complement strand
CGGAGGAATTTCCTTGCCGGTAATCTCCGAGACCTTCATCAGGAATTCGTCGGTCGCCTGAACACCCAGCGGATAATGGAACGAAGCCGTAACCTGACCGACCTCCTTGCAATATTCCAGCGTTTTGCGCGTGTTATAGTGCTGCAGCGACAGGGTCGCTTCGGCATTCAACGCCGTTTTCAAGTCCTCGATCTTCGTGCCGCCGTCATACATGCGGTACGTACCGTCAGACGGCGTGTCGAACTGGTCGGAGGCATCCTGGATGAAGATGTAGGATACGCCCATCATGTCGAGCAGGCGCTTCAGTTCGCGGTTGTTGCCGACGCAGAAGCCGTCGAAGCCGGGAATGATGTTGATGGCTTGAGCAACCTCCTTCCGCTCGTTGCCTTTCCAGAAGTTCTCCAGAATGCCCTTGATCATGCCGTCATAGCCATCGACGTGGCTGCCGACGAAGGCAGGCGTGTGGGCGAAAGGAACATCGAAGTCGTGCGGGACCGACCCTTCGTTCTTTGCGTTTTCGATGAAGCCGTGGAGGTCGTCTCCAATGACTTCGGCCATGCAGGTGGTCGAGACGGCGATCATCTTCGGATCGTAGAGCTTGTATGTATTGGCGAGCCCGTCGACCATGTTCTTCAACCCGCCGAACACTGCCGCGTCCTCCGTCATCGAGGACGAGACCGCTGATGAAGGCTCCTTGAAGTGACGCGACAGATGCGAACGGTAATAAGCGACGCAGCCCTGGCTGCCATGGACGAAGGACATCGTTTGCTCAAAGCCTGCGGCTGCGAAGACGGCACCGAGCGGCTGGCAGGCTTTGGCCGGGTTCACGACCAGGGCTTCGCGGCCCAGGTTCTTTTCGCGATACTCCCAGGTCTTCGTGAAGTCGTTTTGATCGGCAACGACCTGATCCGGGTGGGGGCATTCGAAATTGGCTTTCTTCTCGGCGAGCATCTGCCTGTATTCCGGCTCGCGGAACAGGGGAGCATGGTCGAGAACTTTTTCCGCCGACTGCGGCATAGTAAGCACCTTTCTTTTCATCGCGCCGCACCGGTGGCGGCAATGGGATGTCATCTGTCACGAGTGCGGATCAAGTCCGAT
>NZ_SMBJ01000044.1:0-1765 GCF_004342325.1 Rhizobium azibense | reverse complement strand
CAATCGGGATAGGGGGGAGCCTTGCGGTTCCGCCCCTCCCACACCACCCTGCGTACGGGTCCGTACAGGGCGGTTCGGCTGGTTATGCGGCCTTGGCGGGCACAACGGAAGCGAGGCCTATGCTTGCGAGGAAAGCGTTCGGCAGGGCAATGGCGAGCGCGGGGCTGTTGCTGATGCGCCATGGGCCGCGTGCACTGCCGGCGGTTTGTGCCGCCAGATCGTGACTGACACCACGGCGCCGCAATTCCGCAAAGCGGGTGTGCCCGCGCTTCCACTGTTTCCATACGATGGATCGCAGCCTTCGCCTGATCCACTGGTCGAGGCTGTGCAACACCGACGGGGTTTCGCAAAAGCCGAAGTAACCGCGCCACCCTTTCAGATAGAGCGACAGCTCCTTGGCTATCTGCGCGAGGCTCGCGCCCCGCGTCCGCATCGTCAGCACACGCACGCGCTCCTTGAACCGGACCACAGCCTGCGGTGCGATCCGACGCCTTGGCATCTTCTCGTTCGTGAAGCTGAAGCCGAGGAATTTGCGCCGGTGCGGCGGGGCGACTGCGCTCTTCTGCGTGTTGACCTTCAGCTTCAGACGCCTGTCGAGGAAGCGTTCGATACTTGCCATCACCCGTTCGCCTGCCCGCGCACTGCGCACATAGATGTTGCAGTCGTCGGCGTAGCGCACGAAGCGATGGTTGCGTCGCTCCAGTTCCTTGTCGAGTTCGTCCAGCATCAGGTTGGACAGCAGCGGCGAGAGCGGGCCACCCTGCGGCGTTCCTTCGTCGATTGGACCGATCAGCCCGCCTTCGAGCACACCCGCGGTCAGAAAGTCACGGATCAGGCGAAGGATACGCGGATCGGACACCCGCTTGGCCACCAGCCCCATCAAGATGTCGTGGTTGACCCGGTCGAAGAACTTCTCCAGGTCGATGTCCACTACAATGCGATGACCCGACGCGATGAACGCTTGCGCCGCGGCAACCGCCTGATGAGCCGAGCGTGCGGGCCTGAACCCGTAGCTCGACGCGCTGAATCCGCCGTCCCATGCAGTCTGCAGCACCTGCATCACCGCCTGCTGGATGAAGCGGTCGAGCACCGTGGGGATGCCGAGCGGACGGGTGCCGCCGGACGCCTTCGGGATGTCGACACGTCGCACCGGCTGTGGTTTGTAGGCGCCTTCGAGCAGTTGGGCGCGAAGTTCGGGCCAGTGGTCTTTCAGATGCAGCGCCAAGGCATCGACACTCATACCGTCGACCCCCGGCGCTCCCTTGTTGCGCCGGACCTGCGCCAGCGCCTTCCTCAGATTGTCGCGATCGACAATCGCTTCCATGCACGGTCCGGCCATTGCCGCCGGACTTTCGGGGGCGGCGTTCGCCGCACAGGCTTCGGTCCCTGCCCCAAGGCGATTGCGGGATTCACCCGCTCCCTCCACAGGCAAGGCCAGCTCAAGCTGATTTTTCTGCCGCATGGCCAATGCGAGAACTCTGTCCTACTCGTCCTTCCAACCGTTCGGGCCTTCGTTTGGCAGACACCTCCCTACTATGCCCTCTGCTGACCTCTGCACCGCGATCAGCGCGCCTCACGGCGGGCTCAGTCCGGATTTCCGGACACGGCGCAGATCTCCCGAGGTAAGATCGACCGCCTTCCCCGCACATCCGCCGGATTTACCACCCCGGTCCTTGATGACCATGGACTTCGCGGTCATCTGCCCGCTCGTCCGGCCGGGTAGGCCTCGTATCCGGTTCTTGTCCATCGGGTCGCGGGTTTGCTC
>NZ_SMBJ01000043.1:0-2046 GCF_004342325.1 Rhizobium azibense | reverse complement strand
CCGATACTTTCGGTCCTTTCGCTGGCAGCGGCGCACAACAAGCCGCTATCGGCGATTGCCGCTTCCTACAATCTTCCGATGGCGGCGGCCGATCGGCTCGAGGACTTCCCCGTCAAGACGAGCGCAAGATTGATGGCCTATCTACGCGCCTCGCCGCAAAACCTGGCGGATTTCCTGGAGCCCGTTGGAAGACCCTCTTCGGCGAGCGACATCGACGGCTTGCGCGTCACGCTGGCCGACAGGCGCATCATCCACTTTCGCCCCTCGGGCAATGCGCCGGAGATGCGCTGCTACGTCGAAGCGCAAACCGAGCATGCCGCAAGCCAGTTGCTTGAAGCCGGACTGAGCCGGATCAGGCAGTGGGCCGGACACAGAACTGATTGAAGAAGACAGAAGATTTTGAGGAAACGCACCCGATGATGCAAAAAATCGTTCCCGTGATCATGGCAGGAGGCAAGGGTACGCGGCTCTGGCCGTTGTCGCGCGCTGCAGCCCCCAAGCAGTTCATTCAGTTCATCGGCGACAAGACGCTGTTTCAGGAAACGCTCGCCCGCGTTTCCGATCCGGCCCTTTACGAAGCACCGATTGTGCTGACCAATGAGGAATTCCGCTTTCTCGTGGCCGAACAGGCCCGCGAACTCAGTCATACGCTAAAGGCAATCCTGCTGGAGCCGGTTGCCCGCAACACCGCGCCCGCCGTTGCCGCCGCTGCCACCCTCGTCGCCGACCTTTTCGGCAAGGACGTGATCATGCACGTCCTTGGCTCGGACTATGAGATCGTCGCCGACCAAAGCTATTTCGACAGCGTCCGCACCGCGCGCGAAACGGCCGCCAGCGGCAAGCTCGTCACCTTCGGCATCCAGCCGAGGGAACCGGCAACCGGCTACGGCTATATCGAAGGCGGCGAGAACCTTTCGACAGGCGCACAGACCGTGAGGCGCTTCATCGAAAAGCCGCCTTTGGACAAGGCAAAGGATATGCTGGCTGCCGGCGGCTTCTACTGGAATTCCGGCATGTTCATGTTCCAGGTGGGAGCGCTTCTTGCGGAAATGCGCAACTATGCGCCCGATGTCGTCGCCGCTGCCGGTGACGCCGTCGCAAGGGCCTCGCGCGATCTCGACTTCACCCGTCTGGACGCCCAATCCTTTGCCAAGGCTCCCAGCATCTCGATCGACTATGCGATCATGGAAAAGACGGCCAATGCCGCAGTCGTGCCCTCGCCCTTCAAATGGTCGGATCTCGGCAGCTGGGATTCGGTCTGGAAAACCGGGACGCGCGACCCGAACGGCAACGTCTCCACCGCCAACACGACGCTTGTCAACAGCCGCAACTCGCTGGTGATGAGCCACGGCGTGCATCTTGCCGTCCAGGGGATGGACGATGTCGCGGTGATCGCCAGTGAGGATGCGGTCTACGTCGGCAAGCTGCAGGACAGCCAGAGCGTCGGCGATCTCGTCAAGACGCTCGCAGCCTTTCCCGCGACCTTCAAGCTGACGGAGACCCATCCGACCTCGTACCGGCCGTGGGGCGGCTATACCTCGATCTTCAACGGCGACCGTTTCCAGGTGAAGCGCATCTTCGTCACACCCGGCAAGAAGCTCTCGCTGCAGAAGCATCACCACCGATCGGAGCATTGGATCGTCGTCAAGGGCACGGCCGAGGTGACGATCGGCGAGAATGTGCAGATGCTGCGGGAAAACGAGTCCGTCTATATCCCGCTCGGCGAGGTGCACCGCCTTTCAAACCCGGGCAAGATCTTGCTCGAACTGATCGAAGTGCAGACCGGCTCCTACCTCGGCGAGGACGATATCATCCGCATCGTCGACGAGTTCGGGCGCAGCTGACAACCGGGCCTGTCTTGAATTTATGACGGTGCGCCTGTAACACGATCGCGTTTTGCCGCCGGCAGGCCGCGGTCGTTTTTGATGAAGGTTATCCCATGCGCATTGTCATGATTGGTTCTGGCTACGTCGGTCTCGTCTCGGGCGCCTGCCTTGCGGATTTCGGCCACCACATCACCTGCGTCGACAAGTCCGAAGCCAAGAT
>NZ_SMBJ01000042.1:0-2426 GCF_004342325.1 Rhizobium azibense | reverse complement strand
GCGCGCCCGCTGTCCAGAAGATATTGCCCGAAGGCTGTCGCGTAGACCGTCGACGGCCTGCCTTTGAGATCGGCGGAAAGGCCGCGCAGGCCGCTGGTTCCAAATTTCACGAAGGTTAATCCAATGTTACCGTTTAGCGGGACTTCTAGAGGTTAAGTATTGGCGAGTAAATATCGAGTTTGACGTATAGTTAAATCAGGATCGAACTGGTATTCCCGACCGCTTGCAAGCCTTCCAAGATAATGCTGTCAGCGGCGCCGCTTACCAGCGGCTGGCCTGACAGTCGTTGGGAAGGCAGCGACCTCCGCAATTAACTACCTTTGGCTTATTTCAAACAATCCTCGCGTAAATCGGTATAAGCGGCATAGAAATTTTCTCCGCCCAGAAAGTGAAGCAATACAGACTTCCTTACCGACAATGGCTGGGCGTTCATAAAGAATTGTGTTGCATGCGGTAGCAACATTCATCTAGCAGCAAGCGGAACTGACCCACTATGGCGCAAGGGTTATGATTTCGGAGTTTTAAACATGCATGCATTTCGTGCTGTCTTTCTAGGTTCTGCCGTATTTATCGGCGCCGTGCCAAGTCTTGCTGTCACAGCACTTGCTCAGCAACAGCAAGTACAGCCTGCTTCATCCGAGGGGCAGTTTCGCATCTGGCTCAAGACGCTTGAGGCGGCCGGCGCAAAAGTGACTACGGGCAGCATCCAGTACGACGCGAACAGCGATCTCGCAAAGATCGGAGACCTCGTCATTGCCTGGCCGGCAGGAGCAGCCGCGCAGGGCCAAGGGTCAGGTGTTTCGACCGAGCTCAAGATTGGCAGCCTCAGTCTGAAGGCGTTCACGGTCGGCGGCGACGGGGTGCGGTTCACCGCTGCAGATGCGAATGACATCCGTATCTCAAATACAAACTCCCCTGAAAATGGCGGGTTGACGCTTTCGCACCTTGAGCTCTCGAATGTTTTCCTACCGGCTTTGACGGCGTTCAAGCCGGATGTCACGCGTCCGGTCTCCAGCCAGATCAGCTTTCTGCGCCTGCTTTCGAAAGCCACGATCAACACGATCACTGCAGACGACGCGCACTTTGGCGCCGACTTTTCGATCGATCACGTGACCTTGACGGGCATCTCCGAAGGCAAGATTTCGAAAGCGGAACTCAACGGCACTCGGGCCGCTCTGCCGCCGCTTGCAAGCCCTGATGAGGGCAGGAGCGAATTCAGTTCGACCGCGATCGTCCTCGACAACACCAATCTCGATCCTTACCTGCGCCTGTTCGAGGCGAGCGCATATCTTGAAGCTGGTTCGGCGAGGGCTTGGAACAACCTGATCGACAAAGTGAGCGTAACCGGCGCGCGTGTCGAGCGCGGCGCCTTATCGGCGAGCTTCGACAAGGTGACCCTTGAGGCGTTCAAGGTCCGGCAGTTCGAACAAAACATCACCGACATCTTCGATCGTGCGGCGCTCGACCCGAGTTACATCTCCCAAAACCCGGAGGCAGCCAACCGCTTGTCAGCCGCTATTCGCGGGTCCTTTGCCTTTGAGAGCGCGGGCGTAAGCAAGGCGGACGTCGCCATTCCCACCCAGAGCGGAGTTGCAAAGATAGGCCTGGAGGCAGGGTCGCTTTCCAATCTCACGGCGAGTCACCTGGACCGTGCAAGCTTCGACACATTGAGCTATGCAGATGCAGGCGGGTCGTTCGAGCTTCGGCGGCTCGACTTGAACGGCGTCAATCTTCCGGTACAGCCGACGACGGTTGACCCCGCGAGTCAACCGGTTGCGGCGGCACTTCCGACGGTCGGTGGCGTGACTGCGGCCGGGCTTGACGCTCGTATCGGCGCAGCCCAGTTTGGGTTCGAGAAGTTCGACCTGGCAATGTCCTACTTCATTGGCGCCACGCCCACGAATGTGAAGGCGGCGGTCGATCACCTGAAGTTTGTGGTCGATCAGGTGACCATACCTGGCCTGAGAGATACGCTGGTCAACTTCGGCTATAAAGATGTCGATCTCTCGCTCAGGCTCTCGGGGGCGTGGCGAGATTCCGCTTCTGCCGTCGCCTTCGACAACATTGCGTTGACGGGTGCCGCCATGGGGACCCTGTCGCTTTCCGGGTCCTTGACCGGGATTACCAGACAGAGCTTCCAAAACCCGAGGACCGTGCTGCCGGCCGAGGCTTCCGCGGGCGGGGTCCAGAATCTCAGAATATCCTTCCAGAACGACTCCCTCTTCGAACGTTTCATCTCGGAAGTGGCAAGACAGAATGGCAAGACCGAAGACGAGCTGAAGAGAATTTTGTCGACGAACATGGCGGCGATCTTGGCGCAGATTGAGTCTCCGGCGACGCGCAACAAGTTTACGCTAGCTGCAGTATCGTTCATCAACAACCCGAAGATATTCGAGGTGATGACGACGACATCGGCGGTCACGCCC
>NZ_SMBJ01000041.1:0-2520 GCF_004342325.1 Rhizobium azibense | reverse complement strand
GTATCCCCACAGTGAGGGCCGTCTTGTGATGTGAGGCGGAACGTTGGATGTCCTAGTGCAAGCACTAGGGATAGTCCTATGACAATGCAGCAAATCGAAGTGATCACGTCTGTGGAGCGCCGTCGTCGCTGGTCTCGCGCAGAAAAGGAGCGGCTGGTTGCGGCCTGCCTCGAGCCGAATGCCAGCGTATCCGAGATTGCCCGGTCGGCAGGCATCCATGCGGGTCAGTTGTTCCGGTGGCGCAAAGAACTCTGCCAGGCCTCACCGCCGCCAGCGCGGCAGTTTATTCCCGTAGAAGTCGCGGCCTTGCCTGCGCCTGATCCGGTGGAGACAACACTGCCACCTCGATCGCGCAAGAAGATAAGCGTTGTGATAATTGAGCTTAGTCGGGGGCGGCGCATTCGTGTGGAGAGCGATGTTGATACTGAAGCGCTCGCTCGGATCGTCGATATCGTAGACCGGCGATGATCCCGGTTCCAAGCGGCGTGAAGGTCTGGCTGGCGACCGGACACACAGATATGCGAAAAGGCTTCCCTGGTTTGTCGTTGATGGTGCAGGAGACGCTGAAGGGGGATCCGCATAGCGGCCACCTGTTCTGCTTCCGCGGGCGTCGGGGCGGGCTCATCAAGGTGATCTGGCACGACGGCCAAGGTGCCTGCCTGTTCACGAAGAAGTTGGAGCGCGGCCGCTTCATATGGCCGTCAGCGGCCGACGGCACTGTGGTGATCACGCCTGCGCAACTTGGCTATCTACTCGAAGGGATCGATTGGCGAATGCCGCAAAAAACCTGGCGTCCAAGCTCGGCTGGGTAGCGGAAACGGCTGGAAAGGCGGGCACGAATATGATTCCCTCTCGTCATGACCGATGCGGCCGATCAGCTTCCCGACGACCTTGCCAGCGCTCATGCGATGATCCTCGCCGAGCGTGCCGCCCGTCGTGAAGCCGAGGCCGTTGCTGCCCGAGCCCAGGCAGTGAACTCTCATTCCGATGCGCTCATTGCCAGATTGAGGCTGGAGATTGAGAAGCTCAAGCGCGACATCCATGGCAGCCGCTCGGAGCGAAAGGCCCGCCTTCTCGAACAGATGGAATTGCAGCTCGAGGAACTGGAAGCCGACGCTAGCCAGGACGAACTGGCCGCGGAGATTGCGGCACGATCATCGACAGTCAAAACCTTCGAGCGCAAGCGTCCATCGCGCAAACCGTTTCCTGAGCATCTGCCGCGCGAGCGCGTTGTGATTGCCGCTCCTCAAAGCTGCCCCTGCTGCGGCTCGGCCAAATTGTCAAAGCTGGGTGAGGACATCACCGAGACACTGGAAGTGATCCCACGCCAGTGGAAGGTCATCCAAACCGTGCGGGAGAAATTCTCTTGCCGCGAATGCGAGAAGATTGCCCAGCCGCCGGCTCCTTTCCACGTGACGCCGCGCGGCTTTGCCGGACCAAACCTCTTGGCGATGATACTGTTTGAGAAGTTCGGACAGCATCAGCCGCTAAACCGGCAGAGCGAACGTTATGCCCGAGAAGGCATCGACCTAAGCCTTTCGACACTCGCCGACCAGGTCGGTGCCTGCGCCGCGATCTTGAAGCCCTTGCACCGATTGATCGAAGCGCACGTACTTTCCGCCGAGCGGCTGCATGGTGACGACACCACGGTGCCGATCCTGGCAAAAGGCAAGACTGATACCGGACGCATATGGACCTACGTCAGAGATGACCGGCCATTCGGCGGAACGTCGCCGCCGGCCGCCCTCTACTATGCGTCGCGAGATCGCCGGCAGGAACATCCCGAGCGTCATCTCAAGACCTTCACCGGCATTCTGCAAGCGGATGCCTATGGCGGCTACAACCCGCTCTTCAAGTCGGAGCGTGCTTCCGGTCCATTGACGCAGGCGCTTTGCTGGGCTCACTCGCGCCGCAAGTTCTTCGTGCTGGCTGACATTGCCACGAACGCCAAGCGCGGAAAAAATGCGACGCCGATCTCGCCAGTGGCGCTTGAGGCTGTGAGGCGGATCGATGCACTGTTTGATATCGAGCGCGACATCAACGGACTTTCCGTCAACGAACGCTCGCAGCGACGTCACAAGGACAGCCGCCCCCTCATCGACGAGCTTGAGGCTTGGCTGCGAGTCGAGCGGGCAAAACTATCGCGCAGCTCACCTGTCACCGAGCCGATCGATTACATGCTCAAGCGCTTGGACGGCTTCACATCCTTCCTCAGCGACGGCAGGATTTGCCTGACCAATAATGCGGCTGAACGAGCCCTGCGCGGCTTCGCTCTCGGCAGAAAATCGTGGCTCTTTGCTGGTTCCGATCGCGGTGCAGATCGTGCTGCCTTCATGGCGACGCTGATCATGACGGCAAAGCTCAACGACATCGATCCTCAGGCCTGGCTGGCTGATGTCTTGTCTCACATTGCGGATATGCCGGTCACGAGGCTTGAAGAATTGCTTCCATGGAATTGGAGCTCGCCCACCGCACAAGCCCACGAAGCTGCCTGATCTGCGGCCTTCACCGCATGCTTAC
>NZ_SMBJ01000040.1:0-2701 GCF_004342325.1 Rhizobium azibense | reverse complement strand
ATCACTTTACCGTTGTTGAGTCTGAGAAGTATTTATGAGTGTACTTGGCGTATTGTGAGCCGCTCTGATGGGATCCGTACTTGCCGAGGTTCTTCAGGTCGACCTTGTTCAGCACGACGCCGAGGGTCTTGTCGGTCAGTTCCGGATGGTTGATGGTGAACTCCTTCAGCACCTTGCGCGGTGTCTTGCCCCAATGGGCGACGAAGAAGTAGCCATCGACGACGTAGCTTGCCGCCATCGCGTCGGTCAGCGCGCCGACCGGCGGGAAGTCGATGATGACGACATCGTACTGCCGCCGCAGGCTGTCGATCAGGTCTTGCGCCCTTGAGCTTCCGAAGACGTCATTTGCCGCACGCGTGCGCGCGCCGCCCGGCAGGAATGCCAGGCCGCTTTCCTGCTCGTAGGCGACGACGTTCTCCACGCTTGCCCGGCCGGCAATGACATCGATCAGCCCGGTCTTCGGCCCGCTCAGAAGGTTGTTCGTCAAGCTTGGATTGCGCAGGTCGCCGTCGATCAGGATTGTGCTCGTGCCTTGCAAGGCGATCGATGAAGCAAGGTTCTTGGCAAGGCTCGACTTTCCTTCATCGGGGAACATCGACACCATGCCGATGACGATGCCCTTCCGCTTTGGAAACTCGAGGTTCATCTTGAACCGCAGCGCACGAATTGCCTCGGCAAACTGCGAGAAGGGTTCGTTGACGACCTTTTGCAGTAGCGGATTGTAGGTCAGCGTCAGACGTCGTCCGGCGGCACCCCCTGCGGTACCCCCTGCGGACGGCAGCTCTCCCGGGGTCAGTGCTTGCTGGACGAGAAAGGCCGACGGCTGCAATGCCGGTACGTTGGCAATAAATTCGAGGCCCAGCTCGTCGCGAATCTGGGATGCCGTGCGGAAGCCGCGATCACGCCATTCGCGAAGCCAGCCAAGACCGGCGCCGGCAATGCCGCCCAGGACGAGCGATGCGAGCAGAACAAGCAGCTTCTTGGGGCTGCTGGGAAGCAGCGGCGTGGACGCATCGCTGATCACGCGCGCATCGGTGACCGGGAAGGACTGCTGCTGCTGCAGTTCCTGGGCCTTCTGCAAGAAAGTGGAATAGAGGGTCTTGAGCGAGTCCGATTCCTGCTCGAGCGACCGCAGCTTGACCATGGCACTGTCGTTCGAGGCACTGGTCTGGCGCAGCTGATTGATGGTGTTCTGGATACTGTTTACGCGTGCCTGGGCGATGGACACGTCGCTCTGATAGCCGGGCAGGAGATTGATGAGCTCGGCAAAGATCAGCCGCGTATAGGCCGCCATATCCTTGCGCGCCTTGTCCGCAGCAAGGTGGTTGGCTCCATAACGGGCCGAGATCTCGCTCTCGAGCTTTGCTGCCTGCAGGTAGCGCGAACGCAGTTGCGCGACGTTCGGATTCTCGAGCGATTCCGTCAGGCTCGCATTGATATCCTGATTGTCGATAATTTCCTTCAGTCTCTGGTAGCGGGCGCTGGCCGTATCGAGGGCGCTGCGGGCCGTGGTAAGCTGCGTCGTCGCATCCGTCAGAGACTGCTCGTCGATGAGGCGTCCGGACGCCTCGACCAGATTATTGTCGGCACGATACTTCTGCACGGCCTCATCGGCCGCCAGCGACTGCGCCTTCAGATCGCGGATACGCTCTTCCATCCAGTTCGTCGCACGGCGGGTGGAATCGAACTTGGAGTCCAGCTGATCCTCAAGGTAGGCATTGGCATACTGACCCACGATCGCCTGGGCAAGGACCGGATCGGGGTTGCTGTAGTCCAGGATGAAGACATAGGTCCGACCGACACGCGCGACCCTCAGATTGTCCTGAAGAACATTGACCGCAAGCAGAAGGCGCAGGGGCTCGGGAAGGTCCTTGACCTCCGGCGTCGGCGGGGCCTGGGTCACCACATTGATGGCGGAGCGGACAAGTCCTATGGCCCCCTTTACCGTTTCCGTCAGGTAGGAGCCCTGCGGATCGATAAAGGCCATGTTGTTCTGGAGGCCAAGACGCGTCGCCACCGCGCTTGCGATCTTGTCCGAGGTCAGGATCTGCAGCTGGCTGTCGACCGCCCCCGTCTCGAAGGTCAGGCTGCCTTCAAGCGGGGTTGCCGCGGTCATGCCGACTTTCTTGGCGTCGATCAGGATGCTCGCCGACGACGTGTAGTTCGGGAGCGCCTGCACCAGATAAAGGATGCCGAGCAGCAGCGCCACGACGACCGACGCCACCAGCACCCAGATCTGCCGGCGGGCGGCAGAAAGGATATCGACGCCCGACAGCGGGTTCGCAAACATTCTTCCAGGAGCGCCAACGTCGTCCATGGGCTCGGTGATTTGCAGTTGCGGCCGGTTCAGCATGGCTTCGAGGCGTCCCACTCATTCATCGTCGATCTCATCTTCCGCCGCCCCGCTCCGATGCCTGCCGGTACAAAATAACCCCGCAACAGATCGCTGCATTGCAGCATCCCAAAAGTATAATGGCTGCCTGACAACCGCAAACGGCGATTAACGTCCATCGGCAAAATCACTTCCGGCCGTTTGCACTTGCGTCAAGCTTCAGAACGCCGGGCAGCTTGTAAGGCTGACCAAGGACCGCGACAACATCCCGCAAGGGCGTGACCGCCGATGTCGTCGTCATCACCTCGAATATCTTCGGGTTGTTGATGAACGATACTGCAGCTAGCGTAAACTTGTTGCGCGTCGCCG
>NZ_SMBJ01000039.1:0-2798 GCF_004342325.1 Rhizobium azibense | reverse complement strand
GTCAGCCGCCTATTCACCGGTGCAAAGCGTCAATCCGCCAGACGCACCATGGGAGCAAAGCTTGGGGGCATCGATCTTCGGCACCCCACAGTACATGCTGCCTGTGGACGACTTGGGAGAAGCTGTCCCTCCGAGCTGGCAACACCGCAATCAACCGGCACCGGCTGGCCTTCGGCTTGCAATGTCCTGGCTTGAGTTGCTGCCGAGCGCGGACAACCCCCAGACCAGCATCACTATCCATGGTGTGCCCTACACGGCCACTCTGGGGCCATCAGGCAGGGAGAACGACATTTACCTTTTCCAGCAATAGGGTGGAGATGGATCGAGCAATAGATGCCAGTCGTTCTTGAAAAAGCACCAAATCGTTGAGGGAGAATCCGTTTTTACGCGGCCACGTGCAGCCGCCAACCCAGATGAGACGATCCCCAGTGCCGGGGGCGACATCGAATGTGCACGTCGCCAGTCTTCCTTCAAAACGTGACGTTTGGCCAGCATCCCAAGAGGCGACGGCTGTCGCATCTGAGGTGTAGACAGATACGGATGCGGGAAGAGCCTCGGGTGCGAAGGATGCTGGCGCGGTCGCTGAAGTGCTTAGTGCCGTCTATGACGGCCTACCCTTTGCGGGTTCTACTATGGCTTCAGGCCCGGACGAAACCCGCCCATGGCGCCGGATGCATTTCATACGGCGATCATGAACCAACGTGTGAGTTGGGTGCTCGATGCCGACCCCGTATCCTGCAACTATCAAACTATGCCTGCGGGCGGGTGCCGCGGTGGACCGACTTGTTCATCACGCAACGATCTTCGAAATGAACGTCGAAAGCTATCGACGACGTTCCGCCATGGAGGCCAAACGCCAGCGCGGCAGGCCAGCCTCATTCGCGACAATCAAAGGCACCGCACAGTTTGTCGCGGAGCGGCAATCAGACCACGATGAAGCTCTTGCCAGCGACAATCAACATGATAACTTCATCCCGACCGCGACATAAGAATCTCATCCAGATTGTCGCGCGCGTCTCATCCTGATCGCCGCGCCATAGGTCGCATAACTATCAAGCGCGCAACGGGTTCTGTCAGCAGCTACACCGCATATGGTTCCGTTGCCTGAGGCGGCGAAATCAGAAAGGCCGGCGGATGGATTGGTTGGAACCGGAAATCCTGACGGCACCCTTCACGCTGCATGTCCCACATATCACTCGAACTGCTTAAATGAAGGCCAATTCTAGCGGGCTCCGCATGGCAAGCGGCAAGCTGGCGAGCCTCTCAAGCCATGTGCCGGCCTGATGGTCGAGTGCAGACGATTGTCGGCAAGCCGTCGCCATATGGTGTTCGGCCATGCCTTGGGGGCATGATTGGATCTGGCTTTAGCATGCTGGGCGGCGGTCGGCAGGCATTAGGATTGAGGTTCCAAATTTGATTTCCGGAGGACCGGCATCGATGTACCCAAGACGGAACCAGCCGCGCGATGACGATTCTCGCGAAGTAAGTGGGTGGATCGAAGGCGTGACCGGAGCTTTCGATACGGACGCCTGGATCGACGACTACTATTCAGAGAGCCGAGACCTGGAACAGGATCCGAGCGACTTGCGCCTCGGTTCGCACGACAGTGACGCCGGCGACCGTGTGCCGCGTCGCAGATCCGTGGGCGGTTCGATGCGAGTGACGCCGCAGTCGCTGGCGCCGGAGAGGGGTTCGGGGCAGCAAGACGTCGATGCCGCAACGGAGACTCACGTGGTCTCAACTAAGGTTCGAAAGCGTGGTCGCCCCGCCGACCGAGACATGCATCCTGATGACGAGACCCGTATCAACCAGTTCGCGGAAGCAGTCCGAAACTACGAAATTCTACCCGACGGTAGCGTCGGCCGAGGGGACGGAAGGGTTCCCGAGGCTACCGTCGAGAACAATTTATGGGTTCTTAGGGGGTTCGCTCGTTGGCTCCGAGCAGAGAACAGAGATTCGATGGCTTCTCGGCTTTTAAACGATCCAGATTCACTAGCCGTTGATATCGCGGATTATTTGGCAAGCGGTGGGGATGGTCGGAACCGTCTTAAGTCAGCACTGTCTCATTTCAGGAGGCTCGGACCTGAGGGGCAAGAACTCCAAGCCGTTGGACCTGGGCCGCGCCTGATGGGACGCCAGATACATGATCCTTATCCCGACGACGCCCGCGTCATTGATAGCTTGGCCAAGGAAGAGCTGAGTAAGTTCGGACCGGTCTCGACTTCCCGGAATAATACCAGTCACCAACGAAAGTTTAGCGCTTGGCTCAAAAGGGAGGGCAGGGAGAGCATAGTCAGCCGGCTCACCGGCAGTGATGAGCAGCAACAGTCGTTGAAGGAGGATTTTAGGGCCTTTACCAAGGAGGAAGGAAAAAAAGTGGTCGTGAGTTTCGATCGGCTGCGGCAGTATCTAGGCGCCGAGTCGCAGTTGAAACAGCATCATCCTTATCCCGACGACGCCCGCATCATTGATGACCTAGCCAAGGAAGCGCTGAGCAAGCTCGGATCGAACTCGACTTCCAAGAGGAATGTTGTCTGGAATATGGCCAGCAATCAACGAAAGTTTAGCGATTGGCTCCAAAGGGAGGGCAGGGAGAGCATAGTCAGCCGACTCACCGGTACTGATCAGCAGCGACAGTCGTTGAAAAAAGATTACCAAGACTTCACCGAAGACATGGGAAAAAAACTCAATATGTCTTTCAATCGGCTTCGGCAGTACCAGCAAGTCGTTGAGGCGAACGCAGCGTCGGGGTTGTCCCCTGAGCAGGCAAGTGGCCGGGAACCGGCCGGTCTGGACGG
>NZ_SMBJ01000038.1:0-3155 GCF_004342325.1 Rhizobium azibense | reverse complement strand
CCTTTGACGGCGCCCGCCATCAGACCGCGTACGAAATAGCGGCCGGCGAGAATATAGACGATGAGTGTGGGCACGGCGGCGATCATGGCGGCGGCCATGTTGACATTGTATTCGACCACACCGGTCGAGGTATTCACGACATTGTTGAGCGCCACCGTCATCGGCATGGATTCACCGGTGCCGGCATAGGCGGAAGCGAACAGGAAGTCGTTCCAGATATTGGTGAACTGGTAGATCACCGTGACGACGATGATCGGCAGCGAATTCGGCAGCATGATGCGACGGAAGATCTGGAAGAAGCTGGCGCCGTCGACCTGCGCGGCCCTGACCAGTTCAGTCGGAAAGGCCTCGTAGTAGTTGCGGAAGAACAGCGTCGTGAAGCCCAGACCGTAAACGACATGCACGAAGACCAGATTGACGGTCGGATTGCCGAAGCCGAAGCTCATGCCCGTGGCGTTCTGAAGCGTGGCACCGAAGCGGCCGAGGCTACCGAGGATCGTCGCCATCGGCAGCAGCACCGACTGGAACGGGATGAAGCAGGCAAACAGCATCAAGCCGAACACGAGCGTGTGACCCGGAAAGCGCCATTTGGTCAGCACATAGCCGTTGAGCGCGCCCAGGATGGTGGAAATCGCCACGGCCGGAACGACCATCTTGATCGAGTTCCAGAAATAGCCCTTGATGCCGGCGCAGGTCAGGCCGACGCAGGTCTCGCCCCAGGCCTTGAACCAGGGCTCGAAGGTCGGCGACCGAGGCAATGCCAGCATGTTGCCGTTCTGGATCTCGTCCATGGTCTTGAACGAGGTGACCAGCATCACGAAGAGCGGCATCAGGTAGAGGATCGCGAAGATCAGCAGCAGGCCGTAGATGATGGTGCGGCCGATCCACCGGCGGCCATTGCCGCCTTGCGATGTGGTTGCTGAAGAGGCAACGGTGCTCATCGCGCCTTCTCCCTCAGTTCGGAATAGAGATAGGGCACGATGATGGCCGAGATCGTCATCAGCATGATGATCGCGCTTGCCGAACCGACGGCCATCTCGTTCCGCTTGAAGGTGTATTCGTACATGAAGTTGGACGGCAGCCAGGCCGAGCCACCGGGACCGCCCGAGGTCAGCGCGACCACGAGGTCGTAAGACTTGATCGCCATATGGGCGAGCACGATGAAGGCCGAGAGGAAGACCGGTCGCAGCATCGGGATGACGATGCGTCTGTAGAGCTGCAAGGTCGTTGCCCCATCGATCTGGGCGGCTTTCATGATCTCGCTATCGATGCCGCGCAGGCCCGCGAGAAACATCGCCATCACGAAGCCGGAAGCCTGCCAGACGCCGGCGATCACGACGGTATAGATGACGAAATCCTTGTTCTTGATCCAATCGAAATGGAAGCTCGTCCAACCCCATTGATGCAGCGTCTGCTCAAGTCCCAGGCCGGGGTCGAGGAACCATTTCCAGGCAACGCCGGTGACGATGAAGGAAAGCGCCATCGGGTACAGGAAGATTGGCCGCAACAGCCCCTCGCCGCGGATCTTCTGGTCGAGCAGAATCGCCAGAAACAGGCCGAGTGCTAAACAGATGCCGACATAAAGGAAGCCGAAGATCGCCATGTTGGTGATCGAGGTATACCAGCTGGAGGGCGGATCGCTTTCAAACGTCCAGCGCCAGAGCCGTTGATAGGCGCGTGGCCCTGTCAGCGCATAGGATGGAAATGTCTTTGAATTGGTGAAGGACAGATAGGCGGTCCAGACGATGAAACCATAAACAAAGATCACCGTGACGGCAAAACTCGGCGCCAGCACGATCTTCGGCAAGACATCCTGCAGGCGGGAGCGGATGGAATTGCCTGTTTTGCGTTCCGACGTGAGCTTGATCTCGGGGGTCGCGACGGTGTTCATGAAATCGTCCCCTCCCAGGGCCGTATCTGTGGCAAAACGCCTCCCCCGCCTGCGCGGGGAAGGAGCCTATGATCGACGCAAGCTACTTGGCGTCGTCGATTGCCTTGACGAGCTCTTCCACGGCCTGATCAGAGGTCGTGATCTGTCCATGAACGAACTTGGAAACGACATCCTTGTAGGCATTGGCTACCGCCGGAGGAGCGCCGTAGCCCTGGGCCAGCGAGCCGAACAGCGTGCCGCCTTCATTGGCAGCCTTGAGGTCGGCAATGCCCTTCTTGCCGCAGGCGTCGAAGTCCGTGTCGGGAACATCGGTACGGGCCGGAACCGAACCTTTGACGACGTTGAAGGCCGATTGGAAGCTCTTCGACAGCGTCGCGGTCGCCAGCGCTACCTGCGCGGCCTTGCGGTCGTCGGGAACGTCGAACATGCCGAACATGTCGGAGTTGTAGATCACGCTGCCGTTTGTGCCCGGGAAGCGGTAGCAGAGGAAGTCGGTATCCGGCGTCTTCTTCGCCGCGACGAATTCGCCCTTGGCCCAATCGCCCATGACCTGAACCAGCGCATCGCCCTTGATGACCATGGCGGTCGCCAGATTCCAGTCACGGCCGGAGAAGTTCAGGTCGACATACTTGATGATCTTGGCAAGATTGTCGAAGGACTTCTTCATCGTGTCTGATTTCAACGATTCTTCGTCGAGGTCGTTGAAGGCCTTCTTGTAGAATTCCGGCCCGCCGGTGGAAAGCACGATCGAATCGAACATCGTCGCTTCCTGCCAGTTCTGACCGCCGAGAGCGAGCGGAATGACGCCGGCAGCCTTGGCCTTGTCGAGCAGGGCAATCAGCTCGTCGAAGGTCTTCGGCTCAGTGCCGCCGATCTTGTCCATCACGGCCTTGTTGATCCAAAGCCAGTTGACGGAGTGAACGTTGACAGGAGCAGCAACCCACTTGCCGTCATAGACGGAGAACTTCTGGAGAGCTGCGGGAACGGACTTGTCCCATCCTTCCTTCGTCGCCGTCTCGGTAAGATCGCCCATGACACCGGCCTGGGCGTAGTCGAGAACGGTATAGCCGAGCATCTGCGAGGCGGTCGGATAGGTACCTGCCGCAACCATCGCCTTGAGCGCGGTCATGGCAGCATCACCGCCACCGCCGGCCACCGGCACGTCCTTCCAGGCAAAGCCTTCCTTGGAAAGGTCCTCCTTGAGCACGTTGAGCGCCGCAGCCTCACCGCCCGACGTCCACCAGTGCAGCATCTGCACTTCCTT
>NZ_SMBJ01000037.1:0-4437 GCF_004342325.1 Rhizobium azibense | reverse complement strand
GTTGGCGAAGCTATCAATCATGAGGGCGTCGTCGGGATGGGGATCATGCTGTTTCAACTGCGACTCAGCGCCTAGATACTGCCGCAGCCGATCGAAACTCACGCTTATTCTTTTTCCTTCAGCGTTGGTAAAGTTACTGTAATCGTCCTTTAACGACTGTTGCTGCTGATCACTGCCAGTCAAGCGACTGCCTATGCTCCCCCGACCCTTCTTTCGGAGCCAATCACTAAACCTCCGTTGATTGCTGGCCAGATTCAAGACGACTTTCCTCTGCGAAGTCGAGTTCGATCCGAGCTTGCTCAGCGCTTCCTTGGCTAGGTCATCAATGATGCGGGCGTCGTCGGGATAAGGATCATGCTGTTTCAACTGCGACTCGGCGCCTAGATACTGCCGCAGCCGATTGAAACTCACGACCACTTTTTTTCCTTCCTCCTTGGTAAAGGCCCTAAAATCCTCCTGCAACGACCGTTGCTGCTCATCAGTACCGGTGAGTCGGCTGACTATGCTCCCCCTGCCCTCCCTTTTGAGCCAATCGCTAAATTTTCGTTGGTTACTGGCATTTTTCCGGGAAGTCGAGACCGGTCCGAGCTTACTCTGCTCTTCGTTGGCCAAGGCCTCAATAATGAGGGCGTCGTCGGGATAAGGATCATGCTGCTTCAACTGGGACTCGGCGCCTAGATACTGCCGCAGCCGATCAAAACCCACGTTTATTCTTCCTTCAGCCTTGGTAAAGCCCCTAAAATCGTCCTTCAACGACCCTTGCTGCTGATCACTGCCAGTCAGGCGACTGGCTATGCTCCCCCTACCATTCTTTTGGAGCCAATTGCTAAACCTCCGTTGATTTATGGCCGTAATCCGGACAACATTCCTCTTGGAAGTCGAGTCCGATCCGAGCTTGCTCAGCTCTTCGTTGGCGCAGCCATCAATCATGAGGGCGTCGTCGGGATAAGGATTATGCTGTTTCAACTGGGACTCGGCGCCTAGATACTGCCGCAGCCGATCGAAACTCACGACCACTTTTCCCTCGGCCTCGGTAAATTTCCTAAAATCCTCCTGCAACGACCGTTGCTGCTCATCAGTACCCGTGAGTCGGCTGACTATGCTCTCCCTGCCCTCCCTTTTGAGCCAAGCGCTAAATTTTCGTTGGTTACTGGCATTTTTCCGGGAAGTCGAGACCGGTCGGAGCTTACTCCGCTCTTCGTTGGCCAAGGCCTCAATAATGAGGGCGTCGTCGGGATAAGGATCATGAATTCGGCGGCCCATCAGGCGCGGCCCAGGTCCAACGGCTTGGAGTTCTTGCCCCTCAGGCGAGAGCCTCCTGAAATGAGACAGTGCTGAGTTAAGACGCTTACGATCGTCCCCACCGTTTGCCCAGTAATCCGCGATATCACCGGCTAGCGAATCTGGATCGTTTAAAAGCCGAGAAGCCATCGAATCTCTGTTTTCTGCTCGGAGCCAACGAGCGAACCTCCTAAGAATCCCTAAATTGTTCTCGACGGTAGCCTCGGGAACCCTTCCGTCCCCTCGGCCGACGCTACCGTCGGGTAGAATTTCGTAGTTTCGGACTGCTTCCGCGAACTGGTTGATACGGGTCTCGTCATCAGGATGCATGTCTCGGTCGGCGGGGCGACCACGCTTGCGAACCTTGGTTGAGGCCACGTGAGTCTCCGTTGCGGCATCGACGTCTTGCTGCCCCGAACCCCTCTCCGGCGCCAGCGACTGCGGCGTCACTCGCATCGAACCGCCCACGGAACTGCGACGCGGCACACGGTCGCCGGCGTCACTATCGTGCGAACCGAGGCGCAAGTCGGTCGGATCCTGTTCCAGGTCTCGGCTCTCTGAATAGTAGTCGTCGATCCAGGCGTCCGTCTCGAAAGCTCCGGTCACGCCTTCGATCCACCCACTTACTTCGCGAGAATCGTCATCGCGCGGCGGGTTCCGTCTTGGGTACATCGATGCCGTTCCTCCGAAATTCAAATTTGGAACCTCGATCCTAATGCCTGCCGACCGCCGCCCAGCATGCTAAAGCCAGATCCAATCATGCCCTCAAGGCATGGCCGAACACCATATGGCGACGGCTTGCCGACAATCGTCTGCACTCGACCATCAGGCCGGCACATGGCTTGAGAGGCTCGCCAGCTTGCCGCTTGCCATGCGGAGCCCGCTAAAATTGGCCTTCATTTAAGCAGTTTCGGGTGATGTGTGGAACATGCAGCGCGAAGGGTGCCGTCAGAATTTCCGATTCCAACCAATCTTTCCGCCGGCCTTTCTGATTTCGCCGCCTCAGGCAACGGAACCATTGCGGTGTAGCTGCTGACAGAACCCGTTGCACGCCTGATAGTTATGCGACCTATGGGGCGGCGATCAGGATGAGACGCCGTATTGCCTCACCCAAGAGTGTTCCCGGAGAATAATGTCGTTGCCTCACTCGATGTTTTCGAATGCCTCACGGGTTGTTCCGATCGTATCCCCGCACCTGGTGCAGGTGACGGAGGTAGCGAAGCCGCTCGCGAGCGCGCCTCTCAATAGCGCTGTAGCGAGCGGGCGGCTTCGCGGGCGGTCATCATGTTTTCCGGTGGGGTCGGTTGTCGAAGGCCAACCTGGCGGTAAGAGCGCGGATGACGATCCTGTATTGTTCGGTAATGATCTCACTGCCCGACCTCTATACTTTCCGTCTGCCGCGCGGCATCGGCGAATGGCCCGAACACCAGCGCATTGGCCTGTGTACTGCGCCAGATTTTCATTCGGCGCTGCACGGTCCGAATGAGGCCGTCGGGATACACGCCGGGGCATTTGACCTGCAAGCGTTCAAGCAACTCTCGCGAAGTTCGCCAAGGCTCCGCCTCGAACCATTCCTCGAGTTCGGCAGTGACGGCGAGTAGAGGATCGGGCCTCCGCCGCTCTCGCTTGGCCGCTGGCTTGGAGCGGGCAGTCGGTTTCACTTCACCACCACGCCAAGCAATCCGTAAGCCAGAAAGAAAGTCTTCGAGCGTCAGGTACATCGCCTTGAGCCAAAGGCATGTATCCTCCGGCGTGCGTGGGTCGTCAAACAGCCGCTGGAAGAGTGTGGCAGGACGATGATAGCGCTTGATCACCTTGGCTCCGTCACGGTGCTTTTCTTCCAGCTTGACTGATGGCTGAAAGAAATTCACGAACAACCGCATTGACGAATAAAGCTTGGCCAGCTCCCGAGTGGCTCGCAGCCCCTCGAAGCGTCGGTATCCAACGATCTTGCGCACGATTGCGCCATTCTTCTGCTCGACAAATGCCTGATCATTCTTTCGGTAAGGGCGGCAACGGGTAAGTTCGATATTATCGCGCAAGCAATACTCATGAACACTCTCGTTCATGAACACACTGTCGTTATCGGTGTCGAAGCCCAGCAGCGGGAACGGCAGCAACTTGCGCAGTTCGGCCAACGCAGTGATCAGTACCGTTTGCTCGCGAACCAGCAGCGGCGCGCATTCCGTCCAGCCCGTGGCTATATCTGTCAACACCAGCGTTTGCGAGAAGGCACCCCTCGGGTACGGGCCGGAATGAGAAACGAGGTCAGCTTCGACAAAGCCAAGTGCGGGGTCATCCCAATCCGAGAAGGTTCGAACGGGAACACTACGCCGAATCGCTGTTGATCCTTTCCGGCGCCGCGGACCCGTGGCGCTCGCTTTAATCTCCTTGAGGACCCGATCAATCGTCGCTGGGCTCATCGTCAAGAGTCGCCGGCGCGTCTCGCTATT
This sequence comes from Rhizobium azibense, assembly GCF_004342325.1. NCBI lineage: Bacteria > Pseudomonadati > Pseudomonadota > Alphaproteobacteria > Hyphomicrobiales > Rhizobiaceae > Rhizobium > Rhizobium azibense. The sequence goes on along the minus strand of NZ_SMBJ01000037.1, from coordinate 703 downwards.
CATATCGCCGTGTCCATGACGTTCCATCGCTTCGATTAGTGTTGGCAACAGGGGGTGTAGTCGCTTGCCGCAAATTCGATCCGACGCCTCCCAAACAACGACGAGCGCTGCCCGCACGTCGTCGCCGTAAACCCGGCGCCCTGGCCGAGGACCACCCTTCGCCGGTTTGCGTTCTCCTCGCAGCAGTCGCATCGCATGCTTGCGATGAAAGCCCGTGAGCGCCACGAACTCGTCTAACATCCTCGCCTTCTCGGCCCGCCCGCCTAACACATAGCGACAACTGATCGCTGCCACCAATTCCGCACGTGTCGCCATGCTGACCTTCCTCATCACAGCTCCCGAGGTTGATTCGGCGGGAGCAATTTAGATGAGGCAATAACCCATTCTCAGGGAGCAGTTCAGGCGAGGCAATGCGCGCGACAAACTGGCGGTGCCTTTGATTGTCGCGAATGAGGCTGGCCTGCCGCGCCGGCGTTTGACCCCCATGGGTGGAACGTCGTCGATAGCTTTCAACGTTCATTTCGAATGATCGTTGCGTGATGAACAAGTCGGTCCACCGCGGCACCCGCCCGCAGGCATTAGTTGCAGGATACGGGTCGGCATCGAGCACCCAACTCACACGTTGGCTCATGATCGCTGTATGAAATGCATCCGGCGCCATGGGCGGGTTTCGTCCTGGCCTGAAGCCATAGTAGAACCCGCA
>NZ_SMBJ01000036.1:0-5024 GCF_004342325.1 Rhizobium azibense | reverse complement strand
GAAAACTCTAGCATCCGGTGGTCCAACGTTTGGGAGCGTTTCAAAGACCGCCGAGGCTCTAATCGCCGCCGGATGAAAATTCAGTGGCAGGTCATTTGGTCTCGATGTTGCACAAGGAGCCAATTCCAGCGGCCACGAAGTACTTGGTATGCACCCGTGGGAACAACATGGGCGCTTCAATTGAACGGAAACTCAAATTTATGGCTGGCTCTGACAAATTACGGACGATCAGCGATAGTTCGGGTCTCCAGCGGGATTGCAGCATGAGGCCGGCAGTCAATACCAAAGGACATTACTGCGACTTCGCCGAATGCCGGTAATAGACATCCGCCAGAATGTGGTGGTCATGGCGGTAGACTTCGGCCATGATATTATAGAGGCTTGGATCGTGAGCCTCGAAATCTTCTGATGTGGCAATGGTGAGATTGCCTCGGCTGTAAGCCAAGTTCGTATTGAACCAAAATCGCGTGCCCTCGGCCCAATACTCATCGACGTTGTTCTCCATATAGGAACACGCCCAGAGGCCTTTCTCGTAGGCGTGCGAATAGGCACGTTCAACTCGTGCAACGAGATCAGGATCTACCGTGCGCAGCGCGTTGAAAATATTATGTGAGAATTCGTGAACAAGAATGTTCCCGCCGTAATACCGCGTGCCCGGCACGCCCATCAAATTCTCCACAGCTCCCGTCGTGTAGAGCCCGCCCATGCCGCGCGCCCTTTGTGCCCAGTAGTCTCGGGCAGTCATCTTGCCGATCGTGTTGGCGTAATCCCGCCGCTCGTCAGGGGTGAGACGTGGATCATCGGGAAGAGGCTTCTTCCAATCCCGCTGCTCGGGAATATCAGTCGTCGTCTCGTCAATTGCCATGACGCCCACCCGCGCTCCAGCCTGGATTAAAGCATCGCGGACATCACGGCGTTCTGACAACATGTAGAGGACAATGTCACGTGAGATCAATAGTGCCGTGTCTGGAACCTTGTTTGACGAAATAATAGGTATGCCCGCTGCGTCAGCATATTTGGCATAAAATGGATCCAGATTGAGTGATGTCGGTGGGCTGCGAACTATGAAAGTCTCGAAACTCGATACATCAGCCGCGGACAAAGGCGAGTCAGATAAGACATTCTCAGCGCCGCCGAGTCTGCCTGCGGATGCAGCAAGAAGGTACCCACCGCACAACACCATCCCCATCGAGCATACATCCATCATCGTGACCTCTCGTTAACGGCTGTCTTTCGTGAGACGACGCAACAACCGTGCCAGTCACTAAGTATTTCCTCGGGGGCTCATCGGCGCCGCCGGCTCTGTACCAGACCATGTGCGTGACGATCGGCAACCGGTGACCAGGGTATGACGATCACCTCATACCGTTATCTAGGAGAAAATTGCGATCTCGCGGCCGCCTCGCCAGTCCTGGGAGGCGTTTGCTGTGTCCGGGGTCCTAAAAGCTTGCACCGGAAACGCACTGATCTAGGAATCCATTCCTGTACCCATCATCTTCTCCCGAGGTCGGGATCGCCAGGCAAGTATGTCCTCTGGCAATCTTCGCCGATACCCAGCGTGCCGGTCCATGGGCTGCGATAGCCAAAGCGAACCAGGGCGTTTTGCGAGGGGAACCCCTTTCAGATTCAACAGGAGAATGCTGCTGCCTATCGCCGCGTCCCATTTTGTGTGGAATCAGACTGTCGCAAACCGAACATTCCGAAAAAACCCCTCCGCCAGGTCGGGTCGTTCGACGACTTTCGACGCCGGGATAGACCAGCCCGGTTCCGCCGAGGGTTCTAATGTGATCTCGACAATTTGCCTGATTATCGCCGAAAACGTCTTTGGCTTGCTTCTGCCTGAGTAGCGAGCCTCTCAGTCATGGTCAACTTTTCAGTTCAATGTCCTGGATGCCTGATCAAGATGATCCAGCATGATGGACAAGGCGGCATGTTCACGAAGAAGTTGGAGCAGCCGCTTCATCTGGCGTCGGCAGCCGATGGCAGGCCGATTGATTGGAACGCATCCATTGGACGGATGAGTTCCATCCAAACAAATGATTTCACCAGCTTATACCAGTGCCATTAGAAGCGCCCCAACGAGTGCGTATCAAGTAGTTGCTCTGTCGACGCCTGGACAGAGTATTAAGTGGAGGTTTAGGTATGAGCCCTCAGGTGCGGTGGAAAGTGTGCTGGGAAAACGAGTTGGAGCTCTCTGACCACACGGAGCTCGCAGATTTCTTTCGGAAGACCTATGGGCCAACTGGAGCTTACAACGCCCTTCCATTCGAAGGTGCTCGTAGTTGGTCAGGAGCTAGGCCCGAGCTTCGCGTAATAGGCTATGATGCGCACGGTGTGGCCGCTCACATGGGGTTGTTGCGTCGTTTCGTTCGGGTTGGCGAGGTCGATCTACTCGTATGCGAGCTTGGATTGTGGGGCGTGCGTCCAGATCTTGAGGGGTACGGCATTAATTCGATGCGCATTGTTTACCCAGTGCTGCAGCAACTTGGCGTTCGGTTTGCGTTCGGCGGTGTTCGGCAGGCGTTGCGCAACCTTGTTCTCAGGCTCTGCCGAAATGGTCTTGCGACGGTTTTGGAAGGGGTACGCGTGCGATCCACCCTTGCCGATGTTTATCTCAACCTCCCGCCGACGCGCTGTGAAAACGTAATTTTGGTAGTATTCCCAATAGGATGCTCAATGAGTGATTGGCCATCGGGGACCTTGATCGAGCGGAATGGCCCTGAGCTATGAAAGAGCATGGTCCCATAGCTGAAGTTATCCGAAGAGACGGTGGCGGCCCAGTGATCGGTGCGTCTATTTAACCCTCGATGACGGACCGACCCACACGATGACACATCCCGCACCTTTCGATCTGCGAACGCTTAGACGTCAAGCGTGAGATATTCGAGACAAGCAGGACCATCAGGAACATATGCCCCGAAGCCTCGGTACCGCAATCCGGGCACCTGGTGGAAGTATGAACATCATCGGCTAATGCCGTATTTTTGCGCGCTCGCGGGTTCACGATCCGCGCTCCTCGTTCGACCCGCTAACTGACGCCACTGCCGCAGAGCACGGCATCGGAGCCTGCGCACAAGCGCACTGCCGACCATACTGCGATGGCCGACAACCCAGATCTTCTTGTTGGACAAGTCGTACACTCAGAGCTCTTCCCGGCTGTTCAGGGCCTTCCAGTGCTTGACATCCTCGCGCACCATCTCGGCGACGAGCTCCTGAACCGGGGCCTTGTGTTGCCAGCCCAGCTTCTGGCGGGCCTTGGTCGGATCACCGGCAGAAGATCAACTTCCGTCGGGCGGAGGTATCGAGGATCGACTTCAACAAGGCAGGCACCGGACGCGGAGTCGTAGCCAGTCGACGCCGGACGCCTTCCATTCCAAAGTAATGTTCACGTCGGCAAAAGCCCGCTCGAGAAATTGGCCGACACTCGTCGTCTCGCCGGTCGCCAAGACGTGGCCATCCGGTTTGTCCTGCTGCAGCATGCGCGACATGCCCTCGACATACTCACGTGCGTGGCCCCAGTCGTAGCTCCTGGCGCTGTTTTTGGCCAGCTGTCGGGCGCGGCGGGCCTGCGCGATCGAAGTTGGCTTGTTCAGCCACAAGGCGAAGCTCTATCACCTGGGCGCTCGCAGCGTCTCCCGTGCGATACGCCATTTCTCTCTTGGCTACAGGGATGTGCGATTGTCTCCTGTTTTCAAAGCTCTTTGTCCTGCTGATGGTCGCGGTCGCGCTGGCGCGCGGTCGACCTAGACATGTCCTGCGATTGATGAATCGATTGTGAGGTGACGAGAGCGACCGAAGCTGATTCAACATCCACAGCGGAGAGGTGGATGATGGGACAGGCCCTGAGCGATGATCTCCTAATACGGGTTTTGAAAGCGTCTGCGGCGGGCATGTCGGCTCGACAGGCTGCGGCTCGTTTCGGAGTTGGGATTTCGACGGCGATCCGCTGGATTGAAGAGCGAAAGAGGGTGAGTTAACTGCTCTGCCACAGAGCTGGAGACGACCTTCGGCAGTGGATGCACACGAGGAATTCGTTGTCGCGTTGATCAACGAGCGTAGGGATGTGACGCTCGATGAGATGGTTGAGCGCTTGTCCGTCGAGCGGCAGGTGAAGATCAGCCGCAGCGCACTTGGCGCCTGGCTTCGAGGCCGTGGGTGGACCTTTAAAAAAAGACCGCACACGCACTGGAGCAGGACCGACCGGACGTCCTGAAGCGCCGGCGCGCCTGGTTCGATGGTCAATTGGACCTCGATCCGGAGAAACTGATCTTCATCGACGAAACCGGCCTCTCGACCAAGATGTCACGGTCTGCGCGGACGTGCATTGCGAGGTGAGCGTTTGCCGTGCCGGCGTGCCGCACGGCCATTGGAAAACAACGACTTTCACCGGTGCGTTGCGCCTCAGCGGAATGACCGCCCCATTCGTCTACGATGGCGCGATGAACGGCAACGTCTTCCTTGCGTATGTCGAACAGGTGCTGGTGCCGCCCCTGGAGATCGGCGACGTCGTCATTATGGATAACCTGCCTGCACACAAGATAGCCGGTGTCCGCGATGCCATCGAACGTGCCGGCGCCAAGCTCATGTTCCTGCCGCCCTATAGTCCGGACTTCAATCCAATCGAGAACGCATTCTCGAAGCTGAAAGCCATGTTGCGAGGCCGAGCCGAGCGAAAGATCGATGCTCTATGGGATGCGGTCGGGGCCTTGATACCTCGCTTCACTGCGGCAGAATGCGCAAACTACCTTAAGGCCGCTGGATATGACCCAGATTGAGCAGGATTTGCTCTAGCGGTGCAAGTGATGCCATCACGACACCGTCTGTCGGCTTTGTCTGATCGGCGACATTAGGTTTGTTTGGCAGTTTCCTGTGGTGGTTCGGAGTAACTTTCTGAAACCCAACAAAAGGATCTTTCCTTTGGCTCGATCGGCCCACATGGCACGGGTTTTGAAGATTGCCATGCGAGGCGGCGCGAGCTGCCTGCCTTTTACTCAGCGATGGATGGAACGAAAGAAGGAAGGCGA
>NZ_SMBJ01000035.1:0-5261 GCF_004342325.1 Rhizobium azibense | reverse complement strand
AGCACCGGCACGTAGCGCGAGAAGGTGTCGACCACCGTCAGCACGCGCAGTTTCTTACCCGTTGCGAGTTGGTCGTGAACGAAGTCCATCGCCCACGTTCCGATCACCGCCGCTTCAAGTTCACAGCCGACAATGTTGCCATGCTGCTTAACCGTGACGTTCACAACCGTTTTCAATCCTCGAGCCGACAGGGCCTACACGGATCACGACCTTGGCGCCCGCCATAATCGAGCGTAAGGGCCATCAGTTCTCACTAGGTCAGCGTGCTTTCCCTCCTCAATGACCCGCCCCTTGTCCAGGACCACAATATTGTCCGCCCCACGAACGGTGCTCAACCGATGAGTGATGACTATGATGGTCTTCCCAGCGCGAGACAGATCCTCAACAACCCGCAGCACAAATTCTTCGGCTGCCGAGTCCAGAGAGGAGGTCGCTTCGTCAAGGATTAGAACGTCGGGATCCCGGTACAGGGCCCGAGCCAATGCGAGGCGCTGCTTCTCACCTCCGGAGAGGCGAACCCCGTTCTCGCCCAGATGGGCCTGGAACCGCCCGGGCCAGCGCTCGATGCACTCCCGCAGTCCTATTCGATCACAGATGCGTACGATCTTATCGAACTCCGGTTCGAACTCGCCCAGGGCGATGTTCTCGATCACGGAACCGGAGAAGACGTCTATCGATTGCGGTACTGCAGCCATGACCTTGTGCAGTGATGCGCTCGAGAAATCCTGGAGGGCATATTGGCCGATCCGAATGCATCCATCCTCAAGCTGGTAGACATTCTGCAGCAGAGCCGCAAGGGTGCTTTTGCCCGAGCCGCTCTCACCCACGACGGCCGTCAACTCTCCTTGGCGAAAGGAGACGCTTAGATCGCTGAAAACCTCCGCCTGCGCGCCATAGCGGAATGTGACGTTCTCCAGGCGAATATCTCCGAGATCGGTCTTCGTAGCATCGATGCCGCTGCTGCTTGCCGACTCCAGTTCAAAGATCTCGAAAAGTCTATCCGCCGCGATAAACGCGTCTTGAACGATCCGGTTGGTCTGGATCAGGCGGGCGACCGGCCGGGTGATATAGCCAAGCAACGTATAGCAGGACAGCAATTCGCCGGGCGTGACGGCCTGTTCGAGCGCAAGCGTGGTTCCAAACCACATCAGCACGATGGTGAACAGGACCGACAGCAACGTCGAGGCGTTGTCGCCGCAGATTGAGATCAGCCCGGAGCTGTAGACGGAATGCAGCATCTTTACGAAGCGGGTCTCCATTTTGAAGTTTGCGAAGCTCTCGACGCCGGAAGTCTTAATGGTGGAGACAGCTCCGAGTGATTCTACCAGTTGCGCCTCGAGTTTGGCGTCATTTTCCATGATGACTCGTTGGAGATTTCGATTCATCCGATTGATGGCCCAATATACCAGGATGTACATTGGAATGGCGAGCGCCACGATCAAAGCAATATTCCAGGAATAGATGAACATCATTCCGAACGAGAACAGTATCATTAAAATGTCAACAAACATGTTTATCGAAACGTCGTTCAGGAAGCTCCTGATTTTCACAGCGTCGTTCATGCGCGACACGATTTCTCCCATGCGCATGCTATCGAAGAACTTCTGGGGCAGGGCCAGGATGTGATTGTAATAGCCGAGGATCAAGCATACGTCGATCTTCTGCCCCGTCTGCAGGACGAGTCGGCCTCTTAGGAGGTTGATCAGGATCTGTATCGCTAGGATCAGCAGCATTGCGATGCTCATCAAGTTGAGCAGGTTGCGGTTTCCCGCTGGGATCACGTGATCAACGATCTTCTGAACGTAGATCGCCGTCGAGAGACTGAGGACGGTCGTCACAAGAGCGCCGACGAGAGCCTGCGCCATCACCGTGCGGTGTGGCGCGAGTAGGCGGGCGAATCGGGCGAGGGGCGACGTGGTCTCGTCTCGACGATTGAATGTGTCTGCCGGAACCAGCAAAACCAGAACGCCGGTCCATTGCTCCATGAATTCCTGATGCGGCACTTTGCAGATTTCGCCCAAGGCCGGGTCCATGACGATGACCCACTTGGCGTCGATCGCATGGACCACTACGAAATGGTGCAGGTCCTCCTTGACGACGTGCGCGATAGCGGGCTTGGGGATCTTGTACAGGCTGTCGAAGCCACCTTTGACGCCTTTCGCGATGAAGCCCAGCTTCTGCGCCGCTTCCGTGAGCCCCAGCACACTCGTACCGGAGCGGTCGGTCGACGCATACTGGCGGATGCGCGCCAATGGCAACTTGTAGCCATAGAAGGCTGCGACAGATGCGAGGCTGGCGGCGCCGCAATCCGTGATGTCACGCTGTTTGAACTTAATGGCCTTACTCGACATGGAGGCTCGCTGGCTGTTGGGACAATATTAGCGCCCCGCCAGCATCGGGTTGAGCCAATCGTCTGCCTCGTCGTAGAGCAGTTGCAGGAGAGTGCGATTGGCCAACAGAAAGCGAGCCCGCACGGTCATGCCTTTCTTCAGGTGGCCGATGGCCCCGCTTTTCAGCGCGAGTTCGCTGCGAGAGAGCGCGCACTGGACCTTGAAGACCGGGTTCCCGTCATGCAGAGTGAAGTCCTGCGCCACCTCGACCACCCTTGCTTTGATGACACCCCATTGGTTGTAGTTAAAGGCATCCACTTGGAGCCGCACCGGCTGACCAGGCTGCACAAAGCCAATGTCGTTGGGGGAGACGTAGATTTCCGCCACCAGATCGTCGTTCGGCGAGATCCAACCAACGGTTTGCCCGCTCTGCACGTAGCTTCCGTGCGCGAGGCCGGAGAACTGCTCGAGAGCACCCGATACTGGGGCGCGGATGCGGTGCAGGTCCCGTTCGTGCTCGAGCTGATGCAAGGTGGCCGTGAGTTCCTTTAAGCGCAGGTTAGCATCAAGGAGCTTCTGGTTCCAATCAGCGGTTTTGCGTCGCACGAGGATCTCGCCTTGGACCTCGATATTTTGGAGAGCGAAAGCCTTCTCGTCAACGGTCTTCGCCGGCGCCGCAGCAGCCGAGACAAGTCGCTTTGCGCGGTCGAGTTCCGCCGCGGCGTTACTGCGCGCATTTTGGTTCTCGCGCAGCAAGTTGAGAAAATGCACCCTTTCAGCCGTCGCGGATTCGGTTTGGAGGGGGGGCGAGACGCTGAGCCTTGCGCCGGAAGAAATCAGCGTTTGGAAGTCATGGGCAAGATCGCTCTTGGCATGAATGTCGGCTAAAACCCCGCTGAGCTTTTCCTCGATTACATGATCGTCAAAGGCGATTATTTCCTTCCCCTTAGCAACGACATCGTTCTCAAAGGCAAGGACACGGGAGATGCGTCCGGAGACGGGCGCTATCAGGGGCGTCTTCTCCACGATCGGGCGAATAGTACCGACACTCTGCATGGAGACCGGTATGGTAACGAGTGGCAGTGAGCCAAATGCCGCGGCGACGAAGAGCAAGATCGCCCTATAAATGCTCAAGGATCGTCCTGATCGTCGCGCCAGTATGCTTTCTGCGGTGCAGCTGGCCGTTTCAGCAGAAAGGGGAACTGCTAGTCTGTAGTCACTAGGAGCCATCGAGAGCCAGCTCGCTTATCAACCAAACAAGTGTCCGTAACGTCGCAAAAACAAGTAAACCCAAAAATACCAACCTCCGGAGGTTTCAGCTGCTTCTTGAGGGGTTAATTCGGTTACACGATAGGCTGCCATGTTGTTCATCATTGGTGTCTCCGTTCAGAGCTGGATTGAGAAGATGCCAAGGCCCCCGTTGGGAGCTCCTAGCGGCGCGCAACAAAAAGGTTCAAGATTCGTGCCAATGCAGAAGGAGCGAAAAGCATCAGAAAACTGTTCTGTATGTTATTCAATGGCTGCCCTAGAGCGCCGAGACGTGCCAAACCGCACATCACGCTGTCGCAAGCACGACAAACCGAGTAGGGTTCTGAATGAACGTCCTGAACAGGATCGACAGCTCCAAAGTTCGGTGGCGACGGTACAGTTGAGACTCGGCGCTCAGTAAGCGCGCCCCCATCCGCGTAGCCCCCATCGAGTTTGCCGTCGATTTTTGTTGCTGCTGATTCACTCTGAAACCTGGTGAATTGTTAGTGGCCCTCCGCACGATAGTGGGCGCGGATGCGCCGCTTGGTGCCGCGGGCCTTGTCCCTATTGGCAGATGCTATGGCCGGATGTGTCAAGTAAAAGATCCACCGGATGCGAAAAGAAACACGAGACCTATTGGACAATGCTTGGGCGGGTCCCGACGCTATGGCGATCTCAGACCTGCACTTGTTCCGGCCCAGGCTGTGGCCGACAGCGATCGTCTCGCGGGGCCGTTGCGACAGGAGGATAGCTGGCAAATCTCAAGCTCACCTCGACATCCGGTTACGCGAGCTTGGCCGCGCCAGCTCGGGCTGTTACGATTCCGGGCGGCTCGATTGCGAAGGCGACGTCCAGACGTGGATGCTGCGACTGGCTTCTGCGAAGCATTCAGTCATCTGCGTACAGGAGCGCCCTGCGATGAACGTCATCCTCGCAGAAGAGACTAGCTTTGGCCTGCGCATGATGGCCGATGCCACAGACACCCACACCTTGTGGGTGTTAATCCGTGTTCGACAGTGGCATGTCGAGAGCGAAGCCTACGACCGGGCGCTAGCCAGGGTGGTCGAGGCGCAGGCGGGGTTACCGATCCATGGGCACTCCGGCTTCGAGCGACGGCCTATTATTTGCCGCCACAGCGCAAGGCGACGCCCTGGTAAACGTGAAATACGGCAGGATGCTAGGCCTTCAGGCCTACAGCCAGGTCTCGGATCGATACGGGTCGATCCGTCTGTCGTCCTCGTCGATCAGACGCTTGAGCCATTCCAGCGCCGCGATGGCGGACCCGATGTGCTGCATTATTCCGGAATTCGAGCAGGCTCAGCAGCCTCGGCAACATGCGTGGATAATGAAATGCCGTAGGAGGAACGTGGCACCGCCTGGGCTCGCTGCTTAGGAACCGCCAGTCTTGTATTTGCGGACCAGAGCCGAAAGTATCGCCTGTTCGGCAATTTCGGCACCGCTCCGTCGAGGGCCTTGATCGCGGACCCGGCGATGCGAGCCAAAAGGCGCTCCTCGCTGGCCCCTTTTCAATTTCTTGGCGATCGAGGCGACGACCCTACGTTCCCATTCGCCACCATCTTGTGCACTTTGATCTGAACCCTTCAAACTGGACCAGTTTTGGTTAGAGTTTTCCGGTGCATTTTCCTGGCTGGGAAAGGGACCAGAAGACGATGAAAGCGTCGC
>NZ_SMBJ01000034.1:0-2500 GCF_004342325.1 Rhizobium azibense | reverse complement strand
CGACAAGGGGAGTGAAATAGAACCTGAAACCGGATGCCTACAAACAGTCGGAGCCTGAAAGGGTGACGGCGTACCTTTTGTATAATGGGTCAACGACTTAGTGTAACAAGCAAGCTTAAGCCGGTAGGTGTAGGCGTAGCGAAAGCGAGTCTGAATAGGGCGATTGAGTTTGTTGCATTAGACCCGAAACCGAGTGATCTAGCCATGAGCAGGTTGAAGGTTGGGTAACACCAACTGGAGGACCGAACCCGCATCTGTTGCAATAGATTGGGATGACTTGTGGCTAGGGGTGAAAGGCCAATCAAACTCGGAAATAGCTGGTTCTCCGCGAAATCTATTTAGGTAGAGCGTCGAGCGAATACCCCCGGGGGTAGAGCACTGGATGGGCTATGGGGACTCACCGTCTTACTGATCCTAACCAAACTCCGAATACCGGGGAGTACTACTCGGCAGACACACGGCGGGTGCTAACGTCCGTCGTGAAAAGGGCAACAACCCTGACCTCCAGCTAAGGTCCCCAAGTCATGGCTAAGTGGGAAAGGATGTGAGGATCCCAAAACAACCAGGATGTTGGCTTAGAAGCAGCCATCATTTAAAGAAAGCGTAACAGCTCACTGGTCTAAATAAGGGTCTTTGCGCCGAAAATGTAACGGGGCTGAAGCCATGCACCGAAGCTGAGGATGTGTAGCAATACACGTGGTAGCGGAGCGTTCCGTAAGCCTGTGAAGGGACAGTCGTGAGACATCCTGGAGGTATCGGAAGTGCGAATGTTGACATGAGTAACGATAAAGAGGGTGAGAGACCCTCTCGCCGAAAGACCAAGGGTTCCTGCTTAAAGTTAATCTGAGCAGGGTTAGCCGGCCCCTAAGACGAGGCGGACACGCGTAGTCGATGGGAACCACGTTAATATTCGTGGGCCTGGTGGTAGTGACGGATTGCTCAACTTGTAAGGTCTTATTGGATTGATCTTGCAGGGACGCGGTTCCAGGAAACAGCTCCACCGTATAGACCGTACCCGAAACCGACACAGGTGGTCAGGTAGAGTATACCAAGGCGCTTGAGAGAACTATGTTGAAGGAACTCGGCAAATTGCACGCGTAACTTCGGAAGAAGCGTGACCCCATTTTGGGCAACCAAGGTGGGGTGGCACAGACCAGGGGGTAGCGACTGTTTATCAAAAACACAGGGCTCTGCGAAGTAGCAATACGACGTATAGGGTCTGACGCCTGCCCGGTGCTGGAAGGTTAAAGGGAGAGGTGCAAGCTTTGAACTGAAGCCCCAGTAAACGGCGGCCGTAACTATAACGGTCCTAAGGTAGCGAAATTCCTTGTCGGGTAAGTTCCGACCTGCACGAATGGCGTAACGACTTCCCCGCTGTCTCCAACATAGACTCAGTGAAATTGAATTCCCCGTGAAGATGCGGGGTTCCTGCGGTCAGACGGAAAGACCCCGTGCACCTTTACTATAGCTTTACACTGGCATTCGTGTCGGCATGTGTAGGATAGGTGGTAGGCTTTGAAGCGGGGACGCCAGTTTCCGTGGAGCCATCCTTGAAATACCACCCTTATCGACATGGATGTCTAACCGCGGTCCGTTATCCGGATCCGGGACAGTGTATGGTGGGTAGTTTGACTGGGGCGGTCGCCTCCGAAAGAGTAACGGAGGCGCGCGATGGTGGGCTCAGACCGGTCGGAAATCGGTCGTCGAGTGCAATGGCATAAGCCCGCCTGACTGCGAGACTGACAAGTCGAGCAGAGACGAAAGTCGGTCATAGTGATCCGGTGGTCCCGCGTGGAAGGGCCATCGCTCAACGGATAAAAGGTACGCCGGGGATAACAGGCTGATGACCCCCAAGAGTCCATATCGACGGGGTTGTTTGGCACCTCGATGTCGGCTCATCGCATCCTGGGGCTGGAGCAGGTCCCAAGGGTTTGGCTGTTCGCCAATTAAAGCGGTACGTGAGCTGGGTTCAGAACGTCGTGAGACAGTTCGGTCCCTATCTGCCGTGGGTGTAGGAATATTGACAGGATCTGTCCCTAGTACGAGAGGACCGGGATGGACATATCTCTGGTGGACCTGTTGTCCTGCCAAGGGCATAGCAGGGTAGCTACATATGGAAGGGATAACCGCTGAAGGCATCTAAGCGGGAAACCCACCTGAAAACGAGTGTTCCCTATCAGAGCCGTGGAAGACGACCACGTTGATAGGCCGGGTGTGGAAGTGCAGCAATGCATGAAGCTTACCGGTACTAATAGCTCGATCGGCTTGATCGTTCTCATTGACAATGCTCATCAATATGAGCCAGGACGTGTTCAAAACCAGCAAACCGGTACCAGAAGCATAAAGCTTCTCTCCAGTTCGCTCCAAATCCAGCTTCTCAATTCGTTGCGCTTCGCTGACCTGGTGGTTATGGCGGGGTGGCTGCACCCGTTCCCTTTCCGAACACGGCCGTGAAACGCCCCAGCGCCCATGGTACTTCGTCTCAAGACGCGGGAGAGTC
>NZ_SMBJ01000033.1:0-5925 GCF_004342325.1 Rhizobium azibense | reverse complement strand
TTGCTTGGCGGCGTCCTACTCTCACAGGGGGAAACCCCCGACTACCATCGGCGCTGAAGAGCTTAACTTCCGTGTTCGGTATGGGAACGGGTGTGACCTCTTCGCTATCGCCACCAAACAAATTGAGAGTGTTCTCTCAAAACTAGATAACAGGTGTGACATCATTCAAAATGTGGTTAAGTCCTCGATCGATTAGTATCTGTCAGCTCCATGTGTCGCCACACTTCCACCTCAGACCTATCAACCTGATCATCTTTCAGGGATCTTACTTCCTTGCGGAATGGGAAATCTCATCTTGAGGGGGGCTTCATGCTTAGATGCTTTCAGCACTTATCCCGTCCGCACATAGCTACCCAGCGATGCCCTTGGCAGAACAACTGGTACACCAGCGGTGCGTCCATCCCGGTCCTCTCGTACTAAGGACAGCTCCTCTCAAATTTCCTGCGCCCGCGACGGATAGGGACCGAACTGTCTCACGACGTTCTGAACCCAGCTCGCGTACCGCTTTAATGGGCGAACAGCCCAACCCTTGGGACCGACTACAGCCCCAGGATGCGATGAGCCGACATCGAGGTGCCAAACCTCCCCGTCGATGTGGACTCTTGGGGGAGATAAGCCTGTTATCCCCGGGGTAGCTTTTATCCGTTGAGCGATGGCCCTTCCATGCGGAACCACCGGATCACTAAGCCCGACTTTCGTCCCTGCTCGACTTGTAGGTCTCGCAGTCAAGCTCCCTTGTGCCTTTACACTCTGCGAATGATTTCCAACCATTCTGAGGGAACCTTTGGGCGCCTCCGTTACCTTTTAGGAGGCGACCGCCCCAGTCAAACTGCCCACCTGACACTGTCTCCCCGCCCGATAAGGGCGGCGGGTTAGAAGGTCAATACAGCCAGGGTAGTATCCCACCGATGCCTCCACCGAAGCTAGCGCTCCGGTTTCCAAGGCTCCTACCTATCCTGTACAAGCTGTACCAACATTCAATATCAGGCTGCAGTAAAGCTCCACGGGGTCTTTCCGTCCTGTCGCGGGTAACCTGCATCTTCACAGGTACTATAATTTCACCGAGTCTCTCGTTGAGACAGTGCCCAGATCGTTGCGCCTTTCGTGCGGGTCGGAACTTACCCGACAAGGAATTTCGCTACCTTAGGACCGTTATAGTTACGGCCGCCGTTTACTGGGGCTTCAATTCGCACCTTCGCTTACGCTAAGCGCTCCTCTTAACCTTCCAGCACCGGGCAGGCGTCAGCCCCTATACTTCGCCTTACGGCTTCGCAGAGACCTGTGTTTTTGCTAAACAGTCGCCTGGGCCTATTCACTGCGGCTCTCTCGGGCTTGCACCCTAACAGAGCACCCCTTCTCCCGAAGTTACGGGGTCATTTTGCCGAGTTCCTTAACGAGAGTTCTCTCGATCACCTTAGGATTCTCTCCTCGCCTACCTGTGTCGGTTTGCGGTACGGGCACCTCTCACCTCGCTAGAGGCTTTTCTTGGCAGTGTGGAATCAGGAACTTCGCTACTAAATTTCGCTCGCCATCACAGCTCAGCCTTATGGGAAACGGATTTGCCTATTTCCCAGCCTAACTGCTTGGACGCGGATATCCAATACCGCGCTTACCCTATCCTCCTGCGTCCCCCCATTGCTCAAATGGTGAGGAGGTGGTACAGGAATATCAACCTGTTGTCCATCGCCTACGCCTTTCGGCCTCGGCTTAGGTCCCGACTAACCCTGAGCGGACGAGCCTTCCTCAGGAAACCTTAGGCATTCGGTGGAGGGGATTCTCACCCCTCTTTCGCTACTCATACCGGCATTCTCACTTCTAAGCGCTCCACCAGTCCTTCCGGTCTGGCTTCACAGCCCTTAGAACGCTCTCCTACCACTGTTCGAAGAACAGTCCGCAGCTTCGGTGATACGTTTAGCCCCGGTACATTTTCGGCGCAGAGTCACTCGACCAGTGAGCTATTACGCACTCTTTAAATGGTGGCTGCTTCTAAGCCAACATCCTGGTTGTCTAAGCAACTCCACATCCTTTTCCACTTAACGTATACTTTGGGACCTTAGCTGGCGGTCTGGGCTGTTTCCCTTTCGACTACGGATCTTATCACTCGCAGTCTGACTCCCAAGGATAAGTCATTGGCATTCGGAGTTTGACTGAATTCGGTAACCCGGTAGGGGCCCCTAGTCCAATCAGTGCTCTACCTCCAAGACTCTTACCTTGAGGCTAGCCCTAAAGCTATTTCGGAGAGAACCAGCTATCTCCAGGTTCGATTGGCATTTCACCCCTACCCACACCTCATCCCCGCACTTTTCAACGTGCGTGGGTTCGGGCCTCCATTCAGTGTTACCTGAACTTCACCCTGGACATGGGTAGATCACCTGGTTTCGGGTCTACGACCACGTACTCATGCGCCCTATTCAGACTCGCTTTCGCTGCGGCTCCGCATCTTCTGCTTAACCTTGCACGGGATCGTAACTCGCCGGTTCATTCTACAAAAGGCACGCCATCACCCGTTAACGGGCTCTGACTACTTGTAGGCACACGGTTTCAGGATCTCTTTCACTCCCCTTCCGGGGTGCTTTTCACCTTTCCCTCACGGTACTGGTTCACTATCGGTCACTAGGGAGTATTTAGCCTTGGGAGATGGTCCTCCCGGATTCCGACGGAATTTCACGTGTTCCGCCGTACTCAGGATCCACTCAGGAGAGAACGAAGTTTTGACTACAGGGCTGTTACCTTCTATGGCGGGCCTTTCCAGACCTCTTCATCTACCTCGTTCCTTTGTAACTCCGTACAGAGTGTCCTACAACCCCAAGAGGCAAGCCTCTTGGTTTGGGCTAATCCCGTTTCGCTCGCCGCTACTCAGGGAATCGCATTTGCTTTCTCTTCCTCCGGGTACTTAGATGTTTCAGTTCCCCGGGTCTGCCTTCTCATATCCTATGAATTCAGATATGGATACCACTCCATTACGAGTGGTGGGTTTCCCCATTCGGAAATCTCCGGATCAAAGCTTGCTTACAGCTCCCCGAAGCATATCGGTGTTCGTCCCGTCCTTCATCGGCTCCTAGTGCCAAGGCATCCACCGTGCGCCCTTTCTAACTTAACCGTTAAAAAGAATCACTATGTGATATCTTGTCTTACTAATTGAATGTGATGTCTACTGTTATCTAGTTTTCAAAGAACACGTTTCGAAGGAATGATCCTTCAAAACTAAACAAGACAGGGAACGTTCTGTTTATAAGACCCAAGGTCTTATATTCCGTAAATATCCTTAGAAAGGAGGTGATCCAGCCGCACCTTCCGATACGGCTACCTTGTTACGACTTCACCCCAATCATCTGTCCCACCTTCGGCGGCTGGCTCCTAAAAGGTTACCTCACCGACTTCGGGTGTTACAAACTCTCGTGGTGTGACGGGCGGTGTGTACAAGGCCCGGGAACGTATTCACCGCGGCATGCTGATCCGCGATTACTAGCGATTCCAGCTTCACGCAGTCGAGTTGCAGACTGCGATCCGAACTGAGAACAGATTTGTGGGATTGGCTTAACCTCGCGGTTTCGCTGCCCTTTGTTCTGTCCATTGTAGCACGTGTGTAGCCCAGGTCATAAGGGGCATGATGATTTGACGTCATCCCCACCTTCCTCCGGTTTGTCACCGGCAGTCACCTTAGAGTGCCCAACTGAATGCTGGCAACTAAGATCAAGGGTTGCGCTCGTTGCGGGACTTAACCCAACATCTCACGACACGAGCTGACGACAACCATGCACCACCTGTCACTCTGCCCCCGAAGGGGACGTCCTATCTCTAGGATTGTCAGAGGATGTCAAGACCTGGTAAGGTTCTTCGCGTTGCTTCGAATTAAACCACATGCTCCACCGCTTGTGCGGGCCCCCGTCAATTCCTTTGAGTTTCAGTCTTGCGACCGTACTCCCCAGGCGGAGTGCTTAATGCGTTAGCTGCAGCACTAAGGGGCGGAAACCCCCTAACACTTAGCACTCATCGTTTACGGCGTGGACTACCAGGGTATCTAATCCTGTTCGCTCCCCACGCTTTCGCTCCTCAGCGTCAGTTACAGACCAGAGAGTCGCCTTCGCCACTGGTGTTCCTCCACATCTCTACGCATTTCACCGCTACACGTGGAATTCCACTCTCCTCTTCTGCACTCAAGTTCCCCAGTTTCCAATGACCCTCCCCGGTTGAGCCGGGGGCTTTCACATCAGACTTAAGAAACCGCCTGCGAGCCCTTTACGCCCAATAATTCCGGACAACGCTTGCCACCTACGTATTACCGCGGCTGCTGGCACGTAGTTAGCCGTGGCTTTCTGGTTAGGTACCGTCAAGGTACCGCCCTATTCGAACGGTACTTGTTCTTCCCTAACAACAGAGCTTTACGATCCGAAAACCTTCATCACTCACGCGGCGTTGCTCCGTCAGACTTTCGTCCATTGCGGAAGATTCCCTACTGCTGCCTCCCGTAGGAGTCTGGGCCGTGTCTCAGTCCCAGTGTGGCCGATCACCCTCTCAGGTCGGCTACGCATCGTTGCCTTGGTGAGCCATTACCTCACCAACTAGCTAATGCGCCGCGGGTCCATCTGTAAGTGGTAGCCGAAGCCACCTTTTATGTTTGAACCATGCGGTTCAAACAAGCATCCGGTATTAGCCCCGGTTTCCCGGAGTTATCCCAGTCTTACAGGCAGGTTACCCACGTGTTACTCACCCGTCCGCCGCTAACATCAGGGAGCAAGCTCCCATCTGTCCGCTCGACTTGCATGTATTAGGCACGCCGCCAGCGTTCGTCCTGAGCCAGGATCAAACTCTCCGATAAAGTAGTTTGACTGACTACGCACATCGCTGTGCGATTTTATAAAAAATGAATTAACAGGTACGTTTTGTCTTGTTTAGTTTTCAAAGATCATTTCGTTTGTCCGCTTTGTTAAAGCAACTTTATTAGTATACAATGCTGCTTCTTCAAAGTCAACAACTTTTTTGAAAAACTTTTGGTGGAGCCTAGCGGGATCGAACCGCTGACCTCCTGCGTGCAAAGCAGGCGCTCTCCCAGCTGAGCTAAGGCCCCATGAAAATGGTCGGGAAGACAGGATTCGAACCTGCGACCCCATGGTCCCAAACCATGTGCTCTACCAAGCTGAGCTACTTCCCGATTTCCTAACTATTCTATTAGAATAATGGCGCGCCCGAGAGGAGTCGAACCCCTAACCTTTTGATCCGTAGTCAAACGCTCTATCCAATTGAGCTACGGGCGCAAAACTTAATGCCGAGGGCCGGACTTGAACCGGCACGGTAGTCACCTACCGCAGGATTTTAAGTCCTGTGTGTCTGCCAATTCCACCACCCCGGCGTGGATGGTATAGTTGGAGCGGAAGACGGGATTCGAACCCGCGACCCCCACCTTGGCAAGGTGGTGTTCTACCACTGAACTACTTCCGCAGAAATGGTGCGGATGAAGGGACTTGAACCCCCACGTCTGTAAAGACACTAGATCCTAAGTCTAGCGCGTCTGCCAATTCCGCCACACCCGCAACATATAAATGGTGAGCCATGAAGGACTCGAACCTTCGACCCTCTGATTAAAAGTCAGATGCTCTACCAACTGAGCTAATGGCTCTTCTTACAAGAGACTTGAGTATTATACCATATAAAAGTGGTGCCGGCAAGAGGACTTGAACCCCCAACCTACTGATTACAAGTCAGTTGCTCTACCAATTGAGCTACACCGGCAAAATGGTGGAGGATGACGGGCTCGAACCGCCGACCCTCTGCTTGTAAGGCAGATGCTCTCCCAGCTGAGCTAATCCTCCATAACTGCACTAGCGTGCAATTGCTTGGCGGCGTCCTACTCTCACAGGGGGAAACCCCCGACTACCATCGGCGCTGAAGAGCTTAACTTCCGTGTTCGGTATGGGAACGGGTGTG
>NZ_SMBJ01000032.1:0-7129 GCF_004342325.1 Rhizobium azibense | reverse complement strand
GCAGAGGCTGTCATATTAACGTTGAAGAGTGATATTAGTGAACAAGTCTATTTTTCGGTAGAAAGCGCAAGCTTAATCCAGTATTGAACACCGGGTTCCGCAATCGATCAAACTCTTGAATTCGCGCAATAGGCTCCAGCAATGGTCGATAATTTCCGTGTCATCGATGGCATTCCAGTGCCGGCCGCCGATCGCGATATTACACTGGTTCTGGGCCTGTCCCGGCCGCAGATGCTCACGCTCATTTTTGCGTTGCTCTCTTCGAATGCGCTGCTTTCGAAGATCGCTACAGGCATAGCCCGGGATGGATGGATTTATTCGCTGATCAATACCTTCGAGGTCAGCGCCATCGTCTGGGGCGGGCTGATGCTCGGCATCCGCTACGCTTGGCGGGTGGAGCCCGGTCCGATCAGTCCACTGGACAAGGTTGTCGCGGGCGCCGCTGTGCTGGTGTGTCTCTTGCCGCTTAGTCCGATTACCTGGCCGTTGATGAGCATTGTCGCGCTTTATTTCCTCGCCACGGCGCCCTCGTCTCTTTCGGCCCAGTCCCACGCCGGCTGGATCTTCCTTGCTGTGACCGTGCCGATGTTCTGGAGCAAACAGCTCTTTAGTGTGTTTTCTAATTTCTTCCTTGCAATCGACGCATCGCTGGTGGCCAGTATCACTGGCACGGAGAGGAGCTCCAACATCGTGGCGATGCCCGGCGGCGAGGGTTACCTGCAGATCGCTGCACCCTGTTCGTCCATGGCCAACGTCTCGCTTGCGCTTTTGTGCTGGGTCTTGTTCACGCAACTCAACAACAGCAGGTGGCGGCCGCGCAACATGATGTGGTGCGCATTCGCATGCCTGTCGGTCATGACGATCAACGTCTTCAGAATTACGCTCATCGGCTATTTTCCCCAACACTTCGACCTCCTGCATGGACCCATCGGAACATCAGTCGTGTCCTGGATCTGCCTGATCGTTGTGGTGCTCGTTTGCAATTATGGAGTCCGGAATGGCCGCAGTTCGGCGCTTTAGTTTGCTTCTGGCAATCGGGCTGATTGCCACGCTGTCGATCAAAACGTTTGTCGCCGCATCTGTTCTGAGGCCCACAAACGAAGATATCGCTTCCGCCGCTGGATCCACACTTGCCGGTCAGGGCTATCAGGTCGCCGGCTTGAGCAGCTTTTCGGGACGTGTCGCACTGCTTGCGGGACAAGAGAGCTGCATCATGTATTTCGTGCCGGTTTCCGAACAAGGCTGGCACCAGGAGACCGTACGGAAGGGACTTGTTGACGAGCAGAAACTTTGGTTTCTGTTCCGTGGAAAACTCTATGCGGACGATCAACCCCGCTGGCCGCCGCTGTTGGGCTTCTATGCGAGCCTCGCACTTGCCTATACGGGCCTGGGTCCAGGTTTCGAGCCCGTTTACGCTGTAGTCGCCTCACGTGAATGCGACATGGCCAAAGTCGATTGGCAGGCCTTCAAAGCGCTCCCCTATCGAAAAGAATCGCTCTTCACATTGGGAGAGGCTGAAGATTTCTGACAATTCACCTATCCGACCGTACGCACACGACAGCGATCTTCAGATTGCTGGAAGCATTCGTGCGACGTCTGGAGAAACTGGATCTATGAGGGACTAAGCCGTGGACATCATACTTGTTTCGACTGCAGACTGGGATAACCCCTATTGGACCAACAAGCAGCATATGGCCGTTCAGTTCGCGGCTCTGGGCCATCGCGTATTCTATGTTGAATCGCAGGGTCTGCGCGCGCCGACGGCCACTGCGAAGGATCTCAAGCGCATCTGGAAGCGTTTAAAACGGGGACTGCGTTCGCCGAAAAACGTCTATGACAACATCTGGGTCTGGTCGCCTCTGAACATTCCGATGCACGGCAACCCGCTCATCCGGCGCCTCAACAAGCTCTTACTCCAGTCCGGAATTCGCCTATGGTGCACCCTCAAGGGCATCAGGCCGCAGGTCCTCTGGACCTACTCTCCGATGACCACCGAGTTCTACGATCTCGATCGATTCAAGCTGTGTGTGTATCACGCCGTTGACGACGTCAAGACGCAGCCAGGTGTGCCCCGGGAGGCGATCGAAAAGGCGGAAAGCGTCCTGTCACGGGAGGCCGATCTTATTTTCGTCACTGCTCCGAACCTCTACAATCTCCACAAGCCACTTAACAAAGAGACCCACTATTTCTCGAATGTTGCCGACTACAGGCACTTCAATCAGGCCCTTCGTGAGGATCTTGATATTCCCGAAGATATCGCGCTTATCCCGGGTCCGCGGATCGGCTTCGTCGGTGCGATATCGAGCTACAAGCTCGATTTCGAAATGATCAAGACGATCGCGGAGCGGCGGCCCCAATGGTCCTTCGTGTTCGTCGGCGAAATCGGCGAGGGTGATCCGCTCGACGATTCCAGTGCGCTAGAGGGCGTCAAGAACCTGCATTTCCTCGGTGGGAAAAGCTATACATCGCTGCCTGCTTACCTCAAGGCCATGGACGTCGTGCTGCTTCCAAACAAGATCAATGAGTATACCCGCTCGATGTTTCCAATGAAATTTTTCGAGTATCTTTCGTCCGGCAGGCCGGTGGTATCAACCGAACTGCCGGCTCTTTCCGAGTACACGTCGGTTGCAGCCTTCTGCAAAACGACCGACGAATTCGAAGGGGCCATTGACGCTGCTCTTCAAGGCAACGTCGCAGATCTAGAGGAGCGCCTGGCGATCGCGAGAGAGCAAACCTATGAGATCCGCACGCAAAAGATGATGGCGCATGTCGATGCCGCTCTCGCGGGATCTGTCTAATAGATCAGGCAAAGCGGCGCAGCACCGGCAGCTTTGTCATCAATGGTCCTGCCGCGTCACGGACCGGCCCCCTGATGAGAACGAGCGGCAGCCAGATCATGGCTGCAATGAAAAACGATGCAATGAGCTGGAACGGGAAGCCGATCAATCTGACGGCGATCACGGTCAAGAGGGCTTGCGCGATGACACCAACTGAAACAGCTGCGATGAGTTTTCGCAGCTCGAAGGCAAAGCCAAGCCTGACAAGGCACAGGACAAAGATCACGAAGCCATAGCCGGCCGCACCCAGACCGATCGTCTGGGGGCCGAGGTATGGCCAAAGTCCGAGGTTGATCGCCATGTTGATGGCCGCAGCGATCACCGTAATGATCAGGGACTCGATGTTGCGCAACTGCGCATTAAGCACCTTGATAAGATAATAGGATGTCAGGCTGAAGCCGAGCCCGGCGGCCATCAGCGCGAGGACGGCGGACGTGGACGCGATTGCCGTTTCATCGAATCGGCCACGTGCAAAGATTAGCGTCACGATAGGCTCGGCATTGAGAGCGATCAGGACGGAAGCCGGAAAAGACAAGATCATCAAAAGTCCTGCAGTCCGTCGCGAAAAGGCTCTTGCCTCTTCGCCGGCCATGCCACCATGCGTCGCCATTGTGACGATGCCGAGGGGAACAGCAAGGAGCTGGGTTCCGGTATCGACGATGGTCTTGGCGTAGTCGACGCTTGGAATAATGTGTGTGCCAAGCCAGGATGACACGATGCGCTCTACGACCAGATTGCTTTGACCGATAAGGGGAAGCCCAAGAAGCGGGACCATGTTTCCAAGAAACCGTGCGGAAATCTTGCCGGCTTCACGCCAGATGCCCCGGCTTTGGGGGGTGAGCTTGTCAAGGCCCCGGATCTCGAAGACGGTGCGTAGAAAAAACAGGATGTGGCTTATGACCAGCGTTGTTGCGAGCCAATGGTCCGCCTTCAGATAAACGGCCATCGCCGCGCCAGCCACCGAGCCGATATTCAGGATCATCGGCCGCCACGCAATGGCGCCATATTTTCCGTAGGCGGCCTCCAGGTAGCTCAGCATACCGCTCAATACGTAGAACGGTGTCGAAAGGGCCATCACTTTTAGCAGGTTGGACGCAATGTCCTTGGCGACGGCGTTCGCGCCCGGTGCAAGGACGTGAGCGAATTCATAGGAGTAATAGTAAATCGCGACTGTCACGATAAAGGAAAAGATCAGGCCATAGAGACCGGCGATCAGAACTAGAAGGCGCGCTGCATCCTGACTTTCGGATTGCAGCCTCCTGTAGAGGGGCAGAAGACCCGCGCTCAGGCTATCGCCGATAAAACCATGCGTCGGGAGAAGATAGCCGGTTTGCGCAATGCGGTAGGCGGCGGCAACATCACCAGTCCCAAACCAGGCCGCAAACAGTCCTTCGCGCAGTATGCCCAGAAACTTGGATGAGAGATTTCCAAGCAGCAGGGAGACATACCCGTGTTTCAACCAGCCAAACAGCTTCACATCGCACCAGCTGAGATATTGGAGAAGAGACGCAAATATTCGTTTGCGGAGAATTCAAGCGTATACTGTTCCTTCAAAGCGGAAGTGCGGCATTCCCGCGGACCATTCGCAAAGATGCAGCGCGCGACGTTGGCGCTATCGTCCGGTTCTACCCCGATAGCGCCGAAGTCCGGATGATTTATGCTATTGGATACGATCGCAGGCAAGCCGTTTGCGAGGGCCTCCAGAACGTT
This sequence comes from Rhizobium azibense, assembly GCF_004342325.1. NCBI lineage: Bacteria > Pseudomonadati > Pseudomonadota > Alphaproteobacteria > Hyphomicrobiales > Rhizobiaceae > Rhizobium > Rhizobium azibense. The sequence continues at coordinate 2,582 of NZ_SMBJ01000032.1, read as the reverse complement.
CATCGGAAGCCCTTCGACACGTTTTGTCGTGAACAGGAAGAGATCGGCGGCGCTCAGGTAACCCGGGAGATCTTCACGTGGAATTCGGCCAGTCATTGTCACACGGGCACTGAGGTTGTTGTCAGCAACAAAGCGCTCGAGAGACGTTTTTTCGGGACCGTCGCCGACTATCAGCATTTTCAGCTTCCCGTCCGTCTGCGCCGCAATCTGGAATGCGCGGAGACCTTCGAGCACGCCTTTCTGATAATGAAGTCTCGATGACCAGACAACGACCTTGTCATTATCTCCGTATCCGAGCTCTCTTCTGATCCTGAGGCGCTGGGCGCCGTCGAAAGCGAACTGTTCTTCGCTGACGCCGTTAGTTATTATACGCTTCGGGACATAGTCCCCGAATACTGTCGACATTGGCGCCCTAGAAGCCTCCTCGAACACCGCCGGCCCCACAAACGTCAGGACGTCAAACATGCGATAGCGAAAATCGCGTAGCAACCATCCAAGGTTCCGGATTGATGTGAGCCACGGCACGAGCCTCCGTTGCCTGAGCTTAGAGAGGAATTCGCCCCAGGCGGTTCCGTGCAACTGCGCGACGAAAGCAGCCTTGGAACCCCGTCGCGAGAGCGCAAAGGCACCAGCGCTGACGCTCAGCACAACATCAGTATCTTTCGCCAGGTTCTCCCGAAAGAAGCGGCGTGAAAGGATCCACCATTTGATTGAGTACTTGCCGCTGGAGCAGGGGAGGCAGGCGAGTTGTACACCGCTGATGGACGTGGAGGCGTCCGTTCGACCTATGGACGTTGTCAGTACAGTAATGTCCTGACCCAGCCGGGCAAACTCCTTGGCGAGGTCCCAAAGTACGACCTCCATTCCCCCGAGACGATGGAGGGGGGTGCTTCTGGTGACGATTACGATCTTACGCCGCATGAAAAAGTCACTTTCTGATCTGACGCAATGATGGCTCCAACATCCTTGTCCGCTCTTCGACCGATTGAGTTCGCCGGTACGCTCCCGCAATGACGAAGTCCAGGAGATCGCGGCGAGGCTACGGAGCAGCGGAGTGAAACGAGATGCGCAATGCAAACGCCGAGCTCGCCTCAACGCCGGCCGTTTGAAAATCAGGCGGCTTGCTCCGCCCGGACTGAACGAAGCCTGACCGACGGCAGGCTATCGCGTGTGGTTGCTGCGTCCACGAGCTCTCGGATCTTCCGCCTGAACACCTCTGAACTGAAGGACTTCACATGATTTTCGAAGTCTCCTGGAGTCCCGGCTACACCGTCTTGTTCGAAACGGTCAACGGCGTCGACGATCGCCTCGGCGGTCTGCTCTTGGAAGAACAAGCCCGTCTCGCCGTCGACGACCGTTTCGAGCGCGCCACCGCGTCCGTAGGCAATGACGGGCGTACCGCAGGCCTGCGCTTCGAGCGGCATGATTCCAAAATCTTCCTCTGCGGCAAAGATGAAAGCTCTGGCACGCGTCAGATGATCGATGAGGACGTCGTCAGGTTGGTATCCCAGGACGGTGACATTAGAACCTGCCTTAGCCTTGACATTCGCCATGTCGGGACCGTCACCGATGACCACAAGCTTTCTGTCAGGGGTACGAGAGAAGGCCTCGACGACAAGCGGAATGCGCTTGTACGGCACCAGACGTGATGCAACGAGATAGAAGTCATCCTTCTCCGTCTTGATTTCAAACCGTTCCAGCTTCACCGGCGGATTAACGACCGTCGCCGTCACGCCATAGATCTTCTTGATTCTGCGGGCAATGAATTGCGAGTTTGCGATCCAATGGTCTACGCCGTTTGCCGTTCGGGCGTCCCAGATGCGAAAGCGGTGGAGCAGCCACCGCGCAAGGATGCCCTTGAAGCCTTTGTTCAGGCCACTTTCGCGCAGATACTGATGCTGCATGTCCCATGCATATCGCGCAGGACTGTGGACATAGGAAACGTGAACCTGATTGGGTCCTGTGATGATGCCCTTTGCAACGGCATAGGAGGAGCTGATGACGAGGTCATAGGACGAAAAGTCAAACTGTTCGATCGCCAGAGGCATGAAAAAGAGATAGTTGCGATAGAGGCGCCCAGAGAAGGGTAGCTTTTGAACGAAAGTTGTTTTGGGCACTTTCCCATTCAGGAAGCGCCGCTTTTCTTCAGGAAGATGAAAGACAGTTGAATAGAGATCGGCTTCCGGGAACAGCGTAAGCAGTTCGTGCAGAACTTTTTCTGCCCCGCCGTCAACAACAAGCCAGTCATGGACTATTGCAACTTTCATCTTGAACCTCTGTTCTTGAAAACTCGACGACGGTGTACTGTTCAACAGCAACTCAATCAATCCACTTGATTCATAATTGGTTAACTTCATTTTCTTCATTTATAACGTGTATTTCGCCCGCTCTAAACGATATATTGCGTCGCACCATGAGATGAGCGTAAGTTTTTTTCGGATCGTGTCAATAAAGCCGCGCTCGCGAATAATTGAACCTAAATACAGTATAAATTTCACGGCACATCGGCGCAGTTTAACAATACGCTGGACGTACACCGCAGGCCTGCCTGACGATTGTGACAGTCGGTTTTGGATGGCCGG
>NZ_SMBJ01000031.1:0-7241 GCF_004342325.1 Rhizobium azibense | reverse complement strand
TCGATCTGGGAGTAGGTGCGTGTCATGAGCATTCCTTGCGAGTGATAACCCATTGGTATCTATCGCAAGTCGCACTTCATCCTTGAACCCACCCCCGCTACAGCCCAAAGTCACATAATCTATGTTATGGAACCTGCGCGAGGACAGCCTTGGCCGTCGTCTGTGGTTTCAAGTTCTCGAGCGATCCCTTATGCCGCCTCCGGATGTCGTCGGGGATGTCGTGACCGCCCTTGAGGACACGTTGCTTGACGCGCTCAACGTTCGTCTCGACGGAATCCAGGGCGATGTAATAAAGGCCGACCTTGAAGCCGGCCGAGTTTCAATCATCTCCGCGATCTTGCGGAGAGCAATCTCGGAGGCGCGCCGTTCCTTTGATTTGCCGTCGTCGATTTCAGGGAGCGTCTTCGCGATCTCGTCGGCATTGATCCAGACACCTTCGAGCTTCAGCTTAGCAAAGGCGGATGATTTGCCGGAGCCTTTCGGCCCTGCGAGGATGATGCACGACAGTTCCGGCATAGAGCGATTACTGCCTCATGGCAGCGGGAACGCGCTCTTCCTGCTCGTGTTCGGCTCGATCCTTGGCTTCGTTTTCGAGATCCTTGGCAGAGATCGGCAGCCCGAGACGGCGGCTCTCGGCAAGAGCTTCCCGCCCGATCTGCTTCAAGGCTTCCTTGTTCTCGCGATATTTCTGCAAGAGCATCGTCGATCTCCTATTACTGGTTAGCAGGAAGATCAAGCGTGAGTGGGGACCGCTCTTCAACGAAGAAAACGCCGGGACGACGGCATCCTTCACCGCGGCTAGGCGATCAGCGTCCACAAGGCTCAGGGGTCGGCCTTCCGGAGGCTGATCGTGCCGCTCGTCGGCTCGAAGCTTCTCGACCGGACCCTGCTCTATACGGCGATCACCAGAGCCATCGATTCGTCATCGTCGGCGATCCGGTAGTTCTGCGTCGGACGATAGACGAACCGCCTGTAGCCCTTGAACGAACCAACTCCATGGTCTTTGCGGGCCTGTGATCGGTCACTTATGCCGCCAGACCTTCCAAGCCGACACCAGCAGGATTGCGGCAAGGAGCGGTAAAAGCAGTCCGTTCGGAACGATCGACAGCAGGAGCCCACCAATGAATGTGCCGACTATCGAGCCTGCCGCCATCGACAGCAGGAACACCTTGTTGCGGCCGAGGACTGAAAAGCTCTGGTCACGGCTGTAGCGGGTGAGTCCGACGAGCATGGTCGGGAGGCTGACCGCCAGCGAAAGACTGCCCGCCAGTTTGATGTCCGCGCCAAACAGAAGGACGAGGGTCGGTATCAGTAGCTCGCCCCCGGCAACGCCGAGCAACGAGGCTACGACGCCGATGATGAAACCAGCTACGATCCCCGCAACAAGCTGCGCCGTCCCCTGAAGAAGCGGCTGTTCTGCCTTCGTGTCGTGTCCGAGCAGGAGCACCATCGCGATGACGACCAGAAGAATGCTGATCACTTTGTAAAGCGTGTCCGACCGAAGCTTCACTGCCCAGCCAGCCCCGAACCATGCGCCAAGCAGGCTCCCTGCCAGGAGGTTGACGACGATAGTCCAGTGCTCTGCGATGGAGCCGAACGGAACGGTCGAAGCTCGGAACGGAAGAGCCGAAGCCACTACAACAAGGCTCATCGCCTTGTTCATGATGACGGCCTCCAGCGGGGCGATATTGAAAAAGCCGATCAGGAGCGGCAGCCGGAACTCTGCGCCGCCGAGACCGATAAGCCCGCCAAGCGTCCCGATCACGGCCCCTCCTCCGAAGGATGCTGGAGGGCTATGAGGCGCCATTCGAGCGGCAGGTTCGGACATCGAGAATCCCTTGGGAGCGTTATAGCCAGCCGAACCTATCGGGCAACGCTTCGCACGTCGACTAGAGATTTGGCCGCCCGCCGCTCGCCGCGCTCAAAAAGCAACAACGGCATGGTCCGAGCGTAGCAACAATGTTACCAAGTGTAGTGAAACAGGGTGACTTCAACAGCAACAAACCGGGTCGAAAACGCGTTGCAACACCCTTCCGGAGGATTTGCGGCCGCCTCCACTGCATCGTAAGGAAATCTCGCCACTCACTCACCGAGCTACAATGCCGAAACCGCACTCTTTGGAAACTCCACGAGCGGTTTTGTTTCTGCTTTTTGAGTTTAACCGCGGTTCACGCGAGCCGGTTCGAAGACCACGTCATCATCGGCCGCGACGAGACAGCAGCTCCGTCACGCCTCGTTCCTTCGAAAAGGTCACCGCGCGATCCGGCCGTGGGCGAGACGTGGCGTGTGACGGGCTCCGTCCAGCTTCATCCCGAATACGGACCGCAGCTCAATGCCAAGGGGGCCCTGCCCTAATGACCAAGGGGCGGGCGACCATCCGAAATCTTGCCACTGGCAAACGCTTCGTCGGTATCGGCTGGGAAACGGCGGAGAAGGTCTGGGAGCGCTTCGGCGAGACCATGTACGACATCATTCGGGATCGCGATCTGAAGGCGCTGGCCGACATGGTCGGCGCGGATCGGGCTATCGCTATCGCTGACGGGGGCGACCCCTCTACGATGACATTGCTGGAGCCGTGGAAGGACGTGGACGCGAGAGCGCTTCGCCTGGGCATCGCCCTCGACGATCCGAGGCGGCTGATGGCCGCCGTCGAGGAGGCGTTGGCCATCCGCTTCCGGGCAGGGCACATGGCCTCCCCTTCCCCTGGACCGTTCTCCAGTGGGCGAAGTCGATCTTATCAAGGAGATGATCGCTTCAGCTCCAGCGAGTCTTGCGAGAAATACGGCTCTTCGCTTCTCATTTGAATCAGCCAGCGCCGCCCCTGGGACATGACCAGCATGGGCAAGACGGCCCAGTTCGGCTTTAAGTCCCAATCCCTCTAAATCGGTCGGTCGAACGAAAGTAGCAGACTTTCCACCCCGCCCTCGATGACGTCTCGACACGGTAGAAACCCTGCGGACAGCGAACCACGAATGGCTATCATGTTCTCTTTAGCGTGACAGATGAAGCATTTGCTGTCTTGAGGAAAAATGGAAGGAACCACGTTCAGCACATAGGAGCGAAGCATAGCCTTCCCCAAGCCCCTTCCTATAAAACGCTCGTCACCTATAAATAGGTCGACCGCTATGCCGTCGTGCTCGCCTATATCAGACGCGAAATCGGGATAGTTGCGAAGCAAATAGCACTGCAACGTTCCAAAAGGCTCACCATTATAGCAGGCTATATGGCAATGGATGGGATGGCTCGGTCTCAGGCGCTCAGAATACTTCCCCTGAACTTCCTCGATCGTTATTGGCGTCTTCTGGTAGTGAGCACGCATATGAGAGCTATTCAACCATCCACACAACATCGGAAAATCTGCTTCGGTCAGTGATCTGAAATCAATCATCTGGGGCTTTACCTTTGGGTCGTGACCAGCAGGCGTTATTTTGCTCGGGCATCCCTACCCGCGTAAAGTACCGAAATCTGTTGTGGTCGGAGTGACCGCCTCGGGCAACATTGCTCGCCATGGAATTTGTAAACATAACATCGAAATCGTGAACACCTGATCGAGGCACCAGGAAGGAGAAGGACGCACCATGCCCGTCGCTATCTTGATTGGAGCTTCTGGGTCGGGCAAGACCACGATTGCTCAGGCCATCTCGGAACGCTTCCGTGACAATGTCGAAGTTCTCTTCTTCGACCGGATAGGCGTGCCTGCCTTCGAGGACATGGTGAGAGAATATGGGTCGAGTGATGCGTGGCAGCGGGCCAAGACCATTGAATGGATGAGCGTGCTGGCCAAGATTGCCGAGACTGGACGGAAGGTGGTCTTCGAAGGCCAGACTCGCCTTACATTCGTAGCTGAAGGGGCAGCGGCGGCAGGTTGGTCCGATTACATCCCAATCCTCGTTGATTGCGATGATGAGACAAGAGCGAGGCGGCTGATCATCGACCGTCAGCAGCCCGAACTCGCCAATTCCGAGACGATGAGTTGGGCGAATTATCTCAGAAGAGAAGCGAAAGCGAGTGGGTGCGATATTCTTGACACCTCCACAGTGTCGCTGGACCAAGCCGTCTCTTACGTCATTGCGCGTGCCTCCCCACGCTTATGACTGATAGCCGAGGGCTACCGTGAAAACGCGTGCGAGGGCTTGTTCTCCGTGACCTTGCCCCGTTGAAATAACGGCATGGAGGTGTCTGAAGCCAAGCGGCTGAAGACGCTGGAGGACGAGAATAGCAGGCTGAAGCGGCTTCTGGCGGATGCGATGCTCGATAATGCCGCTTTGAAGGACCTTTTGGGAAAGAAGTGGTGACGCCCGCAGCCCAGCGGAACGCTGTCGCGCATCTGATGAGCCAACATGGGATGAGCGAACGGCGGGCGTGTAAAGCCAGCGGCTTTTGCCGGATGACGGTCCGTTATGAGACGAGGCGCGACGATGATCATGATCTTCGCGAGCGCATGAAAACGTTGGCACATGAACGCCGTCGCTTCGGCTATCGACGCATTCATGTGCTGCTCAGGCGCGAGGGGCGGCTTGTGAACCACAAGAAGCTCTTCCGGCTCTATCGGGAGGAGAAGCTCACCGTGCGCAAGCGCGGCGGCCGGAAGCGAGCAATAGGCACACGAGCACCGATGCTGATCCCGCTTGCCGCCAATGATCGTTGGTCGCTCGACTTCGTGTCGGATCAACTCACCGATGGACGCAGGTTCCGGATTCTGACGGTCGTCGACGATTGCACGAGGGAATGCCTGGGCCTCGTCGCCGATACATCGCTTTCCGGTCTGCGCGTTGCCCGTGAGCTGGATCGGATCATCGAGGAGCGCGGCAAACCCAGGATGATTGTCAGCGACAACGGCAGCGAGTTCACCAGCAACGCGATCCTGCAATGGACGGACCGAGCCAAGGTGGATTGGCACTACATCGCGCCGGGCAAACCGATCCAGAACGCCTTCATTGAAAGCTTCAATGGGCGGCTGCGAGACGAGTTCTTGAATGAAACCCTCTTCTCGTCACTGGCCCATGCTCGATCAGCGCTTTCAAACTGGCGCAGCGATTACAACGATTACCGACCGCATTCCGGCCTCGGCTGGCTGACACCTGCCGAGTTCGCTCAGACCATCGACCCGCGCCGTGATGCGGTGCTGCGCAGCCGAAATGGCTCCGCACCGCAACCCGCCGCTACCACCACAAATACAGCAACCAAAAACCGCCGGAGCGAACTCAAAACTGGACAAAGCTTGGGGGCAAGGTCATCCGCAATCGGTCAGACGCAACGCAACATCGCGTAGGTCTTCGTAACACCACCGCTCGTGTTGCGTTCCAATGTGCGATGAAAAGCAACAAACGCGGCGAAATGTAATGTGCAACGCCTCTGCGCACGTCCCCGCCCCCGCGAACTCATGCCAAGCATAGAATTTTGGTTACTCACTCACCCCGCTACAGAGCCGACCCGCATTCTTTGGAACTTATGGAACTCGGGATACGGCATCGGGCTTGGACAGCAGCAGCCGCCTCCGGTGGCAGACAAGAGCGAGTGGCCATCCGTCGGGCCGCCAAACACCGGCCCCTTATGGTTGGCGCCGTCAGTAACATAATAAGCCCTGAGCTCATTTGGGAACGGCGAGGCCTCTCACAGCGTTTTCAGAAGGTCGGGTTCGCCATCAACGCGCCTTGCTTCTCGAGCACATCGCCGCCTCAGATCGGAGGTTACAGCATGATGCACAGCAAAGTCCTGTTTCGGCCCGGCCGCACTCGACGCCCACGGCCATTTGCGCCGCGGCAGGGAAAAGGAGTTTTCGCATGACATCCTTGGACGATAGAAGACGGGCGCTTGAAGAAACATACATTCTCGACTTTGAGCGGTCGCTAAAAGTTCGTGCCCGGCGGAACCGCCTGCTGGCGGAGTGGGTTGCCGCTGAAATCGGCCGCAACGACGTCGACGCGTATGTGAACGAGGTTATGACAATAGCGATCGCTTCGCCGGAAGACACGGGTCTGATTCAGAAGATCCGCGCCGACTTCAGCGCAGCCGGCCGGGTTGCCGATGAAGCACTTATTCGCGAGAAGATGCACGAGCTGATGTACACGGCTGCCGAAGCCTTGGAGAGCGAGCAGGCAAGGCAAGGCTATTAGCGGACGACAGACGGGACCATAGCATCCCATGTGAGCAAAGCGCCCCCGCCTTTATCGCAGCTCTCGGTCACCTCCTGGAGGCGCCGGCTTTAGGTTCGGCGACGGCGTAAGTGCGTGCCGATGTCCGGACAAGCAGACCGCCTCCGTCGCTCGCTTACTTCTTTGATCTACCCTCTGCCTTGGGTCGATCCGCTTGGCGGTGTGGTGTTCATAGGCAATATCCCCCTCGATCATGTTCTGCCTGGAGCACGCCCCAGGGTTCCTCAATGCCTCGGGCGACCAATCCCGGATCATCAATGAGGCCGAAGATCCGTCGCCTTTGGTTGCTGGAGGTGCTTGGCCGAAGTCACAGCATTTCTTTCTGCCCATGAGGAAGTTCCCGCTGGGCGTTATGATCAGTGACGGGCCACGAACTTACTAAACCGGCTTGTCTGACCAGACTCTGTCTTTTCCTGATAAAGGAAAGCGAGCTTGTTTTGATCGAAGATACGGAAGAACTCGTCCCAGGAAATTTCCTCCAACGCTTCTTCGGGTTCTCCAAAATCAATGCGTAGAATACCTCCCGGCTTCTTATCCTTTACCCGTGCCGGATGGCCTTTGCGGGCCTCCACCCACTTGCGGATCTCGTCATGATTCGTCGTCGTGTTCGAAGCGCTCATGAAAACCTCCGTCTGCGTTTGAGAATGTTGAACTAACCGCCGCCGGCATGGATTGTTCCCGGAACTTCTCGCAGCCCTTTGGCACCTTGGCCAACTGATCGAGTGTGACGACACAGCAGTTTCCTCTGCAGGCATCGGGCAGTCACAACATGGTTCCTGCCGCTTTGAAAACATAGAGGACATTCGCGTTTCCGCGCTTTCGCTGGGAGCTGCCAGGACAGGACGTTTGCGTCGCGAGTGTCCGAGGCCGAGCAATTGCGTTTCATGATTGCAAGGCCGATTTCTGATGGCCGCATGCCGCATTCCGCCGACTAGCTGCTTTCGGCATCGTCCCGGTCCGAAAGTCATCCTATCTGGATAAAATCCGTTGGCGCCCTTATGCGACCTGCCTTGCGAGCGCGCATCGTGACCAGAGGGAATGGAGTGCTGCGACCAGTTGTTCGATGTCGGCATCGGAATGCAGCGG
>NZ_SMBJ01000030.1:0-8970 GCF_004342325.1 Rhizobium azibense | reverse complement strand
CCGGCCGGTTCCCGGCCACTTGCCTGCTCAGGGGACAACCCCGACGCTGCGTTCGCCTCAACGACTTGCTGGTACTGCCGAAGCCGCTTGAAAGAGATAGTGTGTTTTCCCATGTCTTCGGTGAAGTCTTGGTAATCTTTTTTCAACGACCATTGCTGCTGATCACTGCCGTTGAGCCGGCTCGCTATGCTCTCCCTACCCCTGGTTTGCAGCCAATCACTAAACTTTCGTTGATTGCTGGCCAGTCTCCAGACGACTCTCCTCTGCGAAGTCGAGTCCGGTCGGAGCTTACTCAGCTCTTCGTTGGCGAAGCTATCAATCATGAGGGCGTCGTCGGGATGGGGATCATGCTGTTTCAACTGCGACTCAGCGCCTAGATACTGCCGCAGCCGATCGAGACTCACGTTTATTTTTACTTCAACGTTAGTAGTAAATTCCCTAAAATCGTCCTTCAACGACCGTTGCTGCTCATCACTGCCAGTCAGGCGACTGCTTATGCTCCCCCGACCATTCTTTCGGAGCCAATTACTAAACCTCCGTTGATTGCTGGCCAGATTCAAGACGCCTTTCCTCTTGGAAGTCGAGTCCGGTCCGAGCTTGCTCAGCTCTTCATTGGCGAAGCCATCAATCATGCGGGTGTCGTCGGGATAAGGATCATGCTGTTTCAACTGCGACTCAGCGCCTAGATACTGTCGCAGCCGATCGAAACCCACGCTTATTTTTACTTCAACGTTAGTAGTAAATTCCCTAAAATCGTCCTTCAACGACCGTTGCTGCTCATCACTGCCAGTCAGGCGACTGCTTATGCTCCCCCGACCATTCTTTTGGAGCCAATCACTAAACCTCCGTTGATTTATCGCCATATTCTGGACAACTTTCCTCTTGGAAGTCGAGTCCGGTCCGAGCTTGCTCAGCTCTTCGTTGGCCAAGCCATCAATCATGAGGGCGTCGTCGGGATAAGGATGATGCTGTTTCAACTGCGACTCGGCGCCTAGATACTGCCGCAGCCGATCGAAACTCACGACCACTTTTCCCTCGGCCTCGGTAAATTTCCTAAAATCCTCCTGCAACGACCGTTGCTGCTGATCAGTACCCGTGAGTCGGCTGACTATGCTCCCCCTACCCTCCCTTTTGAGCCAATCGCTAAACTTTCGTTGGTTACTGGCATTTTTCTGAGAAATCGAGACCGGTCCGAACTTACTCAGCTCTTCCTTGGCCAAGCTATCAATGACGCGGGCGTCATCGGGATAGGGATCATGAATTCGGCGGCCCATCAGGCGCGGCCCAGCTCCAACGGCTTGGAGTTCTTGCCCCTCAGGTCCGAGCCTCCTGAAATGAGACAGCGCTGAGTTAAGACGGTTCTGATCGTCCTCACCGCTTGCCCAATAATCCGCGATATCAACGGCTAGTGAATCTGGATCGTTTAAAAACCGAGAAGCCATCGAATCTCTGTTTGCTGCTCGGAGCCAACGAGCGAACCTCCTAAGAATCCCTAAATTGTTCTCGACGGTAGCCTCGGGAACCCTTCCGTCCCCTCGGCCGATGCTACCGTCGGGTAGAATTTCGTAGTTTCGGACTGCTTCCGCGAACTGGTTGATACGGGTCTCGTCATCAGGATGCATGTCTCGGTCGGCGGGGCGACCACGCTTGCGAACCTTGGTTGAGGCCACGTGAGTCTCCGTTGCGGCATCGACGTCTTGCTGCCCCGAACCCCTCTCCGGCGCCAGCGACTGCGGCGTCACTCGCATCGAACCGCCCACGGAACTGCGACGCGGCACACGGTCGCCGGCGTCACTATCGTGCGAACCGAGGCGCAAGTCGGTCGGATCCTGTTCCATCTCTCGGCTCTCTGAATAGTAGTCGTCGATCCAGGCGTCCGTCTCGAAAGCTCCGGTCACGTCTTCGATCCACCCACTTACTTCGCGAGAATCGTCATCGCGCGGCTGGTTCCGTCTTGGGTACATCGATGCCGGTCCTCCGGAAATCAAATTTGGAACCTCGATCCTAATGCCTGCCGGCCGCCGCCCAGCATGCTAAACCCAGATCCAATCATGCCCTCAAGGCATGGCCGAACGCTATATGGCGACGGCCTGCCGACAATCGTCTGCACTCGACCATCAGGCCGGCGTAAGCGCTCTCCCTCTCGCACCTTGACCACTAGGTTTATGCCGTTTCGAATAGCGTCGCCATGTTCGAGACGGAGCTTCGCGCCGATTGCAGTTATGCTGCCCGTTGACCACTGAATGACGTGAGATCGAAATCATTACTTGGTCGCGGCTCATCTGCTACCAGCTCCAAAAAAATCATCCTTAGTTAGCACAAAGCCGATCGGCCGGCCTTTCGCCGATAGGCCGTAGATGTCCAGGTGGATCACTCTGGAAGACACGCTTAGATGAATTAAGCCAAGGCAGCCGCGTTCTCAACTTCGCAGTCAAGGGCTCATCGGTGATTTCAATATCAAGCCGCTTAAAAACTACACCAGGGAAGCGCGTCCCTAGCTTTGCGGGATCGATCTCGTAAACCGTTTAGGATTCCCTTTATCGGCAAAGGCGACAAAGGTGGGTAGCTGACTGTTGTCAACATTATACGGTCGACGACCTTTGGCGATCCGCAGTGTATCGAAGTCAGCGGGTGCCAAACTTCCAACGCTGTTCTTAACACCGAACGTACGCAGTACGTTAAATTCATAAATATTGTAAATTATGCTACCGCTTGGAGGCCTGCGGATCGGCAGGATATATACGGTGCCTTTGCCCCCAAGATCGAAGATCAAAGCCTCGCCGTAAAGCCGCGTGGTGCCCCCATTGCCGATCAGACTCTGTGTCACCTTCGAATAGGAAACTTCCATGACTGATGAACTTTCGACCGGCCGCCCGTCGACAGTGGCCAAAGCGATCACCTTAAAACGGACCGTTGCACTCTCGCCCTGGCATCCCATGAGCGGAAGCGAAACCAATGAGGCAATGAGCGTCCTTCGAGTATACGGCATTGATCAGACGAGGCGCTCCGAGATGGAAGCACACTATTAAGCGATTCCAGTAAGAGATCACTTAACGGCTCAGCATCGCATCCAGCCGTAAAACATCTGTTGCAGTCTTCACCGAGCAGCTTGCATATGCATAGGCGGCGACATCAAGACCAAGGACCATATACTTTAGATTTTTGAATGATCGCTGCGGGCCGACAGACGCCTTTACGCACCTATCACCCTGCCGGGTAATTCCACGGCAGGAGACCCTCAATCTGGCTCTGCTTGTGGCCGTTAACGATGGCGGTGAGCGTGCTGGTCAAATACGCAAACGGATCGACGGCATTGAGCTTGCACGTCTCGATCAGCGAGGCGATGGTCGCCCAATTCTCAGCTCCGGTGTGATGACCAGCGAAGAGAGCATTCTTCCGGTTTAGCGCCGGACCTGAGTCATTGTGCACTCCCTCTTTAAGTATCTGTAAACATTGGAAGCGTCTCCGTGTCGGGAATGCGACACGGGCGGCCCTTTCGGGCTATCGCGGCTTGGACGGTCGCCGAAGTCAGGTCGCTGGCCCGGATTTGATACGGCGCGCCGGGAACCACCTGCTCGGCAGACAACACGTTCGTGTTGATCAGGTGGCGTATTCGGTGGTTGGTCACGCCCAAAACCGCCGCAGCTTCTGTCATGGTCAGCCATTCGCCATCTTTGCCGGCTGATTTGTACGCGTGGATCGCGCGGACGCGCCTTACAGAAGCGACCCGGTGTGCGGTCCAGGTTTTTCCTTGCCCCGTGGGCATTCCCATTCGATTGAGCGAGGCGGCGATATGTTCATCGGACCAGCGTCCTGCCATGCTCCGCATCACTGCCAAAGCATCTTCCGTTGTGGCGCACCCGTGTTCCCCCGTCTGGGGCTTGCGAACCTTGAGCTCCGAATGCTGACCGCCTTTCCAGTGGATGGTCAGCACCACGTCGCGCACCTCATCATCAACATCGACAACGATGTCGGCGATCAATGTACGCAGCAGTTGCTGGCGCACGCGCATGGTGACATCCGGCGACTCCCAGGCCGCCTGCAGATTGTCGGCGAGGTTTGCGAAAGTGCCTGGGTCAACTTCGATGGTTGAAGGACTTTCGGCAGGCCTGCGCACTTCCAGATCACGGACGCGGCGTAGCGCCGTTTCCCAATTCTTCTCAAGCTGTGCAGCTATCAGGCGGTTGTCGGGATCGCATGCCGCATAGCGGCGCTCGGCGAGGCTAGCCTCGTAGCGGGCCTGTTGTCGCTCCAAATCGTGAATGTGGCGCTGGTCTTCCTGTCGCTCCCGATGCATCCGCTCTGCTTCAAAAGTCGCCTCGATCGCTAATGGTTCTACCGCGCGCAACAACTCGCGCGCAACCGCCGCATCGACCTTCGAGCCGCCGAACGTCATGCAACGGGGCAAGCCCATCATCAGATTCTGTTTGTAGCAACGATAGACAGGGCTTTGCGGATTGCCCGTATAGGCAACACTCAGCCGCCGCCCACACCGTCCGCAAGTTAGGAGACCCGATAATAATGCTTTGCCGCCACGGCCCGATTTAGTCCCACCCGAGCGGCCATAATTATTGAGCGCCAGTTGCTGTTGGTTACGCTCGTATTCGTCCCAACTGATGTAACCTTCGTGATGGTCCCGGATCATCACCTCCCAGGTACCGACGGGCTTGCCGTGCCCGTAACTGCGCCGAGCTCGTCCATCGACGATGGCAGTCCGCTTCTCGCTCTTCCCATAGACGTAAACGCCGGCGTAGAAAGGGTTTTTGAGGATGCCGATCACATTGCGATAACGGACTGGGATCCATACGAAGTTGGTCATGCGCCCTTCATCCCTGGGCCGAGGGAAGTGAATCTGATCTTTCGTCATCGACAGCAGCACCTGGCGCGCGCTTCCAAGCTCGTGGAAGCGGGTGAAGATGGATCGGATTACCTCTTGCAGACGCAGATCAGGATCGAGCCCGAGCCCGGCCTCGCGATGCCAGATGTAGCCGAACGGAACGGAAAGTCGCAATTCGCCACGGCGCGCTTTGGATCTGGCGGCATCGAGCATGCGGGCTCTCAGCACGCCCAATTCGAACTCGCTGATACTTCCCTTCATGCCTAATAACAGACGGTCGTTGGGCCGGCACGGATTGTAGACGCCGTCGTGGTCTATGACGCGGGCTTCAACGAGGCCGCATAGTTCGAGCAGATGGTGCCAGTCGCGGCCGTTGCGTGCGAGCCGTGAGGCGTCGAAGCAGAAAACGGCACCAACTTTGCCGGCGCACAGTAGGGCGACAAGACGATCGAAGCCGGGGCGCGCGACCGTTCCGCTGGCAGAGCGACCCAGGTCGTCGTCGATCACCTCGACGTCGCTGAAGCCGCGTTGTCGCGCAATGTCAACAAGATCATACTGCCGTCGCTGGCTTTCCAGATTGGTTATAACCTGCGACTGCGTGGATTGCCGCACATAAACGACGGCCTTGCGCGCGAGCAGCGCTGTCGGAATCAAATCAGTGCTGGTCATCGTTGAGCTCCTCGACGACCAGACCGGCCGCCTGCATCAGCAGGCAAGCCAGAGTTGCTACCGCCTTCTTGCGGTCCTTGTCGCTCACTCCGTCGAGCGTCCGAGGTTTGAATATCAGGTCGAGCTGCCGGCGTGACGCCGGCACCAGCGTATTGCGGGATCTCATCGTCTTCCTCCTGAGTGATTCTACGTCCACCTCGGAAGAGTGCAGGCTTGTCGCCGCCGGTGACCAGCCTGTTCAGTTCGATCAGCGCCGCAAGATCGACACGTGCAAGACCCATGGTCATGACGCCGCACACCACAGGATCAATCATCCAGCCCGAAATCGAGACCACGACACCTGTCGGCCCCAAAACCTTCAGAAACCGACCCGTCGCTCGTTCTTCGACGCGGCGAATTGAAACCCTCTGGCCAAAATACGGATGCCAGCGATAGTGAACCTCGACTTCATCGCCGACATGGGCAGAATGAACGGGGCATTGCTATCGGTCGGATGGTTCTCTCGACACTGTTGTTGTCGATCTCGATGCGGCCGTCAGCCACAAAGATGCACAGGCCATCCCAGTATTTGGCAATATAGTTGAGAGCCTCGCCAAGTGGCGACTTGCCAGCAACACGCGCACGATGATGAGTGAGCCAGGTCCGCATGTCCGCGATCAGCGGTGCTGATCGTTCTTGCCTTCCCGCAAGGCGAGCTTCGGGATTGAGACCGCGCAACTCAGCTTCGATGCGATAAAGTTCACCAATGCGCCTGACGCCTTCCTCAGCAATGGGCGCTGTGCCAGTACGGGTGATCTCGACCAGCTTGCGCCGCGCATGCGCCCAACAATAGGCGAGCTGAATGTTGGGACCGACGCGGTCCGGTGCAGTCAGGCGATTATATCCGGCGTAGCCGTCAACCTGAAGGACGCCCGCGAACCCCTGCAATATCCGTTCAGCATGCTGCCCGCCACGGCCGGGCGCGTAGGTGAAGGCGACTCCTGGTGGACCACCACCGCCCCAGGGTCGATCATCACGAGCAAGCGCCCAGAAGTACCCGATCTTGGTTTTACGGGAACCGGGATCAAGCACTGGCGCACGGGTCTCATCCATGAACAGCTTCGTGGAGCGCTTCAGGTCGGCAATCAAGGCGTCGAAGACCGGACGCAGTTCGAAAGCTGCCCGACCGACCCAATCGGCAAGCGTGGAGCGGTCGAGATCGATGCCCTGGCGGCTCATGATCTGAGCCTGCCGGTAGAGCGGCAAATGGTCGGCGTATTTGGACACCAGCACATGCGCGATGGTCGCCTCCGTCGGCAAGCCGGCTTGGATCAGTCGTGCCGGAGCCGGAGCCTGCGCAACGCCGTCGGTGCAGGCACGGCACGCATATTTGGGGCGGCGTGTGACGATGACGCGGAACTGCGCCGGGACTATATCCAGTCGCTCGGAGACATCCTCGCCAATGCAATGCAGGCAACCGCCGCAGGCGCAGATCAGGCTTTCCGGCTCGATCGCTTCTTCGACACGAGGAAGATGCTTTGGAAGGGAGCCCCGATTGATCGCGCGCGGCCTGATGGCCCTATTCCCGGTAGGAGTATCCGCCTCATCCTCGGCATGAATTGATGCCATGGCCGTTTCCAAGTCTTCTAGTGCCAGATCGAACTGGTCAGGATCACTCTTCTCGGACTTGCGCCCGAAAGCTGCCTGCCTGAAGGCCGCGACCAGCTTCTCAAGCCGCTCGATCCGCTCGTCCTTGCGGGCCATCTGGGCGTCTTTGCCTGCCTCGCGTGCCTTGGCTGCGATCAGCATCGCCTTCAGGGCAGCCACATCATCGGGAAGATCGGCGGTGTTCAGCATGGCCGGAACCTAGCAAATCCCGCACCCATTTGCCTTTGGAATTAGCCGTCCTGAGTCATCGTGCCGCAGCTATTCGATGGTCTCCGGCGTTCTCGTCTTGACGGCATGAACCCGCCGCCAATCGAGGCCTGCAAACAGGGCTTCGAACTGGGCGTGGGTCAGCGTCATCAGTCCATCCTTGATACCGGGCCAGGTGAAGGTGTGCTCTTCCAGCCTCTTGTAGGCCAGGACGATACCGGAGCCATCCCAGTAGATCAGCTTCAGCCGATCTGCCTTGCGCGACCGGAACACGAAGACCGTTCCGGTGAACGGGTCCTTGTGCAGCTCGTTCTTCACCAGTCCCGCCAAGCCGTCATGCCCCTTGCGGAAATCCACGGGTTTGGTCGCCACCATGATCCGTACGCGGTTCGATGGAAAGATCATGCCGTGGCCGCCAGGACACGCGCGATAACGGCGATCCGGGTGGCAGATGCTCCTTCCTCAAGACGGATGGTGACCGCACCGACGACGATCTCGGCACGGGAGGTCTGCTTGGCGGCTGGCGGCTCCGGCGCGGGAGTCTCGACAACCATGGCCGCGAATTCGACTACGTCCTCCGGCTCAGGCAAAACCAACTTGCCCCGCCGCGCCAGTGTTCGCCAGGATGACAGATGGTTGGCCTTCAGACCGTAGCGTTCCGCCACTTCGTTCACCGTCACGCCCGGTCGAAAGCTCTCCGAAACGATCCTTGCCTTGACCTCGTCAGGCCATTGGCGATGAACCTCACGTCGGCCCCGCCGCGTCGTGAGAACCTCCAACGTAGTCTCCATGGAGAAACTCCTTGTCGCTCGTCCATGGAACGTCGATCACAGATCAGGCGACAGCGAGCAATGTGGGAGCAGAACACCGGTTACAAGGCCGGCACATGGCTTGAGAGGCTCGCCAGCTTGCCGCTTGCCATGCGGAGCCCGCTAAAATTGGCCTTCATTTAAGCAGTTCGAGTGATGTGTTGGACATGCAGCGTGAAGGGTGCCGTCAGAATTTCCGATTCCAACCAATCTTTCCGCCGGCCTTTCTGATTTCGCCGCCTCAGGCAACGGAACCATTGCGGTGTAGCTGCTGACAGAACCCGTTGCGCGCCTGATAGTTATGCGACCTATGGGGCGGCGATCAGGATGAGACGCGCGCGACAATCTGGATGAGATTCTCATGTCGCGGTCGGGATGAAGTTATCATGTTGATTGTCGCTGGCAAGAGCTTCATCGTGGGTCTGATTGCCGCTCCGCGACTAACCGTGCGGTGCCTTTGATTGTCGCGAATGAGGCTGGCCTGCCGCGCCGGCGTTTGACCCCCATGGGTGGAACGTCGTCGATAGCTTTCGACGTTCATTTCGAATGATCGTTGCGTGATGAACAAGTCGGTCCACCGCGGCACCCGCCCGCAGGCATAGTTTGATAGTTGCAGGATACGTGGTCGGCATCGAGTACCCAACTCACACGTTGGCTCATGATCGCTGTATGAAATGCATCCGGCGCCATGGGCGGGTTTCGTCCTGGCCTGAAGCCATAGTAGAACCCGCAAAGGGTAGGCCGTCATAGACGGCACTAAGCACTTCAGCGACCGCGCCAGCATCCTTCGCACCCGAGGCT
>NZ_SMBJ01000029.1:0-12382 GCF_004342325.1 Rhizobium azibense | reverse complement strand
GTCAGCCGCCTATTCACCGGTGCAAAGCGTCAATCCGCCAGACGCACCATGGGAGCAAAGCTTGGGGGCATCGATCTTCGGCACCCCACAGTACACGCTGCCTGTGGACGACTTGGGAGGATTTGTCCCTCCGAGCTGGCAACACGGCAATCAACCGGTACCAGATGACCTTCTGCCTGCAATGTACTTGTTTGACTTGCTGCCGAGCGCGGACAAACCCACCAACTTCAGTATCCATGGTGTGCCCTACACGGCCACTCTGGGGCCATCAGGCATGCAGAGCGACATTTACCTTTTCCAGCAATAGGGTGGAGATGGATCGAGCAATAGATGCCAGTCGTTCTTACATTCTAACTTTGCGGTTACAATTGCTGTCAAAGCTGATTAGAGGGGCGACATTGTCAGCCAGTTAGAAACGCGACGCTGGCTCTGATGATCAGCCCCGATCCGACCGGCTGGGCCGGGTTGAAAGGGCGGAGCGGGGGCGGGTGAGGGAGTACCTCTTCGGCTTTAGCTTTGAGACGATGCGATTGACGCCTCACTCCGCAGCGTCAAGCTTTGCCAGCGCTGCTTTGCGGCGTTCGATCACTGCCGGATCGTTCATGAAATCCTTCCGCCGTCCCGGACCGTGAGCCCGTCGCACATAGCCGTTCTTCTCGCTGTTGGTCATCACCACCGGCTTCGACTGCTGGTCCTGGCGCTCCTTGATATAAGTCAGAACGTCGCCGAGCCGTTTGTTCTCGGTGATCGCCGCATGCGTCACCCGCTGGTCTTTGTCGAAGGTTTTGTAGGGCAGGGAATGTCCCTTCCATCGTACATCGAGGCGGCCGTCGGCATAGGCATAGGTCTCGACATAGCGGCCGGCCAATCCGCGCGTCACGTCGGTCTCCTCCAGCATGATCCGCTTACGCTCGAACGAAAACGTCAGCTGCGATCCGACATAGCGCTGCTCGCGTTTGCACAGGATCTCCTTCAACCGATCCGGTGCAAGATTTACCGGCCGGTGCAGGTCATCGGATCGGGCAGGGACAATCGCAAACCGCCCATTGTAGTCCACCATGAAGCCAGGCAAAAACGCATTGCCTGCCTCCATGGTGTCGATGCCTGCCAGTCGCAATTCCTTGACCAGACGATCCTGCAGCGTCCGGTTCATCCGCTCGACACGGCCTTTGGCCTGGCTGGTTGCACAGAGAATCTCGATGTTTAGCTCCGAGAGTGCCCGTCCGAACTGGGTCATGCCCTGACCACCCTTGGCCTCCTTCTTCGTCACCCGGAAGACCGAGTGCTTGTCGGAATAAAAGGCGATCGGCGCCCCGTGCTGCTTCAGATAAAGCTCAAGTGCGTCGAAATAGCTGAAGGCGCTTTCCGAGCGCACGAACCGCAACTGCATCAATCGGCCAGTCGCATCGTCGACAAACACCAGGAGCGAGCACGGATCTCCACGATCCTCGAACCAGCGATGCTCGGACCCGTCGATCTGCACCAGCTCGCCATAGGCTTCGCGCCGCAGCCGCGGCTGATGAAACGTCCGCCGCTGCTTGCGTGACAGCCACAATCCGGCCTGCGTCATCCAGCCGCGCAACGTCTCGCGCGACACTCGCAATCCATCGCGCTCGGCAAGCTTCTCGGCCGCCAGCGTTGGACCGAAATCCGCATAACGTTCACGAACCAGCGTCACCGCATAATCCCGAACACCGTCGCTGATCCGGTTGTTCGACGGTCGGCCGATCGCCGTGTGGCGGATCGAGGCTGCGCCGGTCGTGCGGATGCGATCCAACAGGCGTCGCACCTGGCGCTCGCTCAGATCAAGCACATGTGCCGCCGACACCATCGTCATTCGGCCGGCGATCACCTTCGACAAAACCTCGATCCGCTGCAGATCACGCTCGCTCATCGCTACCAATCCCATCTGCAATCTCCCACGTCAGAAAAACGCGGGGAGTGTGACATTCCAACTTTGCAGAAACAGGACACTTCAACTTTGCGGCTACAGTAGTTGTCAAAGCCGAATAGGGCTGCGACGCTGTCGGCCAGTTAGAAACGCGACACTGGCACCGATGATCAGCCCCCGATCCGACCGGCTGGGCCGGGTTGAAAGGGCGGAGCGGGGGCGGGTGAAAGAACACCTCTTCGGCTTTAGCTTTCTCAATAGCAATTGTTCAGTCGCCGGCTGATACTCGCTTTTATCTGAATTGAGCGGGTAGGGATCAAAGCTGCACGATGCTTCCGGAAATCAAGCTGCAGGGTGACGTCGATGTCGCCGCGCTGTCACCTCTTCTTCGCGGCATGCTTCTGTCCGTTGCCTATGCTGACGGTGAGGGTGGCATAGGATTGACCGCGACCGGTGCTATGAACCGCAAATTCGTACATTGGGCCGCTGTGAACTTCCTGTGGCCCGACTTCACAGCCGAAGACCTCTACAGCATGAACAAAGTGCTGAACGAAAGCGACATGCCGCCGCTCTGGGTCGTGCGGGACATGACCCGCCATCTGAAGCTGCTTCGCCGGAAAAAGGATGTGCTGCTGCCAACCAGACGCGGCCGGGAGTTTCTGGTGAACCCGCAAGCCTTCTTCGATCTCGTGGCCACAGACTATCTCTACTCGTATGTCCATGCCACCGAGCGGGAAGCTGAGGTGCAAGCGCGCCTACGCTGGTGGCGCATGTTCCTCAATCTTCTCAATATCAAGGCGAGAGAAGGCTGTACGCCTTTGGACGTCGTGAAGATCCTCTATCCAGACACGGCACCTCTGTCCGCCACCGAAATGACCCTGGAAGCCTGGGAGCTCAAATTCGATCTCCAATATGGCGTCCTGCGGCGCCTGTGCTGGCTGGGCCTGCTTTATGAGGCACGAGAAGGGCTCACGCTTCTTCAAGACGGAGCCTTCCACAAGACGCCGCTTTGGTCCGCCTGCCTGCAATTGGAGTCAGATACGCAAAGCGATATCGGCGTGCATTGACGCCCTTTATTCCGCAGCCGGCTGCCTCAATAACGCTTTCTCCCGCCGTGCGATCACCGCCGGATCGTTCATGTAATCCGTTCTCGGCTTGCGTCCACGCTTCTGGTAGCCGTTCCCCGTGCTGCCATCGCGAATGCCGAACATATGGTCCGTCTGCCCAGTTCGCCGTGGTCCGCCCTTGCTGCGCTGCTGCTCCCGCCCAGCCTGCAGCTCGGCGACAACAGACAGCATGTCGTCCAACCGCTTGTTATCGACGACCTCGGCGCGATGCACGGAGCGTAACGTGTCAAAGGTTCGGTAGGGCAGGGCAAAGCTCTCGTGCATGATCTCGAGGCGCCCGTCCGGATAGTCGCAAACGACGACCTTCTTACCCGCCAGGGACCTGGAAAGATCTGTCGGATCAAGGATGAACAGCACCTTGTCATAGCGCAGCGTCAAAGCCTGCGACAGCGTGCGAACTTCCTTGCGGCACATGGCGCCATCGAGGTTCTAGTGGTCGGCCAACGGCCGGTGCATGTCCTTCGGATTACGCGGCTGTTTGCCAAAACGCGCGTTGAAATCCGCAATGAACTCAGGCGCATAGGCGTTGGCTTCCTCGATCGTGTCCATGCCGCGCAGCCGCATTTCCTTGACCAGCCGATCCTGCAGTGTCTGGTTCGCACGTTCGACGCGGCCTTTGGCCTGCGGGGTATTGGCACAGATGATGTCGATGTTCAGCTCATAAAGCGCGCGGCCGAATTGTGTCAGGCCGCTCGTCCGGTCCTTCTCCGACGCATGGGTCGAACGAAAGACGCCGTGCTTGTCACTGTAGAAGGCCAGCGGTTTGCCCCATTGCTGCAGATAGGCCTTGGTCGCGTGCAGATAGTCGAAGGTGTTCTCCGAGCCGGCAAACCGTAGATGCAGCAGCTTGCCGGTGGCGTCGTCGATATAGACGAGCAGGGCGCATTTGGGCCCACGGTTCTCGAACCACCAGTGATGCGAGCCATCGATCTGTACCAGTTCGCCAAAGCAATCACGTCGGCCGCGTGGCTGGAAAACCCGCTTCTTGCGTTCCCGACGCGAGACCCAGATGCCGGCCTCGGTCATCCATTGCCGCAGGGTCTCCTTGGCGACCGAGATCCGGTGCAGCTCGATCAGCTTCTCACGCGCCAGCGTCGGACCGAAATCCAGATAGCGTTCACGGATCAGATTCAGCGCCGCATTGCGAAACTCCTCGCTATGGCGCCGGTTGCTCGGTCGCGATCGCTTCTTGGAAACAAGCCCGGCCGGACCATCCCGGTCATAGGCCTGCAGCAGCCGATGGACCTGACTTCGACTGAGGTCGAGCCGTTCGGCGGCCTGCACAACGCTCAGGCGTTCGTCACGGATCTTCTGGATGAGTTCGAGGCGATGCAATTCTTTCTGCGACATAGTGATCATAAAGGACATGACGACTCCGACCGCTCATGGTCTCGACCAGGCTGAAGGTCGTCATCCTTGCTCCCGACATTGGCATTGACCAGTCGTCGAGAGGCGAGATTGTCGCATCTCTAACTGGCCCAACTGTCGCATTACTAAATAGCCTCTACAACACCAAATAGCATAATGCAGGTTATGGAACTTTACGCTGAACCGGCCGCGATAGTTACAAGCAGGTCCTTGGCATCGATCTGGTCGCCGGCTTTGACGAGAACTTCGGCGATCGTGCCGTTCTCCTCGGCGTGAATTGCCGTTTCCACCTTCATCGCTTCGGTCGACACCAGCACATCGTCGGCATTGCCGGGTTCGGCCTTGGGTGCGAAGACGGCGGCCGGTGACGCTGAGGAATTTTGCGAGCTCTTGCTGTTGGTTCCTCGCGGACCCGAGCCGCATCTCGTTGTGCACCTAACCGGCTCGGCTCACGTGACAACAAACACAAGAACATCTGGTTGTTTCTATCGAGTTTGGCGCAGGAGGCGCAGGAGGCGCAGGAGGAAAATCAACATGACTGTCGCGGCTAGGCCCATGATTGCCAAAGCGTATAGGCCTGTGGAAAAACCTCCGGGCTGACTACGGAGATACCCTATAACGAACGGCCCCACAAATGCTCCTAGGTTCCCGAGTGAGTTAATGAATGCGATCCCGCCGGCGGCAGCGGAGCCACTAAAGAAGCAGAAGGCAGCGCCCAAAGGGTCCCTTGCAACCCAATATGCCGCGCATGAGCATCCCTCGCCAGAACCCGTCAGGGCCGGGTTGATCTACCGTACGGCCGGGGCAATACTCCAGTATTGGCTTAGCTCCTCCGATGCGTCAAAATTCCGCTTGATGAGTGCTATATCAAGGCATAACCAATCGGCCATTCTCCGATTCCCGGAGAATTGCCGGACATGACTTGGAGCAGGTGCCATTTCTCCGCAGCCATCCCGGATATTGCAAAAGGACCGATACCATGTGCTTTGAATGCAATTCCTCCCCACTCAGCCGTCGCTCCCTGCTGAAATTTGCCGGCATCGGAGGCGTGGCCGTCATGACTGCAGGCTTTGACATGACCATGCCGGCATTCGCCTCGAACGCTCCCGCCCTTCTGCCGGATGAAGCACTGGCAAAACTCCAGGAAGGCAACAAGAAATTCGTCGCCGACACGGAAGCCTGCGCCGCCAATATTTCCAAGCGCCGGCAGGACGTCGCCAAGAGCCAGGCACCTTGGGCGATCGTGCTGACCTGTTCCGACAGCCGTGTCGTGCCGGAACTTGTATTCGGCGGCGTGACGCTCGGCGAACTCTTCGTCGCCCGCAATGCCGGAAACGTGGTCGACACCGATGTGCTCGGCACGATCGAATATGGCACCGAACATCTGCATGCGCCGCTGATCGTCGTCATGGGCCACAAGCGTTGCGGGGCGGTCTCCGCCGCCTGCGAGGTCGTGTCCAAGGGCACCAAGCTCGATGGCTCAATCGGCAAGATGACCCAGCCGATCCTGCCCGTGGCTTTGGCGGAGACCGATCGCGGCGACAATTTTGTCGACAACACCGTCCATGCCAATGCCTTCAACGGCGCCGAGCGCATCCTCACCGAAAGTGCGATTGTTTCTCGCCTGGTCGAGGAAGGCAAGGTGAAGATCGTGCCCGCCTATTATGATCTCGATACCGGCGTGGTCGATTTTCTGCACAAGGTCTGACCTACGAGGCGACTTCATGTTGCCGACGGCTATCCGCGGGCGCCTCGTCGCGTTCGCGGAACCATAGTCGCTGATGACCCTTGCCGCCCGCAGCATCACCCGGCGGGTTACGCGGGCCGGAGCTGAGGTCGCGAGCTGGCTGCCTGGGCGACGCTCTTCTGGAAATTTCCGACCATACGCCTGCGCAACTTGGTGAGCTCAATCGACAGGTCCGACAGCTGTGCGATGACATCTATCGGAACCTGGGCAGCTGGGCCGCGCCCTCCTGAGCCAGTACAAGGACATAGGCGTCGCTCGTTTCAAAGAACGCGAGACAATCGGCCTCCGGCAGGATCTCAACAAGATCAAGACGGCGAAACCGCCTGTGGAGCTTGAACGCAAAGGCGCGATCTGGGTTCAGCCAACCCTATTCGCTGAATCGAGTATCGCGCCTGGAGGCATAACGGAAAACTACGGCATCGAAACTGGCCGCATTGATCGAAGATTGGTACGAACCGTGAAATTGACGCATGGTGGCTGGAAAAAACGCCGAGCTATGCATCCGGTTCGAGGATCACGCCCGTTATGGAATGCCTGCGATACAGGGCTCCAAATTCGGTTCAAAATCCTAATCCGCCCACTCAGGATCGGTTGTAAAGGCGATGGTGAGCCGACGACTCGGACCCTCGTTACCAATCGCGAGCCCGATTTCGTCACGGATCTTATCCCATTCCTGCAATTTCCTCGCCGGGAGGTCCTCTGAGACAACGAAATGTAGCTCGATTTGCCGGCCTCGGCCGACCCGGGCCACATAAGCCCGGTGGGATATGAATCCATGTCGTTCGATGATTGTTTTGGCGACCGCGTCAACTTGTTGTTTGAGATCTAATGGCGTAACAAGCAGTATGTCGGCGAGCGCTCGCCGAACCGTGCCCGCCGGAATGGGAATGATCACAATGCAGATTAATGCCAGCGCGACCGGGTCAATAAACGGCGAGATCCATTCGTAAGAAGACCCCTGAATGAAATATCCGATGGCAAACGCGACGAGTAACCCGATCGTTAGCCCGGCGGACATCAGCCAAGCTTTCGTATCCAGGGCAACGAAATCAGATTTGATCTTACGATTAGCTCGATCACCAATAACCCCCATGGTGGCTGTCACACCGAGTGTTACGACGGCGTAGACGATTGCTTGACTAAAGTTGAGCGGACGTCCCCCATGCAAAATGCTGCCGATTGCGTTGACAAGTGCGTAAACAGCCGACCCGGTTATGAGAATGCCGTTGAGAGCCAAGACTATGGGCTCAAGATGCCAGAACCCCATCGTGAAATGCTCGATAAGTTTTCCTTTGCTGGAGGGCGCTTCGGATGACGCGATGAGCTTTGTAACAAGCAGAGCTACGACAGTCATAGCAGCGTCCGTCAATGCGTAGACACCATCGAATATGATTGCGAACGAACCTGAAATGATCCCGAACAAAATGCCGATGCAGGCAAGGAGGATGGTAACGGCAATTGAAACGCAGAGAAGCCCCTGCTCCGTTCTCATGAAATTCATAGGCTCAGCCTTATAACTTACGTTTCTTTATGGTCCTCTGGACGCGGTACAGACCATCCAATTCAGCTACTGAAGCGAGCACATCCACTTTTGGATCAAGGTACCTTTTTAAATTCAAATGCTGACCTCTCCTGTCCAGTGCTGCTGGCTCGCATGAGCGTCTTTCACATACCTGGCCACAAGACAAAATCGCCTCGCTGTGTTCTGGCAGTGCGGCCTCGACTATCTAAACAAGGGCCAATTTTGCTTTGCAGGTAAAGCGGGGCTGGACATGATGCACGACACGGAAGGACGCATGAACATAGTCCAGCACTTCGCTGACGGTCTCGCCGCCGCGAATGAAGTCGGAGCCACCACAGATAGGGCATGAGCAGGCCACCTGTTACACGTCATCATGGCACGGCCGAGGTTGCAGAGCTTGCGCGGCGATAGGGCTCTCGACGCATCCACGTCATCCGGCAGGTTCGAATTCCGTTGACTCATGGTTGGATCTGATTTGATGAGAGGCGTTCCAAAGAACGCCGAGGTTTTCGCCCTCATGATAGGCTGTGGCTGACACCACGTTCTAGTCTAGCGATGATCGGATCGTCTAGCCCTTTGGCGACTCCTGTAATTACGGCTGGATTGCCAGATGGAAAAGAGCAGGCTTGCGATATACGCCCACTGAAGAAGCAACAAACTAGCCACCATTGCAACGATGACTTCGTGGATGGAATGCCAGACGAAGTAACTCGTTAGTGCCTTCGCCCAGACGACGAGCAGCAGGAGGCCGCAAAAGATTGTGAAACGCAACACCGTTCTCCTGATTTGTTCGCGAGATTGCGCAGCAATGTCGTCTGCGGCAACGAGAGTCTGGCAGTTCTTCAGGCGGCAACCGCCGCGTGGTTGAGAGCCATGATCATGCCAGTGAGCTCACCATCGAACTCTCGTTCTGGCCATTGCAAATGCTGAGATTTTGGCAGCGGCGGCGCGGGACTGCAGCTTGCGGACCTTCTTCAGCTGCTCCACAATGTCTGACATGATCTCTTTCCTCGAAAATTGATGTCATGATGCCCGCGCCACGTCGGGATAGGTTTCGATAACTTCAATAGCGTCATCGACCATTTTCGTGCCGGTCTCGGCGAGCTTGCCTAGCGTCTCAAAGCCGAACCGGTGGACATCGCGCAGGGTCTTCGACAGAACGACCAACCGTCCAGTCGTCAAAAGCAAGCGGCCGAAGCCCTCATGGCCGATCGTCATGATCGGCGATGCCAACAGGCCTGTGCACTCTTCGATCACAAGCCCCACGCAACTGTAAAAATTCTGTAGCCTCCACAGCACATCAGGATCCGGATCGCCTATGATCGGGATCTTACGGCGCTGCTCCTTGGTGAGGATGAAGTCGGCCAGCAGGTCAGTGTCCGATTTGCCTTCCCACGCCCCATGGGCATCCTGAGCGCGGATGAGCCTTATCAGGCATCTGAGAAAAGGGGTGGCGAGATCCCCATCTTCGTTGACAGCAGGGCCATTCGTACTTCCTGTCAATGTACCCATGTCCTAGTCCTCCTCATCGAAAGGCTTCTTTTCAATGGCGCCTGCTTCGGTTAGCACCTTGCGTAACCAGGGTGGCGGAGTAGTCCTGAGCATCGCCCGAGTTCGCGACAAAACATCTTCGATCAGTTGAGGATCGGATACTTTAATTGGGTGGATTTTGGCCGAAACAACTCGGGCTGCCGATGGCCCACCGATCGCCAGACAGAACAATAAGTGACAACCTTCCAACGCCTTCACCTTCGGGTTAATACGATCGACGTCCTCGTTCCGATGCTTTCCGCTCTGGTCGGAAACGTCTTCGAAGTCCAGGACTTCCACCAGTTTCCAGTCGTCGAGACTCACATCATAGACGACGAAACGTTTTGCCGATCCGAAATGGGCGTCGAGAGATTTCATATCTTGAGTGGCGATTGCGACGCGCAACGCGCCAGCCTTCCGTTTTGGAGCTGACGAGTGAACCCCGTCAGGGACGAGGGAAAGGCGACGAGCGGCGATCATCTAGGCAGTTCTCCTTTGCGGGAGGGATCAAGCGATCCAGGACACGGCGCGCGCTGATTGGCCTGGAAGATGTTGGAAACATCGAAGATCAGGTCGCGCGTTCCCTGATAGAGACTTGTGAGCTTATGCTGGCTGCCGAGTCGGTCGAATATCGGGAAGCCCACCCGCATGAGCGGAATCCCAAGGCGCTCCGCCGCTTGTCGTCCATGCGAATGCGTGACGAGAAGATCAGCGCCGACGGCAAGTTCTTCGAGATCGCCAAGATCACCGACCTGGAGCGATTCGGCCGGCATTTCCGCGAGTATTTTTGAGGTGCCGGTCGTGGTGACCGCTGCCGCGATTTCGGCGCCCATGCCGGTGAAGAAGGTAGCGAATTGGTAGAGCTGGTCCGGCTCCACAGCAATTGCGATCTTCTTGCCTCCGAAATGGAAATGTCCGTCGAGCAGGGCGTCCTGCAGCTGTGCTCGGCGACGGCGGATGTTTGCTGGCACCGGCGCACCAGAAATCTCAGAAAGAAACGAGACGAACCGGTCGGCTCGTTTCAATCCTGTCAGCGACTGGAACAATGCGTAAGGGACTCCCGTCCGGGTCCGCAGTAGCTCTGCGGGGCGGCGCATATGCTCGCCGATCGCGATACATTGCGCCGCCGTGCCAAGCTCTTGTATCTCGTCGACGGGAGTACCGCCATAGGTGGTCGGAACCCAACGATCGCCGGGCACCGTGCCGTCGAGAGAGCCGGAAATGTCCGGCAGGATCACCGGCTTCAGACCGAAGCTTTCGACCGTTTCGCGCAGAAGCTCGATGTCAGCGACTGTCAGATGCCATCCTGGTAGGATCGCAATCTTCTTTTGGTGGCGGCTCTGCTCGCCTGGAGTGGTGATGCGCTCGACCATAGAGATGACGGCCTTCGCCCATCCCTCTTCGATCGCTCCCTCGAAATCCGGGGTATTCGCCAGCACAACCTCCGTACCCGCGAGCTCATCGGCACGATCCCGCTTGATGTTGGCGAGATCGCCTGCGAAATCTTCGCCGCGGGTTTCCACCAGGGCTGTCGTGCAAATTCCGATCAGCTTGGGTTTTGCGCGCCTCTTGAGATTTAGGATCGCCTCTTCCAGATTGCCTGCGCCGCCAAGAATGGTCGCCACTGCGTCCAATGCCGTTGTCTGCAAGGGAATGGCTTCCTTAAAGTGCCGGACTAAAAGTACCAGCGCCAAGCTGGTGCAGCCCTGGCTGCCGTGGAACAGCGGCACGGCACGCTCGACGCCAAGAAAGGCGAGCGCGGCGCCGAGCGGCTGCGACGATTTCAGCGGATTGACCGCAGCTGATTTGGTCTGGGGAAAGACTTGAACCATCGGCTTTCCTCAACGCTTGCAGAAGCTGCCGGCGACCGCGCCGACAAAGTTTTGCAAGACGTACCCAGTCTCGTTCTCGCTCTTGGTATTCGTCAGTTCTTCTTCCACCGCATGCTGGCATTCCCACGGTGCCGGCTCCCGCACCTCCATCCAGATCGGATTGTGAATAGCAAGATCGATCTGGCGAACGAGCTCCACCATGCCGTCATAGCCGGCATAGGGGTGGTGGCGTTCCTGGTTGATATCGAGCCAAGGTGTCTTGGCCTTCAGCGCGATGAATTGCGTGCGCCCGCCAGACAACATGATGTCGGCTTTACCGTCGGCGAGCATGTTATAAAGCTCGCGCGGCGCCATTGACTCGAACAGGTGGTTTTCGTCTTTCAGGAGTTGCTTGATACGTTCCTTGTCTTCAGGCGTGGATTTCTTGACCGAGGTGCCCACGATCTCGATGCCCACCTCCATCAGCGCATGGACAACCGACCAGGACTTGACGCCGCCGGTGTTGAGCAACACGCGCTTGCCTTCAAGCCTTGGTCGATATGCTGCGAGTTTCATCCAGGCAATCGCCTCCTCCTCCGCGATCAATGCCTCGGTGCGCTCGAGGATTTCGGGATCCGCCCCCTGCATCACGAGCAGCTTGGCGATCTGTCTGAGTGCTTCCGAGGTGTCGGTAATTCCGTAAAAGGAGCCTTCGAAGAACGGGATATCCCACAGCTCCTCCATTTTGCGGGCGAGGTTGATGAGTGCTGTCGAGCACACCAACATGGACGCCTTGGCGCGATGCGCAGAAGCAATGTCAAGATATCGGGCGTCTCCTGGAATGCAGGCCCTTACTCTGATCCCCAGCCGGTCAAGAAGCGGCTTTACCAGCCAAAACTCGCCGGATAGGTTGAACTCACCAATGATATTGATGTCGTAGGCGGTCACGTCGTTCGGCTCTACGCTGCCGATCACATGATCGAGCAACGCTTCACCGGCGAGCTTATTGCCAAGGTTCTTGGAGCCGGCAAAGCCCGGTGCGTTGACCGGCACCACCGGAAGGCCGAATTTTTCCGCGGCCCGCTTGCAGACGGCCTCGATGTCGTCGCCGATCAATGCTGTCACACAGGTCGAATAGACGAAAATCGCCGGTGGAGCATAGGCCTCCTTGATCTCGCGGATTGCTTTAAAAAGTTTCCGCTCGCCGTGCCCCATCACCACTTCGGTTTCAGTGAGGTCGGTCGTGAAACTGGTGCGCCAGAGCGTTGGACCTGAGGAAGCCGATCCGCGGTTGTCCCAGGAATTGCCCTCACAGCCGAGAGGCCCATGGATCAGGTGCGCGACGTCGGTGATCGGCTGCAGCACGATCTTGGCGCCATCGAAAGC
>NZ_SMBJ01000028.1:0-15708 GCF_004342325.1 Rhizobium azibense | reverse complement strand
CTCGTTGGTGAATTCGGGAGGCGCAACCAGCCCGCCTCCCTGAATGAAGCCGGAAAACTCTAGCATCCGGTGGTCCAACGTTTGGGAGCGGTTCAGAAATTCTCAGTGGCAGGTCAGACGCCGGATGAAAATTCAGTGGCAGGTCACACTGTCTCGACCAAGAGATGGAGGACCGCGTCAGCGGTTTCCGCCTCGCCTAAAAAGATAGCGTAAATGCCAAGGTGATAAGGCTGAGGATGCCGCCGAACTTCCCGCGCAGTTTCTTGGCCGAAACGACGATACAGCCGCTCCCCCTAGCAGCGCCTGCACCGGCCGTCAGGCCGGTTAAGCGAAGCGGGTTACCTCGATGAAGCTTGTTTACGGAGGAAACATTTGATTGATGAAAGGATAAACGCGCGCGAGACCGGCTTCTTACTTTTGCTTTCCCACAATAAAACTCGCTAAAATTTCCTGGCTTTTCGATCGACTCTCTTTTGAGAGGAACCCACAGGTGCCCCAGAAGACGCTGGCGATTTATCAATAGATGAAGAACTTGCCGTTGCCATCCCTTCCTCAGGAAGCGTAGCTACTTGAGCGGCACTGTCAATCGCTCTACGGCAGTCATCAAGGAAGTCAGCTATATATTCATTGACATAGACAACCAACGGCTCCTTTGGAACAACAATCAGACGCCGTTTGTCCGTTTTATCCCGAGTGATGTCGATGAACCCACGCAAATGCGCTGCCTCGACATACTTTTGGCAAACAGTCTGGTTTTTGAAAGGCAGATAGCGACACGCCTGCATCTTCGTCATGGGTTTGTTATTGGCGTCCATATGATATACTTTAAGCATCAATCCAAGAATATTCCTCAGGAATAGTTTTTCTTCGGAATTTTCGCTAACGAGATCTGACAAAAACGAGTCAATTTTCTCAAGCTTATGCTTTACGCCGACGTCGATCTGTTCTGGCGTATATATTTCTCTTCGTGTTGTCTTCGCCACGGCCACGCCTCTGCGCAATGGGTCGTTCTGTTTTCACCAAAAGCCTGTTACCGGATCCCATCGCGGCGACATTTATCATATGTATGTCTTCATAACTATGACGAATATAAGAATTTGCGGGCGGTCGTGAGACTAACCTTCATCGTGCACGAGCCCCCGCTCTTGTTTTCACATCCATTTAAAAAAACAGTTACACAAGTGTAACTACGAGTGCTACCAAAAATTCGGGAGCTTCGCTTCCGATGGAAGGTCGGTCTCTTGATTGGCCCCCGACCAGCTCGCCCGCCGCCCGAGCTGGCATGCAAGAGCCCGACCTTCCGTTTTGCACGTGGCTTTTCGAACCAGGGATCCGAAATGAATAAAGAAATTTGGAAAGATTACAGCCAACCTTTCGGGACGATTGGTCCATTGATGACAGTGGGCGAAATTCTGGAAAAGAATATTGATGCGGGATACAACGCCTATGATGAGTATGCAAACGCAGCTCTTCAGAAATTTGCTCGGTATGCCTCAGAATTCCTCTCCAATCCACATCCTCATTTAGGTCGGGACGGGAGCGTTTGCCCTTTCGTTCCCGAGGCTCTGACGAAGGGGCTTTTACGGGTTGCCGCGTCGCAAGCTGTTGCAGTTGACGAAATCGAAAACGATTTGGCGCGTATGCTCGCCGTCTTCAGCCAGATGAAACCCGTAAAGTCCTTCAACGATCGAACGGGCGACTGGATCTATAAGGCCATTATCATTGCCCTTCCTGGAATACAGGATGAAGGAGAGATTATCAGGATTGGTCAACTGCAAAAACGGCTGAAGCCCGACTTCATTCAGGAAGGTTTCATGATCGGTGAATTTTATCCAGGTTGCCCGGAGCCCGGTTTGCACAACAGGATGTTTCGACCGCTCGACACAACGGTTCCAGCCTTGGCTATTCGGCATATCACCAAATATGATGCTCCTTTCATGCTCGATAGCGATAAGTGCCTGGAGGCTTACTTCAGTATTTTTGGGAACGAGGGTCGCCGCCGCATTAGGCAGCTTTTGGAGCGAACCGCCTGAAACTTACTCGCAAGAGGGCTGTACTCGCAGTCGCTGAAACAGCTATCCTCGATCGTCCTACCAGGTGAACCGGAAGGAAACGACTATGTTGGACGTTCATCCGAACGTACTTGCTGAACTGCACCAGATCGGAGCGTCGACGGTACGATTGTGGCGCTATAGTGAGTTCGCCACCCCTATTACATCTCCTTCCGATTTAGCCTCCGCTATCGGCGTTCCCGTGGGGCGCGTTGCAAAGACGATGATTATTGCCGAGCAGAAAGCGAACGATGTGATGCGCCGGTCTCATCCTGCGCGCCACCTTTGTGCCGTTTTGCTGCCATCACCTTCAAAGATTGACATGAAAGCGGTTGCTGGCACGTATGGATGGAAACGAGCCGAGCTTGCTCAGAAAGAACAGGTACTCGATCTCTTCGGCTACCCGTCAGGAAGCGTATCACCATTCGGTCTCCAGAAGATCGCTGTACTGATCGACACCGCCCTTTTTTCTTATCCTACCGTAGTCACAGGTGCGGGCAAGGTTGGAGTCGAGCTTGAGATCGACACAAGCATGCTTTGGAAGATCGGGCAGCCGTTACAGACGCGTGGACGGGCCAGTCAAACCTAACGCCTCGTCACCTTTCATAGAGATGCCGTGAGGTAGGTTATTTCTTCGGGAAAGGAAATGCGGTTCCACGTAACGGCGCCTCGATTAGAGAATGAGGGTTCAATACGTATGTTGCGTAATCGGACTCATAGTGCGCACTATAACGAAAATCGTCACACCCGTCCCAACGTCTGCACGACATCTTCACCTCGATAGCTGTGAGGCGGATCAAGCGCGGGAACATAGCGTGAGAAGGTGGCGACCACCGTCAGGACCCGCAGTTTCTTTCCGGTTGCGAGCTGGTCGTGCACGAAGTCCATCGCCCACACGTCATTTGGTCCGACAGCCATTTGCCGATCCTCGCGAAGTTTCGCCTTAACACGGCGCTTCCGAGTCTTATTCCGCAGCTGCAGTCCCAAGTCCCTGTAAATGCGATAGGTTCGCTTGATGTTGGTGCCCCAACCCTCGCGTTCCAAAAGCACATGCACGCGACGATAGCCGTAGCGCACCCGCGCTCACAGGTGTCAATGCCGCGTGAATTTTCCCCAATAGTGCCGAAGTAAAATTCCCCACTTATGCCGACGTGGATGCCAGGGAGAATTGAGGATTTTTCGGCGGCCGCCCGCGCGGCTTTTGAGGTGGAGCGAATGCGGGCGGAGCAATGAGAGCTTTGGAGCGAACATGCTCCGGCATCAGTTCGGCATGCTGGCGCAACCGGTAACTCGATCCCTCGATTTGCACGACGACGGCGTGATGAAGCAGTCTGTCGAGAAGCGCGGTGGCGACAACGGGATCGCCGAAGACATCGCCCCATTCAGCGAAGCCGCGGTTTGATGTCAGGATCATCGCACCTCGTTCATATCGGGCGTTCACGAGTTGGAAGAACAGATTGCCGCCACCCTGGACGACCGGCAAATATCCGATCTCGTCAACGATGAGCAGGCTTGGCCTGCAGAAGAAGCGAATGCGCTCCTGAAGCCGACCCTCCCGTTCGGAACGGGCCAGCGAACCGATGAGGTCGGCAAGGTTCGTGAAGTAGACGCTCTTTCCAGCTTTGACGGCTTCGACGCCGAGCGCCGTGGCAAGATGACTCTTGCCGGTTCCAGGTGGGCCGAGGAAATGCACGGCCTCGTGTCGATCGACGAAGCCAAGCTGCGCCAGAGTGAAGATGCGATCGCGATCGAGCGAAGGCTGGAAAGTGAAGTCGAAACCAGCGAGTGTCTTGATCGTCGCGAGCCTGCCCATCCGCAGCGCCGTCTTGATGCGGCTGTTCTCGCGTAGGGTCAGTTCCTCGGAAAGAAGGATATCGATCGCTTCGAGTGCAGACAGCTCGCCATGTTCGAGGCGTCGCACGACATGGTCGAGCGCTTCCAGTGCGCGCGGCATCTTCAGGCCCACGAGATCATGGCGAATACGGTCGATCATGGACGGTATTGCATCGAGGGTCGCACTCACGGGCGGTTCTCCTTTGCCAAGACCTTACCGACGGCGTCATAGAAGGCGAGAGACCGCTGCAGCACGGTGTCGCCGGCGGGCTTGACGACAATGGCCTCGCCTCGTGTTCGTGGCCACTGTTGCGGCGTGAGTGCTCGTCGGTGGTCAGGATGAACCCGGCGTTGTTTGCGGCCCTCGAGGACAGGATGCGCGGCGATCAGGGTGCCGTTCTCGAAGATGCGGACCTCGTCGGCAAGCGAATGGACCTCCACCGTTCGACTGCGGGTCGCATCCGGAACGCTGTAGGTGTTGCCGCCGACGCTGACCATGCCCTCCCGCGATACGCGGCGCTCCAGCTTCAGAACGGATTTGAAGGGTGCCAGCGGTAGCGGCCGCAGATACGGACGCTCCTCGGCGAAGGCCTCGTTGACGACACGCTGGGTCGTCGCGTGCTTCCTTGGATTGGCGACGGTGTCGAGCCAGTGCCGGAGCTGGGCGTTCATGTCGTCGAGATTGCGGAACGAACGAGCGAGGAAGAAGTCCTCGCGGATATACCGAAACGGCCGCTCGACCTTGCCTTTTGTCTTGGCTCGGTAGGCCTTGCACGCCTTAGGATGGAATCCATAATGGCGGGCCAGGTCGATGAGAGCACGGTTGTAGATGATGCCCTCCGTCTGACCTTCGCCGATAACAGCAGTCTTCATCCGGTCGTAGAGCACCTCCCGCGGCGCACCACCAATCGCCTCGAAAGCGGCGATGTGGCAACGCAGGACGGTCGGCAAGTTCTGATGCATGACGAAGCGGGCCCAGATGAGGCGGCTGTGACCCAACACCATCGAGAACAACCAAACGATCCTTGGCGTCATTGGCTCATCGGTGAAAACGACATGGAATTGGGCGAAATCGACTTGGGCCTGTTCGCCAGGCGGCGTCTCGAAACGAACTTCGAAACCTGGATTTGCCGAAGGTCGCACGTCACGAAGAAAGTCCGTGACGGCGGTGTAACCGCCGGCATAACCTCGATCCCGGAGTTCTCGGAGCAACCGACTGCCAGTGAGGCCGGGATAGGTCTTCACCCGCTCCCGCAGGTATGAAGCGAACGGATCGATCACCGTCGCGCGAGGCTTTCTCGGCCCATAAGCCGGAGCCTCGAGGCCTCGTTCAATGTATTTGCGCACCGTCTTGCGATCGATGCCTGTTTCTCTGGAAATAGCCGACACCGTCAGCCCCTGCTGATGCAGATCCAGGATCATGATCGTCTCCCTCAGCTTGATCACCAATGTCCCCCTTCCGACCATCGGAAGGAGTATCGGCGATGACGCGCCGCTGGTCTTCCGGGGCGCGCCCCGGAAGACCAGCGGCCGCAGCACCTGGGGAAGATTCAAACGGCACTAATGGGGAGTATTGCTCCGGTACTGACACACAGGTCTAGACCGGCCTCGGCGCGGCGAGAGATGTAGTGATCGGTCGACCGATCGAAGTTCAACGCGCCACAGGCACGCCGGATCGAGATCGCCCAATCGCGGCACATGACACCACCTCCCGCTACCCCTCAGGCCTTAGAGCTTTCGGCGGATGGCGTCCTGCAGCATCTCACGGTCCAACGTCAGATCCGCGACGATCTTCTTCAATCGCGAATTCCCGTCCTCAAGCTGCTTGCGCCTCTTCATCTCTGGCGGCAACATGCCGGCGTACTTTTTCTTCCAGTTGAAGTAAGTCGTCTGACTGATCCCCGCCTTGCGACAAATCTCCGCGATCGAGACGCCCTCATCACCCTGCTTCAAAATGAACGCCTTCTGAGCGTCCGAAAACTGCGATGCCTTCATCGTGTTCCGTTCCTTTTCCCAGCCAGGAAAATGCACCGGAAAACTCTAACCAAAATTGGTCCAGTTTGAAGGGTTGAGAGCAATTTCCCTATCGTAAAACCTGTGATCCTATGAAGTTAAGATGGGGAATGTTAAGGACATACAACAGCGTGCACGAAAGACGCGGAAGCCAACTGCGTCACATCTATTTCTGGTATCGGCGCTGTTGCGCTGCGGCCAAAACCGCACTGGCTCCTGATCCTTCCACCTTCGGAAGGGGCCGTGATCTCGCCTGGGTCGACCGTATGCTAGTTCGATCAGCAACCCTTTGACGGTGAAGATTCCTGGTTATTCACCTGGTGGATCAATGCCATACAAACAATCAATTTTACGAAGCCATGGGATGTTATTAAACACCTCGATTATGAATTGGGGACCCCATGATGTTGCTCCACCGAGAGCAGCCGAGGGCAAGGTCACAGACCTGGCCGGTAAATGGAGACGAACATGGCCAACGTGGAACTGCAGAAGGCGCTCTCGTCTGCCAATCAAGCGCCGAGACATAGCTCTGGGTCCTTTCTTCGCCTACTGCAGGAGCCTCGTCGCATTAAACCGAATACCAGCTTTAACACATTTGGGTCGCCACAAAAGCTGAACAACCACTATCCGATCTTGCCAATCCTTGGCTTCTCAAAAGTGAACGGAGCTGTGGGTATGCGAGATGGGGTGTTACCCACCGCGAAGTCATACATGAATACGAATGATTCAATGTCATTTCAACGTGAGCATTATGATTAGCTCATCGGCGTCAGCATCGTTTTTTAGAACCAGCAGCTTTTCGATGATTCCTGGCGAAAGACATCGGGGCCACCCTCCGGTCTTGGTCACCGAAAATTCGCCGCCAAACTTGGAGACATTTAAATGACAAACTCTCTTCCCGCAAAGCTGATGGTTGGTATCTTCGACCATTTGGACGAAGACGGAAGGGAGATTGGGCGCCAGTATGAAGATCGGATGAAGTTGGCAGAGGTCTGCGATCGCCTTGGCTTTTATGGATATCACGTCGCAGAGCACCACTGTACTCCCCACGGCAGAGGACCTTCGCCGAATCTATTTCTAGCAAGCGTAGCTCAGCGCACGCAGCATCTTCGTCTCGGTCCTTTGGTTATGCTGTTGAACCTTTATCATCCGTTACGTGCGTTTGAAGAAATTTGCATGCTGGATCATCTGAGCGGTGGCAGGCTCGAGTTGGGCATGGGGCGCGGCTCCTTACCAATCGAATGGAGCTTTTTCGGTATTGATGAGGAGGTGGCGACATCGCGCTATCTCGAAGCCAGCGAGATCGTCATCCAAGCGATGAAGGAAGGAGCTCAGGCTCTTTCCTACAAAGGCGACCACTTTGAACTAGACAAAGTCCCGTTGATGTTGCGGCCACACCAACGTCCTCAGCCTCCGACATGGATTACAACCAGTCGTCCTGAGGTTGCGCGCTGGGCGGCTGAGAACGATACAAATCTTGCCTGCGGGGGCCCTGCTTCTGCTGTTCGCCAGATCACTGATGCCTACCGAGCACACGAGAGACGTACCGCCGGGGGCAGGAAACGGGCGCCGTTCCTTGGGTTGGTCCGAATGGTGGTGGCCGGCAGCACGACGAAGCATGCCATTTCGCTCGCGGCCCCGGCTTATCAACGGTGGCTTCGGAGCTTTAGGTTTCTGTACGAGATTAACGGGATACAGACTCCTCAGAACCTCCCGCCGGATTTTGATGCAGCAGTAGACTGTCAGTTGTGCGTAGTTGGTACTGCTGCTTCAGTTAGGCAAGATCTTCTCGATCATGTCGAGGAAGCAGGTGCTAATTATCTTCTTTGCCAGCTGGCGTTTGGTGATTTGCCATTGGAGGCTTCCTATTACACTGCAACGAGCGTTCACTCTGGAGTTATGGCTTAATCTGGACTGGCCTCAGGTTGCTTTCCGATCACAGAGATTAAGTCTCTGTGGCCGCGCCCTCAAATCGATTGAGGAGCGTCAAGGCGAATTCAGCCATCGCCGTAGGAACAGCCATTGTGGAATGGGCTGCACTATTGGATAGTTAAAAGATATGCGATTTAAGGGCCTCGATCTAAATCTCCTTGTCGCGCTCGATGCACTAATGATTGAGCGCAACCTTACTGCGGCGGCACGTAGCATTAATCTGAGCCAGCCCGCAATGAGTGCAGCTGTCCGCCGGCTCCGCTCCTATTTCCGCGATGAACTATTTACGATGCGTGGTCGTGAGTTCGTTCCAACTCCGCGTGCGGAAGACCTCGCGCCTGCGATTCGTGAGGCTTTACAGCATATTCGGCTCAATATCATACCCTGGGATAAATTTACTCCTGATCAATCAGATCGTCATTTCCGAGTAAGCTTATGCGATTTCGTTACAGTTGTTCTTTTTCAGAAGATACTGGAGCGTCTTGCGCGGGAAGCACCCGGCATTAGTTTTGACTTGCTGCCTCTTACTGACAATCCAGACGAGCTTTTGCGACGCGGCGACGTAGACTTCCTTATTAGCCCACCGCTATTCATGTCGAGCGCGCACCCTAAGATAGATCTATTTCAGGAACGACTGACTTGCGTCGGCTGCAGTAATAACAAACAACTTGAGGAAGCCCTTACTGCCGAGGAGTATTCTTCAATGGGGCACGCGGTAGTTAGGTTCGGTCGGACGCAGCAGCCTACCATAGAAGATTGCTTCTTGCAGGAGCATGGCCTCAAGAGGCGGGTCGAAGTCGTTGTTTCAAGCTTTAGCATGATCCCCGCCGCCCTAATGGGCACCGATCGCATCGCAACCGTTCCGTTACGACTAGTTGGGCTTTTTGAGGACACGATACCATTGCGGATGACTGCGCCCCCGATAGCGCTGCCGACATTCACCGAGGCAGTCCAATGGCCGGTACTTCACGACAAAGATCCGGCAAATATCTGGATGCGAGATATAATGGTTCAGGAGGCAGCGCGATTGCCGTGACCATCCTGAAACCTAGGAAGCTGGGCTGCATTGGGAGCGACGACCCGCGACGCGGCCGATTAGCTGAAGACGGCACCACCTGTGAGTGACCCGCAGGCCATTTTATCGACGAAGCTGAGCGCTACGCCCGTCGCCGATCGGCCGCCCTTCGGACGATTGCGCGACGTGCTGTCTAGCACCTTCGGCGGCAAATCGAAGGGTGCTGG
The DNA here is from genome assembly GCF_004342325.1 of Rhizobium azibense. Classification (NCBI taxonomy): domain Bacteria; kingdom Pseudomonadati; phylum Pseudomonadota; class Alphaproteobacteria; order Hyphomicrobiales; family Rhizobiaceae; genus Rhizobium; species Rhizobium azibense. Next base: position 6,637 of record NZ_SMBJ01000028.1, on the reverse strand, counting down.
GGGACCACAATTGCTCCGCACCGCAACCCGCCGCTACCGCCGCAAATACAGCAACCCAAAACCGTCGGAGCGAACTCAAAACTGGATAAAACTTGGGGGCAAGGTCAGCGGGCCTTCCCCGGATGGATACCTTTGAAAAGCCTCTTTGGTGGCTGTTGAACTTATTCGGGCTCGGGCGGATCTTACTCAAGCAGGAACCTTGGTCAGGAACCGGATTGTTGTAGCAACCCATGTATTTTAGGTGCGTTGGAGGACATCATACGGGAAGCTTCCTCAACCAATATCTCCCTGAACCAGATGCTCCCTGGATCGGCATTATGGAGCGCTGGCCATTGAACAGCTTCTGTGAAGACGGGGAGCGGTAACGGAAGGTTGATGATCCGCAAAGGGAAAGTACTTTCGTAATGCTCGACTAAGCGAAGCGGTAGGTTAGCTATGCGGTTCGTGCCACGCAGGACTGGTGGTATTAAGCTAAACCCTTGCACGACGACCTCCACCCGCCTCTGAATACCATTCTCGAGCAAGAACCAGCCCTCGACCGATGGCTTCAAAAAGCGCCCAAACGCGGCAGCGACGTGTCCCGTGGAGACATATTGCTCGATCGTCAGCGCTGAAGGTAGGTCCACATTTGTCGAACAGGCTACACATACAAACTTCTCTGTGAACAGTTTTGCGCTCGGGTGTGCGCCCGAGAGAAAAAATTCAGGCACGATGAGGAAGTCGACGTCACCGCGGCTAAGCATCTCGTACGGATCACTATCCAAAGGCAGCAACTCAAAGCTGACTGCGGGCGCTTCTCGAGCAACTCGCTCAATGATTTTATTGAAGTATATCAGCATCATGAAATCGGACAGAACTATTCTAAAGCATCTGTCAGACTTCGACGGGTTAAACGGCTCCCAAGAGATGATTGAGCATTGTACCTGCAAGAGAGTTTCACGCACTGCCGAGGCAAGTCCTTCGGCACGGGGCGTCAGCCGAAGTTCTCGACCATTCATTGTAAACAATTCGTCGCGGAAATAGTCCCGAAGCCTACCAATGGCGGCACTCATTGCTGGTTGACTTAGATTGATACTACGTGCGGCAGCCGTTAGGTTGCGCTCGGTCGTGAGCGCATCCAATGCAACGAGCAGGTTTAGATCAAGGCCCTTGAAACGCATCTTTAGTCACATCCAAACAACGGATATTTTATATCCAAACAATCGATTTTTCCAGTACAGAACCTTCCAGCATAGATCCAATGAAGGTTCGTCGAAAAGGCTTAGGTTAGTTTGGTGATCAATTAAGTAGGCCGCATAGTTACGATAGACGTTATAGTTGCAGATAATCCACTTTAAATATCGAATGGCACCTTAGCAATAGGCGATGTGGAGCGGCGTCACCGAGCGACATGAAATGCTAGTGAACGGATGGGCGGAAGTAGGTTCATCATATCGCGATACCGGAGAGGCTTTGCCGTACGCTGGCTATCGACTGGCGGGCTCCTTCTGTTTGGAAGCATGTTCAAGATATTGGTGGCGTGCCAGTAATTTGTGATGAAAAGATCAACGCGCCTGAAGGCGCTTGAGGAAGAGAACGCCACACTGAAGAGACTGCTCGCCGAGCAGATCCTGGATACGGCCCCACTTCCCGAGCTCCTTAAAAAAATAGAAAGGCCCGCCGCCAAGCGCGACGCCGTCGCACGCCAGAAAGCCGTCGTGGGCCTTTCGGAACGAAGTAGGTCGCCCGACTGCCGCCTTGCGTTCTCCGCTATCGAGATGCCGTCATCCGGTCGGCGTCCGCGTTACTCGCCTCGGGATCGTCAAAGCGGTTGCCGTCATTAAAAGCTAAGAATTCGGCCGGACTTGCCTAAATCGTCTTTCATAAGCCTCTATGAAGGCTTCCGGAATCGGGTCGCTAAACAATGGGAAATCAACCGGTTTGCGTAAGCCGGTGCTTGGCCGGATAGTGCCGCCATCGAGCCCCGGCCGCCATCCGGCTCCGAAAAAGAAAGCACCATACCGCGCCGCAAGCATCGGGGTCACAGGATTAAGAAGGCTTAGAAATACGGAAACTTCCGCTGCGCTGACTGAGGTATCTGCCCTTGAAAAAGACGCAACGTCGAAAAAGGCGTCTATGGCGTCCATGGCATCCCAGACGCGCAAGTCCTGCACCGCTTCGGAATATCGTTTAACATTGTGGTTCTGCTCGACTGTCAGCTTGTCGGCCGTCAGCGTCTCGTTACATCCGGCGTACTTGCGCAAAGCCGTTTCGAAAGCACGAATTCTAGCCGCGGTCTGAAGCAGCCCCTCGATCAGAAAATCGTTGTCGTTTGCGCCAAATGGCTTGGCGATGCTAGCCAAATAGTAGCGCAGCACGTTCGTGTCGATATCTGCTGCCACCTCGTCAGCCCACACAGCGTGGTCACGGCTAGTAGAAAATTTCGCCCCTTCGAGCTTATAAAAGTCCTGAATTGCATGGTTGTATGGAATCGCATAACCGCGCGAGAACAAACTAGCAGTAACGCCGATCGTGTAATAAAACCGGTTATCCTGACCCATGAAGAATACGAGTCTCGTGCTCGCGTTGCGCATAGTGTCATCGAGATCTGCGCCATTTTGCTTGCAGAGGCGTTCGATTCCTGTCTCATAGCACCACAATCCTTCAAACCAAGTCATTAAAGTTTGGCCTGCCACCTCCACCGGGGAGTTCAAAGTCACACCACGGTCGAAATGCCGCGACATCGGCAATGCCATCAGTTTTGACCGTAGCCAGTCAAGTTCTTTGCGCTTTATGGATTCCGGCCATCCGCTCGCCTCAATGGCGTGATCGAGCCCCGGAGCAAATTTTTCAAGCTGAAAATGAACCTGTCGAATCGGGCGCAAGATAAGGCTCTGGCCGCATGTCGTGTGAATCGGGTTGCGTAGTAGATTGTGTTGCAGCGCCGAGCCGCAATCTTCGCAAAGGTTACTATCTGTTGGCGCGTTACAAGCTGGACACTCTCCGACCGCGAGTGAGTCTGCGGCGAACTCTTCGCACGTCCCGCAATACAGTTGCTCTCCGTCGCGCAGCTCAACGTAGCCGGACGCTCTTAGTTGGTCGTAGATCGCCAAGCTGCGGTCTTTGTGGTCTTCGCTTGAAGTCCTTACAAATACGTCCGGTTCAATATCAACTGACCGCAGACACTGCAGAATTTCTTCAATGTGCATGTGTGCGACGTCATCAACCGGCCTGCCAAGCTTTCGGGCTTTCACCAGCGTGTAAGTGCCATGTTCGTCCGCACCTGTCACGTGATAGGCCGCGTTGCCTACCATGCGGTGGTAGCGTACGAACACGTCGGCGAGAAGGTACACGCCACCTATATGCCCAAGATGCAGCTTGCCGTTCGGGCACGGCGGCGCCGAGCAGGCAAAAAAAGTATGTTGGTTTGCTCTCAATTCAATCCCACCATATCGAAAGGAACTTTAAGCTGGTTTGAGGGCTGCTATTTTTGATCGCGTGTTTTTGGTGCGGCGCTATATAGACCATCGTGTCCCCACTGACTGCGGAGGTTTCTCCATCGGATTGAAACACGCCGCTGCCCGAGATCAATACCCAGAGTTCGTGCTCTGGGTGCGAATGAAGATCGACCGCATCGCCAGGTACCACCTCCACAATCGATGTGCCGAAAGCCGTTGCGACTGCCTGCGGTAGATGCTCAAGTAACCGGCACACCAGAACGCCATACTCCTGGCGCATGATTGAGCGGTCGATCTGTTTCGTATACATGTTTGCCTCTGTCCTCTGCCTTCAATCGCGATAGAAAATGCCGTTCGGCGGCTTGAGCTCGTCGATGTTGGAGACCTTGCCCTCGGGAGGGTTGTAGGCGCGTTTCAGTTTGTTGTATTCGGCCCTCGTTGGCCCACCAGTTGAGGCACGCTGGAACACGAGATAAATCACCCTTCGAGAATTTTCACTTTTGTTGGGCTTTGAGTAATGTGGGGCATAGTCGTCAAAGATGAAAATGTCACCGGCCTTCCACGTTACGGGCTCCCAGGCCAGCCTGTCCGCGACCTCGGGGTACATTACGCCGCCGGCGTCCATTGGGAACACGCCCTTTTTGTGGTTCCCGGGGCTGAAGAAAAGCCCTCCGTTGTCTGGGCCGGAATCGTCGATGCCTATTGCAACAATCGCGTGCACCATCCGGTCTGGTAGCTTATGTGGGATATGGTAGATGTCCTGATGCGGGCGATAGCCGCCGCTGTCGGAGTACTTAAAGATCAGCAACTCTTTGAGCATGCGGGCATCTTCCCCCAGTAACTCTTCGACGATCGACTCGATACGGTGGTCAGCCAGCAGTAAATCACGCAGGGGGGCGTTAAATTCGAGGAAGTTCTCGACCTTCGAAATGATCCTCCTACCGTCAGTTGTTTTTTCGAACCATATCAGCCATTTGTCTTCACTTGTCTCCCAGCACGAAACATCAGCCACAAGAGCTGAAAGTTTATCTCGGCTTTCTAGATCGAGAAATGACTCAATCCTAATGTATCCAACGTCATCCCATGTTGATTTTTGTTCTTTGGTTAACATGTGTAACTCCTTTTTAGATTTAAAGCCGCCTGGTAAAGCTGCGTCGTGAGCAGGCGCCCCGAGCTGCACTGCACTGGAGTGTTATCTTGCGTTTTGTGTCTCTTGAGCGGGAAGTAAACCTAGGCACCCAAGGATCGGCCGATCTGGGACGTTCAGATAGTATTCACGCCGAAGCAGGCTATTGATGATGCGACCGTTTCGGTAGGCGACGAGCGATAGATTCACACTCTGCAAGCCACTTTGGACTGGGGATCGGTTTTGCAGATATACCTGGCCGGCGGCGTTGTCCTCGAATTGAACGGAGTAATCGTCCTTCACGACCGGCAGACCGCCTTCCATAGAAGCGGAAGCCAATAGGCGATCGATAAACGCTAGCGGGCGAGGCTCGAAACCGGTGGCGAGTACGACCCGATCAGCCACTACAGTCGGTCGCTGACAGGTGCCGTGCGAAGCCAACAGCGCGTGCCAACCGTCCGCATGAGGAGACAACTCCTTCATGACGACTGCGGGTAGCAGTTGAATGACATCGTCAATATTGCCAGTCGCGCTGCGGTGATAGATAGTTTCGTAAATGCGGTTGCTCAATTCTGCTGAAATGCCGTCACTGGTGAGTTTTTCGTCGTCGACAATAGTGCGACGTTTTTTAAGTGGCAGCGAATGAAAGCGCTGGCTGTAAGACGGCGTGTATGACACGTTGATAAAAGAGCTGTCATCCCTCGTGAACAGGTTCCCGCGTGACGTCACCCATGTAATTTTACCGATACCCGGACTGCCCAATAGGTGTTCAACAACCTCCGCACCGCTCTGCCCCCCACCAACGACTAATACGCGTTCACCGATGTCGATTTGTGGCCGATCCAGATAGCTCGCCACATGGTAGACCTTCTCGCCCAGCCAAGGTTTGGCGCATTCGGGAATTGTTGCAACGACACCGACGCCAATCGCAACTGAGCGTGCATGGTAGTGATCTCGAGTCGTCGTCACGCGGTAACCCTCGTCTAATCTGGTTACGTCGGTAACCTCCTCCCCAAACCGGAGTTGTGGCAACTGATGCGCAACCCATTGGAAATACTGTGTGAACTCTCTTCGCGACGTGGTCGCGTCGCACCGGTTTACGAAGCTGTACAGCCGTCCATGCACCGCGAGGTAGTTGAGAAACGAAAACGGACTGGTCGGATCTGCAAGTGTCACACAGTCCTTCAGCGGAGATACCTGCAGGCGACTGTTGGGCAGCAGCAGCCCAGGATGCCAATCGAAGCCGCTTTCCTTTTCGAAAAAGGCAGTGCGCAGCGGCGTCGGACACGCGAGTGCTGCAAGACTAAGATTAAAGGGTCCGATGCCTATACCGATGAGATCCAGCACTTGCATAAACACACTTCCTTTGGTTGGGCGGGCACGTGGGCAGCGATACGGAAATCATTATCGAAGGACGTCTGTCTCCTACACCGCCCTCCACAATGTCTGACTGGCGATTGCGATGTTGAAACGAACCCACGAAAATAAGCGAGTGTAAAGACTTGGGAGGCCGTTGAGATTGACAGACCACGTTCGCCAGCGAGGTTCACCACCATCGCATTCAAGGTCGAATAAGTGAGACCGTAGCCTATCGCAAAGAGAACGGTGGCGACGACGTACAGCAGCTCGCTTCCCGGGTTCAAAACCAAAAGTCCGATCCCAATCAGTGTCGTCACGAAGAGGGTGAGTGCTAGGCGCCCAAGCGGCAACTTACCGATCATACCCGCGACGGAGAATCGCAATGTGACAGTCGTGACGGTGAATGTCAGAAAGAAGACATTCGGTGAGAGTCCGCGCGTTTCGGCATATATGCTTTGAAACGTGGACAGGCCTGCGAACGTACAAGCACCGATCGCCAACATGACCACCGGCAACACCGTTCTCCCCCACAAAATAGACATGGTCGTCGGATCGGATAAGCGACGGCGCTGGTAGAAAGTTGCGGCTGATGCTGATCTGAACCCTTCAAACTGGACCAGTTTTGGTTAGAGTTTTCCGGTGCATTTTCCTGGCTGGGAAAGGGACCAGAAGACGATGAAAGCGTCGCAGTTTTCGGACGCTCAGAAGGCGTTCA
>NZ_SMBJ01000027.1:0-18724 GCF_004342325.1 Rhizobium azibense | reverse complement strand
CGACGACCTAACCCGAACCTTGAAAGGGGGCAGGGGCCCATGAGCCTTGATTACGAGAATGACAGCGTTTTGCATGAACAGCTCATTGCGGAAGTGTTAGCGCAATATCCAGACAAGGCGGCGAAGCGCCGCAAGAAGCACCTCAGCGTCGCAACGAGCGGCGACGAGCCTGGCGATGAGCCGAAGGCCCTTTCCGAATGCGACGTCAAATCGAACATCAAGTCCATTCCGGGCGTGGCATGTGCCCAATAGGACCAAGCTTTCGAAGGAAAAAAACGTGTCAAATATTGTATGTGAACGTGACACGGACTGCAGGCGAAAGTCTTTGCGCGCACCGTCGTCGATTTTCGTTCCGAACACAAATAGCGGGGTGCAGTTGCCTTGGTATACTATCTACCCAACAATACAGGAGTTTTCTTCAGAAATCGGCGCCCACACTCATGAGCAATGGCTGAGAAGCCAGGGAACTGATGACGCTGTCTCGCTCTATCTCCACATTCCATTCTGCCGCTCGATGTGCTGGTATTGTGGTTTTCCGACTAGCATCACTCGTCGGGACACTTTGATAACCAATTATCTAGCAATGCTGCGCGAGGAAATCCGCCTGGTCGCCGAGCAAGTGCCGCAGGCACTCTCAGTGGGTGACGTGCACTTTGGCGGCGGATCCCCGACCATTATGCCATCGGCAGACTTCCTGTCGCTAATGGAACTCCTGCGCGGCCGTTTTGCGATTGAGCGAGGTGCAACCATTGCCGTTGAGGTCGACCCGCGCACGTTCACCACCGATATGGCCGAAGCCCTAGAAAGGACCGGTGTGAATCGCGCAAGCGTCGGTGTGCAGAGCTTCGATCCCGTCGTACAAAAAGCGATCAACCGGATTCAGAGCGAGGCGCAAGTGATGACCGCCGTCGAAAACCTCCGCCTGTATGGGGTCAGGCGTATCAATTTCGACTTGATGTTCGGTTTGCCGAACCAAACCGTCCAGTCCTGTCTCGAGAGCGCTATGTTAGCTATTGCGATGCGTCCCGACCGCCTCGCGGTTTTCGGTTATTCCCACGTTCCATCTTTTCGAAAAAATCAGCGCTTGATTGACACAGCAGCACTGCCCGATATAGCCGCGCGAGCTGAGCAGGCCTCAGCCATGGCCGATACGTTAGTTGCAGCAGGCTATCTGCAAATTGGTCTCGACCATTTTGCTTTGCCGGATGACGAGCTTGCAATAGCACAGAGAGCTGGTCGTCTGCGCCGAAATTCGCTTGGTTACTCTGCCGAAACCTGCTCAACTGTCATCGGTTTGGGCGCGTCCGCCATTGGTCGTTGCGGCGACGGTTACGTTCAAAACGATCTCACGCAAAGCTGTTATAACCGGCACATAGCATCCGGCCGCTTGGCGATCTCAAGGGGCTACCGTTTAACTACCGAGGATCGCGTAAGAGCTGCAATCATCGAACAGCTCATGTGCTACTTGGAGGCGGACATATCAGCAATCTGTACGGCTCAGGGATTTGATCAGACCCATCTAGTGAGTTCAGCTAAGCAGCTAGAGATTCTGGCTGAGGATGGGATCGTTGAGTTTGACAACGGTTTAGTCCGTGTGCGGCACGAACGTCGCTCTGCCCTTCGCCATGTCGCTGCCGCGTTCGATGCTTATCTTGGCCGCCAGCCGATCTAGACTGGCAAACGGAGGGCCTTGGAGTGATCACATAATCGAGCTCGAGTTCGTCGAGATGTTAGGCAGGAGGCAAGCCCCCAATTGCTCGATTTTAAATCGATCGCTGAATTCGCAGTCCATGGCATGTGTCGGTCTCGATCGCGTCACAGTTCAGCTCTCGCCACTGGCAAAGAAATCCGCCGTCAAATATCGTGAAAGGTCTGGCGCAGCACGGCTTCACCGGCTCGGTTGAGCGCGCCAACTTGAAGCAGGCGACACCTTCGTTCAAAACGGACCAGACGCCCGGACAGTTCAGCTTGACGCCACCAATGCGGCTTCGATTGCGCAGGCGGCGGAGACGCGCATCCAGGAAACCTGCGGCAGGCTCGATGTCCACGGTGGCGATCGAGCGCGGTTAAATGCCTAGAACATGGCCTAAACACTCTTGTCGTTGATCTCGACGAAATGGGACCGTGTTCGGACCCCAATTATTTGTCCTTGCCGTACACAGGTGATGCTGCCGCTGGCTCCACTACATGCCCGGGGCGACAGGTTGTTGCACTGCGACAGGTCACCGTTCAAACCGCTCCAGCATTGTTCTCAACTGCGCGTTTTGCAGCCTTAGCTTTCTGGCTAGTTGCCTCCTGAGCACCCTGATGTCTTCGTCGAGGCTCATCTGGTCCGCAGTGTGAACTGCCGGGGCAGCGTTTGCAATCGCGGCTGATGCCTTCTTACGCGGGGCGACCTCGAGAGTTCGCTCGAGCCTCGTAGCATCGTGCCCAGCGGCGATGTCGGTACTAAGCCCGCCGAATGGAGGTGGATCGGCCGCCTCAACGTTTTTGGCATCTTGGCCTTCTACCTGATCGTGGCCACCGATTCCGACTTCCTTAGAAACGACAAACTCGGTGGAAATTGCAGGAGAATGGCCGTGACGGGGAGGCCCCTCGCTTGCCGGTCGAACGGCGCTTATCAGGCTCTTCTCGGCAGGCGTTTCGGTCGGACCGGCAATGGCCAATGTGTCCGGCGTAACCTTCTGGTCCGAACCGTTTTCTCGCTTTTGTTCGCGACCCGGTGAGATCAGTCGGGCAAGAAGTTTCCAGGGAGACGCCATCTATCCGACCTCGCGTTTTATCCCGCAAGCAGGCAGTGAGTTTGGGGTCCGGCAACAGCATTACCGTTGCCGAATTGTTTGTCTCGATAAGAATGTAGATACGGTCGCTTATTGACCGGCTGCTTATATCAATCGAGCTTGAGCCGTTTGCGCAGATCTTCATTTTCAGCGCGAAGTTTTTCAGCAAGAAGCTTGCGCAGCCGCTGATTTTCCTCTTCCAACTGCAAAAGGTCTGCCATTTCATCGCTCGCCGTCATCGGGGCAGCCGGCGCTGCCTGCACAGCCTTTGGAGCACGGTGCACAGGTGCGCGTTTGGCGCTCGCCGTGGCTTCGATAGCCTTTGTCTTGCGCCCTCTCCTCTTCACACCACCGTCCCCGGCCAGCGCAGCTGCCGGCTCTGCCGTAGCGTCAGCTAACGCGGTCTCGAGTGCCGCGACTTTTTTGGCGCGCGGTTTGCGCTGTTTCTTCGGCGCATTAGGCGTTTCGACAACGGTCTGTCCATCGACCTTGGTTGTCGTATTAGTCTCGTCGGCCATGCTCATCTCCTGTGTATCTGATGCAGTTGTCGACGGCCCGAGAGGCGCTGTCAACAACTGCTCGGCCTGATCTTGTTCCGGCAAAGACATTTCGCTGTCGGGTTTGCCACTCTGAGAGCTACCTGACAGAAAAGGCAATGCCTCTTCCTCTAGATCGCGCGCGACTGACTTTAGATCCACATTGCCCCAGATCGAGTTCGATCTGGCATCAAGTTTTCGCCTGCCGTTCTTGTACTCGACGGCAAAACTGCGTTGCACTTTTTTCAATATAAGAGGCCTTGGAGAATCCACGGGGTGGCTGATGTTATGCTGGAACAGCACGAATAGCGCCTACCGGACTACCAGTCTATACCCACGGTCTAGCCTGAGGCCAATTTTTTAGCGCCGCGTTATTTTTTGGAGTTACCGCGGCCTCTGCCGATTTATCGTCCCGGTCCCTAAGTGGTGAAGGAGCCGCGCACCAACCCAGGCTTCTCCTTCGTCGGCTGGCGCTTCAAAGACCAGATGCTGCGCACTCACGCCGGGGAAAATGTTGAAGCGCTTGGCCCACGTTTCGCGGCACTCGCAGCGGCGGTGCTGACCAAGACCGAACGCAGTTTCCTTGCAGCTAGCGCCGCCATTAGGCTCATTGATGTGCCGAGACGAACATGCGGCTTGGCTTTGTCGGCTGAAACAAGAGTAGCGAAGGAGTGTTGCTTTTATGACAAGACACGAGGAGTTTGTCGGTCGAATGTCACAGGCGGATCTGCCTTGCACACGGCCGCCATAGAGAGAAGGATGGGGTCGCCGCTCGCTTCACTGCTGAGTCACGCCATCGTTTTCGTGAATGCATTCCATCCAAACAATCGATTTTACTGATCGAAACGGTTGCCATTAGAAGACGCTGAAGAAGCGTTTTGTAAAAGCCGTAATTCGGAGTTCTTAAAATGGGTCCTCGGGTGCCGTGGAGACTGTGCTGGGAAAACGAGATGAGGCAGTCGGTCTGCTGCCTGGTCTCGATCGTTATCTTGCGCTCGACGTGATCGAGTAGAATCTTGGTCGTTGCTTCTCGACGTTTCAGTGGGCTCTCACGGGACGCACTTTTGCCCCGGTCGATGCCGCCTCCTATTCGTCTTCACCGCGCGCTGGTCATCTTTCTACTGCTTCCCCTTCTAGCGTTGTTGCAGATCGGTTCTCACGCCGTGGGCGCCGTTCGACGTGATTATCAATGGCGGTCCCACCGCGTGGTAGCTGAGTTCGGTACTGGCGCATATGCGAATGACGGAGGCCGGCGGCGGAATTCTGTGTGCTATGCCTCGGAGCCAACGCAGGCGCACTCGCCGCTGCAAGGATACGGTCTGCGACCTTTGTAGCGACCACCAAACGTCGTTGTGGCTGTCGGGCGGAAAGATGAAGGACTGGGTAATGTGGATACGTTACGCGGCGTTACTGCCGCAAATGCTTCGGTCTGGGGCTCTGTTAGCGCCGATTGTCGGCAATCTCACCGATCCGGTCACGATCTGATTTCGGCTTCGACCCGTGAACTCTAGCTGCACTGTCAAGCGCCACCCTATGAAACTACGAAAGCCGGTGGCCAGGCCAGAGCGACCTACCTTTCGAAACGAACTGGAGAGCAACATGCTGTGTCTAGGGCTCAGTGGCGGTCTAAGCAGAGTCTACGAAAATTCGTTCGATCTACCGAACACCTTTATGCACGATGGGGCTGCGGTTCTCGTTCGCGACGGGCGAGTGATAGCGGCGGTCGAGGAGGAGCGCCTTAACCGGATCAAGCACTCCAACAAGTTACCAACGCGTTCGATTCAATATTGCCTCGCATCTGCAGGTGTTCAGCTTAGCGACATCGACCGCATCGCGTATTATGCGACCGAGGCCTATTGCAACGCTGTGCTCGAGCGCGTGCGCCTCTCTTACCCAAGCACCCCAATACCGGATGCGAGACTGTTTTTGTGCGGCTTACTCGGGCAAGAATTTGGTGCCGAAATTGATCCCTCACGTGTGTCCTTCGTGAGCCACCATATGTCGCACGCCGTGAGCTCGTTTTTCATGTCGGGCTTCGAGCGAAGTTTGGTCCTCTCAATTGACGGCGGTGGAGACTTTCTTTCGGGGCTTTTGGCGATTGGTTCCAGCACGGAGATTGAGCCACTCGTGACATTCCCGGAGAATGATTCTCTAGGGCTGCTATACTTGGAAACGATCCGCTACCTAGGTTATGGCGCGTTCGATGAATATAAGATCATGGGTCTGGCACCTTACGGCAATCCCGCTTCGTACCGCGAGATCTTCGAACAATTTTACGAACTCCTAGACGACGGTGGTTATCGGGTCCATCTCGACCGAGTTGGTCCTACGTTGCTCAGTAACATTCAAATACGCCAGAAAGGCATGCCGTTCACGCAGCAGCATAAAGATGTGAGTGCTTCACTGCAGGAAGCACTGGAACGGATCGTGTTCCACGTCCTACGGCATTACACCAAGGTTACGGGCATCGAACGACTGTGTTTGGCCGGAGGAGTGGCACACAACTGCACTTTGAATGGCAAGCTGCTGTACTCGGGGATGTTTGACGACATCTTCGTGCAACCGGCGGCCCATGACGCTGGCTGCGCACTAGGCGCCGCATTGATGGCGTCTCATGATCTGGGGCATCCGGCACCTCGTGAGCGTTTGCAAAACGTCTATTGGGGACCCGACCTGGAGAGCGAAGGAAGCGTGGAGGAGGAACTTTTTGCTTGGGGCCAGCATCTCGAAATTGAACGCAGTGATGACGTGACAGGCAAAGCAGCCGAATGGATTGCGGATGGCGCCGTGATCGCCTGGGTGCAGGGGCGTTCGGAGTTCGGTCCACGGGCGCTAGGCAACCGGAGTATTCTTGCTGAACCGAGGCCGGCGTCAAACAAGGATCGAATTAATATGATGGTCAAGAAGCGGGAAGGCTACCGCCCATTTGCTCCCTCGGTATTGGAGGAGGACGCCGTGGAATTCTTTGATCTGCCAGGTACCTTGCGCAAATTTCCTTTTATGAATTTCGTAGTGTCTGTGCGCGAACCCAAGCGTAGTTCGCTAGGCGCCATCACGCACGTAGATGGTACGGCTCGTTTGCAGACAGTGTCACGCGAGACAAATCCCGCATATTGGGAGCTAATCAATGCTTTCGGGAAGCGAACCGGCGTTCCGATCTTGCTCAACACGTCGTTTAACAACAACGCCGAGCCGGTAGTAGATTCGGTTAGGGATGCCGTAACGACTTTTTTGACGACCGACCTGGATGCACTTGTGATCGGTCCATTTCTCGTCAAGAAGCGAATCTCAACGATGGAGGAGTGGAATAAACTAGCAGTTTCCTTGCCACCTTACGCAAGTCTCCATCAGGCGCGTGCATATTCCACCCTGGATCGGCAAGAGACTGTATGTGAGATCCGCACAGGCGCCTCCAGCCTGCAGGCCGTGCGTATTTCACCGGAGTTGTTTGAACAGCTAATTAGGATTGAGGGAGAAGCCCTGGTTGGAGACATTTTGGATGGAATCGCGCCGGTTTCAGGTAGTCGTGAGACTTTCCTAAATGAACTTCGGCAGATTTGGGAGCAGCGTTGCATATGCTTAAGCCCGGTACGTGGCCGCAAATCACAGGTATCCGTCCCCGCTGAGGCCTCGGTGACTAGTGGGCTTTCAGCATAGCTTGGGGTCGCTTCGTTACGCCAAACAAACTCGCGAATAACAAAGCCCGCGACAGACAATGCGCCGTGCCCACCTATCGCACGGCGAAGCGTCAACAACCATGTCGAAAGAAGGGCCAAATGGCTCGGTATTTCAGTGATATCCTGCCCGAGCTCGTTCAGCAGTGGCACTTCGAAAACTTAAGGAGAATGTGATGGATCCGGTGTGTGGGTTAGACGTACATCGACAGATCGTTTCGCTTCTCGATAAGCCTAACCCTGTAATCTTTGACATTGGGTGCAATGACGGAAGCGATGCTCAACGCTTTCTGCGCCTTCTTCCGAGCGCCCAGCTCTATTGCTTTGAGCCAGACCCCAGAGCCGCTGCACGCTTCAAGGAAAAATGGGTTCTGATCGGGATCGGATGAGGCTATCCGAGGTTGCGATCAGCGACCGAAACGCGAGGATCGAGTTTCATCCCAGCAATGGCAATGACAGCGCTAAGGAATGGGATCTCTCGGGCTCGATACGCCGTCCCAAGAACCATCTTTCTGAGTACGAGTGGGTTCGGTTTGACCCTCCGATTTCGGTTGAGACTAGGAGGCTGGATGACTGGTGCAGCGAAGCTGGCCTAGAGAACATAGATCTCATCTGGATGGATGTGCAGGGAGCCGAGGCCGACGTTATTGCCGGTGGCAATCAGATCCTGATGAGAACGCGTTACATATATGCTGAGTATAGTGATCATGAGCTCTATGAAGGTCAGCTTCCCCTGCGCGCCATTCTTGAGCTCTTACCTTCCTTCCAGGTGGTAGTTGAGTATCCCCGAGGAGTGGAGGGTGACGTTTTGCTTAAAAACTCAAGCCTATAGCCGGTTCCCTTTTTGGGATTCAAGAACCGCGCGAGTTTGCCGGAGGCTTCAACTCATGAGAGATTGGAGCCGATATGAGCAAGACAACGAACAATTTCTCGCCTGAAGTCCTCCGCATGGTGCTGGATCACGAAGCCGAGCACCCCGCGCGGTGGGCTGCCGTTTCATCTATCGCGGCCAAGATCGGTTTCTTGCCGGCCACGCACGCTGCACGAATGGGTGAAGAAGACCGAGGTCGATAGCGGTAAGCGAGCAGGCCGGCCGAACGATGTCGCTGAGAATATGAAGGCTCTTGAGCGGGAGAGCCGCGAGCTTCGTCAGGCCAACGCGATTGTGCGCAAAGCGTCGGCGTATTTTGCCCAGGCGAAACCTGCCACCGGAAAAGACGCTCGACAGCTTTGATTTTGATGCAGTCCCTATGCTCTCCAGGCCCAGGTCATGGCCATTGCCGCTGGCGACAGCTGGGTCGCGAAAGGTGCCAATATCCTCATGTTCGGTACGCCGGGCGGCGGAAAGAGCCATCTCGCCGCGGCCCTCGACCTCGCGCTGATCGAGAACGGTTGGCGGGTGCTGTTCACTCGCACGACCGACCTCGTCCAGAAACTGCAGGTCGCACGGCGTGAACTCCAGCTCGAATCCGCCGTCGCAAAGCTCGACAAGTTCGATCTGCTTATCCTCGACGACCTGGCCTACGTCACTAGGACCAGGCCTAAACCCGCGTGCTCTTCGAACTCATCTCCGCAAGATATGAGCGGCGCTCCATCATCATCACCGCCAATCAGCCCTTTGGAGAATGGAACCGCGTCTTTCCGGACCCGGCCATGACGCTTGCCGCGGTGGACCGACTTGTTCATCACGCTACGATCATTCGAAATGAACGTCGAAAGCTAACGGCGACGTTCCGCGATGGAAGCCAAACGTGGTCGACCCAGCCGGCTTGCGGCCATTACCTCTATCTCATTGCAAAACGATGACACTGAAACGTCAGGAATCCGGTCTTCTCCATACAAGGCAGCCGATCGAACAAAATGTCGTAGCCTGACGGGAGACGCAGGGGTGTCCCTCCCGCATGCGGCGCCCTTTGCTATCCCGGATGAAGGGGATGGCGGCAACGACATGCGCAAGCCCACTGAGGATAGAAGGACTGGGTGAAAAGACGCCCCTGAAAACAGTGGGTTTGGCGACACTTGTTGGTTCGGGCAGGCAAGACGTCGTCTACATGCATCGAATGGATGACTCGCATTTAAACAATAGATTTCACCAATTTTCGCGGATGCTCCATAGACGGCCGTCTCCACTCCACCGGGTATGATCCGTTGAAAGGCTCTCAACCAATCCAACAACGCCTGTAGCCCCGAAGCACTGGCGGCGGGAATGGCATCAATCCTACCTGGTATCGCCTGGCCTTAGCCGAAGAAAGGAAACGTCTCATGAAGGTTACTGGTTACTACGTCATCGTTGCAGCGTTGCTCGCATTGGCATTGCGGGCCGGGCCGTCACTTGCAGCAGATGATCGTAACCAAGATTGCGGCCCGGCGACAAGTGACCCCCGCGCAAACCTGAATGGTGCTGACAAAGCCCATTCAGCGGAGCACACTCAAGACTTCAATTGCCAAGATACTCCTGCCGAAGAAGGTGAGTGCTACGAGTGCGTCTTACCCCCCGAAGTACGTATTGAAGGCGCCGAAGTGATCGACGTCGCAGACCGAAACTTTTATCCGCGGAAAACACTGCTACTCGCCAGAATGATCAGGCACCACTGAATCGTGTCGGTTGAAGGTAGCAGTAAGACCATCAAAGCCACGGCGGCTGGAACATCGATACTTTCTCAATTTTAGGCGACCCTTTGCTTGCTGATCTCTCGTGGCGCCGCATTGCGACACCAAGCCTTTTCACCTTTTATCTCGCCACCTCGCTACGGATGAAGACATGCGGTTCAAGGGCCTTGATCTGAATCTCCTCGTCGCACTCGACGCCCTGATGACCGAGCGTAATCTCACGGCGGCAGCGCGCAGCATCAACTTGAGCCAACCGGCCATGAGCGCGGCCGTCGGCAGGTTACGCACCTATTTCAATGACGACCTTTTTACCATGGTCGGTCGCGAACTCGTTCCAACCCCGCGTGCGGAGCGGCTCGCGCCTTCGGTCCGCGAGGCTCTGCTTCACATCCAGGTCTCGATCATATCTTGGGATCCGTTTTGCCCTGCTCAATCGGATCGCTGCTTCAGAGTTATTCTTTCCGATTACGCCGCACTCGTTTTTTTTGAAAAGGTCGTGACGCGTGTCGCCCGAGAAGCGCCCGCCGTCAGCTTCGAGTTGCTGCCGATCGCCGATAACTACGATGAGTACTTGCGGCGCGGTGACGCCGATTTTCTCATCTTTCCGGAATTGCTCATGTCGCGCGCACATCCTAAGGTGGCGTTATTCGAGGAGACCCTCGTGTGCGTGGGCTGCCACTCGAACAAGCTACTCTCGGAGCAACTTACACTCGAGAGGTATATGTCGATGGGACACGTTGTGGTGAAGTTTGGGAACGCTAGGACGGCTTCCTTCGAGGAATGGTGTTTGCTTGGGCATGGGCTTAAGAGACATGTCGAAGTAGTCGTGCAGGGCTTCAGCATGGTTCCGTTCATGCTTTCAGGGACCGAGCGCATAGCGACAATGCCCTTACGCCTGGTCAAGCAGCTCGAAAAGACAATACCCCTGCGGATCGCCGACCTTCCGCTACCGCTGCCCGCGTTCACACAGGCCCTCCAATGGCCCGCGCTTCACAATAGTGGTCAGGCAAGCCTCTGGATGCGGGACGTGCTATGTCAGGAAGCATCCCGCATGCCCTCGCCCCATGAGGTAATGAGACGTCTCAGGATTTCCTAGCATTCTTTCGTGGTTTTGTCGTTCGGCGTGATTCATGGCGTCGGAATGAGGAGCCTCTTTGAGACGTCGCCGCTACAGTCTCACGGATGATCGATCCTGTCCCGCTGGCCCAACAGCCGCGCTGACTGACGACCAAGTATGGAGGAACTGGACAGATGCTCTCCTACGCCCGCCGTTCAACGACCAATGAAACAACCTCCTCGACAGTTTGTCGACGACGCAAGTCGAAGGTTCACGCAGCTCCAATCGACATTAGAGTCTGTCAGGGTTATTCTGAACCATACCCTGCATGTCTGAGGTAGTTGGAGCACTCCTGGGGACTGAACGCCTTCAAGAGTTCTCCAATGCGTCTCCATGTAGTTTCAACGGTTCGTTCGTCTGCCTTTCTGACGAGTGTCTTGAGCTTTGCGAACATCATCTCGATGGGATTGAGGTCGGGGCTGTAGGGCGGCAGGAAAAAGAGATGTGCACCGACATCTCGGATCGCATCGCGGGCCGGCTTTCCCTTGTGGCTTCCCAGATTGTCGAGGATGACGATGTCACCGGATTTGAGTGTCGGGACCAGACATTGGCGAACCCATGCGGTAAAAGCGATGCCATTGATGGGACCATCGAGGACGAAGGGGGCAACGATGCTATCGCGGCGTAAGCCGGCCAGGAAGGTCAGTGTCTTCCAATGACCATGAGGGACTTTTGCAATGAGGGGCTCTCCCCGCTGACACCAGCCGCAGGTGCGCGTCATGTTGGTCTTGACCCAAGTCTCGTCGATGAAGACGAGACGGTCCGGATCAGGCCGGTGCTGATGGGTCTTCCATCGCATCCGGAACCGGGCCACCTTCGGGCGGTCTTGCTCGCTTGCCACCATCGTTTTTTTTGAAGGTCTTGCCTTCGCTGCGCAGAAAGCGCCAGACGGTGTCGTGAGACACGTTGATCCCCGCAGCCTTCAGGTCCGCCGACAGTGCGCGCACCGTCCAGTCGGACTTGACTTGTAGCCGCTGACGCACTGCATCGGCGGCCGCACCCCTCAGTGTCGGTTTGACATAGCCGCCGATCTTCGCCGGCACCAGGCCTTTACCTGAACGATCGAGTTGTCCGATCCGCACCGCTGTCGCAGCCGATATGCCAAACCGCTCCGCTGCGGCGCGAACCGTAATGCCATCACTCAACGCTGTCGCAATGCGCGTTCGCAAATCCAGAGAAAGAGGTCGCACCATCATTGCCGGCCTCCACACCAGCAATGACCTTGAATCACAAAATTGAAGGCAAGGGAATCTCCGCACGATTCCGATTAGCGCTGACAGACTCTAGCAAGGAGCGGCAAACCAACCCCTAATATGGGACGGGTTCACCACATCCGAGCCGTGGCGCCAGATTGCCCTCCGGTGATACCTCAACGTCTTTATTTTTGCGGCAGAACATTCTCACTGCCCTTTTCCACCTGATCGATCACGAGCAGCTTTACCGGCTCGGTGCCGTTGTTCGCCCCTTTATGCCATATCCCCCAGGACTCGACGATAAAATTCCCTGCCGTGAAAATGCTTTCTTTCCCAGATTCTGTATTGGTGACCGTGATCTCCCCGGAAAGCACATAGCCATAGCGCTGATAGCGATGCTGATGAATTGGCAACGTCGCACCGGGCGCAATCTCATAAATCGAAGCGATGACCTCGACATCCTTCCGTGGAACGATGATGGGCTGACCGGCAATCGTACGATCGGTCCTTAAGATAGGCGTAGCCGCGACCGCATTGTTTTCGAACGCGTTCGCGGGACACGCCAGAGCAAAGAGCGCCGTAGCGATTGAGATGACCTTCATTTGCTTTTCTCCTGATACACGCCGGATCTTCCTGAAGGGTGTTTGCTTCCGAGTTCGGCCAGTTGCAGAGCGACAAACCTGCATCGTCTCACCGGCGCCGACACGGGTTCATTTGTTCCCGGACTATGATGATTATCTTCAGAGCTCTGCGGGTCTTTTCAAGATACTGCATCGCAATACCCCTCATGGCGTGGTGGCGAGTAGCGTCAAGACATCAGGCGCCGACGCAACAGCGCTGCCGACAGGAAGAACGGCAAAATCGCGTAGATGCAAAGCGCGCCTATATGCATGCCCATGCTGCCCGCGGGGCGCCCAAGCATTGCCGGGCGTATGAGGTCGATCGCATGCGCTAGAGGCAAGAACTGCGCTACCTGCTGAAAGGCCTGGGGCAGTTGCGCGATTGGAAACACCGCGCCGCACAAGAACAGCATTGGTGTCAGGACGAGCGTCTGGTAAAAAATGAAATACTCGTAACTGGGCGCAAGCGCCGTGACTACCATCGCAAGGCTCGCGAATGCAAATCCAGTGAGCATGATAACTGGCAGCACATAGACGACTGATGGCCACGTCGTATAGCCTAGCACGGTGGCGACGATTATGATTCCCGTACCGGCAAGAAATGCCTTGCTCGCTGCCCATGCCAACTCACCCAGGATGATGTCCCCAAGTGTCATTTGTGTGTAGAGCATGGCTTCCCAGGTGCGTTGGGCGTGCATTCGCGTAAAGGCCGCGTAAATCGTCTCGAACGTCGCAGAGGTCATCGCACTTGTCGCCACCATGCCGCCCGCCAAGAACGCAACGTAAGTTGTGCCGTCAACGCGACCCACAATAATTCCGAGGCCAAGGCCGAGGCCAAAAAGGTAGATCATAGGATCGGCCAGACTTCCAACAATTGACGCAAGTGCTACTTTCTTCCATGCCAGATAGTTGCGTCGCCATATCGCAATCCAGTTAAAAGCGTTGGCGGGCAGAGCCGCGGCACAACCTTCACCCATCGTTCACTTCTCCATCTCGCGCCCGGTCAACCGCAAAAACACATCCTCAAGATTCGGCGGACGCTGCAGAATGCGCAAGCCCGCGCGCTCCCGCAACCGCACACGCACCTGCTCCGGGTCGGACACATAGCAAAAAAGGGTCTCGCCGCTAATTTCGACGCGATCGGCATATGGCCCGACCAGCGATTCCAATTCATGCGGATCGCCGCCGTAGATCTCAATGACTTCGCACCCGATCAGTTCATCGATCAGGTCATGCGGACGCCCTTCGGCAATGCTGCGACCTCTTTCGAGTACGCAGAGTCGATCGCATAGCCGTTCGGCCTCTTCCATGAAATGGGTGGTCAAGATGATCGTTTTGCCGCGCGTAAGCAGGGAACGCAGGCGCTCCCAGATCAGGTGGCGCGCGTGCGGGTCGAGACCGGTGGTCGGCTCGTCCATGACAAGTAGCTGCGGGTCATTGATCAACGCACGCGCTAGCGTCAGGCGCCGCTTCATGCCGCCTGAAAGTTCAGACACACGCGCATTCACCTTGCTCTCTAGGCGTGCAAACTCAAGGAGCGACGGCATGACCGCCTCGACTTTGCGTGTATTCATGCCGAAGTAGCGGCCGTAGACCAGCAGATTCTCGCGCACAGTGAATTCAGGCTCAAGGTTGTCGAATTGCGGCACCACGCCGATACCCTTTCGCGCCAAGCGAGCCTGGGCAGGCACCGGCACGCCGAGCACAGTAATCTTCCCCGCATCAGGGGCTGTCATGCCAAGGATCATGCGTGCGATCGTGCTCTTGCCCGCGCCGTTCGGTCCAAGCAGCCCGAAGCATTGCCCCGGAGAAACGCGGAACGATAGCGCGTTGACCACGGCCTTGTCGCCATATGTCTTGCTTACGTCGGAAAAATCTATTGCGGACATGAACATGCGCTCATCTGACCGTCGGGCGCCGTTGACTGGCATTTCTTCGGTTGGTTGTGTTCTTCTTGGTCCATCGCACCGTATGTGTTCATTGCGTCTCCATTAAAGGGCCGCAGCAGCATCCGGGAAAACGCCTCGTCCGTGGTAATTGGCACTCGTGTTGCAGAGCAGCCGAATGTCCCTGAGCTTGTTACATTCGAAGAGTAGCTCGGCGACTTCACGGAGAGAGTGCCTGGGATGGTCTGCAATCGTGCAGATTCATCGAGATGGACAACAGCCGGAATTCTGTCCTGGCATCTCATCCGCGTCTGATGCTTAAACAACATTTCACAATCCGGAGTTCGAGGGATGACTATATAAGGCGCACGCTCCTCCAGGCAGATCGGCGCCACGAGGCGGAGCCACGGGCTGCGGTGGCCGCGCGGCACCTATCACGATAATAGTTCTTGCAGGGAAATGCCCTGTCATTGGAACGAGACCGGGGCCCTCGACGGATTCGAGAGAACTGTCAGCATTGCACCCCTTCCATCGATGATTTGATCAATAACGCGTTGATCCGGACCGTGTTGCGCCAATGCGGCGCCAATCACGTCGAGATTGTCTAGAGTTTCATATCGCGGGTCGTTGCCCCGCTTCTCCTGCTCGACGCAGGAGGCGAGCCACCCATCCTCGACAAGCGCGTCCGCTCCGTCACGGGTCAATTTTGTACCACAGACGCGCATAGTGTCTCCATGTCTGAACGTCGAGGGTTGGGGCCGTTAAGAGGCAGAAATCGGATTCCGGAAACAGGCGAGTAAGCAATCTTCGTTGACCGACCCACCCCGACACTCAAGCCGCTCTAGCTCGAGCAAAGTTTCGTTCAGCATGCCGAGGACCGTCTCAGCACCAGCAACGTGGCCCCAGCGACGACAATTGGCGTCGCGCGCCGATCCGAAAACCAGATATCCACCTGGCGCAAGCATCCGCACTAAATTCCGAACAGCCCCTCTCATCTCGGCTATTCCTCCAACGTAGTAGAGCACTTCCGCCACAACGATCAAATCAAACCTCTCGTCAGGTGAAAACTGTTGAACATCAGAGACTATCCAGCTGATGTGCGGAGAATCCCTCATGCGTCGACGCGATCTTTCTATAGCGTGAGGCACAACATCGATCACGGTGAGCCGTTTGCAGTGGGGGGCTAGCTGCACCGTAAATGCGCCGGCAGCGCATCCCACTTCGAGCGCATTTGAGATGGATCCCTGGGCAAGCGCCAAGCGGAGCATTTGCGTGTGACGCTCACGCTCGAATGGATTGGCGTCGAGTCCCCATGGATCGGGTGCAGCCAGTTCCCGATTCAGCAATTGATAATTGTCGCTCTGTGTCAACTCGTTCACCTCGGTAAATAGATCTTACTCGTCGCTGCACATGCAGTCAGACGTCGTTCGCCTGGCAGAATCGCGGGCGGGGTTGAGCCTTCGAGGCGCTGTCGCATGTCCAGAACATTCTGTAGTGCGCGCATCAGTCGCCGGATGTTGATTCGAGTTGCCAGCAGAGCTGCGCGACAGCCAGTCGCTATTGCTCAGCGTGCACAGCGCGTAGGCTTTCAAGGGCAGTAGCAGAAAAATATTGATGAATGCATGCAGAGAGAACCCGAGGAACCGTCGTTGGCGGGCCCGGAGCGCGACAACGCTGCAGTGGATCATCGTCATGGCCACGATCATCAGGGATGCCAACCAAGGCACGGTGCCCGTCAATGCAAGCTGTGCGAGCCCCGTCAGCACTGATAGTGCCAGAAGCAGCGGTCCGAGGTTCTGTCCGACAACGTCGAGCGTAAGGAAGCGATGGAGGTTGGGCAGCAGGCGCAGCCCAAGCAACGTGTCCCGGTACGTGCTCCGCGCCCAGCGTAGTTGTTGGCGCAGATACGGTCCTAGCTTGTTCGGAACGACTGTCGCTGCGATGGCGCTCGGCACGTACTCCGTTCGAAAGCCTGCCTTCAGCATAAGAATGGTGAGATGCCGATCCTCACCGAAATCGCTTGGCTTTCCCCGAAAATACTGTGATTCGTACTGGTCAAGCAGCGAAGCGAGCGCAGAGCGACGGTAGATAGCACATGGACCGCAGCAGCACATAACGGCTCCGAAGCGAGCTTGTGCCGCACGCTCCTCGTTGCAAGCCAGCCAGTACTCCATATCGATCAAACGGGTCAGCCAACTATCGTTTCGGTTGCGGGCCGTCAACTGTCCCATGGCCGCGCCGACAGCCGGATCTTGCATTTTAGGCACGAGCTTCCTGATGACGTCAGATGCGAGGATCGTGTCGGAGTCGACGTTTAACACCATATCTCCAGCAGAGCGGCGTATCGCGGCGATCTGTGCCTTCCGTTTACCAACATTCTGGGGAAGCAGGAGAATATTGAATCTGGGGTCTCGTGCGAAGGCCTCGTGCACAGGTCGCAAAGCCTCGCGATTTTCGGAACCGTCATCAACTAGGTAAACCTGCAGCCTTCCCCCGTATTCCTGACCCGCAATAGAAGCCAGGCACTCCGAAAGCGTGCGGGGATCCTCGTTGAAGCTTGGCACGATGACATCTACGCTGGGCAGCTCCTCAAAGCCGGCCAAGCTCTGGGACGCCAATGAAACATCGGTCGGCAGAGAATAAACGGCCTGCACGCTTTTATAAGCAGTCGAGAGAAGTGCATAAAGCGAGACGGCGACAGTGCTGGTTGTGTCAAGCATATCCATCAGAACTCCCGAGGAAGCGAGCGGAATACAAAGCCGCGATCATGCAAAGCTGGAATTATGCTAGATAACGCCATGATAGTCTGGTGGCGCAGACTGCGGTCAGTTCCTTGTTGCATTTCACTGGAGGGACAACCGTCGTGCAAGAGCACGATTGACCCCGGCCGGACAGACTGCAGCACATCATTGACAATGCCGTCGGCCCCGGGAAGAGACCAGTCTCGCGGATCTACCGACCAGTGCACGGCAGTGAGTTCCGCATTCGCCGAAACCTTGAGCACTTCTTCGGTCCAGATGCCGTAAGGAGCCCGGATGTGCCGCACCACCGCCTGAGGCGACGCCATTTTTATGGCTCTGTTTGTCTCGAGTATCTGACGTTGCACCTCGTCGGGTTCGCAGTCAGACAGGTCTGGATGCGTCATTGTGTGGTTGGCGACTTCATGTCCCTCTGCAATCATTCGCTGGATCAATTTAGATTGATCGGCCAGGAACTCGCCGATGACGAAGAATGTTGCCGGCACCCGGTGTTCAGCCAGAATATCGAGAATCTCCGGTGTACAAAATGGATGCGGACCGTCGTCGAACGTCAAATAAACGCTGTGACTACCAGTGCCGTCATCGCGCTCACCGTGCACTTCGCACGAGCAATCGAGGTGCGTCATTGCTCTCGTCCTTTCCGGTAAATTATCCTGGTGGCATTCGGAGACCGGCCACCAAAGGGTAGGATGATGACGCCGCGCGTGGACGCAGGTCGAAACGCGCGCGTGGCAGCGTGTAGCGTACGCCGTTTCCCCAAAATAGCGGTCACCAGGCCGCCTCGTCTGAATCTGTCAATACCGCGGCTCGTTGCGGACTGTACCGAGTGCGATTGGTGGTGAACCCCCGAGCTGTCGACGATTGCAAGGTGATGCAATGGGCTGATCGACCGCTTATGCAAGCATTACATTCCAAAGCCACACATTTGACCCCTCTACACCACTGGGCGCGCCATCGACGACTTGATTTCCGTCAAGATGCTCGTCTAATGGATCACGCCATTCAATTCGTAAAATCGATTGTTTGGATGATACCCATTCACAGCATAGATAAAATTCGAGCTCCACGGTTCCTGCTAACGGACCGAGCCTGTTGTCGTGACTGGCGGGGGACTTGCGTCGTCGTTCCCTGGAAGAACTTATGAGCCGATTCAAGATATTGCTGGCGTACGGGTTATTTGCGATGACCAGATCACCAGTTCTCATTTCCGGGACCGTTCTTCCCATCATGGTGGAACAAGCCCTCAATCGAGAGTGTTTACCGCCCCGATGAACAAATTTTCCGGGAACGTGAACCGAGCTTCTTTAAGCCCAGGACGATACTGATGCTAACACGGTAGTTTGTGATGCCTGTTAATGTGGCGGTGCGACCAAGCTGCCGAACGCCAGATATTTCAGATGACCTGCCACTGAATTTTCATCCGGCGGCGATTAGAGCCTCGGCGGTCTTTGAAACGCTCCCAAACGTTGGACCACCGGATGCTAGAGTTTTCCGGCTTCATTCAGGGAGGCGGGCTGGTTGCGCCTCCCGAATTCACCAACGAGATCGG
>NZ_SMBJ01000026.1:0-19835 GCF_004342325.1 Rhizobium azibense | reverse complement strand
GCGCAGTTTCTTACCCGTTGCGAGTTGGTCGTGAACGAAGTCCATCGCCCAGACGTCGTTGGGTCCGACGGCCATGTGCCGATCCTCGCGAAGCTTGGCTTTTACCCCCCGCTTCGGTGTCTTGTTCCGCAACTGTAGCCCCAAGTCCCTGTAAATGCGGTAGGTTCGCTTGATGTTGGTGCCCCAACCCTCGCGTTCCAACAGCACATGCACGCGGCGATAGCCGTACCGCACACGGATCTCGCAGATCTCGCGAATACGACGTTCCAGACCGGCCTGATCAGCACGGCGAGAGGTATAGTGGTGAGTTGATCGATCGAAGTTCAACGCTCCACAAGCACGTCGGATCGAGATCGCCCAATCGCAGCACATGCCTTTCACCATCTCCCGCTTCCGAGCAGGCCTTAGAGCTTTCGGCGGATGACATCCTGCAACATCTCGCGGTCCAGCGTCAGATCCGCGACGATCTTCTTCAGGCGCGAATTCTCGTCCTCGAGCTGTTTCAGCCTCTTCATCTCCGGTGGCAGCATGCCCGCGTATTTTTTCTTCCAGTTGAAATAAGTCGCCTGGCTGATCCCCGCCTTCCTGCAGATTTCAGCAACCGACACGCCTTCATCACCTTGCTTCAGAATGAACGCCTTCTGAGCGTCCGAAAACTGCGACGCTTTCATCGTCTTCTGGTCCCTTTCCCAGCCAGGAAAATGCACCGGAAAACTCTAACCAAAATTGGTCCAGTTTGAAGGGTTCAGATCAATGGGCCGGACTCTAATCCATTCTGGAGGAAATTCTCAGTGGCAGGTCAGTGTGCACTGCCATCGAAAAGGCCAAAGCGATACCGCATCGACGCCCTGTGATGGTTTTCTTGTGTACGGACAGCGCGCAGGTACGGGACCATTTACTCGGTGTATTTCCCGATCAATCACTATCCCGAAATGCTTTCAGGCGGCCCAGGCCGGCCATTACACAGTGCATCGCTCGGAGTGGACGGCGGTATCTCTGCTCTTACAGAGATGTACCTTCTCGCCCGATGCGATACGGTAATTCGCTTTCCGCCGGCCAGCGCCTTCACGCGCTATGCCCGTCTCTTCGTGCCACGTGTTATTGAGTTTGACTTGAAAGATCCGACTCGCTTGATCTTGACTGATGAATCGTCCGAGCATGAGCCGGCTTGATGAACCGGCACTCCGCTGAACAAATTCTCGGCGCCCTCGCAGGATTGAGGAGAGGTGTTCACTGGATCGCGATGTGGGCGCAGCACGCGACGAGACAAGGCGGGGGCGCATCCTCTCCTAGCGTCTAGAGCAAATCCTGTTCAATCCGGATCATATCCAGCAGCCTTGAAGCAATTGGCGCATTCTGCGGGGGTGAAGCGGGGTATCAGGGCGCCAACTGCATCCCAGAGGGCGTCAATCTTTCGCTCTGCCCGACCTCGCAGCATCGCCTTCAGTTTGGAGAAGGCGTTCTCGATCGGATTGAAGTCTGGGCTGTAAGGGGGCAGGAACATGAGCGTGGCGCCGACACGTTCGATGGCGTCGCGTACACCCGCTGTCTTGTGAGCCGGTAGGTTGTCCATGACCACCACGTCGCCGATCTCCAGGGTAGGCCCCAATACCTGTTCGACGTAAGCCAGGAAGACAATTACCGTTCATGGCGCCATCGTAGACAAACGGCGCGGTCATCCCAGTGAGGCGCAACGCTCCGGTAAAGGTCGTTGTTTTCCAATGGCCATGTGGCACGCCAGCTCGGCAACGCTCACCTCGAAGTGCACGTCCGCGTAGCCGTGCCATCTTGGTCGAAAGGCCGGTTTCGTCGATGAAGATCAGCTTTTCTGGATCGAGATCCAGTTGGCCGTCGAACCAGACACGCCGGCGCTTTAGGACATCCGGCCGGTCCTGCTCCAGTGCGTGGGCGGTCTTTTTTCAAAGGTCCATCCGCGGCCTCGAAGCCAAGCGCCAAGTGCGCTGCGGCTGATCTTCACCTGCCGCTCGACGGACAAGCGCTCAACCATCTCATCGAGCGTCACATCCCTACGCTCGTTGATCAACGCGACAACGAATTCCTCGTGTGCATCCACTGCCGAAGGTCGTCTCCAGCCCTGTGGCCGAGCAGTTAACTCACCCTCTTTCGCTCTTGCAATCCAGCGGATCGCCGTCGAAATCCCAACTCCGAAACGAGCCGCAGCCTGTCGAGCCGACATGCCGGCCGCAGACGCTTTCAAAACCCGTATTCGAAGATCATCGCTCAGTGCTTGTCCCATCATCCACCTCTTCTCTGTGGATGTTTGAATCAGCATCGATGGACGCCGTCACATCACAATCGATTCATCGATCGCAGGACTTGCTCTAGCGCGTCCAAAGGCTTGCTGGATCATTGTTGTGAAGGGTAGCTATTGGGCGCCTTCGGTGAGTGGAAACGGCACCGCGCGCTCGACCCGCATCATTGGCATAGCAAGCTCGCACGTCGGCGATTCCGATGGGACGAGGACGTTCGCGCGCCACAGCCTCGTCGGCGCCTTAGCCGACGCCCTGCCTGATGCGAGGGCGTTCGTCGGGCTTGGTCGACAGATTGCCATCAAGCTGATGTTCGTGCTCTATGCGGTCGTGGGCGTGGCCGGAGCCGTTCTTTATTCCCGCATCCCGACACGTCTGGCAAACCGCTCGACCACAGAAGCCGCCGCCGCGCTAGGTCCTTAGCGCGCATCGTCCTTGCAACTCGCAACTCCCTCAGCCTCGACGCATTCGCAGGCGTGATAACGCCGGCTGCGAAAGACAGAAGATGCACTGTTGTAGTCTCCGGCTCCCGCCGCTGCTTGCATGACGGCTTGCGCCAGTCGTTGACAAAACTCAATTGGCCAGCCACCATTCCCGTTGCCCGGCCATTTGTAATGAGTAAGTCTGAGGTGGTGCCATGCCTCGCATGATCAGGTTCATGCTCACGCGTTTGGCGACGGGGTTCGCAATTGGATCCGCCGTGGGCTTCTTCGTTTGGCAAAATGGATTTGCCGCGGCAGGCACGGTTGAGAGTTATCTCGCGCAGGGCCTGTTCATCTACCTCTTCGCAAGCACCATCAGCATGGGTTATCTCGCGACGGCCCTGCTCCTCGAAGAATAACGCCGGACGCTCTCCGTCGCATGTTGGTGCTCGTTGCGCCCGTTCGTCTGCACTTCCCTATTAAGCCCGCCAGTCCGACGGTATCCGCATGTGTCGTCAGCGCCACCGTTGATGCGGACAAGGCCTGAAGCAAGCGATGAAAACAGTCGAGATGACAAGAACAATCCCGATGAGCATGACGTCCTGGTACATTTTGCGCCTGGCCATAACGGAGCAAGCGATCGCCACATTGACGGCGGTCGAATTCCGGCGCGGTTATCGCCCTACCCCGAGGTCAGCACGCCTTCCGCAGCAGGTCGACGCTGTCGACCACGACGACCCTGCCTCTGACTTCGACCCCTGCAGGACCGAGGGCAGCGAAAGCCCGCGAAAGGGCTTCGGGCGCAACCCCCAGTTTGCCGGCCAGAATTCTCTTCCGGTAAGGCAGGCGAAAGGTGGCCTGCGATGCTGAGGCCGGGCAGCGGCTGACGAGGTAATTCGCAACACGCTGTGCAGCCGTGTGCAGCCGGTCTCCCGCTATGCAATCCATGGCACCGAGCAGATGCCGGGCCATGATGCGCATCACGTTGCGACGCATGACGGGGTCCCGGTCGGCAAGCGCCCGCAACTCCACAAGGTCGAACAACGCGACCTCTGCGCCGTCGGCGGACCATGCGCTGTAGGTGTAGGAGCCGCCTCCCGACAGGAGATATTCGCCGAACGTCTCGCCCGGTTCGCAGATGCAGATATCTGCCTGGCGCCCCGCGGATTCCGACTTCGAAAGTCGCACGAAGCCGCGCATCACGCAATAGACGAACGACGCCTGCTGGCCCTCGGCGATAATCCGCTCGTCCGGTGCGAAGATCTGGAACTGAGCCGTGTCGGCCAGTTCTTCTATCCTTGCTTTGTCCAGGCCGTGAAACAGGTCAGATCGCAAAAGTATGGGATGTCTCGATAGCATCGATCTTCCTTTCGTTTCGGCCGTGAGCGGTTCAAGGTCTTTTGCAATCGGTTTCGTCCTCGACGAGGATTCGCCAAGCTGCTCCTTCAAGGTCGTCGTACTGGCGGCTCGTCAGCGACCAGAGGAACGCCAGGAGACCCATTCCCCCCATCAGCAGTGCGATCGGCATCAGATAGATCAGCATGTTCATGTGGTTTCAACTTCCGCACGTCCGCCGGCAAGCGGCTCGCTCCGTAGGCCGGGGCGCCTGCCGAAGGCATTTAATCGCAGCGCATTCGTCACGACGATGATCGACGAAGTCGACATGGCCACCGCCGCTATCAGCGGCGTTGCCAGGCCGGCGATTGCGATCGGTACCGCAAGCACGTTGTAACCGATGGCGAGAGCAAAGTTCTGTCGAATGAGGCTGGCGGATCTTCGCGCAACGGCGATTGCCTCAGGAACGGCATCGAGACGATCGTTGAAGAAGATAAGGTCGGCAGCTTGCCTGCCGACGTCGGATGCGGTTGCGGGCGCCATCGAGACCTGCGCGGCGGCCAGCGCCGGTGCGTCGTTGATCCCGTCGCCGACCATGAGCACACGATAGCCCTCGGCGCCCAGCCTCTGGAGTTCCTCGACCTTCTGTTTCGGCGCCAGGTCGCCCAGAGCTTTGCCGATACCGAGAGCCCGCGCTGTGTTGTCGACGACGGCCTGCCTGTCGCCGGATACTATCAGCGTTTCGATACCGGCTGCAGCGAGCTGGCGGAAAGCCTCGGCGGCGCCCGGACGAAGCGTGTCGTCAAACAGGAAACGGGCGAGATCGACGCCGTTTTTCGACAGGACCACCTCCGAAAACGGAGTATCGCCCGCGGGCGTGAGCCCGGTTCCGCAGGCAAAGGCCCGGTTGCCGAGCCGATAGAAGTCCGCTCCTTTCCAGGCTTCCAGCCCCCCGCCGGCGATTTCCGTGACCCTGTCGAAGGCGAAGGGGTAAGAGATGTCTATGTCCCGCACCAGACCCTGGGAAAGCGGATGCCGTGAATGCGCCGCCATTGCGCAAACGATGGCGCTATTGCCCGCGATCGCGTCGCTTCGGACGAGGCGGGGCCGGCCCATCGTCAGGGTGCCGGTCTTGTCGAAGGCCACCATGTCCGCGTCGGCCAGTCTTTCGAGCGCCGAACCGTCCTTCACCACGATGCCCCTGCGGAAAAGTTCGCCGGCGGCGACCACCTGGACCACCGGTACAGCAAGGCCCAATGCGCAGGGGCATGTGATGATCAGCACCGCGACCGCGACCAGCATGGCCTGTTTCCAATCGCCCCCAAGCAAGCCCCAGGCGAGAAAGGAAGCCAGCGCCAACAGGTGCACGGCGGGAGAATAAAGTGCTGCGGCGCGATCGGCGACCCGGCGATAACGAGCCCTGCCGCCCTCGGCCGCTTCCATCAGGCCGATGATCTCGGAAAGAAGCGAATCCCTTGCCACTTTGGTCGCCCGCAGGACGAGCGAACCGGTCAGGTTCATCGCACCCGAATTCAGCGCGCTGCCTGCGGCGACGGCGACCGTGCTGCTTTCACCGGTGACGATGGAGAGGTCAACATCGCTCTCGCCGCTGACGATCATGCCATCGACGGGAATGCGTCGGCCGGCGGCAATCGCGATGTTATCCCCGACGGCGATCTCTTCGACCGGGATGTAGTGCCGCGACCCGTCCGGCATCATCAGCTGCGCCCCGCGCGGCGCCAGTCTGGCAAGCCCGTTGATCGCGGCGCGGGCTTTTTCCCGCATTACATGATCGAGGGTTCTGCCGATCAGCAGGAAGAACAGCAGAGACACCGACGCGTCGAACCAGGCATGTTCGCCATGGTGCATGGTTTCCCATAGGGAGACCGCATAGGACAGCGTCACTGCAAGCGAGATCGGAACATCCATGTTGGTGCGCCTACGCTTGAGCCCGCTCCAGGCCGATTTGAAGAAGAAGCGTCCACCATAAATCAGCGCCGGCGCCGCGATCATCGCCGAGATCCAGTGAAACATGTCGCGCGTGGCCGCATCGGCGCCCGACCATACCGACACCGAGAGCATCATGATGTTGGCGGCCGCAAAGCCGGAAACTCCAATCGCCAGCAGTAGCTGGTTCCGGATCCTGTCGGTTTCGGGTGCTGTCGACGTGATGAGATGGGCGCGGTATCCGGCCAAGGTGATCGCGGCGAGGATTTCGGAGGGATCGGTCGCCTTCGCCTCGATCTCTTCCTGATAGACGCAGGTGACACGCCGGGCGGTGAGATTGACCCGGGCTTTCCTGACGAACGCAAGCGCCGACAGCGCTTTTTCGAGGGTCAATATGCAGCCGCCACAGTGGACGTCGGGTACGCTGAGGTCGATCTGGCGTAACCCTGCCCCGAGCGGGTGGCTTGCAAGGCATACCTCCTCGGCGCTGGCGGATGTCGCGCTGAGGCCGAGAACGCTTTCCGCATCCATCGAGCAGCAGGTCATTGGCGGAACTCCGCGGTGTCGAAGCGTTTGGCCTCATGCATGACGACCGCCCCGTTCATTCTCGATATGGCCTCGACGATCCAGTCGCCGGCGACAACCTGGTGATCGGCTTCGAACCGCCCTTCGCCCGTCTTCCGGAGCGTCACGCGGAAATCCTCATGATCGCCGACGGGCCGTTTGAAGTTCAGCGTGACATCATCGATGATCGCAGGCGTGCCGGCCTTGTCGTGGATGTCGTAACGGATTTGGATGCCCTTAACGACGAGCGCGCCCTCGACGCCGGAGGCGGCCATTGCCTTCATCGCTGCCGCCCTGGTGTTGAATTCCTGGCTGGCCACATAGGTGTTTTCCACGACGATGCCACTCCAGCTGGACGCAGCATAGAAGGCCATGGTGGCGTTTACGGCGATCACTACGGCGAAGAATGCCGAGGTGGCAAGCAGCACGTGCAAGCCGGTAAAGCCCTGAGTAGAAGTCTTCATTTCACGTCTCCCGGCGCGTTGAACGCGGCGCGATAGCTCGCCCGGTCGGCTTGACCTGCGTCTTGACCTATATCTTCGATGACGAAGAGGAATTCGTTGATCTCTGCCCCGTCTGGGGCGCGCGTGACGAAGACCTTGAGCGTCGTGGCCGCGTCGGGTTCGACGTGAGCGGTGAAGCTGCGGGCATCCTGCCTGCCGAACTCGGGAATGCGCATTGTGCCCCCCTCCAGCCCGACGAGGGTGATGGTCACGTCCCGCGGCTTCGGCACCATGTTGAGGACATGCAGCGTGTAGCCGTTTCGGATGGAGCCGTCGCTTTCCAGAACATATTGAGGGTTCCGGTCGTGGATAACGTTGAGCCTGAGCCGATCGCGTAAGGCGAGATGGACGACCATGGCGACGCCGATCGATGCCCAGACGACACCGTAGAAGACAATTCTTCGGCGGAAGATGATGCGCCAGTCGAAATTCCGGACAGCTGGCATGAAGCTTCCGTCGTCGTTTCGGACATTGGAGGGCTGGATGGCTGTCCGTCCTCCGTCAGTAGCAAGCGACATGTTGCTCGAATATTCCTTGAGCGTCGCATAGGCGATCAGGCCGTGTGGCTTCCCGAGCTTGTCCATGACGCCGCCACAGGCGTCGATGCAGAGGGCGCATGTGATGCATTCCATCTGCTGGCCGTCGCGGATGTCGATCCCCATCGGGCAGACGGCGACGCAGGCATTGCAGTCCACGCAATCGCCCACCGGCAGACCCTGAGCCTTCTTGCCATGGCGCGACCGCTGCTCGCCCCGCCAGTCGTTGTAGGTGACAACAAGCGAATTCTCATCCAGCATCGCGCCCTGAATGCGCGGCCACGGACACATATAGGTGCATGTCTGTTCGCGCATGAGGCCGCCAAGCACATAGGTCGTCGCGGTCAGGGTGGCGATCGTGGCATACGCAGCGGCAGGAGCGCTGCCGTCAAACAGTGAAGCCGCCAGGCTCGGCGCGTCGGCAAAATAGAAGATCCATGCTCCGCCCGTGGCGACGGCGATCAGCAACCAGATCGCGTGCTTGATCACCCGCTTCCTGAGCTTGTCGAAAGTGAAGGGGTCGGCATCGAGCTTCATCCGAGCGTTTCGGTCGCCTTCGACGGCGCGTTCGACGACGATAAAGAGATCGACCCAGACGGTCTGCGGACAGGCATAGCCACACCAGGCGCGGCCGACAGCGGCGGTGAGGAGAAAGAGGCCGAAGCCCGCCATGACGAGCAGGCCCGCCACATAGTAGAATTCCTGCGGCCAGATCTCGATGAAGAAAAAGAAGAAGCGCCGCGAGGCGAGGTCGACGAGGATTGCCTGATTGGGCGCATAGGGACCGCGGTCCCAGCGAATCCACGGCGCGAGGTAATATGTGCCAAGCGTGAGCAGCATCAAGACCCATTTGAACCGGCGAAAGGGCCCTTCGGCTCGTTTCGGAAAGATCTTCTTGCGCGGCGCATAGAGAGACTGGCGGTTGCGCCGGGCGTTGACGGGTTCGACGCGAACGTGGTCAATGTCATTTAGATTAGGGCGGGTATAGAGATTCATAGGACCTGTCCGATTTTCACCACTCTTTTCCCAGCCGTGGCGGATCCGTTCCTTGATGCAGATCAAGAACGACCGTGCAGAAGCGAAAAGGCCACGCCCCAGAGTAAGGGCGTGGCCGGAGGACAGCGGCGGAGAAACCGCTGGGACGTCCTCCACAGGAGCTGAAACTATCGGCTCGTCTGCTTGTGGTCTTTGAGGCAGATCAAACTCACCATCGAATTGCCGATTTTTGCCGGGTCGTCCTGCTCCGAAGACGCAGGCATCTGTTGGGCGCGGGCTGAGACACGCGATCGGATAACAGCACGCGGCGCGCCGTAGAGAGGGAGGATCGGATTGCGGTCGTGGGCTGTCATGTCTTTTCTCCTTACGTGCCGCCGCCGAGCGCATGAACGAAAATAGTAAGCTCGTTTACCGTTGTGTCCCCCAGGCGCGCTGCCCAGGCAGGCATTACGCCATGTTTGGGAGAGGCAACCTGACGAAGGATGGCGTCTTCACCCCGCGACTTCAGCCAGATTGCGTCGGCGAGATCCGGCGCACCCATTTCCACCTTTCCTTTGGCGTCCTCGCCGTGACATGGGGCGCAATTGTCGAAGAAAACCTGTTTTCCGGCCGCCGCCAGACCGACATCCGAGGGCGTATTGGTCAGCCCCCAGACAAAGGCGGCGACCTGCTTCATCTGGATGGGCTCCAGAACACCGGCAAAGGGCGGCATTTCGGAGGAATGGCTATCCGTATCGCCGTCGAAGCGGATGCCATGAGAGATCGTGGCCTGGATGGCATTCAGATCCCCGCCCCACAGCCAGTCGTCGTCGTTGAGATTCGGAAACCCCGGACCGCCGCTCGCTCCCGATCCATGGCAGGGCGCGCAGTTCACCTTGAAAGCGGATGCGCCGCCAGCGATCGCGAATTTACGAAGAGCAGGATCCGCGTCGATCTCCTCCACTGTCTTGGCAGCGATCAGGTCATGGAACTCCGTCTGCGATGACTTAGCGAGATTGAGGTCCTGCTGCAGCTCGGCGCGCGTTGAATAACCGAGATAGCCGTTAGTGGCGGAAGTGATCATCGGGATGGCCGGGTAAGCGATGGCGTAGCCGATCGCCCAGAGGATCGTCACGTAGAAGGTCCAGATCCACCAGCGCGGCATGGGATTGTTGAGCTCTTGGATGCCGTCCCATTCATGACCCGTCGTTTCGACGCCGCTCAGTTCATCGATATGCTTTTGCGACATCTCAATCGTCCTTCAAGGGAATATCGGCGGCATCTTTGGCCGTCTGCTTGCTACCTGGGCGAAGGGTGAGCATGACCGCGCCGACGAAGAATGCGGCCATTGCCAGGAGGCCCCAGCTGTCGGAGAAGTGTCTCATTGCAGTGTAAGTTTCCATGGATCACCTCACCGGTAGCCGGTCGCGTCGTCATAGGTCGAGAAATTAACCAGCGTTCCGAGCATCTGCAGGTAGGACACCAGCGCGTCCATCTCGGTCAGCCGGGTTGGATCGCCGTCGAGATCGCCGACATTCGCATTTGGGTAGCGCTTGAGTAGAGCCGCCGTGTCCGCGTTCGGATCGGCCTGGGCTCTCATGTCGGCCTCGGCATTCGCCAGCATGTCGTCGCTGTAAGGCACGCCCACGTCCTCATTGGCCTTGAGGTCCTCTCCGATACTCCTGACCGTCACCTCCTTCTCTTCGAGGAAGGCGTAGCTCGGCATGATTGATTCCGGCACCACGGCCCGCGGATTTGCGAGATGCTGGACGTGCCATTCGTTCGAGTAACGCCCCCCGACGCGGGCCAGATCGGGCCCTGTCCGCTTGGATCCCCATTGGAACGGGTGGTCGTACATCGATTCCGCGGCGAGCGAATAATGGCCGTAACGTTCGACCTCATCACGGAACGGCCGGATCATCTGGCTGTGGCAGAGATAGCAGCCTTCACGGATGTAGATGTTCCGTCCGGCGAGCTCTAGCGGCGTGTAGGGCCGCATGCCTTCCACTTTTTCGATCGTGTTCTGCAGGTAGAACAGCGGTGCGATTTCAACGATGCCGCCAATGCTGACGACCAGCAGCGAGCCGACCAGAAGAAGCGTCGCGTTCTTCTCGAGGGTCTTATGTTTATCAAGTAACGATGCCATGTCTCACCTCACTCGGCAGGCTGTGCCTGGGGCACCAAACTGGTCGGGATTGGCGCTTCGTCGCGCAGGTGGCCGCGGATCGTCATGAACACGTTCCAGGCCATGACGAGGCCACCCGCTAGGTAGAGTGCTCCGCCGACGGCACGCAGCACGTAATAGGGGATCATCGCCGCGACCGTTTCAGCGAAGGAATAGACGAGGAAGCCCTGGGAATTGTATTCTCGCCACATCAGCCCCTGCTGGATGCCCGCGACCCAGAGCACCGCGGCGTAGATCACGATCCCGAGCGTCGCGAGCCAGAAGTGCCAGTTGACCATCCGCAGGCTGTAGAGGCGCTCGCGCCCCCACAGTTTCGGCGTCAGGTAGTATATCGCCCCGAAGGTGATCATACCCACCCAGCCAAGTGCTCCGGAATGCACGTGACCGATCGTCCATTCGGTATAGTGGCTGAGCGAATTGACAGCCTTTATCGACATCATCGGGCCTTCGAAGGTCGACATCCCATAAAATGCGATGGCGACGATCATCATCCGGATGATCGGGTCGGTGCGAATTTTGTCCCAGGCGCCCGAAAGGGTCATCAAACCGTTGATCATGCCGCCCCAGGAGGGCATCCAGAGCATGACGGAGAAGACCATTCCGAGCGTCTGCGCCCAGTCAGGCAGCGCCGTGTAATGCAGATGATGCGGGCCGGCCCAGATATACATGAAGATCAGGGCCCAGAAGTGGATGATCGACAGCCGGTAGGAATAAACCGGCCGGTTGGCCTGCTTCGGCACAAAATAGTACATCATCCCCAGGAAGCCGGCGGTGAGGAAGAAGCCGACGGCGTTGTGGCCGTACCACCATTGGGTGAGTGCATCCTGGACGCCGGAGAAGAGAGAATAGCTCTTGGAGCCGAGGAACGACGCCGGAACAGCGAGGTTGTTGACCACATGCAGCATCGCAATGGTGACTATGAAGCTGAGATAGAACCAGTTTGCCACGTAGATATGCGGCTCTTTGCGCTTCAGGATCGTTCCGAGATAGACGGCCAGATAGGCGACCCAGACGATGGTAAGCCACAGGTCGACGTACCATTCGGGCTCGGCATATTCGCGCGACTGATTGATGCCGATCACGTAGCCGGTCGCAGCCATCACGATGAACAGCTGGTAGCCCCAGAAGACGAACCAGGCGAGTGTTCCTCCGAAGAGACGCGCGCGACAGGTGCGTTGCACCACATAGAAGGATGTCATGATCAGCGCGTTGCCGCCGAAGGCGAAGATCACCGCCGATGTGTGAACCGGCCGCAATCTTCCGAAATTCCAATAGGGCGCGATGTTGAGGTCGGGAAAGGCGAGCTGCAGCGCGATGATCACGCCGACGAGGAAGCCGACGACGCCCCAGAACACCGTAGCGATCAGGCCGTAGCGGATTACCTCGTCGCAATAGCCCGTAAGCTCTGTTTTGCGCTGTTGGCCCGTCGGCGAAAACTCTGCGTTTCTGACAAGCAGCAGCGTTCCCGCAACCAGGCAGAGGCAAAGTATACCCATATGGACTGCAAACAGATGATCGTGCGCGAATGCGGCCGCGAGCAGCGCCAGAAACGCTGCGACCGCGATCACCATCGTTTCTGTCGTGTAATTCATGATGTCGTCTCCAGTGCGCAGACGACCGCCTCGCGGCCGGCTTTCTCGGATTTCGAGGCAGGACTGTCACGAAGACGGGAACGGCTCCTTGATCTACATCAACAAGCGGACTGGAAGCGGTGGACGAACCGACGTTGTTACACTCTGTTGCAAACTTCCCCCTTTGGCACCGCCCGCTTACTCCCGTGTGACGCAGCTGCTTTCTACCGCACCCACTGCCACAAGGGGCGATGAAGATGCTGTGCAGAACAACCACGCGTTCGACAATGGCGCGAAGGGGCGCGAAGCCATACATGCCGGCCAATCCCTCTCTTCGCTGTTCGTAGGCTCGGCGGCCGAGGCCGTCGCAGCCGGTAAGGCGATTTGGTGGGAGGGTGATAAGCAACCATCTTGTCCAGGTGGAAGAAGGTGTCGTGCGCCTGCTTCGTATCATCGGCGAAAGATCGTCGGGTGATAATCGCTCTTCAATTCGCCGGCGATCTCAACGGCGCGTCGCTGCAAAACGATTTCCTATTTAC
This sequence comes from Rhizobium azibense, assembly GCF_004342325.1. Classification (NCBI taxonomy): domain Bacteria; kingdom Pseudomonadati; phylum Pseudomonadota; class Alphaproteobacteria; order Hyphomicrobiales; family Rhizobiaceae; genus Rhizobium; species Rhizobium azibense. Next base: position 6,988 of record NZ_SMBJ01000026.1, on the reverse strand, counting down.
GGCTGAGGCCGTCACGAAATGCAAGATCCGCCGGATATCGCACATGAGTTTCCACGGGGAAGTCGCTCGGTCTAATGCGCTCGCTCGACCTAGCTCTCGTTGCTCTGGCAGGAGGCGGCCGCTTCGCATGAACAGATGGTGCTGTTGCCGAAGAAGAACGCCGAGGAGCGCCCCTGCAGCTTCATCGTGAAGCTTGCATTCCGGCGCAACCCGCGTCCGCCAAGGTCCGTTGCGCGTTTCCATGAATCGTCAAGACATTGCGGATCATCTCGGCCTGACCATTGAGACCCTGGCCCACACCGTTACGAAACTTGCGTCGCGCAACATCGTTATTCCCGAGGGCAGGCACGACCTGCGGAACGTCAATCTTGCCCGCTGGTACGGTTATCGGGCGACACTGATGATTTTTCCGAGGATTTCTGTCAGAGGGTAAACCTCAACACACGCGACAAGCCGCGGGATCGACATTCATGCCCTCCGCGAACTTCTCGACGCGATATGAGCTCAGTCACGGCAATCCTAAGCTGTTCAGCAGCGCCGACGTTCGCCGAGCGTGCTTGTCCTTCGGTGATTCCTACATCGCTTGCAGGCTGCCATGTCCCTCGCAAGGGCGCTGGGCAAGCAGGCAAAAATTGGGACCTTCTGCCTTTTTTCCCCGAATTTGACGGGCGTCAAAGAGCCCAATTCCGGCATCTGCTAAGACACATTCATGAGGCTGATTGGGTCTCGCAGAAAAGGAGCTTGCAAATGCGGTTAAAATTCGGTCTGATCGCTGCAGCGGCAGCCTTGATTGTTTCGGCAGCGCCGTTGATGGCGGCCGACCACCAGGTTCGGATGCTCAACAAAGGCACGGAAGGCGCGATGGTGTTCGAGCCTGGCTTCCTGAAGATCGCCCCCGGCGACACCGTCACCTTCATCCCCACCGACAAGGGCCACAACGTCGAAACCTTCAAAGGCCTCATTCCGGATGGCGTTGCCGACTTCAAGTCAAAGCCGAATGAGCTATATCGCGCGAAATTCGATGTTCCAGGCGTCTATGTCCTGAAATGCACCCCACATTCCGGCATGGGCATGGTTGCCCTGATCCAGGTGGGTGACAGTCCGCCCAATCTCGAAGCGATCAAGACTGCAAAGGTGCCGAACATGGTGCGCAAGCGGCTCGATGCCGACCTCACAAACATCACCCAGTGAGACACAGCAGGTGCGGATGACCGCGCAGCCCATGACGATGGCTTTCGTGGCAGCTGTTTGCCTCGCCAGGAGCAGCTGATGCTCAGTGAGCATCGAGCAGAGCCAGGCGCTGTCAGGCAAGACGTCCAAGGCAGTGGTCGGACACGGTTGTCGGCAAAGCCGATGCCGAAACCTGGTGGGACCGTCGAGAAAGTGAATGTGGCCTGTGAAAAGAGCTATGATCTGCACGGCAGACCTGTGAAGGAACGCGTGGGCAAGATCACTAGCCCGGCGGCAATCTCGCTGACGACGAATATAACGAGGTCGTTTTTTTGCGCGGCAGTCGCGAAGGAGATGCCAGCCAAAACCCGGGGTCTCGTTCTGGTTACCCAAGAATTGCACGGAAGGCGCCGTCGAACGTTTGATCGAAATCCCCGCGGCAGGCAAGTCCTACAACTAGGAGACCCCTGCCTCGTCCTTCGACGTGCTCGAACAACCGCGTTCGTGAGAGGGCGAGAGCCGTCGATCATGTGGCGCTCGGTAGCTCACCTCGCGAAAAGGCTCCTTCAGGCGCCTGCGCGGCCGCCATAATCGCGATGGGCACAACTCTGCGGACCGGCGCTTGCCCACGCCACCTTAAAGGTTCGACGTCAGTCGCCAACGATACCCTGGGCCGGGGCCTGCCGAGATCGAGCTGTATTTGAATGAGCCGAAAAGCTCGACGATAACGACCTCGACGTCCAGGCGGTGATACGGGCGCCCATCTACTTGTGACAGGGCGGCCCGATGACCGTATTTGTGAGTGCGCCCGCCCTGCTTCACACGAACTTGCGACGTCGATCCTCCTCGACGTGCCGTTGTCGACGGGACTCCTGGGAAGATAACTGCAGGGTCCTCGATCGAGAAACGGGAACTCGATGTCTTCTCGCGCGGCCTTTGATGCGTTTCGTGTCGCCGGAACCGATGCACACTTCCGGCGACAAGTACTAGGCTGCCTTGCTGTGCGTGTGCCCGTGCGAGCTAAAATAGGCGTCGAATGCCGCCGCGACTGCACGGACCATGAAGCGCGCCTCCTCGCATACGACAATCCGCTCACCGCTGATCGTCACGACGCCGTCGGCCATGAGCTCGCCGAGACGGTCGTTGCGCTCGACAAGGAAGCCGGTGTCGAAACCCGATCCGCTGCTCAACTGGCCGAGATCGGCTTCGAAATCGCACATCAGCCTCTCGATGACCCTCGCCCGAAGCTTGTCCTCCTCGCTGAGAAGATATCCCTTGGCGGTCGGCAGCACCCCGAAGGCAATTCGCTCGGCATAGAGGCCGAGAGGCACGTGGTTCTGCATATAGCCGGCCGGCAGCCGCCCGATCGCAGATGCGCCGAGGCCGATCAGGCTATCGCAATCATCCGTGGTATAGCCCTGGAAGTTTCTCCTCAGCGTTCTGTTGCGCGCGGCGAGCGCCAACTGATCGTTCGGCAGTGCAAAATGATCGAGCCCAATGCGCAGATATCCGGCCTTCTGGAGCTCCTCGGCGATCACTTCCGCCTGCTCGTTCCGCTGTTTTGCGTCCGGCAGCGATGCTTCGTCGATCAGGCGCTGATGTTTCTTAAAAGCGGGTATGTGAGCGTAACCGAAAACGGCGAAACGTTCGGGACGCAGTTCTGCAGCCAGCCGGACCGTCTCGATGCAAGATTGGACAGTCTGTTTCGGAAGGCCATAAATTAGGTCGAAGTTGATGCTGCTGACGCCTGCTGAGCGCAACCCGGCGACCGCCCTTTCCGTCTGCTCAAAGGATTGCAGCCGCTTGATACCGGCCTGCACGATCGGATCGTAGCTCTGGACGCCGAGGCTTGCGCGGTCGACGCCGTTTTCGGCGAGCGCATCGATCATGGGGGCGACCAATGTGCGAGGGTCGATCTCGACTGCGACGCCGGCTTTCGCTTCAAACGTGAAGGCACTCCTGAGCTTTGCCATTAGAGCCGAAAATTCCTGCGGCTTCATGACCGACGGCGTGCCGCCGCCGAAATGCACGTACTTGACGGGCACGTCGTTTCCGGCCGCAAAAGAGACGAGCTCGATCTCTTCCTTCATCACGTCGAGATAGTCGGCGACCGGAGCGTCTTGCCGGGTGATGGTCGTGTGGCAGCCGCAGTACCAGCATATCGAACGGCAGAACGGGACGTGGAGATAAACCGAAACCGGGCCAGCCGCGGCGATATGGGCGAGATTGCCGGCATATTCATCCGGCCCCACGGCTGCAGAAAAAGCCGCCGCCGTCGGGTAACTCGTATAACGCGGAATCCGCGCATCGCCGTATTTGGCGATCAGATCATCAGACATTTTCGCATCCCTTTTCAAAACAGGATGCTTTATGACCTCCGGCCGCGCCGGCTTCCTTGTCCCAAATCAATGATGACGTCTCAGGCCAGAATCAGCCGGATCTTTGTCCGCTGTGAAAGTCAGCACTTTCGAACCCGCCTAACATCTCGTTCTGACATGGGTCGAGCCGCGGTCCCGGCTGTTCGAAGAGACGTGCCACAAGGAAATGAGCAAGAATGACTGATACGCAAAACGGGTGAAACAAATTGGTGTCCGCGTGCTGTCGCCGGTCGAGCCATCCCACGGTTTCGGCTCGCTCCATGCGCTGGCCCCCGGCGATAGTTTGTTGATCGCCAGTGGAACTGGTGCCGGCCTAACGGCGGGAATCTCGAGCGAAGCCTACCGAAACGCGGAAGTCGTGGTCGTTTTCCAATTCCACAGGCCCTCGCCGCGGCCGCCGACGTGATCGTCAAGGTGCGCCTCGATCAATGAGGTCGCCCTGCTGTCGCCTGAAAAGACGCTAATCGCTTTCTTCTATCCCGCAGCCAACAATGAGTTGCTCAAGCGGGCTCTGCATTCGGGCGCGAATATAAGCGCCATAGACATGGTCCCGCGCATCAGCCGTGCACAGAAGATGAATGGGAAAGATCGGGGTTACCGGGCGGTCATCGAAGCGAGTGCGAACTTCAGGTGTTTCTTCACCGGGCAGATCACCGCGCGGTATTTCTAGGGTCTCCTCAGTTTTACGTCGCCTTGAGGTCCGTCAGCACCTTGTCAAAAGCATCCTTGACCGGCTTTGAGATTTCCTCCACCGCCCTGCTTGAGAGCACCCGGACTTCCTTGGCGTGCTGCAAACTTGTCTCAACGCGCTTGCGGAAAAAGGTCGACTGCTGTTCGAGGATCTGCGACGGCGAATTCGCGCCCAGCAAAGCTTGCAAATGTGAGAAGCTGGCCTCGGCGTCGGCCTGCAGTGCAGCGATCGTCTTCCACCACAATTCGTTGCCGAATAGACTTGTCGTTTCGAGGATCGGAGGCAGCATTTTCTGTGTCGCTTCAGCGCCGGACGCAAGTTTCAAAAGAGCCTCTGTCACCTTCTTGTTCCCCTTTTCAACAGATGCGCCGAACTGATCTGGCACCTTGAGCGACGATGACCCCGGGTTTTCGATCGTTTCAAAGGATCTTTCGGAAATCTTGGTCATTGCATTTTCCTTCTCTTTGAGTTGGTTGCAAGCTGTGACATCGGGATTGACCCTTCCGCCGGCGGATGCATGGCCGCTTGGTAGAACGCGGATCCGATGACGAACGGTCAGGTGGCCTCCGTTCCGTTCGTTTCATGAACCGGCATCATGCAGACTGCTTTCTGCCGCTTGTAACCAGGGATCAGCAAACACCATGCCAACTGCTCCGACGCGCCAAGAAGATGATTTTCTTTTATCAATGGGCGGGTTGAGGGCAGGTTGATGTGTATTTGACGGAGAGACCGGCGAACAAAACGTTCCAATCACGACAAACCTGACAAAAGTGGCGGATGCCCGACATTTGCGAGAAATGTCGACGGTTGCGCTGGGGACAAGGGAATTAGCATGTAATTCAACCGCGCTCAGGATCGTCCTGTGTCGGATCGTATTGAGCCTGCGGGGTGGAAAGTGGCGTTGCGGTCCTCGCCGCAAGTGCCTCCGTCAGCTGCGCACTGGTGCTTACCTTGACGGTCAGCTTGCGCGAGACATTGCGTGCAATTGCAGTGCCTTCTTTGCACCGGCCGCCATTGATTAGAACCGCCGCATCCGCGGATCAGGCATGGGACACGAACGGCACGATCTGTGGCGATCCAATCGCGGGGCATCTGCCTTGGCAACCGGATAAGTTCATCGCCGAGGGCGACGAGACAGCGATCGCCACTTCGCGCTTTTAAAAAAGTCCTATTGAAAGAAGCGACGAACTAGCCACCATCGCAGCGCTAACTTTGTGGATGGAATGCCACACGAAGTAACTACGTTCGTTCGTTTGCGCAGACGACGAGCAGCAGGAGACAACAAACGATCTGAAGGTAACAGCGTTGACTTGTTCGCGAGATCACGCAGTAACCTTGTCTGCCGCGACATGGGTCTGACAGTTCTTCGGGCAGACGCGCGCGCAGGCGCCGCAACCAATGCAGCGGCCGGCCTCATCGACAACCATGATCATACGATTGAGCTCGCCATCGAAGTCTTCCTCCTCGTCGTCGCAGATGCCGAGGATTTCACCCGCTTCACCGACGCCATAGAGGTGCATGACTTCGCGAGAGCAGGCTTTGAAGCATCGGCCACAGCCGATGCAGGTTGTAGCATCGATGCAGGTCAGGTACTCCGGCACCCAGCTGGAGCCGTCGCGCGTGACGAAAGGGCCAGTCATCGTGAATTCTCCAATGCAGCGAGCTCTTCCTTCGCAGCGTTCAACTCGGCGAAGGCGTCGAACGTCTCTCCTGCAATGGTCTTGATTCTAGCCCAATTAATCGGAAGGTCCTCGGCAAGATCGTGCAACTCCATCTTCGCAGCGGCGGCGCGGGACTGCAGCTTGCGGACCTTCTTCAGCTGCTCCACAATGTCTGACATGATCTCTTTCCTCGAAAATTGATTTCATGATGCCCGCGCCACGTCGGGATAGGTTTCGATAACTTCAATAGCGTCATCGACCATTTTCGTGCCGGTCTCGGCGAGCTTGCCTAGCGTCTCAAAGCCGAACCGGTGGACATCGCGCAGGGTCTTCGACAGAACGACCAACCGTCCAGTCGTGAAAAGCAAGCGGCCGAAGCCCTCATGGCCGATCGTCATGATCGGCGATGCCAACAGGCCTGTGCACTCTTCGATCACAAGCCCCACGCAACTGTAAAAATTCTGTAGCCTCCACAGCACATCAGGATCCGGATCGCCTATGATCGGGATCTTACGGCGCTGCTCCTTGGTGAGGATGAAGTCGGCCAGCAGGTCAGCGTCCGATTTGCCTTCCCACGCCCCATGGGCATCCTGAGCGCGGATGAGCCTTATCAGGCATCTGAGAAAAGGGGTGGCGAGATCCCCATCTTCGTTGACAGCAGGGCCATTCGTACTTCCTGTCAATGTACCCATTTCTTAGTCCTCCTCATCGAAAGGCTTCTTTTCAATGGCGCCTGCTTCGGTCAGCGCCGTGAAGCTCGTGCGCCAGAGCGTTGGACCTGAGGAAGCCGATCCGCGATTGTCCCAGGAATTGCCCTCACAGCCGAGAGGCCCATGGATCAGGTGCGCGACGTCGGTGATCGGCTGCAGCACGATCTTGGCGCCATCGAAAGCGCATCCGCCGGCTGCCGCCCCGGGGATCAGCGGCTTCGAACAGCCGTTTTTGCGCGCCTTGGAATCCTTGCTGCGGTTCTTCTCGCAGGCAGGCTCGTCGAAGACATCCTGGACTTTAGCATTGAGCAAGGGCATTGCGGTCTCCAAGTTCAGATGAAGGCGGCCGGCCTCACAAGGCCGACCGCCGCCGCTCCT
>NZ_SMBJ01000025.1:0-20487 GCF_004342325.1 Rhizobium azibense | reverse complement strand
TTGGTTCCTGACCCTTGCGGATGCCCGCGAAAAGATGGAGGATTGGCGTAGATACTACAATGAGGAAAGACCTCATGGTGCGATCGGCAACAAGGTGCCGATCTCGTTGGTGAATTCGGGAGGCGCAACCAGCCCGCCTCCCTGAATGAAGCCGGAAAACTCTAGCATCCGGTGGTCCAACGTTTGGGAGCGGTTCAAGACCGCCGAGGCTCTAATCGCCGCCGGATGAAAATTCAGTGGCAGGTCATTTGAAGGCCAACCACCTACCTTCCTGCCGAACACTGGCAGACCAGAAAACAAGGGGCGCAGCCAATACACGTCGCTTGATCAGTGCTTGTGAGATACGCCGGAGCCAAAGAGGAGCCGTAGTGAGTAGTGAACGCACTGTCATGCAGGTTCCTCCATGTCGCCCCCCCCCGCGCCAAGAACGCTAGGGCACACCCCCGGATTGCTTGATTGCTGGGCAGATTAGCGAAGAATTCCGCCCTATATGAGCCGTTTCAACCGCACTTAAACGCGCGCTACATCTGAATAGGTCTTAATTGTTGTTAAGCCATTATCGACCAGGCCAGTTCCCGCCTCGGCGAGCTTTTGGAGGTTGTCGAAGCCAAATCGATGTACGTCGCGGAGCGTCTTCGAGAGTACTACGAGCCGCCCCGCCGTGAGTAATATCCGACCGAATCCCTCATGGTTCACAGTCAACACCGGTGACGCCATCAGTCCGGACTGCTCCTCTATAGCAAGTGCTACGGCGGCATAGAAGATCTCAAGCCGCCACTGCACCTCTAGGTCAGGTCCCCCGATGAGAGGAATCGCCCTACGCTGCTGCCTCGTCACGATGAAATCACAGAGCAAATCGGTGTCCGATTTCTCTTGCCACAATTCAAAGGTGTCTTGAGCACGCATCAGACGCAAGAGGCACTTAATGAAAGGCGTGGCGAGAGCATCTTTCTCATCTAATCGAGCATTGTTGGGGACAGGGGTGACGTTTGACATCAGTTAAAATCCTCCTGAGTGTTGGATGCGGTTTGACTAAGGGCCACACCCGCTTCCGGTAACACCATCCCTTAAAATGGTGCGGCAGATGGGACCTGTGGCGACGCAACTTGGCCCGGACGAATGACATGGCCCCTCGAAACGGGGCGGCCGCAACAACAACGGCAAGCGGCGGGCAACGCTGGCGGGCTTGACGAAAAGCGCTTCACAAGCGAGATTCCCGTCGCGATAGTCCAGTGGCGGTAGGTTTCGCCGCGAACTCCACCCTCAACCAACCTATTCGCCGCCAGGTGTAAAACCGTGTCTCGGGCTTTCGAATTGAGGATCAGGCGGGGGGTGGAATCAGCTTTTCGAGGTCGACAAGGACAGTGAGAGTATCTTGAGAGGCCGTGTACTTGCCGATCCCCCCTTTTCCGTGCGAACTGATGCAGACCTGCCATGTATTTTCCCTTCAAGGTTCAAATCGACTTCGACCGGACGCCACACGTTCCACCAGGCGATTGCCCGCCGCGTAGTTCTGGGAGTTCAAGACTCATGCCAGTCTCCTCCGCTGAGGTTCGGAACACGGCATCTGTATTGTTTCCAGCTTCTTAGCTAGCCCATGAAGAATTGATCGAGGACAACGTTGTCGTGAACCGGACAAGACGCGGTGGGGATCGAAGAAATGGCATCCCGGTGCAGCGGCGGAAGCCTATTCTCCGGCCACGTCAGCAACAAATGACACCCGCCGAAGCCGCTCCGCTCTCAATTCGCGGATTGGGCGCAATGTCCGGCCGCTTGCCGAGGTGCAGCCGGTCGATCTTCTTTGCTTGGCGATCACAGCGCCTCCCAGTGATGGACTCCGAGACCCGCATGCATCACTGGCTGGAGCTCCCTTCCTCGACAGTTAGCGCCGTCATTTGGGGGAATGCCGCGGGCAAATGGAAAGCGGCATAGGCCCCCGCGACGCCGGCGACAGCTCAACAACGCTCTGAATTTCCACAGTGAACGGCTGTTAGACGTAGCCGGCAAAGGGGAAGCTCACGAAGATCAGATGGCCCTTCAGGGCCGGGTCCTGGTCCGATGCCCACCGGATCGACCGGCCGCAAGGTTTTAGGACCGTTTCAACAACCAGCCCCTGGGCGCCTCGGCGGCGTGTATCTTAAGTTGCCGGCGTGCGTCGGCCGCGTTCACTCTCTATCCGCACCAGAACACGGCACCCGGGGGATCATGCTGCCGGCACGACCTAGCTGGCCGGTACCGTCGGCGCCGGCAAGAGGATGACTGTGGCAGCGGCCGTCATGGAGCAGTGCTGCCTCGGTGTGACCGCTGAGGCGATACTCGCTGTTTCCGGTCATTGCTTAGCACAGGCCGGAAAAGCGTTTCTGGTACCTTAGCGAACGCTCGCGATTTTAGCAGGGACAACGGGACCTGGCGGCAAGCGGACCCCAAACAAGTGCGAAGCAAACCGAATCTTTGGCAACCTCAAAGAGGGTGGAGTCGATACCCTGGGGGTCAAGCGCCCGCGTCGTCGCGGAGCATTGGGCGCGAGGGGTTTGCGGATTCTCGATACGTGATTGGCACATCAGTCGGACCTCAGCCGATCTTCGTGCAAAAGGATCCTTTAAAAATGGGCCCCTTAACGCGTGCCTTGGCATGCTTGCTTGCTGACGAAGTTTAGGTTGAGAATTGAACACCGCTAGTTATTCGCAGGATTGCTCGGCAAACGAACGAGGCGGGGTGGCGTTCCAAGCATGAGCTGGGACAGATAGGGAATGTCGCGCACGCTCCAGCGAACTGCTAGTGCTACGGCAATGATCATCGTCCCGAGAATTCCCGCCGCGCCAGACCTCATTGTGGGAGCCCATTGTTCTCCGTATTGTATCAAATCCATGAGACGGAATACCGTAGCCTGCACCAGGTACAACACGAGCGTGCTCTGCCCCACTTCCACGGCGATAAAGCGAACCACCCGGTTCGAGCGTCCAATTTTCCAGGATTGAAGCAGAATCTCGATCATCACTGCAGAGGCCACTGTCGAGCCAAAAAACATCAGAAGGATATCTTTTGCCGACTGCAGATCCTGGATTAAGGCGAGATTGTTGTAGACATAGGTGTCCTCGCGCCACGCCATGAAGCACAAGCTAGCCGCGATAGAGGCGGACATCATCAGGAGTGGCTTATGATACCGCATTATGCTCGTCCACCAATCTCTCGACTGCGCAAATGAAAATCCCATGCAGAAAAAGGGATAGGTGTACTTTATGAGAGGGAATATAGAAAACGTCACGGGGGCAACTGCGACCAGTATGGATGAGACAAGCAAAGAGCGTGCCGACCCGGAGTTGAAGATCGAAATAAGTTTGACCAAAAGAAAAGAAGCAAACGCAGCCCAGATGAACCAGTATGTGCCGACGAAATCGTGCATGAATTGCAACAGGTTGCCAGGTGCGTCCGGCGGCCGGGGAAACATGAGCAATTTGACTGCCTCCAAAAGGGTGCACCAGAACAGCGTCGGCACCAGGAGCTGCAGCGCGCGATCAGCGATGGCTTGCCTGAACGATTTGCCTAGTAGCCCTGATCTAGAGAGATATCCGCTTATCGCCATAAAGAGAGGCATGTGAAACATGTAGATCGATTTGAAGCATGCCGAATCCCAGAAGCCATCACCCTCGTAAAAGATATATTGTATCAGGTGACCGAAAATCACCAAGACAATGAGTATTCCTTTGGCGAAGTCTAAAGCTAGATCGCGATCGTCGGCCTCTGGCGCCTCAGGCACTGTCTTTCCACCTACAATTCTTGCTCGCATTCTCAACATCTCACGATGCCTACGGGAGCCTTTGAAAGCGGCATTTTCCAACCTCTCGTTCATCATGCAGGCTAATCCAGCTTCCGATCAGCGCTCCGACTTCGGCATGCTGAACGACGGCCAACGGTCATACAATTTGCCTGGGTTCCAAGTTCACAGGGCGACCGTGGCGACTTAGGCCCAGTAGCCGTTTTCGGCGTGTCCATTGGCTGTTTTTCGCCGCAACGTACGCCCCGCCTAAACTCGCTGCCGCGCAACTGCTTGGGCTGCCACGTCGTCGAAATCTTCTAACGGACATTTGCGCGTATGCAAGTAGCGCTGCTTGACTCTGCACTCGGCTATTGTTGCGATTGCATATGATTCTCCATGCCAAACTTGCGCGACACCGTATCAAAAGAACATATTGCCGATTCAATGGCTCCTAGCCGCTGTGGGTATCGTCTATCACCTACCGGCGCTTGGGTGTGGATCGGCACCCCAGCGCAACCCCCCAGACGCTGGAGATTTGCTCCATTAGATCCGCCGCCCAACGTGTCCTATATGGCAGCCTCACCATTGTAAAATTCATGCTCCTAATGACACGCATCTGCGGTATGGATGAGTATCGCGGACCCTTGACAACCTTGAGCGGAAGGTCGGTGAGTATCGCGATACACGAGGCTTTGGCCGCGATCGCCGCCGTTTTGGATCGCCGCCAATGATAGCTGGACGTTGGGCTGCCATTGTCGATCCGTATGCGACGTTTGTCGATACGTCAGAGACGACCGTGGTCCCAATCCGTAGGAAGATCGCAGTAAGCGTCAAGATATGCGGGATGCAACGGCCAGTGTCTGGGGATGCGCTCCCCTGTCAAGGTCGAGACCCCCTCCTCGATCAGTGGCTTTCCCTTTTTGGGATACCTCTCCTTCGGTGGCGAAAGAATGAAACCGGGCTGGATATGTCGCTGGTCATTTCGCGCGATTCAAATTGGCGCAGACTTTGCGGCTCGCTTGACGCGACGATCCCCCTGAGCTGAAGAAGGCCGGCCGCAATAGCGCCGAGCATTGGCGCACATATATAAAGCCAGAGTTGAGAGAGTGCCGCCCCTCCTGCGAAAAGTGCTGGGCCGATCGATCGTGCTGGATTCACAGAAGAACCCGAAACGGTGATACCGCCAAGGTGGATCGCAACTAAGGCAAGTCCAATCGCCAATCGTGCAACAGCGCCGCGTCCAGCCGTGCATTTGAGGAATACAGTTACGAACAGGAACGTGGCGATAAACTCGAATAGGAACGCAGCTCTCCATCCGTAGACTACCCAGCCGGTTTGGGCGAAACCTTCTAGGGTGATATCGTAACCGCCGACCTTGTTCATAGCGATAAGGTAGAGCGTGCCTGCCGCCGCGATAGCTCCTGCACATTGGGCGGAGACATACGCGAGAAAGTCCCACACTCTCAATCGGCGCGACACGAGGAAACCCAGGCTGACCGCCGGATTGAGATGCGCGCCCGAGACTGGGCCAATCGTGTAGGCCATTGCAACCACGGTCGTCCCGAAGGCTAAAGCGACACCCAACAGGCCCACCTCTTGACGCATATAAAGCAATGTGCCGCAGCCGAGGAAGACAAGTGTGAAGGTCCCGAAGAATTCGCAAACATACTTTTTCATTTTTCACTCCATTGATTTGACCCCACGTACTTTTCGGTGTCATCCTCGTGCCGCCAAGCGTTCCGCATGCACCGAACCAATCATCGTGTCAGGTCCCGAAAACCTCCGTAGTTGACTTCAATTGCGTCCTTGTCCGACGAGATCGGCATCAGAGCCTATGGTCAACCAGCGTCACCGATCACCAGCAAACGTCGTACCAAATGAAATATGTTGCGCATCACAGCGATCGCTCTGATGACGTTCGGTCTTAGGTTCGAAAGTGCCGTGAACAGGATAGGCAGGCGAACCGTACCGAGACGTATGGACCCGAGCTGGGCTACGAACAAATCGCCAAGCAGCCCATCCTCAAATTATCGAAACAACGACCCTCTTCATGGCTCCAAGCGGAAGGTGGTGCAAAGCAGGAACCAGGACAAGGGTTGATAAGACCGCCAGGGACGTTCACGAGAAGTCGAGTAACGCCCCTTAGCCACGAACAGGCACATGATCCTTGGCGCGATTTGAAGTCCACGTGAATTCCCTTGTCCCCAGCGCAACCGTCGACATTTCTCGCAAATGTCGGGCATTCGCCACTTTTGTCAGATTTGTCGTGACTGGAACGTTTTGTTCGCCGGTCTCTCCGCCAAATACACATCAACCTGCCCTCAACCCGCCCATCGATAAACGAAAATCATCTTCTTGGCGCGTCGGAGCAGTTGGCATGGTGTTTGCTGATCCCTGGTTACAAGCGGCAGAAAGCAGTCTGCATGATGCCGGTTCATGAAACGAACGGAACGGAGGCCACCTGACCGTTCGTCATCGGATCCGCGTTCTACCAAAGCGGCCATGCATAGTCCGCCGGCGGAAGGGGTCAATCCCGATGTCACAGCTTGCAACCAACTCAAAGAGAAGGAAAATGCAATGACCAAGATTTCCGAAAGATCCTTTGAAACGATCGAAAACCCGGGGTCATCGCCGCTCAAGGTGCCAGATCAGTTCGGCGCATCCGTTGAAAAGGGGAACAAGCAGGTGACAGAGGCTCTTTTGAAATTTGCGTCCGGCGCTGAAGCGACACAGAAAATGCTGCCTCCGATCCTCGAAACGACAAGTCTATTCGGCAACGAATTGTGGTGGAAGACGATCGCTGCACTGCAAGCCGACGCCGAGGCCGGCTTCTCACATTTGCAAGCTTTGCTGGGCGCGAATTCGCCGTCGCAGATCCTCGAACAGCAGTCGACCTTTTTCCGCAAGCGCGTTGAGACAAGTTTGCAGCACGCCAAGGAAGTCCGGGAGCTCTCAAGCAGGGCGGTGGAGGAAATCTCAAAGCCGGTCAAGGATGCTTTTGACAAGGTCCTGACGAACCCCAAAGCGACGTAAAGTTGACTCGGCACTAAGATCAGGGCTGGACGAATCATGATCGGAGCCGCTTTCGAGGAGACAACATTATGCGGCCGACTGATGTTTCATCTGTTCGCGGCGCTGGCGAATTCCGGCGTGATCTGGTCAGAGAGCGGACCCGTGCCGGCCCGGAGGAACGTGGTAGGCGCGGCGGCGGCCGCCGCAGATAAGCTTGCCAGGGCCTCATCTGGTGGCTGGCCACAAAGTGCGCGAGGCCATCGCACCTTACGAGGCTCTTAGATGGTTACATGTGGGGGATAGTAAAATGATTGTAGCTGTTCCAAATAGCGGGGCGTCACGGATTAACCAATCCGGTGTAGAAGCATTACGAGAATTTCCTAACTTTCCGATAGGCGGGATCTTGTTCAAGGATATAGCGCCTATGCTGGCTGGTAGAGGTGCATTGGGCGAAGTCGTTTCTACCGTCGCAAGCCAAGTGTCGGGAACAGAAATCGATGCCATTTTGGCGGTTGATGCGCGTGGTTTCATCTTGGGCGCCTCATTGGCTGATAGGCTCGGTTGCGGTTTCATCATGGTAAGGAAACCCGGTAAACTGCCGGGGGACGTCCTCTCATTTGAATACAGCTGTGAATACTGCTCCGGAACCCTGGAGGTAACTGCCGGCCTCATCGGTGACGGCCTGCGATGCCTGATTGCTGATGACCTTCTAGCGACGGGTGGCACTGCTCGGGCGACTGGGAATTTTGTCAAGTCCCAAGGCGGAGAGATCGCCGGATACGCATTCATACTCGAAATCGAAGTTTTGAAAGGCAGGCGTCAATTGGACGACGCACCAGTGATCAGTGCGATGACGTGCTAGCGCAGCAACATAGACGTAAGGAGGCAAGCGCATGAATACCCCTGATTGGCTTTCGACACCGCAGGACGTGCATGTAGCCAGTCAGACGCTACAGGCCCTCGTCACAAGTGAACTTTCGAAACGAGTCGTCTCGGAAAACGAAATTAAAACGATCTATCTGTTTCTAACCCGCAAGTGCAATTTGGGATGCCACCACTGTTATATCGCAGGCGTCGGGCCCAAGGCCAAGGGCATTGATTTCAACCTGGAGGCGATCCAAGGACTGATCGAGCAAGCACTACCCAATGGGCTGCGCAAGGTTAAGGTTTCCGGGGGTGAACCGATGGTTCACAAGGAATTCATGGCAGTCATGGAATATCTCGCATCCTGTGGGCTGAAGGAGCTGGTTTTCGAGACGAATGGAACCCTCTTTGACGAGTTCACGATCGAGCAGCTAAGTAGGCTCCCCAATTTGACGGTCTTCATCAGCCTCGACCATTTCGACCCAGAGGCGCACGACGCTTTCAGAGCAAAATCGGGTGCGTTCGCCAAGACTGCGATTGTCCTGCAGCGGCTTGGAAAAACTGACATCTCTACGGTGGTAACGACGACTGCCTATCGCAACAACTATGACAAGGTGATTTCGATTATAGATTTGGTGCTCGGCTGGGGCATCAAGAAGCATCGGACGCTGCTCAACATACATCCGATGGGCAACGCGCGCAGCCATGAGGACAATGCGATAAGCTTGGAGGAATGCAAGCTACTGATAGGCGATCTTTTGAAATCTCCCCATTTTGAGAGTGGCGCTGCATACATGACTCTGCCGCCGGCTCTGATGCCTCTCAAGTATCTGAACGGCGTGCATACTTGCGGTTGGGGCGACAACGTACTGGGCATACTGTCGAACGGACAAGTTTCGATGTGCAGTGCCTCCTACGATGATCCGGAAATGATCGCCGGCAATGCCTTCGAAATGCCCTTGATGGAAATCTGGCGCAACAGCCCGTTCTTCCATGAGCTACGCGAGGTGGTGAGTGGCGAGGTTAAGGGCGTCTGCGGCAACTGCGTGTTTTATCCAGTCTGTCGCGGCGTCTGCAAGATGAGTAGCTGGTCGCACTATGGTGAAAAGGACGCGCCCTATCCGCTGTGCCAGGAACTTTACAATAACGGAGGTTTTCCGGAGTACGCCCTGGTGGACCCGACGAAAGATTCCACCTACCGCCGCGGAGTTATAGCGAAAGAGCGTCGGCCCGCCGCCGAAGCTCCTGTCTATAACTTCTCGGAGGAAATCGCGGCTGCTGCGCAACACACTCACTAACGCAGGAGGCGCGACGTAATAATTGCTGTGTCGACGACGTAATTTAACCAGGTCAACAAAAATAACGTGGAGGATTGAGGATGAGCAGAGCTTTCCGAGGTGCGGCGGGTGTGGCGCACACACTTGCGAACAACGCGATACGATCCGGCAACAAAGCAGCCGCCCAGCAAGCCCAGGTGATTTCTCGTCTCGCGGAAGGACTCGCCCGGCTGCAGGCGGGTTTGGATGACCAAGCTCAGCAATTGACGGCTGGCCTTGTAAAATTAGAGCAATCGCTAAAGGTGTCACGCAGATCGCAACGGTCGAAATCCGGCTCACTCGCTGCTAACGGCGAACTACAAGACTACTACGTTGATATAACCGCCTCGAAGAAATTTGGCAAAGCCAATTGGCCGCGCGCCGCCGATTCAGGTCTTGTAGGACGCCGCATTGGGCGAGGACCGGTTAGGATGACTGGTTCCGACACACAATCGGCAAAGGCGGTTACCGCCGCATTCGCCAAACTTCTCTCGGCTCAGGCACAATTGCTGCAGATACGCAGTGAAGTGGAAGACCTCAAGAAGGTTCAGAGGTAGCGGCAATGGCTAGTTCCCGACTGTTTGGCTACGCCGTTGACGAAGAGGATGGCAAGCTGGTAATCGTGATTGACGGATTGCTTGCCGAAAGTTGCATCCGGCAAATTCGGGACAGCGCCCAGACGGGCCGCGGTGGTGAACTCTTGTCGCGATTGCTGCCGGTAAGTTCGGTTTACAAGCTTATGTCTGGACAAGAGGAACGCGCTGAAGAAACGCTCAGCCTTGAACAGTTGCTTGGACAAAACGTCGACCAGAGTTTCGCTTCCTTCGAACAACAGTTCGCCGACCTGAGGCAGACACTAGCCGAATTCGGCAGCCCGGAAAGTTCGAAATAAATCACGCAGCCGCAGGAGTCTCCGCGATGCTTCGGTTGTCACCAGAAGACTCTATTTTGCTGATCACCTGCCGGGCCTACCTACGACCCGAGGATGAAGAGCGTTTGGTCCGTCTCTGCAAGGAGCCTGTCAACTGGCCCTATGTGGTATGGCGCGCCGAGCATAATCGGACGGTGCCGCTGCTTGAGAATCACTTGCGCCGCCTCGATTTGTTGACACTATTGCCTACTGAGGCGGCGCATTACGTTCAGTGCTGGACTGTCATGTCAAAGGTCAGGTCCGCACTCGAATTTCGCAATCTGCCAGAAATCATGGATGCGCTGGATCGGGCCGGCATCGCCTGGTTCCTGGTGAAGGGACCAGATCTCGCGCTTCTCCACTATCCCGATCCACTCCTACGGCCGATGACCGATCTCGACATCATGGTCAAGCCCGCTGACGCGCAGCGCGTGCAGCGGCTCATGTTCGATCTCGGCTACCGGCACGGTATTTTCGACCCTTCAAATGGCAACTGGCATCCGGAACGAAAGGAACTCGATGACGAAACCTTCCGCGAAAGTTATTCCTTGCCGGTGTTTGTAAGGATAGAATCCGTTGAATCTCCGTTCCCTGGTCCCGCGGTGCCACGCCAGCTGCGCTACCGCCACGTAAAGGGATACATCGATTCCGCGAAGAAGCTGCACATGCCCATCTTCATTGATATGCATGTAAATCTCTCCGTCGGCATCGATGTCGAAGACATATGGTCAGGCGTGCGTCTTGCAAACGGTCTAGGCCGCATATTGCAGGTCCAATCCGCGACTGGCGCCGTCTGGTTCCTTTCGGCCAGGCTTTATCACGAGGCCTTCCTTTATAATTCGCTTCGACTATTGATGTTCGGCGATCTTCATGCGGTTCTACACAAAGAAATGGCGAATATTAGCTGGGCGGAGGTCGCTGCGATAGGTTACAAATACGAGATGAGGCCGGCGTTATATTTCGTCCTGACGCAGATGAAGCGCATCTGTGGGATAGACATACCGTCCGAGTTCCTAGAGCTCATTCGACCTGATCAAACCGAGGTACCACTTCAACATGATTGGGGCGACGTGTTGCCCAAACTGCTGTCTATTCCCACTGTTAACGATCTTGAGCTGGCGTAAATATGGCGCCCGAGTCACCATATCGTACAGATCCTGCGGCGAACGACCTTCGTATCGCAGCAACCGAAACCTCTGCAAAGTTTGCGTCAACAGTCCATCGGGCCCTCACGCGGTCAGGAATAACGATCCTAAACACGCAGGTGTTCAGCAATGGCCAGATGGCTGTCACTCCGCGCGACGGCGGGCTTGGCGGAAATGTGGTGGTCGTGCAAACATTTCCTGACAGCGTTCATGATCGTCTTTTCGAGTTGTTCCTAGCGCTTGGTGCCGTGCGGGCGCGGGGTCCCCGCACGATTACCGCTGTTCTTCCCTACCTCCCATATTCGCGTTCGGATCGCCCTGCCTTCGACGGCGGACCTGTACCGGTGCGAATCCTTGCGGGGATTATCGAAACTCTCGGTATAGATCGGCTGATAACTTTCGAACTCCATGTTCCTCAGCTGTGCGCCGCATTTGCCTGTCCTGTCGTCAATCTTCAGTTCGCTCCCGCCCTAGTTCGCCATCTCGGTTCTGCGGCCGTCGATGGCGACATGGTCGTTTCACCGGATTTCGGCGGAGCGAAGCGAGCTGAGCACTTGGCGGCCCTGCTCGGCTGCCCATTCGCTGTCATGCGCAAGCACCGCAGAGACGATGATGACTTTCGGGAGAGCGTCGAGATTCTGGGGGACGTTGCTGGCCGGACGATCATCCTGATTGACGACGAAATCAACAGTGGTCAGACGGCTTTTTCAGCCGCCGCACATCTCAAAGCGGCAGGCGCTCGCAAGATAACCCTTGCCGCAGCCCATGCCATATTCACGCCGTCGCTGAACGAAAACTGGGGACGGTCTCAGATCGACCGCATCGTTGTGACCGACAGCGTCGGACGTACCGACAATTTCCCCGACAGTGTCGAAGTAGTCTCGATCGGCAACGAAATTGCAGGCGCGCTGCAGGCACGCTGAGAAGCATTACCTGAAATCTAGCATCACGCGATTAACACGTGGATCGAGCGCCTGCTCGAATGCCTCTTGGGCGTTTGACGAGGGCCAAAGATTGACCTGCAGCACGTCGAAGCGTGCGGCGTGTTCAACGATGGTTCGGATGGCATTTCTCACGTCGTCCGCGCTTTGGGCTATGGTGCCGATCAGTTCAATTTCCCGGTAATGCAGAAAGTTAGGGCCTACCGATAACAAATCGGACGTCGGAATCGATTGGTAGAGTACAATCCTGGCACCGCGTGACGCCGCAGCTATGGCCCCCTGAATGCCTCTGACACCGAAGCGCGTGCAAAAGATGCAGTCGAAGCCCCAGCCATCCGTTAATTTCTCGACGAGTTTCGGATCAGACAGAGAATGAACTGACCCCGTTGCATGGGCGCCGGTCGACATCACAGGCCCATGCGTTGCCACGTCGTCATCGAAAAGGTAAACGTCGCATCCTTTGGTTGTCAGAAGTATCGAATGGAGAAGGCCCATCGTGCCTCCGCCGATGACGGCCACAGTGTCTCCAGCCTTTGCACGCGCCCTATTTATGCCGCGTGCCACGCAGGCGACAGGTTCAACTAACGCGGCACGCTCGGGAGCCAAAAAGGAAGGTACGGAAAAAACCTGATAGGCGGGTACGCCCACAAAATTGGCCAATCCCCCCGGCCCCTGCGGCACCCCTCCTCTCGCTTTAGGATTTAAATATGCACAGTGGTTGTCCAGTCCGAGGCGGCAGGCACGACATTGGCCGCATCTGCGCATTAAAAGCACCGCAACGCGGTCTCCTACGCGCAGGCCATCCGGTACATCGTCCGGCAGAGACACGATCGTGCCTGACAACTCGTGCCCGCCCCAATAGGGGTAAGTCGGCTTGGCGCCCCGATAAACGCGTTGCTCCGGTGTGCAGAGTCCACACAACTCTATCCGCACACCGACTTCGGACGATACGGCGAGTGGAACCGACAATGTCCATTCTTCAACCTTGCGGGGGCAAGTAATTACGAGTCCACGAACCTCCATACGAGACCTCTCGCTCCCCGACACACCGACTATCCTAATATGTACACTTACTTGCATCCAGAATCTAGCCAACAACCACAGGCGGCAGTCAGAAAGCTGATGAAATCACGTGCCTTGCTGGCGGGCTTGCTTATGTCCTGGGTCTTGACAAGCTTCTCGGAGATATCGTCGGCGCAAACGGCAAAGGACGTTTCAAGCGGCAGAAGTGTTCCCTTGCGCAAGGAGCGACGAAACTATTGAAGGTAGAGTGGAGCGCTTGGGCCGCGTCAATGCCACCAGCCTCAAACACGAGCCGCGGTTTACCAGCCCGTTCTTCGATGCCATCCTCATCTCTGCGAAGATGCCATGTCGCCTTCCCTCATCTGCCCGCGCGAACCCTCCTAAGAGCCTATCGCCACATCGTCCAAAGCTTCATCCTTCGTGGCGCACCGGTTCGAACCGAACAGACCAACAATCCGAGTCGCACCGAGAAGGATGACGGCAACTAGATCGGTAGTTGGGCGGCCGCAACATCAGAAAGGTCTCAGCGTTTGCTGGACGCGTGCCTGCGATGGCGGTGGTGGCAACGATCTTCTCTGGCTGCCCCAAGCGCGGGAGAGGCCATTCGACGCTAGCAAGAGTTCGCTCGAACCTGATATCCGTTACCGCAACGACTTCGCTGAGACCACCTCCCAGGCACCATTCTACGATGCCGGCGAACAAGGTCAGCGTTGCCTCGTGAACGGAACCATCTCCCCTCCCCTCCCCTCCACTCTTCGAGGTGTCGACGCAAAAGCGAGAACTCTAGACCATCAGGGGATTGGCGTTCAGGCGACCCTTCGGGAGCAGAGACGGAAATACGTCTACCAGCATGGTCGGTCCCATCGCAGACAAATCGCGTGCACATCCTGCAAGTGGTCCAGCCGCGGTGACATCCAGGATGGCAGTCGGGGCGAGAGCGTCAACCCCATCTGCCTCGCACTCGTCGACTACTTCTACATCCCAAGTGCGAGTGGAAAAGATCCTCGCACGTAGCCTATGATCGTCCTGAAGCAGCTACGCTTCGTAGTAAATTTTTGGTGTCGAGATCGCGAATACCTGCATGAATTTCTCCGCCGCCGTTAGGCGCCGGGAACTCTGCACGAATTGGAATCGGGCGTCCGTTGTCGAATGCTTACGGTTTTGTGCGAGTGAGTCGCGGCAAGGGGATCACCGACTTTGCCGAGGTCTTCTGCTTTTCGTCTAAATCGCCGGGGCACATTTGTAGGATTCACAATAAAACACACCATGACCAATCGGTACCGCGGTCTTGCTAAGCTGCAGGATATAAACGGAAAAATCCATTTACTCTACGTTCCGGGTTTATCCACGTTAGCCTTTCGTTAACCTAAAACCCCTTGCTCAAAATGCAGAATCGGCTCTAATAGCTAGTGGCGGAACTTTAGCGGTTTCGCGAAAAGTTCCGCCACTTGCAGGAAATGGATTTTGAGATGGCGAAAACCGCAGCAAAACCAGCGCCGGTCGTCGAAGGGTTGACCGCATTGATGGAGCGTCATGCTGACGCTCTCTCCAGCCAACTTCAAGCACATCATCTCAAGGTCTTCCCGCCGACGTCCGAAAAGGGCATTCGATCCTTTGCACCGTCAGAAGCCTCAAAATTGCTTGGCATCGGTGAGTCTTATCTTAGACAAACTGCTTCGGAAATGCCTGAACTGCACGTTAGTATGAGCCCTGGCGGTCGACGCACGTTCACGATCGAAGATATTCATTCAATCCGTAAGCACCTGGACCTGATTGGCCGCGGGAACCGGCGCTACCTGCCCCATCGTCGCACGGGGGAGCAGCTTCAAGTCGTCTCGGTGATGAATTTCAAAGGCGGCTCGGGCAAGACGACGACAGCCGCGCATCTGGCACAGTACCTGGCAATGCGTGGCTACCGGGTTCTCGCGATTGATCTTGATCCCCAAGCAAGCCTTTCCGCACTCTTCGGCAGTCAGCCAGAAACTGACGTTGGTCCGAACGAAACACTCTATGGCGCCATCCGGTATGATGACGAGCAGGTCCCAATCGAGCAGGTTGTCCGAGGAACGTACATCCCGGATCTTCATCTAATTCCTGGCAATCTTGAACTGATGGAGTTTGAGCACGATACCCCGCGCGCGCTTATGAACCGGAAGGAAGGTGACACGCTTTTTTACGGTCGGATCAGTCAGGTCATCGAAGACATCGCGGACAACTACGATGTCGTCGTTATCGATTGCCCTCCCCAACTTGGCTATCTCACGCTTTCAGCTCTGACCGCCGCAACCTCGATCCTCGTCACCGTCCATCCCCAGATGTTGGATGTAATGTCGATGAACCAGTTTCTGGCGATGACCTCGAATCTCCTTCGGGAAATCGAGAACGCAGGCGCCCAGTTCAAGTTCAATTGGATGCGCTACCTCGTCACTCGTTTTGAACCGAGCGATGGCCCGCAGAACCAGATGGTGGGCTATCTGCGTTCGATCTTTGGCGAAAATGTCCTCAATTTTCCGATGCTCAAGACGACCGCCGTTTCGGACGCTGGCCTGACGAATCAAACCCTCTTTGAGGTTGAGCGCGGACAGTTCACGCGCTCGACCTATGATCGGGCCTTAGAGGCGATGAACGCCGTCAACGACGAGATCGAAACTCTAATCAAAAAAGCATGGGGTAGAACCACATGAGTCGGAAGCACCTCCTTGACGTCACCACGGACGCGCCCGACAGCTCATCAGCTGCTGAACACAGAGCGGCAAAGACTCGCTCCATGCCGCTTCTCGGCGTGACCAGAAAAGAACGAGATCCAGCGACGAAGCTGACTGCAAACATCGGTAACGCGTTGCGCGAGCAAAATGATCGTCTTGGTCGTGCCGAGGAGATCGAGCGGCGTCTCGCCGAAGGTCAGGCCGTGGTTGAACTGAACGCGTCGTCAATCGAGCCGTCCTTCGTTCAGGATCGCATGCAAGGTGATATCGAAGGACTTCTTGCATCCATCCGCGAGCAAGGACAGCAGGTCCCAATCCTTGTGAGACCTCATCCCGTTAAACCCGCGCACTACCAAGTTGCCTTTGGACATCGCCGGCTGCGCGCCGTTTCGGAGCTAGGACTGCCGGTCAAGGCGGTTGTTCGAGACTTGACGGACGAGCAGTTGGTTGTCGCACAGGGTCAGGAAAACAATGAGCGCGAAGACCTCACCTTCATCGAAAAGGCACGTTTCGCACACAAGCTAAACAAGCAGTTTCCACGAGAAATCGTCATCGCGGCTATGTCAATCGATAAAAGCAACTTGTCGAAGATGCTCCTGCTTGTTGACGCCCTCCCCTCTGAATTGATCGATGCCATCGGCGCCGCTCCAGGCGTTGGACGCCCAAGTTGGCAGCAATTGGCAGAGCTGGTTGAGAAAGCATCGCCTCCGGCAGGCGCTGCGAAATATGCTGCCTCGGAGGAGGTGCAGGCGCTGCCGTCGTCGGAACGGTTCAAGGCAGTGATCGACCATCTGAAACCGCGTCGGACTGCGCGCGGGTTGCCAGACGTCCTGTCGACCCCCGATGGCGACAGGCTTGCGCAGGTCACGCAGAGCAAGAGCAAGCTAGAAATTACCATTGACAGGAAAGCCACGCCGGATTTCGCGGCTTTCGTACTCGAGCATTTGCCGGCGCTTTACCAGGAGCATCGCGCAAAGCATCAACGGAAACAGGGAGTGTAACCCGCAAAAGAAAAGAGCTCCCTCAACGTCGCCGTCGTGGAAGCCCTTCTGTCTCTGTAGCAAGAACAGAATCGCATTTCCTCGAATCCTCGTCAAGAGTCTTTGGCGCCGTTTTGGTGAGCGAATTTCCTTTGCCTGCTGAAAGGTGAGAGACAATGCAGTCGGGGAATGTAGCGACGCCGTTCGGGCGGCGGCCAATGACGCTTGCGCTCGTGCGGCGCCAGGCGGCAATGGAAATCAAGCATGGAAAAGCTGCCGATAAGTGGAAAGTGTTGAGAGACGCTTCCGCCGCGATGGAACTGCTCAAGATCCAGTCGAACAGTCTGGCTGTTCTTGACGCACTTTTGAGTTTTTATCCTGACAATGAGTTGCGTCAGGATGCACAATTGATTGTCTTCCCCTCGAATGCCCAACTGGCGCTTCGGGCGCATGCAATGGCGGGCGCAACGTTGCGGCGGCATATTGCCATTCTGGTGGAGTCGGGGTTGATCGCCCGTAAGGATAGCGCCAATGGCAAGCGCTTCGCCCGCAAGGGCGACGATGGCCAGATCGAGAATGCTTTTGGCTTCGACCTGTCGCCCCTCCTGGCGCGATCGGAAGAGTTGGCGATGTTGGCGCAAAGAGTGGCGGCCGAGAGAGCCTCGCTCAGGAAAGCCAAAGAGAGCCTTACAATTTGCCGGCGGGATGTTCGCAAACTTATTACTGCTGCAATGGTCGAGGGCGCCGACGGCGATTGGAAGACGACCGAGGACATCTACATTGCGCTCGCGAGCAGAATTCCGCGCGTTCCGACCCTTGAAGGGGTCACTAGCGTTCTCAATGAAATGGAGATGCTCCGTGAGGAAGTGCTTAATCGTTTGGAAAACCTCGAGAATGCTGAAAAAATTAGCACCAATGCTGCTCATATCGAGCAGCACATACAGAATTCAAAACCCGAATCCGTAAATGAATCTGAACCACGCTCCGAAAAGGAGCTGGGGGCAAAGGCGAGCTTGAGCCATCAGCCGAAGAATGAATCGCAAAGGGCGTTCCCCTTGGGATTGGTGCTCAAGGCGTGCCCGATGATCAGCGACTATGCACCGCGCGGCGTGGGGAGCTGGCGAGATCTGATGTCTGCCGCTGTGGTGGTTCGATCTATGCTGGGGGTAAGCCCTTCCGCCTACCAGGATGCCTGCGAGGCGCTAGGACCGGAGAATGCTGCGGTGGCAATTGCGTGCATCCTGGAAAGGGCTAACTTCATCAACTCTCCTGGAGGCTATCTGCGGGATCTAACGCGCCGAAGTGAGCGCGGTGAATTCTCGCTTGGCCCGATGATAATGGCGTTGTTGAAGGCCAACGGGCAAGGCGGTTTGAGGGCTGGGTAAGTGCGGCTGATCGTTATTCCTGCCGTTGAGGATTTCGGTTGTGGTCAGCTGACCACCAAGCTAACCCCTTGGAAAACACCAACTTTCAAAGGCGGCTTGTCGCAGGCATTGTGCCGGTTACCGTCTGGCTCCCGAGCCAAATGACGCCTCTTAGGGGAACAGTAGACCGTGATCTCAATACGAACGCGCCCAAGGTCGCGCACGAACAAGACCAGGAGCGAAGTCTTCGCACGAAATGGCAGCCGCCTTTCATCAATTCATTGGCACCGGCGCGGCAAATCGCAAGGCGGCCGGCTGTGCCGGCTAATCGCGAGTGGGCGATGGCGCCGCATGGATAGGACGCAATAGGAACAAGTACCTGCTGCCATCCGCAGCCCCGGAATCTACGGGGCTGATTCGCGGCGGCACTTCCACAACACTGGGAGAATTCATCAACCGCTATCTTGGGCGAGGTGACGCAATGAGCCACTCGACCCTATGGTCTTTTGACCAGGCAAGAATGGCATTCGAGGTGAGTTTGGTGCCGTTGTCGGAGAGATCATTGCGAGTTTCGAGCGAGGCGACGACCGGAGATCGAGGTGTCCGGGGATCGCCGCGAGGCATTCTCGCGTCGCGTCATCGACGATGTTGAGCACGCGAAACCCCCTTCCGTAAGCGAACTTGCAGGCACGCGCGCACCGATCCTGGCCAACGCGAAGGCTCTGCCCGCTGGTCGCTGGATTTTGTTCGTGACCAAAAGCAAATGATCCAGTGGAACATTTCTCCACCGAACGACTGAGGCATATACCTATCTCGCAAGGCCCAGCCATCGGCACAGTATTTGAGTCCGTTGAAGAAGGTGATGGGTCCAGACGGCTTGGAGGAGGCATAGCCGTTCCAGCCGCCGAGTTTGGCGATGATCCAAGCGGCCCAGGCGAGCGAAGCTTTGGGATGGGGATTGGATTGCAGCTTGGTCTTGCCCTTGAAGCGGCTTTCGAGGGCGGCGAGCGTGTTGATCTCGTGGGGACTGACTGCCAGGCTTGCCGGGTGAGGATCGCCGCCACTGCGGTCCTGCACGAGTTGGAGGACGATTGCCGCGGCCTTGGCGGCGATGGCGACGAGCTTTTCCAGCCGCGGCGCTAACTGCAATTGGCTGTCCTCGATCTTGAAGCCCTGCGTCTTCATCACCCGGAAGAACTGCTCGATCATCCAGCGCTGCTTGTACCAAGCGACGATCTGCCAGGCGTCAGTCGCACTGGAGAGCGCATGGGTGGTCAAGAGCAGCCAATGCAAGGGCTCGACACCGTCGGGTGCGTCCGGTTCGACGACCTCGACCCAACTGAGCCTAACCCCGTCGGGCAGCCCTTCTTCGCGCAGGTTTTGCGGTTGCCTGATCGTCGCCTGGCCGAAGCGCAGGCACAACGTTGCCTGCCGCGCCGGACGGTCGGCGCGCTCGCGCAGCTCGATCGTTTGGGTGTCGCAGAACCGAACTGTCTCTACGACATCACGCAGTTTAGAGCCGCCGATGAGTGCATGGTCATGCATGACGCGCGACAAAAGATCGAAGCGTTGGTCGGGCAGGTGCGCCCACATCATAAAGAAGTCGCCCTATTGCGCGACCTCGCCAATGAGCGATGGCGTTTCGGCGACCGGCGACCGGCGACCGGCGACCGGCGACCGGCGACCGGCGGCTTCGGCGGGGGGGGGAGCGACGTTGGGGTCGACCGCATCTACGGGCTCTATCGCGAAGAAGGACTTTCCGTTCGCAAGCAGAAAAGCCGGGGCGGCACGCTGTCGGCACGCGTGGCCCGATCCTGGTCGAAGCGAAGGCCAATGCCCGAAGCTCGCTGAATCTCGTTCACGACCAGTTCGCTTGCGGAAGGCGGTTTCGCGTGCTCAACTTCGTCGAAGACGTGACCCGCGAATGCCTGGCGGCGATCCCGTGCACCTCGATCTTGCGTCGTCGCGTCGCTCGCGAACTGTCGGTCCTCATCGAACGGCGCGGCAAATCGGGGATGATCGTCTCCGACAACGGCACGGAATTCACCTCGAATGCCATCCTTGCCAGGTCGAAGGATCATAGTGTCGAGTCGCACGGCATCACGCCGGGAAGCCGATGCAAAACGCTAATGTCGAGAGCTTCAACGGCCGGATGCGGGACGAGATGGTCAACCAAAGCCTGTTCCTCGGCTGCGATTATGCCCGAAGCGCCATTGCTGGGCCGACGATTACAACCACTTCCGGCCGCACTCATCGCTCGGACCAGACCCGGGCACGTGATGCAGATACCATTGCCGCAACCGGCTCCAACGCTGCGCGAGATGAAAGCTTCGCGTTTCCGCCACTTGGCGTACTCGGAGCGCGCAGGCTCTAGATGTGAGCTTTCGGGAGGTTGTCCATTCAAAGCGGATTTAGGAGACTGGAGCTATCACACCTCGAGTCGGAAGGATCGCCGCGAATGAACATTCAT
>NZ_SMBJ01000024.1:0-33080 GCF_004342325.1 Rhizobium azibense | reverse complement strand
CCTAGCGGAAAACACTGATGGCCGCCCGCAAAGCCGATCACCCGCTACAGCGCAACGAGAAGCGCGCGGGCGCTCGGCTTTACTCCCTACCGTCAGCTACACCAGGTGCTGGGACACGATCCGCGTTGCCGGTTGCTCACACCGCGCCACTTGGCGTATCAAAACCGCCGAGGCTCTAATCGCCGCTGGATGAAAGTTCAGTGGGAGGTCACGCAGGCTCAAGACCCTCAAGGGCCTCACACTACGAGTTCGTCTGCAAGACATAGACTTCGCAGCCTGAACGTTTCACCCTCGATCCGCTCCATGAAAATGCCGGGACTGAACAACGACGGCTGAGTGCAGGCATCAAGACTTAAGTCTGTCGTAAAGCAGACAAAGCGAATACAAACGTGGTGCGAACTGTCGGCTATTGGCTGACACGAAGATGCAGAACCCTCGACGTGCTGGAGGTGCCCCAGGCACCTGCTATCATCGCAGGTTGGGGCCAAGGCTGGCCTGCTCTGATCCCCGGTAGTGGGCGGGGTACACCCTGCCGATTTCAATGAAGCTACGCCTTTTTTCCCGGCTGATCTCGTCCACCGTTCAAAGGCCCAACCGCCACGTCAGCAGCGTTTAGGCGAATATACGCTCCAGCATCTCTCTTAACTGCAGCGCTTCGCCGCCATCTGAGGTTTCGCGACCGCACGCGCTTGCCATGGCAGGTCCCGCAATCCGTCGCCCAAAGCCGTTATGGATGCAATACGAAATTTCCCGGCAATCTGGACATCTGCCGCGTGAGACCTGGAATGCAATATTCGAGTTCTGGTGCCTATTCAGCTCGCATTCGTGCTGCATGTCCGAGTGGCACGTCCCTTGCTTCACTTCATGCTACTGATTCACCGCAGAGAGCGAGGATGAACTGACGTAAACTCTATTTCTATCGCCCCAGTCGCTTTGTCGGAGATGGGTCACGAGCCGCATCGACGGGGCAGGAAGGCCTCAGATCGGGATTTAGCCCCAACGAAGCTGAAACCAGGGAGGCGCTCGCGCCGTGCTGGCCTTCGCGCCAAGGGCCGGCGAATTCTCCTGCGATATCGTGGCGCGGATGCACTCTGAGCCTCGAGAGGTAAGTGCTACCCTGCTCGTCAACGAGACGCCAATGAGCGTGCGGCGTCACGGAAACATATGGCACGGATTTTTTCCACGGTAAACGTCCGTACTTTCGAAAGCTGGCAATGGTGAATCCTTCAACATACTCTGCGCAACTCGCCGACGGCACTATCTCGGTTCACGTGGATCGAAGCCTTGTACCCCCCATCGAGATGTTCGGCTTCGGGCAGCGAATCAACCCGAACCGCTCGTTTCTGTTTGTTTCCAAGGTTCTTGGTCGATTCCTGCCGATCCGCCCTTCGGTCATGGGAAATGCATTCGACCTCCTTGCACGTCAGATTCCTGCCGATATTCCTGGTCCGGTTTTGTTCATCGGAATAGCCGAAGCGGGCATTGGCCTTGGTGCGGGTGTCCATCGGCGGTTCCGCGAACTCACTGGTCGCGGCGATGCAATATATATCTGCTCCACTCGCCATGATCTTAAACTGCCGCTGCTGTGCGAATTTGAGGAAGAGCATAGCCATGCCCCGCGGCACCTCCTGCACGAACCATGCGAGGCAAGGCTCCGCGACTTGGTTCATGGTGCGACCGGCTTGGTACTCGTTGACGATGAGGCTTCGACAGGTAAGACATTTGCCAACATCTTCGCTGCCCTTCCCGCAAAAATTCGTTTGAAGCTGAAGCACACAGTCCTACTTACGCTTACCGACTGGTCAGAAGGCGCTGCCCGCGCGGAGATCACGGGAACAGTCAGTGAGGCTACTATCGTTTCCGGACGGTACAGTTGGACTCCGCGTGGGGATTTCACGGCAGCTACTCCGCAGGTCCCTTCCTGTGACCGTCCTAAGCGGCCCGAGGTCTGTCCCGACGTCGCTCGAGACTGGGCGCGTCTCGGCGTCGTCGATCACTTGCAGGGTCTCAATGCAAACGCTGCCGATGACGGGATTACCCTCGTACTCGGAACGGGCGAACACGTGTGGCAGCCCTTCCTGCTTGCGGAGCGCTTGGAAAAGGAGGGCGCTGAGGTTTTCTATTCATCCGTGACGCGTTCTCCCCTGTCGAAAGGCCACGCGATCGGTTCAGTACTTTCGTTCTCCGACAACTACGGCGGAACAGTTCCACATTACCTCTACAACGTCGATCCAGCGCTGTACTCGAAAATTATACTCTGCTCGGAGACAGGCCCGGAAAATGTCTGTGCCAGCCTGATGTCCGCACTGGGCGATCCCATTGTCCTTTCAGACGTAGAAGGTGAATGAAGCCGCCTTAGGCCATGCGGTCTGCCGCTTCGAAATCGGCTCACTCGATCGGACATTTCCGCCAGTCCACGGCGACACAACACTGCTGTCGCGTTATCTAAGGACATCACTCCCATGGGGGATACCTATGACAGCATCGCCTCCCCTGCCACACTAGGCTCCTACGCCGAATACGACGTGACGCTCCTTCTCAAGAGAGTGGATATTCAGCCTACTGACACGGCCACGAGGGAAGAGGCCATCCAATCCGGGCGGCGGCATTACTCGGAAATGATTTCCGCCGAGATGGCCCCGACCCGCGAATACATGGAGCTGTTTGCTAAGGCCATGGCCACTGGTGGCCCGCGCATGGGCGCCGAGACGGCACGCCTCGCCCTCGCGATCGTGCAGTCGGTCGAGGGTCCTATTACCCTTGTCAGTTTGGTCCGCGCCGGCGTGCCCTTCGGCATCCTTCTCAAGAGGGCCATCGCCTTACTCGGCCGGGACGTCGGACACTACGGGTTGTCGATCATTCGCGACAAGGGCGTTGACGACGAGGCTATGCGCCACATTCTTGCCAGGCGTCCTGTCGAGAGCATCGTCTTCGTAGATAGCTGGACGGGCAAAGGAGCAATTGCGAACCAACTCGAAAAGAGCTTCAAGGACTACTCAGACCGGCCTGCGCGGCTAGTTGTATTGGCCGACCCCTGCGGCTGCGCATGGCTCGCCGCATCGGGCGACGACTGGCTTATTCCCTCCGGAATGCTAGGATGCACCGTATCCGGGCTTATCAGCCGCTCGATCCTCAACGCTGCCCTCGTCGGTCCCGGTGACTTCCACGCCTGCGTCCAGTGGGATAATCTCGCGGAACACGATATTTCCCGATCATTCGTGGATGGTATGTGGAATGATGTCTCCACTGTGATTGCAACCGAAATCCCGAGCGTCTGGAGTATCGAGACCCGCCGGGCGCATCGCGATGCCGCCGCCGCTGCCGTCGCCTGGGTGATGGGGGAGGACGCCGTAACGAACATCAACCGAGTAAAGCCGGGCATTGCGGAGGCGACCAGGGCCATCCTGCGACGTGTGCCGGAAAAGGTGTACGTCTCGTCGCCAACCGATCCAGAACTCGCGGCCCTCATGTACCTGATCGACAACAAAGGCGTCCCGTATGTCGTCTCCCCTAGAAAGATCGCCCCCTACCGCGCCGTCACGCTGATCCGGCACGTCTCCTAATCTCCACGTATGTCTACTTACGAGCTCGGCGCGCAGGTCAAGGAAACTGAGATGTGACAAATTCCGTATCGTAAAATTCATTGCCAATGGAGAATCCGCGAAAGCTCACATCTGGCAATCGATCAAATATTTAACCAGTCGCATTTTGGAGTACGCATATGAAGCCCATTGCTCTGGTGGACCTCGACGACACCTTGTTTCAAACCAAGAAAAAGATACCGGAGATTGCGGAAGCCGATCTGGTATTGGCGTCCAAATCCATTAATGGAAGCAACTCCTATATGACGAAGATTCAAGCTGCCTTTGTCGAGTGGCTGCTCGTCTCCACGGAGGCCATCCCGGTTACGGCGCGCGGCTCTGAGGCTCTTTCGCGCGTTACGATCGCGTTTGAAAGCTACTCAATCGTATCGAACGGTGCCGTCATCCTCAAAAAGGACGGCAAGCCTGACGCCGAATGGCATGAGGTCGTCGCAAGGGAGCTCCGGCCGCTTGCCGGCTTTTTCGATAAGCTCCTCGATGAGGGCAGGACCAAGGCGAGGGAACTTGGCGTCCACATCCGGTGCTGGTCGGTGATGGAAGCTGATCTCGCGACATATGTTGTCTTCAAAGAGATTGACGGAGACGGCTCACGCCTTGAAGAGATTGTGCCGATCATTCGAGAAAAACGGGGTTGGGTTCGACACCACAACGGCAATAACCTTGCGCTAGTTCCGCCTGCGATCTCAAAACGGGTGGCCTCACAATTTCTGCTCAAAAAGCTTCGGACGGAGCATCCAGGTCGCCCAGTGATCGGCTACGGTGACAGTGTGAGCGACTTCTCCTACCTGTCCCTCTGCGACTGGTGGGGCGCTCCGGGTAACTCTCAAATGACAGACCTTGTCGTTTCCGCTGTTGCGCGTGAGAGATAGGTGACACGCGTACTGCGAACGTGGTGATATGTGAGGAGGGTGCAGGAATGATCCTGCACCTCCAGTCTTTTAGTAGAAACTTCCTATAGGTAAAACGCCGCGCCATATCGCGGTAAGAACCATGGCAAGCGCGGCGAGGATCGCGAGATTCCCGTCGGCTTTTACCACGAGTACGTAGAGCTTGTATTTCAGCATGATATGACCTTTCGATGAGCTCATTAGGAACTGCCGTCTCGACGGTTCGTGCCTTACTTGCGCAGAGCGAAATTTCGCGCCCATGATCCTCTCGGCGTCGATCCGCCGGAAATGGTCGACGATGGGTTGATCGTCATAGACCATGGCCGCGCTCTTGACGCAGCCGAACATCATGGCCTTCAAAGACGCGACCGGGCCCTCGCCCGCAGCCGGCGCTGGAGATAGGAAAACTTGGTTGCTTGCCAAACGCGTCCTGTCGATCTTATAAAAACGCAACGTTAGCCGAAGCGGGATCCATTTGGGATCCACGGCAACCAGCCGCCGGTCTCCCGCTCGAAACAGCAGCACATCGGCGCGCATGTCCGGCGTGAACCGTTTGCCGAACCAGCCAAGATCTTCGAGCACACCATCGAACGATGCCCCGTCGATTGGCGACTGTCTATCCATTCAAGCGGCCAGTGCGGCTGCTCGGCGTCACGCTTTCAACGCTGACGACCTCCGATCGGCAATGCACGACCCCAGTCCCAACTTGATCTCGGGCTCTGACGGCCCATCGCCCCGAAATAGAAAAGCCTGCCGCGGGAGGAGGTGCGGCAGGCTTTCCTAAAAGAACCGAACGGCGACCTGGGAGGAGGAGTGCCGCTGTTCCCACAGACGTCCCTTTGGGAGGAGGAGTGGGCCGTCTAAACTTCGAAGCGTTGCGGGAGGAAGCATCGCTTCGATGAAAATAGCAATACTCGGGCCAGCGCCATGAAGCCAGCGTCTATGTTGCACTGCAGCTATGCACCCGCCGCAACAATCGGCAGGACATCGAGCATTCCTACCCCTGATTTTGTCGGCGGCTCTGCCGCTGTTACAGAGTGGAACCGCTACAACGTCAATTTCGATATCGAAAGCCCCAAGAAGGCCGTGACAGTTCGCGGCGGCCCTGCCGTCATGGAAAGTAGCGCCGCTGGAGACGGTGGCCGGCAGCTAAGCTGGATCGGTGCGGTTCGCGACAGTCATTAGGGGACACCCGGTGACAGACAGTATGAAGTGGCAGTCGCTCCCAGAAGCGCAAGATGTTCTGCGGGTATGTTTTCACCGTTAAGACCCGGCTGTACAATCCCGATCCGGTACTCGATGAACTTGCGTTGGGCAGCCTTTCGAAGCGTGGCCAAGTCATTCAGGCTGCCTCGAATGAAACGGGCCCGGCCCTTAAGATGTGATGTTTCTCTCACGGTCAGGTGGTTGATGAGGTTCTTCAAGCTCCATGTCCCCTTCACCCCCTTCTGTGCTTGACCGCAAACGAGGTAAAGATCGTCCGCCCGGCGCCCCATTACTGCCTGCGAGTATTTCAGATGCCAGAGAAGTACGGTGACGGTATCGTCCGTCTCCTCGATCGCCACGACGTCCGCGCTCTCCCAGGTGTCATCGTCATCTCTTCCGGGAGAGTGGGCAGACAATCCTCGCAATGGGCGTTCCGCTGATCGCACCTCCTTTGGTTTTCTGACCACTTTACCGCCCGAAGCGTGACCTCTCGCTTTTGAGGCAAGTGTCCGAGCGTAAAGGGAAGCCATTGAATCTTGTAAAGAATTCGGTTGCGCAGCGGGCGGATTCCCGCTATCTTTTTCGATAGGGCAGTACGCGCTGCCCTGGGGTGTGGAAACCCCTACACGTGGTTGATGCCGGCCGTAACGGCATCACACTCCTTGACCTTCGGTCGAGGAGCCTGTGGCGTATGTCCAGGTTCCTCGGAACTAAAGGCCACAGGACCGTCGTGTACGGTTTCCAACTCCCCGATCAGTGGGTTTAGCGAGTTTTCAGCGGGGGCGCACCGCGTGAAACTCTCCATCGGGGTGTCCACCATGAAGCGCTATGCAGCAGCACAGGTCCGGACTTCGAGGCCTGCGCAAGCCGAACAGTCGAATGTAGCGCGCGAGTTGGTGCATCCAGTTGATCGGCATGTCGGACAGCAAATCCGTATCCGCCGAATGCAGTCGAATGTATCCCTAGGGGATCTCGGCGCCGGCATCGGGGTCAGTTTGCAGCAGGTACAAAAATATGAAAGCGGTAAGAACCGCGTCAGCGCTTCGATGCTCTACGAGCTTGCCAATTGCCTCAAGATCCCTGTTTCGAGGTTTTTCGAAGGTCTTCCAGATCCCGAAACCACTCAGGGCCAGCAAATCATAACAGAGATCGATGAGAAGATTGCCTACATTTCCACGGCGGAGGGACGGCGTCTGATAGACGACGTTTTGCTCCTTTCTCCGCGTGTGCGCAGCCGGGTCGTTGCCCTCGTCAGCTCGATTGTCGAGGAAGAGATGGAAGAACAGAAGCCGGTTGGTTCATCTGCTGGTTCTTAGCTCCCTACCGGTCGATTTTCTCCGCTGCTTCAAGCGAAAATTCGGTGCGCAATACCGCCTTCTGTGCCCGCGAAAAATCGGCGGCGACGTGTTCTGCCCGCTCTTGCGCAGCCAGCCGGTCGGCTTTGCGCTGCGCAAGCGATAGGCCGGCAACGGCTTCATGGCTGCGCAATACGGATTGTCGCATCAGCGCGTCCTGAAGCTCGGCGGCGGAGATAGCGCCGCTCTTGCGCAATGCGTCGACGACAGGATTGCCGGCGGCCAGGCTTGCCGCGATGTCGAGCGCTTCGGAGGCTTCCGTTTCCCGCTCCCGCGCGTTTTCGGCGTCCGCCCGCGCCTCAGAGAGGCTGCGGGAAAGATTATCCGCCCGCAGGCTGCGGATCTCCAGCAACTGCCTGAGAGACTTCAGCGCCTTCATATCAGCCGCTCAGGCACCGTTGTTCGTCGTCAGGACTTCCAACTGGCCGCCCTTGATGACCTTGATGCTGTCGGCTTGCGGCCGGCTCAGCACGTCTTCGACGGCCTTGGTGAAGACCGCGGGCCCGCGCACCAGCACCAATCCGCTGGCGGGATCTTCACGCAGCGCATCGTCCGGCAGCAGCGGGAACAGCGCGCGAATGGCGTTTTGCTCGGTCTTCCAGCTGCGGCCGCCGCGATCGAGGACGACGGTGGAGACCTCCTGCTTCGGCGCGATGATGATGCGGCTGCCGTCATAGGCGACGAAGAGATTGCTGGCATCGCCAAGCTTGACGAAGGCCTTGGCTCCGCTTTCCCGGACGGACCAGTGCTCGACCTTGCCGCTCAGCGTCCCGACTGTCGTGACCGGGATGCCGGACATGAAGGACAGCGTCTGGACAACTTCGCCAAGCGGCAGGGAGACGACATCCAGGCGCACCTCCCGCTCGCTGGCGCCGGCCGATGGAGGAAAGGAGGCCAGCAGTCCGATAGCGGCCATGTAAACAAAACGCGCAAACATCTGAGTTTACCTCACGATCCGGATATCGCCCGACAACTAATGAACGAAGGCAGGCAGTGAGTACGGAATCCAGTCTATTAATAATTATCCGATCTACTGTTGCAGATCATCGGTCCTCTGGGAACAGGACGGATATCCATTTCGCGCATTTGTTGTACATATCGCGAATTAATAACTTTTTAACATAAGCTATTGAATTCGATCTTGAATTCTGCAAGGCTCTGGCCGCCAAAACCATGCAAGGAGTTCAAGACATGGCTAGTACTTCGACACTTGATGCGGGCATCGGCTCGGCGATTTCCGCCTTCAAGTCGGCCCAGAACGAAGCGACCGAGCAGAGCCTGAAGGTTGCAACCGAAATCACCAAGATCAACGGCGTCGCAAACGCCATCAAGAAGATCGGCCCAGGCTGATTGAAACAATGGCGAGACGGGTTCGCCCGTCTCGCTTCCCCGCTTTCGAAGACAATAAAAGCCGCTCGACGGACGGTTCGGGAACAAGATGGTTATGGATCTAGATTCCTCTTCGCCGACATTCAGAGGTAACGCCGGCAACGCTGCGTCAGGCAGCGGCGGACCGGTCTTGCGCATCACGCGCGCCGGGCGCAGCTCCAATCTGCCGCTGACGACAGAGCGGCAGGTGGTCGGCGGCAGCGCCGATTGTGACCTGATCGTCCTAGGCGCCAAACCGGAACCCGCCTTTGCCATCAGTCTGCAGCGCTCCCGCGGCTCCGACACGGTGTCGTTGACCGCGTTGCGGGATGACGTCGTGATCGACGGTCGTTCCATCCCGCGCGATCGGACAATGACCCTTACGAAGAGACAGACCATCTCCTTCGACGGCACGATCTGTGAGCTCGAAGGTCTCGGCGCCGGGCGCGTGCGGTTCGCGCCGCGCCGGATTGCGGCTGCCGGCCTTCTCGGGCTGGCGGCGTTGCTTTTGCTGGCCGGCCTTTACAACAGCGATGCGCCGGCTCACGAAGCCCCGCTCGTCAGGGTTTCCGCCGCACCCGAACCGGCGCCGGCGGCGGCGGCGATCGCGGCCGAAATCCGCCAGGCCATTCGTATGGCGCAGCTTCCCCAAGATCTGAGCATCGTCGCCACCGCCGACGAAATTCGCATCGGCGAAGGATCGCGGCCTCTCGGCCTGCCCGACAAGACCAAGCTGCGCAGCATCATCGCCTCGATGAGCCGGCGCGGTTCCGTTTCCATCGTCGATCTCACCGCCCTCTCTTCCGGTCTCGACGGCTTCGTTGCCGCCGCCGGCTATACGCCCGTCAGGTTCATCATCGGCTCCGACGGCCGCCGCTACGAGGAAGGCGATGTCGTTTCGAGCGGCTGGCGCATCAAGGAGATCGGCAAAGACCAGATGATCGTTTCCCGTGACAGTGAGGACGATACGGTCAATTTCGCCTCTGCCGGCAATGCCGAGCCGAAGCTCGCCGAAATTTCCAGCAGCGAACAAGAATAGGCGATGGCGTCGGAAGCCGGATCATGAAGGTAAGGTCATCCGCCTTCGCCATGCTTGCGCAGCGCACCGATATGCTGCTTGCGGTTTTTTTCGCCTCCGTCGTGACGATGCTGGTGCTGCCGCTTCCGACAATCGTTCTGGACGTGCTGATCGCTTTCAATCTCTCCTTCGCTTTCGTGGTGCTGATCACCACGACCTATCTGAAGAGCGTGCTTGAAATCTCGACCTTTCCCGCGGTCATTCTGATCGGCACGCTGTTCCGCCTGGCCTTGACGATTTCCTCGACCCGGCTCGTGCTGGCGGACGCCGATGCCGGCGAGATCATCATGGCCTTCGGCGATTTCGTCGTTGCGGGAAATGTCGTCGTCGGGCTGATCATTTTCCTGATCGTGGCGCTGGTGCAGTTCATCGTGGTGACGAAGGGCGCCGAGCGCATCGCCGAGGTCGGCGCCCGTTTCACGCTCGACGCCATGCCGGGCAAGCAGCTCGCCATCGACAGCGACCTGCGCAACGGCCATATCAGCACGGAAGCCGCGCAGAAGCGCCGGTCGCGTCTCGAACAGGAGAGCCAGTTCTTCGGCGCGATGGACGGCGCCATGCGCTTCGTCAAGGGCGATGCGGTCGCAGGATTGGTGATCGTCGCCGTCAATCTCATCGGCGGCCTGGCGATCGGTATCTTCCAGAAGGGCCTGAGCTTCGCCGAGGCCGCCCATCTCTATACGCTGCTGTCGATCGGCGACGGTCTGGTGTCGCAGATTCCGTCCATTCTGATGGCAGTCTCGGCCGGTATCGTCGTGACCCGCGTGTCCGATGACGGCAACGGCAGTCTCGGCAGCGATATCGGCCGCGAACTCTTCCGGGAGCCCCGTGCATTGGCGATTGCGGCGGCGCTGACGATCTGCGCGGGCTTCGTGCCGGGATTTCCCACAGGCGTGCTCGGCGCGATCGGCCTGTGTCTGGCGGGCCTTGCCTTCATGGTGCATCGCCGGCGCGCCGGCCCAGCCGCGGCCGCATCGGCGAATGCCGTGGAAAGCGCCAATTCCTATCCGCTCGACAGGACGAAATATGGCGATCCCGTCATCGCCACCGTCGCGGTGGAAACGCTGGCGCGGCTTGAGGCGATGCGACTCGGCGAAATGCTGGACGGGCGGATCCGCATGGCGGCGCGCGCCGTCGGCGTCTCCGTGACGGTGCCGACGTTCAACGCCGATCCCCGCATGGCCGAGGATCTGATCCACCTTCAGGTCGAAAACGTGCCCGCCGGTCTCGTCAGCTGCGGTCCCGAACGGACGGCCGAACAGATTGCCGACGGCATCGTGCGCATCGTCCGCCGCCATATCGGCGCCCTGTTCAGCGTCGACGACGCGGCACAATGGCTGGGCAGCCTCGAACCGCGTCTCGGCAAACTGGCGATCGACGTCGCCACCCAGGTGCCGCTGATGCTGACGGTCGCGGTCGTCAGACGCCTGCTGGATTCCGGCGTGACGCTTTCCCAGCCGCGCGGACTGCTGGAAGTGATGCTGCACGCCGGCACCGATCACGCGCCGGATGCCCTGGCCGAAATGGCGCGCGCCGCGCTGGTCAAGCAGATCGCCTTCGGGCTTCTCGACCGGCGCGGATTGCTGCCGGCGCTGGTGCTTCCCGCCGAATGGGACCACTTCATCCGCTCCTATGACGCCGCTGGAGCGACCGAGAAGATCGAGATAGCCGAAAGGCTGCGCCTGCTGGCCGAGAAAGCCAGGCAGGCTCTCGAGGACGCCAACGAGCGGGGATACGATCCCATCATCATCGTGCCGGGCGAGTGGCGCCTGCTCACCCAGACGCTGATGATCCACCACAACTGCCGCATTCCGGTGCTGGCGGCGGAGGAGATCGACAGGGATATAACGATCGAAACCATCGGAGAGATCGGGCAAATCCGGAACGCTGCCGGCTCCAAACAAAGGCCGGGCTGATAGAGCAAGTGAAGTAGACGAGACCAACTGGGGATGAATGCAATGTGTGGCGTAGATGGACAAAGGCCCATAGACTTCGACAGAACCTCCCGTTTCGACCTTGAGTCCGATTGCCTTGGCGGCAGCAATAGGGCCGACACGGATTTCACCACCATCCGAACCCGCAAGGTCTCGCCCTTCGAAGATTTCTCCGGCAACCCGCCGACACTGACCTCCTATGTGCCGAATTCGCGGGAAACGTCGGAAAACGGCATGGATTCCGACCCCAAGGATCTGCTGCGCAAGCACATCAACTGGCAATCCGACTCCAAGAAGGTGGATCCATCCGACGAGAAACAGGCCACGACTTTGCAGACCACGACGGAAAAACCCGACCTCTCGAAAGAGGGCAGCGTCATCGTCGTCAACGAGCCGATCGTCGTGGATGGCGGCGTGTTCGACGGCAAGGGCGCGACCTATACGGCCTCGTCCAAGCTCGGCGATGGCGGCCAGTCCGAAACCCAATCGCCGCTGTTCATTCTCAAGAACGGCGCGACGCTCAAGAATGTCGATCTCGGCGAGAATGGCGCCGACGGAATCCACGTCTATGACGGCGCGACGCTCGAAAACGTCAATTGGCAGAATGTCGGCGAGGATGCGCTGACGGTAAAAAGCGCCGGCGACATCACTATTATCGGTGGCTCCGCCAAGGGCGCGACCGACAAGATCTTCCAGATCAATGCCGACACGAGGTTCTATCTGAAGGATTTCGTCGCTGACGGCTTTACCACGCTCGTGCGCACCAACGGCGGCAAGCAGATCGACGCCGACGTCACCATCGATGGCGGGGCGTTCTCCCACGGCAGCAACGTCTTCCGCACCGACAGCTCACTTGCCAGCGTGACGTTCCTCTCCGATATCACGCTGGACGATGTGAAGAACTGGACGCGTGTAGGTGACAACCAATCGGGCGTCTGAGACGCCCGACCACCGGAACCGCAAAGCGAAGATCAAGCGGGCGGCTTAGGCTCCCGCTTTTCATTGCCGGCCTGATCCTTGCCTGCGCGGCGGGCTGCTGCGCATTTCCGCGCCGATTTGCCGGCGCGCCGATTTCAGCTTCGGGTCGCCCTGGGTATCCTTGTATTCGCGCCGCGCCTCGGTCTTGGTCATGCGGTGTTCGTGCCTGAACAACGCGCGCGAAATGCGGATATCGAAAAACGCCGCCGCCACCATGATGCCGGCGGCAATGACGAGGATCGAGCCGAGGAGATGGGCTGTCGTGGAGAGCGTGCATGCTTCTCCGCAAAGAGGCGACCAGAAGATGCTGTTGAGGAAATAGAGGATCGCACCGCCGCCGGCGGTTGCGAGCAGGACAAACTTGACGAGCCCCTTGACGAACTCGGCGATGCTCGCGAGCGAAAAAAGCCTCTTGATGCCCTCGAACGGATTGAGCCGGGTGAAATCGAAGCTCATATGTTTGAACGATACGGGAAACCCCTGCCCGTCGAGGATCGACACCAGGATGGTCGCGGCAAGACCCATGGCAAGCGGCAGCCAGATGAGATCGAGCAGCGCCACGCCGGTTTCGCTCAAGCCGACAGTGACGGCGTCGGAGACGTCGGCTCGCGCGGCGGACTGAAGGCCGGCATCGAAACTGCGGGTGAAATCCTCGAGGATATCAGGCAAGCCCCAGGTGACGTAGACGGCGATGGCAAGGACGGAGATCGCAACCGGGATTTCCTTCGAGCGGGGAACCTGGCCCTCGCGGCGGAGCCGATCGAGCTTCACCCGGCTCGGCGGCAGGGTTTTTTCCTCGGTATCGTCATTTTTGGCCATGGGTCACCTCCAGCATGGCTTTCACCTCGTTGAATCCGTCGATCCAGAGATCGTGGAAATAGCTGGAGATAAAGGCCGTGTAGATGACGAGAATGACCACGACCGCGAAGTTCTTGATGGCCGGCAGGCTATCGTTCAGCGGGAATTGTTTCGACGAGCGGCCAACGAAGGCCAGCGACAATTCGAGCGCGCAGGTGACGATCATGAACGGGGCGGCAAGCAATCCGGCCGCTTTGAACAGCCGGCCGAATACACCGAGGATCATGTCGAGCGGATCGTCGGGCATGGCGGGCATGAGCTTGAAGAGCGGCCAGAACTCGAACGACTTGTAGAAAATCGCGACCAGATCGATGATGCCGCCGGCGCTGACGAAAATCACCAGGGCGATCGACATCATCAGCGAGCCGAGCGGCGCGGTTTCCAGCGCGTTGATCTGGTCGAAGAGATTGGCGGCATTGGCCCCGCGATAGACATCGGTCATATCACCCGCCGCCTGGGCCGCCCAGAAGGGAATGCCGAGCCCCATGCCGATGAGCGCCCCGAAGCAAAGTTCCTTCATCGAAAGGGCGGCCAGATCGAACCAGGACGTATCTCCGATAGCCAGCACCGAATAGGCGAAGGCGACGGAGGGCGCCGAAAGGCCGATTGCCAGGCCGAAACGCAGAATGCCGACGATGCTGAACAGCGAGAAGATCGGGAAGATCAGCAGGATCCCGAGCGCGCGGGCGGCGCCGAGCATGGCTGCGGCCGGTGCCGCGACCTCGATGCCGACGAGCGGAAGATGATCCGGCCCCATCCGCCCCGCCTCACTGAACCATGGTCGGGAAGTCGTTCAGGATATGAACGGAATGTTCGATCAGCGGCGTTGCCAGCACCCGGCCGAACAGCAGCAGGGTGATGGAGATCACGAAAATCTTGACGATCTGCGCGATGGTCTGTTCCTGGATTTGCGTTGCA
Source organism: Rhizobium azibense (assembly GCF_004342325.1). NCBI lineage: Bacteria > Pseudomonadati > Pseudomonadota > Alphaproteobacteria > Hyphomicrobiales > Rhizobiaceae > Rhizobium > Rhizobium azibense. The sequence goes on along the minus strand of NZ_SMBJ01000024.1, from coordinate 18,896 downwards.
GCCTGGAAAATGGCGATGATCAGCCCGAGAAGCGCGGCCAGGCCCAGAATGGGGCCGGCCAAGGCGAAGGTCGCCATGACGGACATGCCGATTTCAGCTGCGACCTGGTCTTCACCCATGGTGGCAGGCCTTTCGCGTGGGCGCGGCAGGCGCTCGAACCGGGGCTTTCGTCAAGGCGCGATGCTCACTGCGCATAGGACAGCACCAGACCTTCCAGCAATCGCCGCCAGCCGTCGATCGAGACGAACAGCAGCAGCTTCAGCGGTGTCGACACCACGGTCGGGGACATCATCTGCATGCCGAGCGCCACCAGAATGGCGGAGACGGCGAAGTCGATCATCAGGAAGGGCAGATAAATCAGAAATCCGATTTCAAAGGCCCGCGTCAGTTCCGAAACGAGGAAGCTTGGCGTCAGCACGGTGATATCGTCGGAGGCAATGGGGGTTGCCGGCGCGTTTGCCCAGATCTTCTGCGACGCCTGCACGAAAAAGTCGCGCACCTCGGCGTCGGAAAATTTCAGCATGAAATCCTTCAGCGGCGCTGCCACTTTGATCATGCCGTCCGCCATGCCACTGACCGTGCCGAAATCGCCGCTATGGGCGAGCAGCAATTGCCAGCTGTTTTGCAGCACCGGGTTCATCACGAAGGCCGAGAGCACGATGGCAATCGCAAAGACCAGGAGATTCGGCGGCGTCTGCTGGATGCCGATCGCATTGCGCACGATCAGCAGGACGACTGAAATCTTGGTGAAGGAGGTTGCGATCACGGCAATGACCGGCAGCATCGAGATCGCCGCCATTGCCGCGAGGCTCTGGGCAAGAGGAAAGCTCTGTTCCATCAGTCGTGCAGCGCCGTGACGCGAACGGCGCTCAACCCATCCACGGAAATGATTTCGCCCCGTCCGATAATGCGGCCCTGGGCGATGATATCGACGGCGTCCGACAATGGCCTGTCGAGGTTGAACACATAGCCCTCGCCGATCGTCTCGAGTGTGCGCAGCGGCAACTCCAGCCGTCCGGCATCGAAGACCAGCTTGATCGGGATGCTGTCGACAGGCGACGGACGCGGCTCGCCCTGCAATTGCTGATCGACGGTGTCATTCGTCATGAAATGCCTCATTGGTCCGGTTGGCGTCGACAGGAGCGGCTCGGTGAGGACCGCGCCTTTGTCCGAGCGCATGCAGGTTGCAAGGTAACGTTCACCCGTGATCGCGACCACGGTCTCCGGTGCCCCCCCATCGATGACGATGCCGTCCCCCAATCGCAGGGATTTGATCTGACCGACCGACAGCACGGCATAACCGCGCCGGATGTTGACCGCCGTCGTCAGGGCATTGAGCGTGCGGCGCGGTAGGCGGCTTGCCCAGCCGACGAGGCCGGCAAGGAAGGTTTCATCGAAACGGCCGCTCAAGGGCAGGCTCATGCCGCTCCAGCCGATTTCGAAGCCGAAATTGCCGCTAAAATCCGGCTCCGGCTGCGCGCCGATCTCCAGCAGCGAAAGGCCGATGCCGATCTTGTTCTCGATTGCCTCGAAGGCCTCGGCGAACTGATGTTCCACCACCGCCGCCTTTTCATGCGGTGACAGTTTTTCCCAGAGCAGCAGCGGTTCCAGCCTTTCGGCCAGCAGCCGCAATGCTCCGGCCGAAGCAATCAGCATCTGATCCTGCTCGCCGACGCGGCAGAGAATGCCGACAGGATCGGCGATCCGCGTGGCCGCGATATCGGGGGACAGCGGGCGAACGGAAAGCGTCTGCTCCCGGACCGGAATTTGCCAGGCGGCGCGCATCGTCGTGCCGGAACGGGAAAAGAAGCTCCCGGCCATCGATGAGTCGGGCCATGCGGGCGCGGCGATATTCATCGGACAAGCTCCTCGAGCGCTTCGACGATCGCGCCGAACGGCTGCGGCTTGCCCTGGCCGTCAAACAGGAAGCGCTGGATGAGCCCGTGTTTGGCGACGGCCTCGTCGACGGCGGCATCGCGCCCCTGGCGATATTCGCCGACGCGGATCAGCAGTTCCACCTCGTCATAGAGGGCCAGCAGGGCGCGCAGCCTGTCGGCTGCCTGGCGATGGCTCTCGCTCACCACCGCGCTCATCGTCCGGCTTCGGCTGGCCAGCACATCGATCGCCGGAAAATTGCCCGCCCTGGCAATCTTGTCAGAGAGCACGATATGGCCGTCCAGCAGCGACCTGGTTTCTTCGGCGATCGGATCGTCCTGCTCTTCGCCTTCGACGAGGACCGTATAGAAAGCCGTCATCGTGCCGTTTGCGCTGTTGCCGGCGCGCTCGAAGATCTGCGGCAAGACGGCGAATACGGAAGGCGGAAAGCCGCGCCGCACCGGCGGTTCGCCGGCAGCAAGCCCGACTTCGCGCAAGGCGCGGGCCATGCGGGTGACGCTGTCGATGACGAGCAGCACATGTTTTCCCTGCTCGCGAAAATATTCGGCGATCGCCGTTGCCGTCATCACCGCCTTGAACCGCTCCAGCGCCGGGCGATCCGATGTCGCCAGAACCAGCGCCACATTCGAGGCAACGCCTTCCGGCATGTTGTCGGCAACGAATTCGCCGACCTCGCGTCCGCGTTCCCCCACCAGCGCGCAGACGATCACATCGGCCTTGTTGTTGGCGACGATCTGGGACACCAACGTCGACTTGCCGGCGCCGGGCGCGCCGAAAATACCGATGCGCTGGCCCTGCCCGCAGGTCAGCAATCCGTCCAGGGCGGCAATCCCCGAGGTGAACGGCTGGCGGATGGGACGGCGCGACAAGGGGTTGACCGGCTGGCCGTAGAGCGGCTGCAGGAAACGCGCGTCATCGCCGGCCGGATTGGCGGAGGGACGCAGGACGTTGCCGTGCGCATCGACGACCGCGCCGAGCAGGAAGTTGCCGACAGAGATCGCCGGCTCCCGGCCGGTCGGGACGATTTCCGTGCGCTGGGAGATGCCGCGGGTTTCGCCGTGAAGCGAGAGAAGTGCCGTCTCGCCGTCGATACCGACGACATCGGCGAGGCCGATGCGGCCCCTGCCCGGCTCATGCAGTTCGCAGAGCTCGCCGATCCGAACCGAGGGGATGAGCGCCCGCACCAGCAGGCCCGAAACACTCGTCACGCGGCCGCTCTGCCGCCGCACGTCCGTCTGTTCGAGCGTCCGCTCCATGCGAAGCAATGCGTCAGCCATGGACGAGGGCCTCGATCACGGTGGCGAGCTGGTCTTTCAAGCCGATCTGGCTTCGTCCCGCCGATGTCTCCAGGACGATCTCGCCGGCAGACATCAGCGGATCCGTTTCGATAGTGATGCGATGATCGATATCCGCAATTGCCTGGGCGATCATGGCGGCATCCTCGGGGGCGACATGGAGGGCGATCTCCTGGGCCTCTGCGGTCTGGGATATGGCGTGGCGGACCAATCGCCTGGTGCGTTCGTCGGCCTCCATCGATCCGAGGATCAATCCGACCGATTTCAGAACCACCGCCTCGACCCAGCTGTCGAGATTGGCAATCTCCTGTTCGGCTTTTCCGAGCGAGGCGGCAAGCCGTGCGGCGGCATCACGAACGCCCTGTTCGAACCCGTCGCGATAGCCGTTTTGGGCGGCCTGCTCGCTGGCGGCTGCAAGTGTGGCCTGGGATTGGGCGGCGTCCTGGCGGGCAGCCGCCAGAATTTGCGCCGCCTCCCTGATCTGGCCGAAGTTTTCCGCCGGAATGATGCGGTCGTGGCGTGCAAATCCCGAGCTCATCGTCCGGCGCCTTCCTGTGTGGAGGCGACCTCGTCGACGGCGGCCGTCGCCAGAACGAGCGCCGGGCTCTTCAACAGGGAAGCCGAGCCGTTTTCGGCCATGTCGCGCCAGCCCGCCCACCGCCATGCCGCAGAGATCCGATATTCGTCTGCCAGAAGCGTCAGCATCGACCAGCCATCGGCCTCGACGACATGCCTTGCCTGCTCGCTCAACAGATCAAGCGGCGGCGTTGCCGTGGAAAGATTGATGTGGCCGAGGGCGAATGCGACCGCTTCCTCGCCGTAGGCGGCCCTGAGCCTCGCAAGGGTCGGGCGATCGACCGCGGGGCAGAAGGCTGCGAGATGATAGGCGAAGCCCGCCCGGAACGCGGCCTTTGAGAGTCCGTCCGCGTCCATGGAAATCAGGCGGCGGGCGCCGTCGGCAAATGTGGCGGGGTCGCCATGGGCTTCTGCGATCTCCGTGAAAAGCCGCCGGTGCAGCCGCCGCGACAGGGTAGACCCATCGGCAAGGAGCGGCGCGGTCCCATCCCATCGGGCGGCCGTCAGCATATCCGCGGAAAGCAGCGCTGCCCTGCGGATCCTCGCCGCATCCGAGATCGCCTCGCCGTCCGAACGCGGCGTGCGCATGCTCAGCGCTCCTTCCGCTGCGGCAACAGCAGCAGCAGGCATGCCCCGATGGCGAGGATAATTGCGCCGATCACGGCCAGATTGGGGGCCTTGAAAGCCGAGAGAGCGCTTTGCACCATCGAGAATGGCGCTGCGGCGGGTGCCGGCGTCACGGTTGCCGCCGGGGCCGATGCTGCCGTTGCCGGCGGGGCCGCCGGCGCGCCGACCTCCGACCAGGGGCTGACCACCACCGAGACATCTTCGTAAGAGAGATCACGGATGCTGTTGACCAGAACGGACCGGCTTTTCATGTCGATCTCGTTGAGATTGGCGCCGGGGCGATATTGCAACACGGCCGCCGCCTTCGCCTTTTCCTTGATGAGCCCGCGGCCGTTTTCCTCCGGCAGCACCACATGGACGCGCGCCGTCGCCACGCCGTCAAGCCCCGAAAGCGTTTCGGCAAGCTGCTGCTCGATGGCGTAGCTCATCCGGGCTTTTTGTTCGTAAGGCGTCACAAGGAAGCCGTTGCCGGGAAAGAGTTCGGCGACATTTCCGAACGACTGACGCGGCAGACCGGCGCCCGCCAGCAACTCGATCGCCCGGGCATGATCGGCTGATTCAGCGGCGATCGCATAGGTCCCGCCCTTTTCGCTCCTCATGGTGACGGAGATGCCGGCGCGTTCGAGCAGGACCTGAGCATCCAGCGCATCGCGCTGATCGAGTCCCGTCAGCACGTCCTGGCTGCAGGCGGCGAGGAACAGGCAGAAAGCGAGCATGGCGGCCTTCGGAAGGACTTTGCGCGCGGGCGAAGTGATCGGTGATCTCGCAAGGGCCGATGTGATCATGATATTCACTGGCCCTGCGTCAGCCGTTTGGACGACGACATCACCGACTGGGTGAGTGACGACAGCAGCGTCGTGCCGGTCGCGAATTGCTGTGATTTCTCCAGCCGGTCGATCGATGTCGTGATGTCTTCGATCTTCGGGCCGCTGTGATCCTTGTCCGCGGCAAATCGCACCAGCGGCGTCTCCGGCTGGCCGTTCCCGGCCACCGGCATGAAGAATGCCGACAGCCGGTCGAGAATGCTGGAGGGCCTGGTATTGCCTTCCGGTGAATAGGAGGGCGGGACGGCGTCGGACTCAGGCGCGATCTTGCGGCCCTGGATGTTGGGAATGGAGGTGAGTTCGGTTGGCCGAAGGCCGGCGAAATCCGCCGGCTGCAGCCCGATCCGCTCCGCCACGATCTCCGAGGTCTTCAGCACATTGCCTGTCGATACGCCATCAACGGGCGGCGTAAAGGCGCGGCCGGTAAGTTCTTCTCCGCTCATTGCAATTCCTCAACTCGGTACACGTCAACTGCAAACGATGAACGGGAACGCTACTCGTCGCTGCCTTCGTCGATCGCCTCCTTGGCGAAATTGAAAAGCGAATTGTTCAGCATCAGGGTGTTGGAAATCATGCCTGGCAGAAACGCGTCCACGGCAGCGGAGAGTATCTCGCTCTCGCTGTTCGGATCGACCTTTTTCGTCGTGCTGCCGGTGGTGTCCTTGGAATCTGTCTTATCAGTCGTCAGCTCCACCGAGACAGGGTTTGCAGGCGCCAGGTTCAGGTCGGAATTCACTGCATCTACGGCCATATGAGCACTTCCATCAAGGAGTTATCAAAATGAATGCATGATTTGATATGGATAAAAAAACGGCCGGTCAATTGTTTAAACTTAACCGATGGTTAATTTTCGGAAATTACAATCGCTTTGACAACTTTCTCGACCTTTATATTAAAATTGAACGTTTTTATCCATAAAGCGCAGCAGATATCCAGATTGCGCATGAAATTCATACTTAAATTTATTGCTATCAAATATTCACAGGCCCGACCGCCTCTACGCCAACCGGGCCTGTGAGTACCCAGATATTTGGTGTTGCGAAAGCGTCCCGGATCAGCCCACCGCCGTACCGCGGCGCTTCTCGATATCGGCGATGATCGCGTCCCAGTTCTCAGGGGTCAGCTCGCGCTGTTCCGGGTCGCGGGGCGCGGGGGCGACGCCGCCCTTGGCGCCGACGCGCTGACCTGTTTTGGCGTAGATGCCGACCGTGTCGTTGACAGTGCGCTTAAGCATGTCGTTCATCATGTCGGTCTGCTTGTGGAAGGCTTTTTCCTGCTTGATGCTCTGGTAGATGGCAAAGCCCGCCCAGGCCGCCCAGGACACCGCGCCGGCGATCGCGAAGGCGAGCGAGAAGCCGCCGGAGACGAGCGCTACCGTTGCGCCCGTGCGCCCGAGGAAGGTGGAATTCACCAGCATATTGGCAACGCCTGCGATGCCCTCGATCGCGCCGACCGTGTCCGCCGCGGTTCCGATACCCATGAAGATGAGATCGACCGGATCGCCCTTGCCACTGGTGAGCCCCTGCAGGAACTGGTAATATTCCACCGGCAGCCAAGCGACGCCGGCAACGGCGCCAACCGTCGTCCCGGTATTCTTGAAAAAGGCGGAGAGCACGCTGCGCTGCGCCCGCGCCAGCTCGTCGGAAACGCCGACGAGTGAACTGATCCCATCCAGCAGCGAAAAATTCGAGGCTTTGATCGCCGAGCCGAGCGCACTGCCCATGTGCGCGAGAGCGCCAAGGGCGTGCAGAACCACGATGCCGATGCTGTCCCAGGTCGGGCTCGTCATGTTGAGGCCGGCATAGATGGAGCGGGATGCGGTAAGCACCGACATCACGCCGGAAGAGAGCGCCGCCTTGTATTTGACAGGATCGACCCCTGCCGGCGCCGCCGTCGCGGTCTTGTCGATCAGCTTGGCAAGGTCGGCCTTGATCGTTTCGACGCTGCCGCCCGGTCGCATCGTCGCCCAAAGCGCGGTGAAGATCGTCGTGAAATTGGTCTTGTATTGCGCCATGGCATCGGCATTGCCCTTGAACAGGGTTTCCGCCAGCGCGTCGAGGCTCGGGGCGATGATCCTCTTGATCGCCTCTTCGGCGGTCTTGCCGTCGACGATGATTGGATCGATCACATCCGTGCCGGGCATCAGCGTCTTCATCAGGCCTGACATGGAAAGTCCCATGTCCTTGAGGCTCGATGTCAGATATTCGCTGTCGATATAGGGCAGATCGAGACTTTGGATGGTCTTGCTCCAGCCATTGTCCTTGGTGGCGAACATGCGCTCGGCGATCCAGGCGTCGCCCCCGCTGCCGGCGAAGAAGCGCCCGCCGTCTGAGCCGTTGGCGGCAATGCCCTTGCCGGCCAGCCCGGTGCCGATCATGATTGCCGCCATGACGTCGTTGAACGAATAGCTGGCGAGATTGCTGGAGGGCAGCGGCGAGACGCTCTTGTCCCACTCGGCATTGGCCGGCAACTTCGAGACCAGGCTGGCGCCCATGACGAGCCCTTCCAGCGCGGTCTGCACCGCATGGCGGTAGCCCAAGACCTCCTTGCCGCCGGGTGCGCTCAGGCGCGACGTCAGGCGCTCCAGATTGCCGGCGAGATCGCCGATGCCGATTTCTCCGGCGCCTACCTTGTCGAGCAGCGGACCGAGAAGCGCCTTGACGTCGGCCTTGAACTGATCGCGCACCTCGGGGCTGTCTGACCCGTAAAACTGGTTGGCCATCGCCTGGATGGTCGGGTTGAACAGGTGGGTGATATTGTTGGGAACGGTGCTGCCGAATTCGGAAGCGGCAACCTTTTTCAAACCGTCGAGGTCGATCTTGAGATCGGGGAACAGGCTCCCGCCGAGCCCGAGCGACTGGTCGAAATCCACAACCGGCAGGATGGAGCCGAGCCCCTTCAGTTCCCGCTCGGTCTTGTTGCCGGCCAGTCCCATGCGGATCAGGCCATCGAGCGCCGTCGTCGGATCGGAGATCGTCGGCAGCACGTTCTTGTCGAAGAATTCGGCATAGGTCTTGTCGGCAATCGCCGAGCGCTGCTTTACGAAATCGTCGGGAAGCACCATGGAATAGAAGCCGAGGGCGGCATTATATTCCTTGAGAATGGTGGTGACGTCCTTGCCGGATTTGAGACCGTCATTCAGCAGGCCGCCATTGACGATGTCGCGCTCAAAGGCATCCTCGACCTTCGTACGCAGGTCCTTCATCTTCTCGTCACGCGTTATCGTGTCGTTGATGATCTCGGAAGCGTCCTTGTTCGTATCGGCCGGCGCCACGCGATAACCGGAGAAGATCAGCTTGAAGGCCTTCAGCGCCTTCTCCGTCATCAGCGAGTTGACGTCGGGGTCCGAGCCCAGGATGGCGATCGACTTGTCGAGATCCTTCAGGATCTCCTGGTCGTTGTAGATGCCGCGCTGGTTGTCGCCGAGGCTGTCCTTGTATTGGCCGAAGGTCGCCTTGGTCTGAAGCAGATCGAGATACATGATCAGTTTCTGCTCGGCAGTGTAATTGTGAGGGTTTTTGACGACGTCGATGCTCTCGAAGGATTTGTCCTTGTCCTTCAGCCCTTCCATGAAGCCCTGATTGATCTCGCTCATGAAATCGGAATTGAACAGGAGATCGATGACCGGCTGGATCGGCGCGGTAGGGCGGGACGTGCCATTCGACGTGGCGGCCAGCGAAACGAACTTCGGACTGCTCGTCTGCGCCGATATAGAGGAGAAAATCGTCAGGGCTGCCGTCGTGGTCCCGTCAGAGGCAAAAGGCGATGCCTTCTTGACCGTGGTGCTCGTGGTTTTGCCCTGGCTCGTGGAATTTTCGGACTTTGGATCGGAATTGGCGTTTAGCCGGAGAAATGAAACCGTATCGATATCCGAAGATGCTGGTGCGATCGATGACATGCGTTCCCTTTGATTTTCTTTTTCCGCTTTTCGCGGATGACGTCGTTTACCTTACGTTAGGCATAAGATCGACCTTTGCGTGATAATTCAAGCCCGATCGGACATCGCGGTTGCATAAAATGCAGCGGCCTCGCGCCTGGAGATCAAAAATCACATTTTTACCGAGGGGTCGCAGGGTATTTCCCAGGCTGTGGCGGTCATCGTTGCCGCCCCTCTGCCTCTACCAGATGAATGACGGGTCTGGCCCAAATTCGAGATGCACGGACTCGCCGGTGTAGCGTTCAAGCTTCTCGTTCAGCTGCTTTTCCATTTTGTCGAGCTTCTTCACGCCATTGGCCATATCCCACAGACCAAGCGCCAGCCCGACGGCCGAGGCAACGAGGCCGGTGACCAGTCCGGCCGCGGCAAGGCCGGTTTTGGCGGCGCTGCTGAAGATGGTCACGACTTCCGGCGCCACCGTTCCGAGTCCGGAAAAGGCACGGGACATGGCATTGGTCAGATAAAGCATCGCCTCGGAGAAACCGATCAGCGCGTTGCCGGTACCGGCAATGCCGCCGATTATTTCGAGCGCGCCCTTGGCGCGGTCGCCGGCCTTCATCGACCGCGACGCCGAATAGAAGCCGAGGCCGGCCATGGCGAGGCCGCCGGCCGCGCCGAGGATCTTGCCTGCCGCTTCCATCGTCTTCGGCGAGAAGTTCATCGAGATCCCCTTGCCCCAGCTGCCAGGCTGATTGCCGAAGGCGCTGAACGGTTTGCCGGCAACGTCGAGGTTCTTGCCGAGCCCCTCCATCGTCATGCCGACGATCTGTGTCGCCGAGCCGACCGCAGCGGCGATATCGGCCGGCGTCCACTTGCCGCCGACACCGAGGCCGTGCGCCACCAGCACGCTCGACATCGTCAGCATCTGCACGGCGTGCATCAGACCGGCCTTGTACACTTCGGCATCGATGCCGGCAGGTGTACGGGTCTGGCGCGGCAGGTCGAGCGAATCCTTGAAGGAGGCAAGCGCGTCGTCGAGCTTCATACCGCCGCGCACCATGCGCAGAACGCCGTCGACGTCGCGCGCTATATCCTGCGCCAGGTTCTGCTTCAGCGTCTCGCCGCCATCTGCCGGGCCGTTTTTGCTGATGAAATCCTCGGCGAAGGTGTTTGCCAACTGGCTGATGGCGTCATTCGTTGCGCCGGGCACAAATGTGTCATCCGGACCCGACAGCAGCGGCTCGAGATCGACACCCTGGCCGTCGCCGATATAATGTTCCTTGACGATGTTCGAGAAGGTGACGTTCGCGGCGTCGAGATGCGCGTCGATATAATCCTGGGGCAGGAGATCGACGAGCGTGTTGAGTTCGGAATAATAATCCTTCAGGGCATCTTCGAAGCTCTTGCCGGCGCTCAGCGCCCGGTCGATCGCCTTGCCGCCGCCGATATCGATCAGATAGGCGTCTTCGATGTTGGTGAGCAGATCGGAATTCTCCGGGCTTTGCAGATATTCCTTCATGCCGCTCGCGAAGATATCCGAGAGATGCTGCTGCGTCGCCGGATCGGCCGTCAGCTTTTCGATCCGCGCATCGAGGTCCTTGCCGACGCGCTCGCCATCGGGCACGCTGTCGCCATACTGGTTCATATAGCCATTGAACTGCTGTTTGATCTCGATGAGATCGTAGAGCACCGTCGCCTTCTGTTCCGGCGTCAGCTGGTCGAGGTGGTCCATGTTGTCGGGCGCGACGAAATTCCGGTTCACGTCCTTCACGGCGTCGCCGAGAATGCCGTATTTGAGTTCGTCGAGCTTCTTCAGCGTCGGCTCATAGGCGGTCGACGGAGCGTAGCCGCGCAGCACCTTGCTTTCCAGGATGTCGTTCTCGTCGATCGGGCGCTCCACGACCGGCTCGATGGCATCCGAGCCCGACATGACAAGGTCCATCTTCTTGAGGCTCGATGTCAGATAGTCGCTGTCGATATAGGGCAGATCGAGATTTTGGACGGTCTTGCTCCAGCCATTGTCCGTGGTGGCGAACATACGCTCGGCGATCCAGGCGTCACCGCCGCTGCCGGCGAAGAAGCGCCCGCGATCTGAGCCGTTGGCCGCAATGCCCTTGCCGGCCAGCCCGGCGCCGATCATGATTGCCGCCATGACGTCGTTGAACGAATAGCTGGCGAGATTGCTGGAGGGTAGCGGCGAGACGCTCTTGTCCCACTCGGCATTGGCCGGGAGCTTCGAGACCAGGCTGGCGCCCATGACGAGCCCTTCGAGCGCGGTCTGTACCGCGTGGCGGTAACCCCAGACTTCCTTGCCGCCGGGAGCGCTCAGACGCGAGGTCAGGCGCTCCAGAAGGCCGCCAAGATCAGCCTGACTGACCTCTCCGGCGCCTACCTTGTCGAGCAGCGGACCGAGAAGCGCCTTGACGTCGGCCTTGAACTGATCGCGCACCGCGGGGCTGTCTCCCCCGTAAAACTGCTTGGCCATCGCCTGGATGGTCGGGTTGAACAGGTGGGTGATGTTGTTGGGAACGGTGCTGCCGAATTCGGAAGCGGCAACCTTTTTCAAACCGTCCAGGTCGATCTTGAGATCGTTGCCCGGGTCGGTTTCGGGCGTGCTCACCTTTGCATCGACCAGGATCGCGGTGGCGCCGCTTTTGCTCTGGGTAAACCCGACGAAGCCCCGCGCAGCGGAGATGTCGAGTGCCTGCCCGTTGCCGCTCGGCGCGATCTTGCGTATTTCGCCGGCGTCGATGGTTTTTGTCGATGCAGAACGGCCAGTCACGTCTTTCTGGTCGAGGTCCACGACCAGGGTTTCGACCTCTTTCGATCCGCTGCCAACACGTTCCAACATGATTTCGTCACTCCTGATCGACGGCCGCACCCTGAACGGAGGCCCGGAAAGCCTCGTTAGGTCAGAAGTTTTTCAGTGATATGACAAATGGGTGCTATCGGAGCGGCAAAATTGAACCATTGACCCCCACATAGCGCTTCCAAATTATACCGCAGTACAAATGCTGGTGACACCGCAGTCGCCAAGGTGCGGCGCAATAGAGCACGCTACCGTAGGGAATGCGCTCACGAGACAGATCAAAGTCGGTCCTCGGGCTCGGTTTTCAGACTGCATTGTCCGGCAAATCGGTATAAGCCGTCCTCTCGAACAAATCAGGGGACAACATGGAAACCGTGGAAATCAGCAGCCGCAGCGACTTCGGCCTTTGGGCAATTGAGCGGGCGCGGGAAATCGTAACGTCCGAGGGAACTGCTTTTGCGATGGCCGCTCGCGATATGGACGACGAGGCGCTTGCAAACGCTGCAGCCGCGCTAGGCAAGGCCATCAGCGATGCGATGGTGGAAGTGTTTGACGGCCTGATAGATGAATCGTGATTGTGAAGAGACAGCGGGTCACTGACCGATAAAAATTGGTCAGCACCGTCCGGGCTCGCCGTCTTCCCCTCTCATTGCAAACTGTCAGAAACTTGCATATAATTCTGACAAGAGAAATGCCATGCAAAAGCTGACATAGCAAATCATGGGACATGCTGAACGACTGCCGGAAGGACCGCGCTTTCGGCAAAGAGTTTTTTGCATCTCGGAAATCGAGCCGCCCTGGATCAGGCTCTGTCGCGCCTGGCCGAGCGTGGCGAGCTCGTCCGGGCGGGCCGTGGTATCTATATGCGGCCCGTCAAAAGTCGCTTTGGCAGTCGGCCGCCGACGGTCGAACAGGCCGTAGAGGCGGTGGCGCAGCAGCGCGGTGAGGTCATCGTCTCGATGGCGCCGCCGCGGCAAATGCCCTGGGCCTGACCTCCCAGGTCCCGGTCCGCTCCGTCTACCTGACATCCGGCCGTAGCCGGACGATGACCCTTGGACAGCAGACGGTCGAGCTCAAGCACGTGCCGCGCTGGCAATTGGCCTTGGCCGATCGACCTGCTGGCGTGGCGGTCCGCGCACTTGCATGGCTTGGGCCGGAAAGGGCCGATGAAGCACTGTCGCGGATCAAGCGAAAGCTGCCGCCAAACGCGTTCGGCGAGCTGGTGGCGGCGGCTCCGCAGTTTCCGACCTGGCTTGCAAGAAGCGTAGGAAAGGCTGCGCATCGCTGATCTGTTTCTGACCTTGTCAAAGGATAACCGACGCGAAGCCTTGGCGGTGGCGGCCGACCGCACCGGACGGCCCATTCATCTCCTCGAAAAGGATGTCTGGGTCGTCTGGACGCTGCAGACGCTCTTTTCGTCCAAGCTCGGTGAGCATCTCGTCTTCAAGGGCGGCACCTCGCTTTCGAAAGCCTACGGTGTCATCAAAAGGTTCTCCGAGGATGTCGACCTGACCTACGATATCCGCGCCCTGGCGCCGGACTTGGTTGGCGACAATGACGAAGCACTGCCGAAAACCCGCAGCGAGGAGAAACACTGGACCAGCGAGGTGCGAAAGCGGCTTCCGGTCTGGGTGGCGGGCTCGGTGGAGCCGGTTATGGCGCGTTGCGCGTTCAATCTCTTCCGGCGGCAATCCGCCTCGAGGACGATACGCTCTACCTCGACTATGAAGCGGTGAGCAGCGGATCCGGCTATGTCGCCCCGAGCGTCATGCTCGAATTCGGAGCGCGGTCGACCGGCGAGCCGGCCAGTATCCGTCGACTGTGACGCGTCGGGCCAGGTTGATGGTGTCGAATTTCCGAAAGCGAGTCCCCGCGTCATGCACGCGGAGCGGACGTTGTGGGAGAAAGCGACCGCCATCCATGTCTTCTGCCTGCAGGAGCGCCTTCGCGGCGATCGTTTTGCCCGCCACTGGCATGATGTCGTCCGGCTGGACGATGCTGGTTTCGCCGACAAAGCATCCGCGGATCGGCAACTCGCCAATGCCGTGGCGAAACACAAATCCATGTTTTTTGCGGAAAAGGCGGCCGACCGCTCGCCCATCGACTACGCCGCAGCCGTCAACGGCAATCTGGTTCTGACGCCATCCGGAGAAGGTCTGCGTGCGCTCGGCGAGGATTACGCGCGCATGGTCGACGACGGCCTGCTGCTCGGCGATTCCGAGCCGTTCGAGCACCTGATCGAGCGATGCACGCAAATTCAGGCGCATGCCAACAAAAGCGACGCGTCAAAATAAGCAATTGCCGGCCCACAGCCGCACCCTGCCCATTACTGTGAGTGCCCTGTCACCGACGCGGTTTGGCTTCGCGCCAATTATAAGGCGTTTGCTCGTGGCAGGCACCCTTGATGTGATGAGAGTGAAGCTCGGACCCGGTTATTCCGGCTCCGGCCTCGGCGAGGATGTGGCCAAATACCGCACGGGTGCGGGTTCGTTTGAGGAAAGTTGCGCCACGTAAAATGAAGATCCGGTGTGTTTGCAGTGAAGGCATTCAAATTCCCAATTTCAATCTCGCCGGAAGCCCGAGCAAGCTCAAAATCGCTGACGCGAGAATCGACACGGATGTTCCACTTGCCGCAACGGCACGTTCTCGCGCCAAGTGCCGTCCTCCCACTGGCGCGCCGCACGCTTGATTGGCTCTATTCCCGCAGGGGGGGTCGACAAGACGAAGGTCACTTCTTGGCGTCCAGCGGATCGACGTCGCCTTTCATCAGGAAGGCCGCAATCTCGACAGGGCCAGCGCGCGCGGGCGTGACGATGATTTTTGCCATCGCCTTGTCTGAATGAAGATGCGTCGAAGCCGGCTGTGCTGCCGCAGCGATAGGCGCGCGGTGGCGGCGTGAATCGCCAAGTTGCCGCAACGGCCAGCACGAGGAACTCGACCAACGTCTCGGCGGCGAAATAGCGGAAGGTGCATTCCGGTAAACCACGGCGATCGAAACTTAAATCCGTCGCAATCTTCTCGACACTCACGTAGCATGAGCCTCGCGAACAAACGCCGCCACGCCACTATGGCAATTTCACTTCTCCTCCTCGGGATGAAATGGGACCATTCCTGAGGCGCTCTATTCCATCTCGAATACGGAGGATCCGGCATGCCTACGGTGTTGTTCAGACACGACCTCGCTTAACGATGTACTGAAGATTGCAGTCTACACGAAGCACGTTGCAGGCAGTGCTATGAAGTGTTCGCGGAAGATGGTTCGAGGTCTCGTCGGACGCTCTGTCGCGGCGAGCGCGGGACGTGTCTGATGCCCTCGATTTCAGTGAAGAACCATATTTCACGTGTTGCCCACCTGCCGACAACTTCCACCATCGCAAAAATGCACGTCCGCCTACCGAAGCTGAACGCTAACGATCCCCAAATGAGCTCAAAGATCACCTGTCGGCGGCGGCGGCGGAATTGGACTGATGAGGTGAGGGCACAGATTCTTGCCCACAACGTTCTTCAACTCGGCCCAATCCGGCGATATGTTCCCTCATCCTGGTTTCAGGCCTGCCTTCAAGGCCCTGTCGGCTCGACACTTGGATTTTACAGGCGCCTGGCTGCTGGCCGACTGCCGCGCCCATTCCGTGATGATAAAAGTATTGTGCCGTGTTGGGTTCTTCACAAATATGTCCAGCACCCGACGTAGTTCTCTGCTCGGAAGCGGTTGAGGTCTGCGCCTTGACGCCGAAGATGGCCCTCTACAAGTTGGGTGACAATGTCCCGAGAGTTCTGCTCGCATTGGTTAGACGGGCAGGCTGGCTCTTTTATGCGTAGCGGCGATCTCGATGAGATTCAGCGTCAATCAGGATGAGACTCGCGCCGGGGTGTGACGGAGTGAGGGCGTAGCCCGATCGTAGTCATACCCCGGCGTGGCGCAGATTTTCGGCGTCTCATGATCGCGGTCGGTCCGGTACATTTGCGGTTTTCTGGATTGGAGAACCAGTTTGTGCCGGGTCGCCATTTAACCGATCATCAGATGAGACTCTTCATGAAGTACCGACAAACGCATTCCGTAGAGGTCGCCGCGTCAAAAGCGTCGATCAGCCGAGCCACGGCATACCGCCTCGACAAGGAGGTACAACTGCCTTCTCAGAGCAAAGCGCCGCGCGGACGCCGCCGCCCTGATCCCTTAGAGCTGATATTCGAGACCGAAGTCGTCCCGCTCCTGAAGGCCGCACCCGGTATCCGTGCCGTCGCTGTCTACAACGAGATGCTGCGCCGACATCCAGAACTCTCTGAAGGTATCCGCCGCACGCTTGAACGACGCATTCGGTCGTGGCGTGCTGTCCATGGCGAAGCGCAGGGGGTCATCTTCCGCCAAACGCACGAGCCAGGCCGGTTGGGCCTTTCGGATTTTACCGACGCCAGCGGTCTTGGTGTGACCATCGCCGGCCAGCCGCTTGATCACCTGTTCTATCACTTCCGGCTTGTCTGGTCGGGCTTCGAACATGCCCATGTCATTCTCGGCGGCGAAAGCTTTGTCGCGCTGGCTGAAGGGCTTCAAAATGCCCTGTGGTCCGTGGGAGGTACGCCGCTTTATCATCGAAGCGACAGCCTGTCGGCGGCATTCCGCAACCTCGACGCCGATGCCAAGGTCGATCTCACCCACCGATACGATCAGCTTTGCTCCCATTATCGAATGACGCCGACGCGCAACAACAAAGGCGTCGCGCATGAGAACGGCTCTATCGAAAGCTCCCATGGCCATCTCAAGAACTCTGTTCATGACGCCCTGCTGATGCGGGGGGCCAAGGAATTCGACGACCTCAGTTCTTACCGCGCCTTTGTCGATGACATCGTCAGCCGTCGCAACGCTGCCCATGGCAAGCGCATTGATGCTGAGCGATCCCATCTGCAGGCGCTGCCCGAGCGCCGGACCACGGACTTCGAAGAGATTGTCGTTACGGTGTCCCGGACGGGCGGCTTCACCTTGCGCAAGGTCTTCTACACCGTGCCATCCCGCCTGATCGGCCACAGGTTAAGAGTTCGCCTGTTCGACGATCGGCTGGATGTCTTTGTCGGCGGTACGCATCTGATGACGTTGCGCCGAGGACGCGGCCATCCCGACGGCCGACACGACCAGGTCGTCAACTACCACCACGTCATCCATTCCCTGCGCAAAAAGCCGATGGCGCTCCGCGGCCTCGTTTATCGCGACAAGCTCTTCCCGCGTCAGGAATATCGCAAGGCCTTCGAAGCCCTCATCGAGCATCTTCCCGACAAGCAGGCTTGCAAGATCACCGTCGAACTCCTGGCGCTCGCGCATGACCGTGGTTGCGAACGCGAACTTGCCGAAGAATTGGCCAGGATACTCGATGCTGGTGACTTACCCAATCTGGCTACCATGCGAGCGCTCTTCGGTCCGGATCCAGCCAAGCTGCCGACCGTTCATGTGCAACTCGCATCGCTCAACGGTTATGAGGCCCTGATCGGGACGGGAGAAGCGGCATGAAGAACGCCCACGTTATCGATGAAGCACGCCTCGGCATCATGCTCAACGAGCTCCGGCTGCCGACGATCAAAATGCTGTGGCCACGATTTGCCGAAGAGGCGGACCGGGAAGGATGGCCGGCAGCTCGCTTCCTGTCGGCTATTGCCGAGCACGAGCTGGCAGAGCGTGCCAATCGCAGGATTGAACGGCATCTCGCCGAAGCGCACCTGCCGCCCGGAAAGACCTTAGACAGCTTCGCCTTTGACGCTGTACCCATGATCTCGAAGGCGCAGGTCATGGCAATCACCGCCGGCGACAGCTGGCTTGCCAAGGGAGCTAACATCCTCATGTTCGGTCCGCCCGGCGGAGGAAAGAGCCATCTTGCTGCTGCCATCGGCCTTGCGCTGATCGAGAACGGATGGCGGGTCCTGTTCACCCGGACCACCGATCTTGTGCAGAAGCTTCAGGTCGCCCGAAGGGAACTGCAGCTTGAGTCTGCCATCGACAAACTCAACAGGTACGACTTGCTCATCCTCGATGACCTCGCCTACGTCACCAAGGACCAGGCGGAAACAAGCGTGCTATTCGAGCTGATCTCGGCACGATACGAGCACCGGTCGATCCTGATCACCGCCAACCAGCCGTTCGGAGAGTGGAACCGGGTCTTTCCCGACCCTGCCATGACACTCGCAGCAGTCGACCGGCTCGTGCACCATGCCACGATCTTCGAGATGAACGTCGAAAGCTATCGCCGCAGAACTGCGCTTGAGGAAAAACGCCAGCGCGGCCGACCGGCCTCGTTTGCGACAATCAGGACATCAACGCTGTCTGTCGCGGAGCGGCAATCAGAAAACGACGAAGAACTTGTCAGCGGCAATCAGCATGATAATTTGATCCCGACCGCGACCTAAGAATCTCATCCAGATTGTCGCAAGCGTCTCATCCTGATTGCCGCGCTATTAGCTATTTTGCATCGATGGGCAGGCTCAAGGTTCTCTTGGAAGTCAGCATTTAGCTGCCTCACCATGGCGTTGAATAGGCTGAGTCGACCAAAGTGCTGCGCCCATTACCGAAGATTGCGATGAGGCATCAGCGTCCTTCAGCAATCTTGCCAAAGAATGCAGGCTTGCGAGATCGACGTGCGGAACCGCCAGGCTGCGCCAACAACCACTCATTGATCGGTCGAACATCCACGATGGGACCTCAAGAAGTCGACCAGAAGAAGAACCAGAAAGGCTGCAGCGGAAATATGCTTCCCTTTGGACACCGCCTCATGCACGTGAACGGGTTGCCCGGACCAGGGATGCCACGGATACAAAAGCTCGCGAACCTCGGTCCCGTGGGTGTTCTGTCGTCGTGTTGTACAACCATTTCCGGCCGCACTCATCGCTCGGATACCAGACCCCGGCCGAGGCTCTAATTGTGAGCTTTCGGGAGGTTGTCCATTCAAAGCGGATTTAGGAGACTGGAGCTATCACACCTCGAGTCGGAAGGATCGCCGCGAATGAACATTCAT
>NZ_SMBJ01000023.1:0-36234 GCF_004342325.1 Rhizobium azibense | reverse complement strand
GCCGCCGCCATGATCGCCGCCGTGCCCACACTCATCGTCTATATTCTCGCCGGCCGCTATTTCGTACGCGGTCTGATGGCGGGCGCCGTCAAAGGATAATCCAATGGCCTTCCTCAACATCTCCGGCCTCAGAAAGCGCTATGGCGCCGTCGAGATCCTCAAGGGCATCGATCTCGAACTCGATAAGGGCGGCTTTCTCGTGCTGGTCGGTCCCTCCGGTTGCGGCAAGTCGACCTTGCTCAACACCATCGCCGGTCTGGAGACGATCACCGAAGGTGATATTCGCGTCGATGACCGCAGCATCGCCGACCTGCATCCCTCCAAGCGCGACATTGCCATGGTGTTCCAGAGTTATGCGCTTTATCCGAACATGACGGTGGCTGGAAACATCTCCTTCGGCATGGAAATGCGCGGGGTGCCGGCTGAGGAGCGCAAGCAGGCGATCGACAAGGTCGCCAAGGTGCTTCAGATCGGCCACTTGCTCGACCGCAAGCCAAGCCAGCTCTCAGGCGGCCAAAGGCAGCGCGTTGCAATGGGACGAGCTCTGGTACGTGATCCGAAGCTCTTCCTCTTCGACGAGCCGCTCTCCAACCTCGATGCAAAGCTGCGCGTCGACATGCGCACGGAGATCAAGCGGCTTCACCAGACGACGGGCAAGACCATCGTCTATGTCACGCACGATCAGATCGAGGCGATGACGCTGGCAACCAAGATCGCTGTCATGCGGGACGGCGAGGTCCAGCAGTTCGGGACACCAGCCGAGATCTACAACAACCCAGCCAACATGTTCGTCGCTGACTTCATGGGATCGCCGGCAATGAATCTTCTCTCCGGCATGATCACCAGGGACGCTTTCGGTCTGGCAGTCGCACTGGAACGCGCGGGCGGCGAAGCGATAAGGCTTCCAGTCTCTCCGACCATGGCCTCGCTGGCGACCTACGCGGACCGGGAAGTGGTGTTCGGAATCCGCCCCGAGGCTCTGACCGATCCGGAAGGCGCCGATCGAAACGCAAGGTCCATCTCTGAGAACGACTGCTTCATCGAGGTGGTCGAGCCGGCGGGATCCGACACATTCGCCGTGACGAAGCTTGGAGGAAAGGAAGTGGTCGCCCGTCTCAGGGCGGATGCGCGGATCAGGCCTGGAGTGATGGCGCGTCTCGCGTTCAACCTCGATAAGGCGGTGTTCTTCGATCCTCAAACCCAGGTCCGGATTGCTTAAGGCTGGTATTGAAATGAGCGGCACACCCGACATTGTCATCATCGGTTCAGGCATCGGCGGCTCTTCTGTCGCTGCCGGGCTGGCTTCGACCGGAGCGCAGATCCTGATTTTGGAAGCAGGCGACCATATTGCCGATCTTCCAGTGAATCGAGATCAACGCGCGATCTTTCAGCGGGGCCATTTCCGACCGAAGGAGACGTGGTACGAAGCCAACGGCAAGGGCTTCAATCCGGGCAACTATTACAATGTCGGTGGAAACTCGAAGTTCTATGGGGCGGTGCTGTCGCGCTACCGAAAGGAAGACTTCGAGGTGATCGAGCACCAGGAGGGCATCTCGCCCGCCTGGCCGTTCGCCTATGAAATCCTCGAGCCGTGGTACAGCCGTGCGGAGCGGCTCTACAACGTCCGGGGAACACTTGGCGAGGACCCGACGGAGCCTTACCATTCATTGGGATACGAGCATCCCCCCGTTCCCGACGAAGCACCGATCGCCGACGTCCGCGCCCGACTGAAGAAACGGGGGCTCCACCCGTCGTCGCTACCGTTGGCCATCGATATCGACACCTGGCTGGCCAAGGCGAAGACCCCGTGGGACGCTCATCCCAACTCCAAGGACGGCAAGATGGACGCCGAAACGGCTGCGCTGTCCGTTGCGATGAAGCATGCAAACGTCACGCTACAGACGAACTCCCGCGTGGTCAGGCTGGAAACCGGCCCGAACGGACAGGTGACGAAGGTCCAGTACGTCAAAGACGGCCAGACGCTATCCGTCGCTCCGAAGATCGTCATTCTTTCGGCCGGTGCGGTCCAATCGTCCGTGCTGCTGCTCCGCTCGGCCAACGACCGTTTCAAGAAGGGGCTCGCGAACTCCTCTGACCAGGTCGGCCGGAATTTCATGAACCACAACTCTTCGGCGGTAATCGGCGTCTCGCCGACCTTCAGGAACACGTCGATCTATCAGAAGACGTTTGCCTTCAACGATTTCTACCTCTCGGACGGAAACGGCGGGCCGCCGCTTGGCAACGTCCAACTCTTGGGACGTGTCTCCGGCATGGTTCTCAAGGGATCGATGCCGCATGTCCCGGAGTGGGTGCTCAATCTCGTCACCGGTCATGCGATCGATTTCTATGCGATGAGCGAGGACATTCCCAATCCGGAAAGCCGCGTCGTGGTCGATGGAGATCGGGTGATCCTGCAGTGGCAGCGGACGAATTGGGAAGCCCATCTCGCACTCGTCGCGAAGCTGACGCAGATCCTGAAGTCCATCGGCTTTCCGATCGTTCTGGCGAGAGCGTTCGACAAGCGCACGCCTTCGCATCAGTGCGGGACGATCCGGATCGGCAAGGACCCTGCGACGGCGCCTCTCGACCCTTTCTGCCGCTCGTTCGATCACGACAACCTTTTCGTGGTGGATGCAAGCTTCCTACCGACGTCGGCCGCGGTGAACCCCGCGCTGACGGTTGCAAGTCAGGCACTTCGCGTGGCCGACCATATCGCATCCACGGACTTGCGAACATGAGCGGCTTTCAAATTCCATCGTCTGCTTCGATAGGACAGCAAAATGCGTTTCGATTACATCATCACGGGTGCCGGTCCGGCAGGCTGCGTACTTGCAAACCGGCTGAGCGAAGATCCGAGCGTCAACGTCCTTCTTCTTGAAGCGGGCGGCGGCGACTGGAATCCACTTTTCCACATGCCGGCAGGCTTTGCGAAGATGACCAAGGGGGTGGCGAGCTGGGGCTGGCACACCGTACCGCAGAAGCACATGAACGGCAGGGTGCTGCGCTACACGCAGGCGAAGGTCATCGGCGGTGGCTCCTCGATCAACGCGCAGCTCTACGCACGAGGCAATGCGGTCGACTACGACACGTGGGCGAACGAGGACGGATGCGATGGCTGGGACTATCGTTCAATCCTGCCATACTTCAAGCGTGCGGAGGACAATGAGCGTTTCGCCGATGACTACCATTCCTACGGCGGACCGCTCGGCGTATCGATGCCCGTTTCTACCCTACCCATCTGCGACGCCTACATCCGGGCGGGGCAGGAGCTTGGCATTCCGTACAACCACGATTTCAACGGACGGCAGCAGGCTGGCGTCGGCTTTTATCAGCTTACGCAGCGCAACCGTCGCCGATCGTCGGCGTCGCTCGCGTACCTGTCGTCGGCCAAGGACCGAAAGAACCTGAAGGTGCGCATGCATGCTCGCGTATCTCGCATCTTGCTCGAAGGCAGCCGTGCCGTCGGCGTCGAAATCGTCGGAAAGAACGGCGCCGAGATCGTCAGAGCGGAACGCGAAGTCGTCGTTTCTTCTGGCGCAATCGGATCGCCGAAGCTGCTTCTGCAGTCGGGCATCGGACCCGGCGAACACCTCCGCTCGGTCGGCGTGAAGGTGCTGCACGACCTGCCGGGCGTCGGCGGAAATCTGCAGGATCACCTGGATCTGTTCGTCATCGCGGAATGCACCGGAGACCATACCTACGACGGCGTCGCCAAGCTTCACCGCACCCTTTGGGCGGGTCTTCAATACGTCCTCTTCCGCTCGGGACCCGTCGCATCCTCTCTGTTCGAGACCGGCGGCTTCTGGTACGCCGATCCGGACGCGCGCTCGCCCGACATCCAGTTCCACCTCGGTTTGGGTTCCGGGATCGAGGCAGGCGTAGAGCGCCTGAAGAATGCGGGCGTCACTCTGAACTCCGCATATCTGCACCCGAGATCGCGTGGGACGGTCCGGCTTTCGTCGTCGGACCCATCTGCCGCTCCACTGATCGATCCAAACTACTGGTCCGATCCCCATGACAGGAAGATGTCGCTGGAGGGGCTGAAGATCGCACGCGAGATCATGCAGCAGGCGGCGCTCAAGCCGTTCGTTCTGGCAGAGCGCCTGCCGGGTCCGAAGGTGATGTCGGACGAAGAGCTGTTCGAATATGGCTGCGCCAACGCGAAGACCGATCATCATCCGGTCGGCACCTGCAAGATGGGAACCGGTCCCGAGGCGGTGGTCGGTCTCGATCTAAAGGTCCACGGCCTTGAGGGGTTGCGCGTCTGCGACTCGTCCATCATGCCGCGCGTTCCATCCAGCAACACCAACGCTCCGACGATCATGGTCGGGGAGAAGGGCGCCGACATCGTCCGCGGCCTTGCGCCGCTTCCCTCCGCGATCTTCTCGTACGAGCGCAACGATACCCGGCCGCGGGCGCGGGCGGACATCCGATAAGCGAAGAATGCCACCAGGCCCGGGAGGGCCGTATGCCAAAGGAGGAACGACGATGAACGAAGTGAAGGTAGCTGTTCTGGGCGGCTCGGGCTGGATGGGCAAGATTCATACCATGGCTTACCAGACTTTTCCTCATTTCCTCGGCGTCTCCGGCGGCACCGCTCGCGTCGTGGCGCTCGTCGAGGCCAATCCAGCCGCGGCCGAGGACCTCGCTCGCCGTGCTTCCGGCGCGAAGATCCTTCAGGACTGGAAGCAGGCCGTCAACGATCCGGAGATCAATCTGATCGACATATGCCTTCCAGACAGCCTTCACTATGAAGTGGCGAAGGCCGCCCTCGTCGCCGGAAAGCACGTCTATTGCGAAAAGCCTCTTGCAAACACCGCAGCGCAAGCCCGCGAACTGGCCGATATCGCGAGGGAAAAGGGCCTCATTACGCGCGTTGGGCACGCATTTCCGCGCAACCCGGTCCACGACCTAGCGAAGGAAATCATCGAGGCCGGCGAGATCGGCGAGATCAAGATGTTCAAAGGCTGCCAGCATGTCGACATGTATGGCGATCCGATGGCGCCTTTCATGTGGCGTGCCGATGGCAAACTCGCCCCGACAGGTATCGTCGGCGACACCGGCTCGCACATCTTCAGTTTCATGGATTTCCTCGTCGGTCGCGTCAGCTCGCTGATCGCAGACAACCTTATCGTCACGACGAAACGGCCGGTCGTGGAAGGACTGGCTTATGGCGAGCAGGTCCGGCTCAAGGGCGACGAGAAGTGGGAGCAGGTCACCAATCCCGACGCCACGAACCTTCTCTGCCGCTTCCAGAACGGCGCCGCCGGCATCGTCGACTTCAGCCGTGTCGCCACCGGCCGCAAATTCATGCAGACCTATGAAATCTATGGCACGAAGGGAAGCCTCGCCTACACCTACGACGAGGTGAACCGGCTACGCTTTTACACGAACAACGACCGGACCGGACGGGCCGGCTTCCGCGAGATTGACGTCGGCCCGGAAAACCCGACGTTCAGAGCGTTTCTTCCACTGCCGAACTTCGCGCTGGGATACAACGAGAGCAAGATCATCGAGGCCGCCGAAGTCGTGAAGTCGATCACGACCAACACGCCGATGTGGCCGACGTTCGAAAGCGGCCATCACATCTGCCAGATCGTCGACGCCTGCATGGAATCCTCGCGCTCGAAGCGCTGGATCGACATCCCGCTCGCCTGACAGAAGATTTCGCAAGGAAACGCCGATGACAATCGATGTCCCGCAACACACCCTCGACGCGCTGACCGACGTCGACATGCCGAGACTGTCGCCGGAGGCCACACCTTCGGAGACGGTCCGGCTTGCCGGCATAGACGTGCCCGTCTACAGGGCCGGCTGCGTCGTGGTGGGTTCCGGCGCCGCGGGACTGAGGGCCGCCGTCGAGATGAAGCGCCGCGGCGACGACGTGGTGATCATGAGCCAGAGCGCCTGGGGAGGCACGTCCGCCTGCTCAGGCTCCGACAAGCAGACCCTGCATACGGCAAACACGGCGGACCAGGGCGACAACTTCAAGGCCATGGCCCGTGCAATTCGCGCTGGCGGCGCCATGGACGAAGATACGGCCTATGTGGAGGCTGTTGGATCGGCCCGCATGATGGCCACGCTGCAGTTCCTAGGCCTGCCGCTTCCTCAGGACCCCCTTGGAGGCACGCTTCGCTATCAGACGGACCACGATGAGGTCGGTCGGGCGACGAGCTGCGGTCCACGCACCTCACGCCTGATGGTGAAGGTACTGGCGGATGAGGCCATCCGTCTTGGCGTCCCGTTCTTCAACCACACCACGGCCATGAAGATCCTGACGGAAGGCGAGGGCGATCTCCGCCATGTGGTCGGCGTCATTGCCTTCAGGGCGAGCGACCGGACCGATACCAATCAGTTCGGCGTCGCCCTCTTCGCGTGCGAGGTTCTCGTTCTTGCTTCGGGCGGACCAGGCGAGCTCTATCGTGACAGCGTCTATCCCAACGGCTGTTTCGGGTCTCTCGGACTTGCCCTTCAGGTGGGCGTCGAACTCGTGAATCTCACGGAGAGCCAGTTCGGTATCGGAACGCGCAGGGAAGGATTCCCTTGGAACTTGTCCGGAACCTATGTGCAGGCGATCCCACACATCTACTCGGTCGATGCGGAGGGAAACGAACATCACTTCCTTGCGCAATACTATCGCACGACGCAGGAAGTGGCCTCGAACGTCTTCCGCAAAGGTTACCAGTGGCCGTTCCACTCCACGCGGATGCTCGACTTCGGCTCGAGCTTGGTAGACCTCGCGATCTTCCGCGAGAGCGCGGCCGGCCGACGCGTCTACATGGATTTCAATCGCAATCCGCTTCCGGTGCCCGGCGACCTGCCGTTCGATCTCGAACGGCTCGACGACGACGTGAAGCGCTACCTCGGCAACGCGGGTGCAGGCCAGCAACTGCCGATCCAGCGCCTGCGTCACATGAACCCGCTCGCGATCGAGCTCTACCGTCGCTACAAGATCGATATCGCGGCCGAACCGCTGGAGTTCGGGGTCAACAACCAGCATATGAACGGCGGCGTCATGGTTGACACGTGGGGGCGGAGCAGTCTTGCTGGCTGCTATGCGATCGGTGAGGCGGCCGGGACGCATGGCGTCACGCGGCCCGGCGGCGCCGCACTTAACGCCGGTCAGGTGTTCGGAACGCGCGTCGCCGAGCATGTCGGTGCCAGCGGTCGGGCGAAAATCCCGTCTAAACGCGATCTTCGTGCAGTGGCGGGCGCCGGTGTTTTCGACCTGCTCGCCGTCCTAAAGGCCGACAGCCCCTTAAATGTCAAAGCCATTCGCTCGCACGTCCAGGCACGGATGAGCGACAAGGCCGGCCTTATCTGCGACAGCAAAAGTGTGTCGGAGGCGCTCGCCGCGGCCAAGCGTCTCAATGCGGAGATCCGCGAAAAGGGCATAGCTTACGATCGTCCGTCCGAGGCTGGCCGGGCGCTTCAATGGCAGCAGATGGCCCTGGCGTCGGAGGCCGTCCTTGAGGCGCTGGACTACTTCATTCGCAACGGTGGCGGCAGCCGCGGCGCACGCGCGATCTGCGATCCCGTTGGCGAGTGCGTTCCGCTATCGAGCGTGGGCCCGCTTCAAGAGTTTCGTTTCCGCAAAGAGCAGGACGCCCACCGCCAGGAGCAGATCGTCGTTCGCCTCGATGGCAAGCAGATGGCGGTCGCTACGCGTTCCAACCGCAAGTTCGACGAAACGGCCAAGTCCTTCTTCGAGCGCGACTGGCCAGCCTGGCTGACCGGTGGAATCTACGATCTCGGTCCGAAGTAAGGAAGCCGGAAATCCTCGCATCGGCAGCCAGACGGTCGCAGCCATCGGCGAAGCAATGGTGGAAATGTGGCCCCGACCGGCTCGAAAAATCAAGGCAGGGCTTCGCCTGCGATATCTTCAACACCGCCTTGCATATCCCGCAGCTCCTTGGCGAGCGGGCGACCGTCGGTTTTCTGACGAGGATCGGAACCGGCAGCTTCTCCAGGGCTTTCGCAGCCGAGCTGGTGGCCGACAGCCTCGACGTATGCTTCGTGCTTCGCGACACCCTCGTCAGGTGACGTTTCAGAGATCAGTTCTGAACGAGACGCTCGGATTGGCCATCCTAAAATGTATCTATCCAAATTGATCGAGTAGTCTTTTTGCTTCGACGAGATCACGAGTATCGAGACCTTCGGTGAACCACGCGTGGACCGGGGCGAGCAGGTCAAGGGCCTCTCGGTCGCCCCCGCGGTTGCTGTACAGCCGCGCCAGGCTAAGAGCAGCTCGCAATTCAAGCGATTTCGTACCTTCATCGCGGGCCATCGTCACGGCCCGCTTGAACCAACTTTCGGCAGTACCATCATCTGGATTTTGGCGCAGCAGGAGTTCACCCTTGGTGCGGAACAACTCGGGAAGTCGATACTTCGCGCCGGACTCGGTCATGCTCAAGCCCTGTTCCAACAGGTCCATTCCCTCGCTCGCCGCGCCACACTCGACACAAGCCTGCGCCAGGACACAGAGATTATGTTGCAAGCCAGCTGCCACACCCATCGCAGTGATCGCTGCAATTCCCTCGCGCATCTCTCCGATACCCTCCATCAAATTCCCCTCCTCAGCGAGCACCCAGCCGAGTTGGAACCTGCCCTCGGAGATCTCGCGCGCCAGGCCGAATTCCCTTGACAGCGCGATTGTTTTGCAAAGGGTGCGGCGCGCCTTGTCGGGCTCGTGCCGCAACAGATAGATATCGGTGAAGTTAGACAACGCCTGCGCTATCGTGAACGGATGGGACACTTCTTCGGCCAAGGCTACGGCGTCTCGGCATCGCTCGAGAGCTTGGTCAGGATAACCGCGAAGCCAAAGCATCTGCGCAGAGTAGTTCCTGCAGCAGACGCCTGGATCATGCCCTGTATAGATGTAAGTCAAGCGATGATCCCGATCCCGGTCGTAATTGGTGATGCCGTGATCCAGATGGTGTTCGGCCGCAGCGTTGTCTCCCATGTAAAACTTGGTGACCCATTGCCTATGGTGTGCTTCAAGGAGCAGGGCGTGATCGCCGGATGAACGTGCGAGCTCCAGGCATTGAAGGCCAAGTTCGTCAGCTGCGCGCAAATTGCCAGAAATCAAGTGATACGAGGCTTCACCGCAGAGCGCGACGAACAGTTGGTCCCTGTCACCCAGTTTTTCAGAAAGCGTGCGGGCTTTGGAAAAGGCCCGCAGGACCTCCGGCGATGCAAAGCCTCTGGTTGATATCATGGTCACGCCCAACGCTGTCTGCAGCTTAATCTCCTGTCGCAGGCGATCCTGTGAGTCCGGCAGGCAGGCAACGAGTTCGAGTCCCTTGTCCAAGTTGGCAATCGCTTCGGGATGGGCCGATCGCTCCAGGGCTTGTTGACCAGCCTTCAGCCAAAAGGCGACGGCTTGCTGAGGAAGGCCCGCGGCAGCGTAGTGGTGCGCCAGCGTCTCGGGCTCGGCCTCGGCAATCTGGGGGAACTGCACCTTCAGTTCGGAGGCGATAACGGCATGGATCTGCTGCCTTCGGCTCTTGAGGAGGCTCTGATAGGCGGTTTCCTGCACGAGCGCATGCTTGAACGTGTAGGTCGCCTCGGGTGGAACGCCACGTCGAAAAACGAGCTCGGATTCTTCAAGCTGCTGCAGGATGCCCTCGAGCCGGGCATCATCGTAACCGGTCACGGCAGACAGCAGACGATGCTGGAAGATACGGCCGATGCACGCGCCCATCTGAGCCACCTCCTTGACCGGAGGGAAACGGTCGAGGCGGGCCATCAGCGAGTCGTGCAGTGTCGACGGGATCGCAAGGGAGGGCAGCTGGCCCGAAAGGACATAGTGATCGCCCCTATCGATGAGCAGGCCTGACTCGAGAACAGTTTTAGTGAGTTCCTCGACGAACAGGGGCACGCCTTCCGTTTTGGCCAGGATCTGGTTTCTGACCTCGTTCGGCAGCGCTTTGCCGGCCACACGGTCGATTATTGCCGATCCTTGATCGCGATCGAGGCGGCTAAGGGGCAAAGCGGTGACGTACGAAAATAGAGTCCAACGCGGATGGAACTCGGGGCGGAAAGTGACGATCAGGAGGACCGGCAGGTCTTGAAGACCGTCGATCAGCATGTCGAGCCATTCGCTGCTCGTCGGATCGATCCAATGGGCATCCTCAACGCTCATTACGATGGGCTGAAGGGTTGCGAGTCCTTCGAGCAGTTGGATCAAGACCCTCAACGTGCGTGACCTCCGCGCCTGCGGCGTCAGCTTCAGGGGCGCGCAGCGGCCGGTGGTTTCGATCGACAACAATTCCGCCAGCAATGGTACCGCTTCGGCAATGTCGGAGACACCCTGTCGCAGCAGGGTTTCGAGCTTGTCGAGATTCGTGTCCGACCTGTCGCTCTGCACCAGTCCTGCAGCGCGCGCGAGCTGCTTCGTGACGGGGTAGAGCGCGCTGTTAATGTGGTAGGGGGAACAGAAATAGCGCATCCGTGCGTGGGGCTCGCCGCTCAATAGTTCTTCCAGCGCGGCAGTCAGTCGCGACTTGCCGATGCCGGGTTCACCGGACAGCAAGACCACTTGGCCCTTTCCGGCACGAGCCTGCTGCCAGCGTTGAACAAGAAGCCCAAGCTCCTCGGTTCGCCCAACCAGCGGCGTGGCTACACTGTGAAGCGCATCAAAACGTCCCTCCGTATCGGCCTCGCCGATGATGCGCCAAGCTGGAACCGGAGTTGCGAAACCCTTGAGGTGGCGATGGCCCAGATCGATCGCGTCAAACAATCCGAGCACGAGCCGGTGCGTGCCGCCGGCGACCACGACGGTGTCGGGATCGGCCATGGCCTGCAAGCGTGCCGCCAGGTTTGGCGTTTCACCGGTGACGGCCTCTTCCTGCGCAGATCCTTCGCCAATCAGGTCGCCGACCACGACCAGACCAGTGGCAATGCCGACGCGAGCTGCAAGGCGTTCACCGAGCAGCGTCGTCAAACTCGCGGTCGCCGCCACTGCGGCCAGACTCGCGCGTACCGCCCGTTCGGCATCGTCTTCGTGCGCGCGCGGCCAGCCGAAATAAGCGAGCACGCCATCGCCCATGAGCTTGGCAACATAGCCCTCGTAGCGTGCAATCTCGGCCGATACGGCAGTCTGGTAGGCACGGATGACGTCACGCATTTCTTCCGGATCGAGCCGCTGTGACAGCTCGGTCGAGCCCACCAGGTCGATGAACATCACTGTCAGCTGCCGCCGCTCAGCCTCACGTGCAGGCAGCACAGGCCCCGGAACCGGCACGGAACTCAGGGGCGAGGCGGTATCGTCATCGAGCGCGGCAATCGCCGCGAGGATCTTGCGGCGCGGGCCGATGGGCAGCTCTCTCAGATCTTGCTCTGTGAGGTGCCGAAGCGCATCGAAATCAACTTCGTTCGCAGTGAACACTTCTGCGTACTTGTCCAATCCGAGGCGGGCCAGCCAAGAGGCGACATCCGGCATGAGATTACCTCGCTGGTCGGAAAATCTATCATGACCCTCGCGAGCCGTACAGCAACACTCCGCAATTCAGGTTTTCGCTTTCGCAGCAAACACCCGAGGTGGCTCGGGCGAATGTCCGATCGCAAGGCCGAAGCGCCTTTGATGGTGAACCTGGAGGTGAAAAGTCCTTGTGACTATTGACGAAGCGTTAACTGGTGGCACGGGCTGCGATATGGTTTAATGCGGACCCATCAAACGGCGCACGAAATGAAGGTACGCGAGGACATGCTGCCGTGAGCGCCACAAGACTGCTACTGATCCTGCCGCTGATGGCGACGTTCATCTACCTTGCCCTTGTAGGCTTGGTGTACTTTTCTCAGCGTGCTCTCCTCTTTCCCGGCGCCAGCGCCACACCCACTCCGGAGCGTACGCGCTGGGGCGAAAACGTATATATCCAGACGCCGGACGGAGAGGCGCTTCATGGACTCTACAGCCAGGGCGAATTCGACAAACCCTGCGTGCTCCTCTTTTTCGGAAATGGTGACCTCGTCGACAATTACGGATTTCTCGCGCGGGCGCTGGCTGCGCGAGGCGTTGGAATGCTGGCCATTTCCTACCGGGGTTATCCGGATTCGACGGGCTCGCCGAGCGAGGAGGGGCTGCTGACCGACGGCATTGCCGCGTTCGACTGGCTTTCAGTACGGTCCAAAAGCGAGATCATTGTGCTAGGCCGATCGCTTGGCACCGGCGTCGCAGTGAACACGGCCGGGCAGAGGCCGGCCCTTGGGGTGATCCTGGTGTCCCCATACCTTTCGGTTCTGTCAGTGGCGCAGACGCATTATCCGGTCTTTCCGGTTGCACTTCTTATCAAGGATCCCTTCCGTTCGGACATCAAAATCGCGAAGGTGAGACAACCGAAGCTGTTCATCCACGGTCGACGTGACGACAGCATTCCTTTATCTTCGGGCGAGGCGTTATACCGCATCGCACCCGAACCCAAGCAAATGCTGATCTACGACGGTGCGGGTCACAACGACATCTTTAACGACGGCATGGTGGGCGACATGATCCGCTTCATCGAGACGCTGAGAGACGTCCCCTAGCAAGGCTGTTGAAGAAGTCAGTCGCGTTCGCAGGCGAAGCCTGAATCGTCTCCGTTGTGGATGTAGAAGTGCCCGACAAGGCGTCCGGCGGAGACGAGAGCAGCCCACCCGCGACCACAGGCCGGGTCGCTCTCGTCTTGTCTCTCCCACGAGAACTCCGCACAGGCTGATCCGTCGCGTGCGCCGTAGCCGACATCTTCTCCCAAAATGCCTTGAGAACCTGAAGCGCGACGGGTCGTCTACCGGTCCATTTCGGGATCGAACCTCTCGATAGATACCTCGATCATTTACCGAAGCGACCGGCTACGGCGTTGGCCCGGCAACTCCGGCGGAACTGGACCGGCATTGAGCTAGACAGCCGCTGCTGTCGCACCACCAACGAGCGGCTTGCCTGACAGCAGCATCACCGGGCGGCGCCACCCCCAGCAACCCGCCGACCAGAACACCGGTCGGCGGCCGCACGTTCCAATGGTCCGAGCTCGCTGTGCTTCGCACCGGACCGCGGGTGCCGTGTACCAAGAGGGACTGGCTTGGTTGGGAACAATGAAGGGGGCGCATCAATTCGACTGAAGCATTTCGATAAGGTCGTCGATTAGCCCCTGTGGGTCAGATTGGCCCTTGCCGTCCTCGGAACGATGGCCGCTCAGGGCCATGCCTATCGAGCCGTGCATAAGGGCCATGAACATGGCAGCCGTTCGCTCATCGTCGCCCGGCTTTATTGCTCCGCTCCTACGGAGGACTGCGATGGACTCTATGAAAAGACGTAGCGTTTTATTGGCGGTGTGGGCTAGGTCCTCGTCGTAACGTTCCCAGCGCCCAAAGATCGATCCAAACCGATTCGGATAGCTAAGCCCCCAGTGAACATGTTCGTGGGCCATCTTCCGGAAGGCGGATAAAGGATCGCGGGGTGTCGCTGAAATCGTGACCATCACAGCGGTTCTTGTACGTAGTTCCTGGGCGGCAACGGCAGCCAGTAATGCTTCCTTGTCCTGAAAATGCTTGCATCACCTGGACTGCTGGGCAGATCTGCAGCGGCGCTGCATCTCCGCCAGATATTGGTCAGTGTTAATGTCGCTGTGTTACCACAGCCCGAGGTCTATCTCAGCAGCGCCGACAAGTTCATCGATGAGGCCGGGTCACTCTCCAGTGATGCGACGAAGGGATTTCTCGGAAACTTCCTTGATGCCTTCGGGGCATGGGTCGAGAAGCTGGCGTAAGCAGAAGTTCCGACATCGTCAGCGAGTGAAAGCGGTCTTTTCTGCAAAACAGGATGGTTCATTGCGATCAGTTCATCGAATGGGTGTCGTGCGGGACCGGTAGATGCGAAGCGTCCAGTGCCACGCAGAAAAATGATCAGGATCGAGCAAATGGTGAGGATCGAGCGCGCGCGGCGAGTTTCTGCCGACTAACGTCCCTTGTCGTCACAACAGGGGATTTTTTGGAATGACCTCAGGACTCGCAACGAAACGCCGGACGTTTTTGACCGGCATGGCGGCGATTGCCGCAACATCGATGCTCGCACCGGCAATCTCCATACGACCGGCCATTGCTCAACAAGGGGGCGGCGCTGCGATCATGCGGCCAATCCCGAAGACGGGGGAGATGATCCCGGCGGTCGGCCTGGGCACATTCGAGACCTTTGACGTCCGCCCAGGCGAACCGCGCGACAATGTGGGCGAGGTAATCCGCTTGTTCCATGTGCACGGTGGAAGGGTCATCGATACGTCACCACTCTACGGAATGTCTGAAGTGTGCGTCGGCGATTTCATCACCGATCTTGGCATCGCCGACGACATCTTCATCACCAACAAGACCTGGACGACCGGCGACTACCTTTCCGACAACAGCCA
The DNA here is from genome assembly GCF_004342325.1 of Rhizobium azibense. Lineage (NCBI taxonomy): Bacteria > Pseudomonadati > Pseudomonadota > Alphaproteobacteria > Hyphomicrobiales > Rhizobiaceae > Rhizobium > Rhizobium azibense. The sequence continues at coordinate 21,859 of NZ_SMBJ01000023.1, read as the reverse complement.
TTCGGAACGGCAGCTCCGGCAGTCGCGGGAACGGCTGTGGCGGGATCGGATCGACGTGCTGCAGGTCCACAGTCTCGAAAACCACGACCAGGTCCGTCACTGGCTGGCCCAGAAGAAGACCGAGGGTTCTGTGCGCTATATCGGCATCACCCAGTGGAGCCCGGAATACTATGACACCATGGAGCGCCTCGTGAACACAGGCACTCTGGATTTCGTCCAGATCGCCTATACGATCCTGACGCGTGCCGCCGAACAACGGCTGCTCGATGCCTGCGCCGCAAACGGTGTTGCCGTTCAGGTCAACATCCCGTTTGAAAAGGCGCGGCTCTTTACGCCCGTGGCGGGACAACCAGTTCCAGATTTCGCCAAGGAGATGGGTATCGAGACCTGGGCGCAGTACTTCCTGAAATGGATCATCTCCCATCCGGCCGTCACGAATGTGATCCCCGCGACAAGCCAGCCACAGCACCTCGTCGACAACATGGGCGCGCTCTACGGCGAGCTGCCCGACCGGGCGACCCGTGAGCGCATGGCGGATTACTATACCGGGCTGACAGGCGTCGCTGACGCGCTTAAACAGCCTCCCTATCCTGGAAAAAAATATGGCGGCGTCGTCACATGGCCTTTCCCGCAACCACCCCAACGTACCTGACACTCATCCTCATTGCGTTTCCGGCCGCCGCCACGGCCGGGAGCGACCGTGTCACTATCGAGGGGTTCGCCATCGACAGGAGCGAGGTGACTATCGCCGATTTCGCCACCTTCGCTGACGCGACCAAGCTGAGGACGGCCGCTGAGCGCGATGGCGGCGGTCACGAATGGGGAAGCGGATGGGAACGTCGTCCAGGCTGGTCTTATCGCAGCCCGTTTGGAGAACCACCGCAAGACGTGGCCGAACCCGCCGTTCATGTGAGCTGGTATGAGGCACGTGACTATTGCGCCTCAGTCGGCGGCCGACTGCCAACCCGCGCCGAATGGCAGCGCGCCGCCTATCGTGAATATGGAAACGGGTCGCGGGCGGGTTTCGTAGTCGGGAAAACCTATTCCTACCCGACAGGAGATACGCCCGAAGGGGCAAATACGAACGCTGGCGATCCGTGGCCTCGGCATGTCTCCGCCGCAACCACCCGCCAAGGCGTGAATGGCCTTTACGACATGGGTGGCAACGTCTGGGAATGGCTCGCCGACCGCGACGGTGACACTGCGCTCACGGCTGGCGGCTCGTGGTGGTACGGCCCGGATAAAATGCGGAAAGACGCCATGCAGTGGAAGCCTGCGGACTTCTATGTCGTCTACATCGGCTTCCGCTGCGCCTATGATCTGAAATCGTAGCTTCACCTTCTGCGAGCTAGAGACCCTTCAGACTCTCAACCCTCACGTACTGTTGAACGGCGAGAGTTGAAGACCGCCGATTTCTAAATGCTTACGCCCGCAAACAGCCGTATCGTTCACCATCTGACCTGCAAGATGGTTTTGCAGGCGTGTAGGTGCGGACGTCGATGCAACAGAAGACGAGGAACGAAGGCTGGCAATTGACCCAGCCGCCCCAAGATCATCTGCGAATAGAGTGGCCAGGAGGTCGCTTCGAAACCGCGCGACGGCGGCGGACAGGAGAAGTAGAAGGCAAGATAGCACCGGACTTCCATCTGATCATGGTGACGCTCAGTGGCGGCGCAGCTCATCATGCGTTTCGAACCGACGACGGATATCGCTATGAGGGCCGCGACGCGAAGGGCATGGTTTCCTTTCTGCCTGCCGGCTGCAGTCGCGAGCTTCGCCTCCGCGACGTCGCTTGGGAATGGGGCGCGATTGCCATCGATCCGGCTGTGGCAAGCCCAAAGCTTCATGACGCCAAGTCGTTTCTCGTTGGTCGCGACGACTTCATCCATGGCATGACGGCGCAGATGCGCGGCCTTTGTCGTCGTGAAGGAAGTTTGGACCAGACCTACTGCTCGACGATGACTCTTGCTCTTTCGGAGTATCTGTCGAACAAGATTGCAGAACGCAGTCCGCACGGCCCGTCGCCGAAATACACCCTGACGAGACGACAGCTTCGTGACACCTATGAGAGAATTGATGCCCGACTGGCGGAGCCGATCTCGATTTCCGACCTCTCTCTTTCGCTTGGCATCTCGGAGGGGCATTTCTTCCGCGCCTTTCGCGGAGCAACCGGCCAGACGCCTCTGGAAGTGATATCCAGTCGCCGGATGGACCGAGCGGCTCGTCTTTTGCGCGAAACGGATTTACCGATCGTCGAGGTCGCAGCGCTCTGTGGGATCGCGAGTCCAAGTCACTTTGCGCGCCTGTTCCGCTCTCACAAAGGCCATTCGCCGTCGCTGTGGCGAAAGTAAGTGGCCTGCTGAACTCTCGCTTGAGGCCGTTCACTGCCTAAACTCAACGGCGCGCCGCCCGATCTCAATGTTTGGGTCAGAGCGGCCCCAAAGGGCCGCCTGCATCTCGCGAAACCCAGGATTTTTGCGACATCCGCAACACGATGACACCGTTGCTGGTGTCACCGTCCAACGATGGTATGAACACCGGGTGGGAGTCTGAAACGGTCCTGGGTCGCAACAAGGGATGGGCGACCTTCTGTCGAAATGCGCCAGACTTCGACAGCTCCGCCGGGTGATGTGTTCTCATTTCTGTACCGATTGACGCCGACAAAGACATGGCGTCCGCCTCGATCGAAGGCGAGACCTTGGGGCAGAACCCCTGAGATCGGCCATTCGCCATGAAGTGTCAGCCGTCCGGTTTCGCGGTCCAACTCGTAAAGACTGAGCGAAGCCTGCTCAGTCCAGTCGCGCGAGCCTTCCGGTTTTCCGGTTCCGCGCAGGTTGGACGTTACCAGGAAACGGCCGTCAGGGCTGAAGGCAACCGTCTCGGCTCCCCAGCCCCCGAGAGTGATGTGGGGCACCGTATGCCGCGCTGCATCGCCGCGCGCGCCGACATTGGCGAGCCTGACGGTCGTCAAGATCCCCTCCCGCACACCGTAAAAGCCGTCGGTGTCGACGCCCCATTGAACGTCCGACGTCACGTAATAGCGGCCATCGGGTGAAAAGCGACCGACGAAAGGAAACTTGTTAGTGTGTACGCGGTTGCCCCAGGGAAGGATGTCCGAGACGGTCGCGTCTTGACCGCGCACGACTTCGTAGAAGGCGACTTGATTGCGATCAACTAGGTTGACCGCTATGTACCGACCGCTAGGATGCCACTGCACCCAGGTCGACTTCAAGGGGATGGATCCGGTAGCCGGTTCGAGGTCAAGGCCGAAGTTGGTAACTGGGCCGAAGCGGCCGTCTGTGAGCGGAACGAACGCCAGCTCGCGGTCGGGATCGACAGTTATCGCAACGATCAGATCACCGGATGGGCTGACCGCAATGGCCTGTGGTTGGGTACCAATGCGTACGCTGTCCACGACCGGTGGGCGAGCGCCATCAAGGCGTACTGAACGGATCGTGTCGCCCTGCGGCAGTTCATCGAGGCGCGTTGCGCCCTCTGGCCGTTGGCGGAAGGTCTCCGCGACGAAGGCGTAAAGGCCATCAGGCGAAAGATCGAGCGCCCCAGGCGGGCCGTAATTTGAGTTCGATATCTTTATCGGCGATACCAACGGCGCGTCGCTCGATGGCGAGGTGATGATGGACAGCGTATCCCCGTGCTCGGCATCGAGAGGACCCAGTTCACCGGTCTCGTACACGGTTGGCACCATATCGGTGTCCGAGAGGACAAGGACCCTCTCGGCTTTAGGGGGAAAAGTCTCGGCAAGTGCGAGACTCGGGATCAGTACCATCGCCAGCGCGGCGATGCGCAAATGGGTTCGCATTAAATCTACCTCCAGTCGAGTGGCGACCATTCCTCCCATCGCCGGCTCCAGTCGTCCAATCGATATTGAACATTCGGATATTTCCCATAGTAATATAGTTCTCCCGCTCATCGGATGTCCCGCGATGAACCTTGCCGCAGTAGATCTCAACTTACTCGTCGCCTTCGACGCATTGCTCGGCGAGGGGAGCGTGAGTGCCGCGGCGGCGCGTATCGGCCTCAGCCAGCCCGCCATGAGCAAGCGGCTGGCGCATCTGCGACATCTGTTTGCCGACGATCTGTTTGTCCGCAGTGCCGACGGCATGCGACCGACGGAAAAGGCATTAGACCTTGCTGATCCGATCCGGGCGGCACTGCGTCAGATTGAGGACGCGCTGGGCGGCCTTGGGCAGTTTTCGCCGGCCCGGTCGCAACGTGTTTTCAGAATTGCGACGACGGATCATGTTGCGGCCAGTCTGGTACCCGAACTGATGGCAACGTTGCGAAGGAATGCGCCAAGAACCTCCATCATCGTGCGAAGTCTTCATCGCCAGGAAGTGGTCGATCAGCTCGAGAAGGGCTCGGTCGATCTCGCAATTACCATCTTGCCGGATGCGCCGACCAGCATAAAGCGGTTGAACCTCTTCCACGTCGACTGGGTTTCGGTCGTGTCGGCCTCTCACCCGGAAATTCGCGATGAGCTAACCCTGGATCTCTACCTGAAGTATCCGCACATTGTGGTCACCCACGTCGGCGATCTCAAGGGCTATGTCGATCGTATGCTGGATGATCGCAACCTGAAGCGGACCGTTATGATGAGCCTGCCCTACGCATTGGCCGTGCCGCCGATTGTCGCGAGCACCGACATGATCTGCACCTTGTCAGCGAATCTGATCGGTCTTGCCGACTGGCCCGGGGTGCGATCTTTCCCCGTGCCCTTTGAGTATTCGGGCTACGAAGAGACAATGCTCTGGCATCGGCGGAATGACAGCGACCCCGGTCATCTGTGGCTGAGGCGCACGGTGCTGCAGGTGAGTGAAAAGGCGGGTGCCACGACCATTGATCGAAGAGCCGGCGCGGCCTAGGTCGCCCTCGATACAAAGCTTTCCCGCTGCCGGCCCCGTGCCCGTGCGAACTCTACGAAAACCCGCAACTTCGGCAACAGCGAGTTCCGCTTTGGATAATAGAGAAAGAGGCCGGGCGACTCGATTGCGCAATCATCGACCACGCTGACTAGACGTCCCGACGACAGATGCTCTTCAATGACCGGCTCCGCCACGTAAATCAAGCCAAGTCCCTTAAGCGCGGCCGCGACCATCGCCGGCGTATCGTTAAGGATCATCGGCCCCTTTACTGCCACTTCATAGGTCCGCTTGCCGTCCCGAAAGGTCCAGTTGATGATCTTTCCGGAAGTGCCGAGGCGGAACCGGATGCAGCGATGATCGCCAAGATCGTTCGGGTGTTCGGGTTTCGGATTTTGCGCGAAGTAGGACGGTGAGCCCGCCACAATGAACCGGAAGGACGGCGAAAGCCGAACGGCAACCATGTCGGGCTGAATCCGTTCGCCCAGCCGGATTCCCGCATCGAACCCGTTCGCGGCAATGTCCGACAGACCGTCTTCGGCGAAGAGCTCAACTTCAATCCCTGGGTAGGCTTCACAGAACTCGCGTAACGGATCGAGGAGGAACGGAATGACCCCTCGGGAGGCGTTGAGGCGCAGGGTTCCTGACGGGCGGCCGCTGTAAATCCTCAGTGTCGTGAAGCAGGCTTCCAGATTTTCAAGCGCCGGCCGCGCCTGCTCTAAGAAGATCATGCCCGCTTCGGTAAGCCCGACGCTGCGGGTGGTCCTGGAGAGCAGCGCCGTGCCCAGGTTGGTTTCGAGCGCCTTGACCATCTGGCTCACGGCCGAGGGCGAGACGCCGAGGTCGGCGGCGGCGGCGCGAAAGCTCATGCGCTCGGCCACCTTGATGAAGGCCGCCACTGCGTCGGTGTCCGTTCGCTTGAGCATGACGTCACTTTCTCGGAACTCTCTTCGTCCTTGAACGCGGTGATTGTGAAGCATGCGTGATTAACCTGTGCATTTGAAGCCTTATTATCGATTGTGGCTAATCGACATAACTTTTTAAGCACAAACTGTGGAAACCGGATCGTTGGCTCATGAAATTGCAGATCGTCATTCAACGAAGTTCCAAGGCTGTAGCGGCACTCGCTGCAATCTTCGTTACCGCCTTCGCCCTGATGGTCCAGTCGTCGGATTTTCGGCCCGCGACATGGATCCCCGGTCCATACTCGCAAGGCGCGCGCAACGAGGATTTGAGCGGAGCACGCCCCGTTGCGCAGGAGATCTTGTCGGGCCCGGAAGATGTCGCCGTCGACAGTCGTGGCCGCGTCTTCACCGGCACCGTCGATGGGATTATCTGGCGCGCCGATCTCACCGCCGGGACGCCGCGTTTCGAACGGTTCGCGTCCGTCGGAGGACGCCCGCTTGGATTGGTGATCGGCGCGAATGACATCCTCTATGTGGCCAATCACGGCATGGGGCTGCGGGCGGTTTCGCCCGATGGCGAAGTGAGCAGCCTGCTGACCGAAGTGGCCGGCACGCCGATCCTGTTTGCCAACGATCTCGCCATGGATGTCGACGGGATCATCTATCTTTCGGACTCGAGCAGCCGCTACAACGTCTCTACTATCGGCGTTCAGGGAACCTATGGGGTGCCGGACCTTCTGGAGGGTCGTCCATTCGGCAGAGTGATCCGCTTTGACACGCGAAGCAGGGTGGCCTCTGTGCTCGCAACTCGCCTCTATTTCCCCAACGGCATCGCCATAAGTCGGGACAGACGATCGATCGTCGTAGCAGAGACCAACCGTTACCGATTGTCGCGCATTTGGCTCGACGCCCCTCGCACAGGAGAGCGTGAAACGCTGGTCGATAATTTGAAGGGCTCGGCTGACGGTCTGACTGGAATCGGCGACGGCAGAATGCTGCTTGCCGCCTATCATCGAAGCCTGGTGCTCGACGAAAGCGTCCTGCCAAGCTGGTTGATGCGGCACGTCGTGGCGCGGCTGCCCAATTCCTTCTTCACCCGCAATGCTCCAGACGGCTTCATCTGCGTTATCGACGATCACACGGGTGAGGTTCTGCAAGAGTTCCACGGGGGGACCGAGGAAGCGGCTGCGCCGGCCAACGCCGTCCTGTGGAATGGCGAGCTCTTCATCGGAACGCTTTTCGCATCGGCCGTGACGAGGATCGAGCTGCCTATCGCACTGCCGTTCACCCAGACCTCAGCGAATTAACGGCGAGGAACATTGTGGACATCGACCCGATTGGCGAAGTCATGGCCTCGATCGCCGCCTGCGGGGCAGCGGGGCTGTTCGGCATAGCCCTCGCTGAGCGTTTCGTGCCCGTGCTACCTTCCTACGGGCTTCTCGTCGCTGTCGGCATCGCCGCGGCAGAGGGCGCGTGGTCACTCCCGGCCGCTCTTCTCGCCTCGATCACCGGCAGCCTTCTGGGCTGTATCATATGTTATTGGCTAGCGAAGGCCCTTGGAGAGGCGCGATCACGGGCGCTTCTCTACAGGGGCGGTCGTCTCTTCGGACTATCGGCTGGACGCATCGAGCGCTGGACGGCGAGTTTATGCGACAACCAAGCAAGGTTTGCGATCGCAGCGCAGCTCGTCCCGACTGTCAGGCTGCTTGCGCCGTGGCTCGCAGGACTCCTGCGCGTTAAGGCAGCCCGCTTCGTGACGGCTTCCGCGTGCGGCGTCGCACTCTGGAACAGCATCTTCATCGGATTGGGAGTCGCGACCTCCACCGTGCTCGACGTCGCCAATGCCTCTGTTCTGGCGCTGATCGTGTTATTGCTTCTGGTATTTTCAGAGGGTGTTTTCGTCGTGATTTGGACTCACTGGCGGCCGGCAGTTTCCGAGGGGACCCGAATTAATGACCAGTGAGGCACAAATTCCGGAGCACGATACGCTTAGCGACCTCATCAGGTTCTTCCATGCCTGGCTATCAGATCCGCTTCGCGTCGCGACAATCATACCCACGGGCGTGGCCTTGGCGAATGCCATGACGAGAGAAATCTCAATCGCTACAGGGCCAGTGCTCGAGCTGGGTGCCGGCACCGGAGTGTACACCCGCGCGCTCATCGCCCGCGGCATTCCCGAGGACCAACTCATGCTCGTCGAGTCCGGATCCGATTTCGCCGAACTTCTCCAACTCCGCTTTCCCCGAGCTCATACGCTCCGGATAGATGCGACTCGGATCCGAGATGTCGCGCTATCTGGCCAAGAAGGCGCTGGCGCGGTAGTTAGTGGATTGCCGCATGCCACCGCGAAAGGTCATCGCCATACTGGATGGAGCGTTCAGCCACCTGCGGCCGGGCGGTGCGTTCTGTCAGTTCACTTATGGTCCGCGATGCCCTGTGCCACGCACCGTGCTAGATCGCCTTGGGCTAAAAGCGGCGCGGATCGGCGGCACAATGGCAAATCTTCCGCCCGCCAGCGTCTACCGAATCCGCCGGCGGCCGCCGCCCGCTTTTTCGGTCCGTATGAAAGCGACGTAATATCTCCCTCCGCCAATGCGTACGAGCCGTCATTCGCGTCGCGGATCCAGTCGGACGAGACGGCAGGCAACGCCGAGCGGGCGCGCCGGCTGCATCCGATAGCTTCGGAGCACTATATCTATGTTTATGGCCGGGCGCTCCGTGCCGCCGGTAGGATCGATGAAGCCGACCGAGTCTTGCGGGAATGCCTGCTCCGGGTGCCGCGCGAGCCAGGCCCGTTGGTGCCGGAAAGCGCGCAATGACTTGCCTTTCCATGGGGCGAGGACTGGGGCGGTTCACTGGTTGCGGGCAGCGAACCGCTCCATCGAGTTGGCAGAGTCAGATGGCGAGGACCGGCAAGCCGGGGAACACTAACGCGTGAACTGGCGATTTGATTTCAACGTTCGCGTTTGTTTCATAATTTGTTCTGAGAAGCATTTTCCGGGCACTTTTCAGTGCCCGGCGATGGTAAATGTGGCGTTGGCCAGTTTCAGGTCCCAAAATGGCCAATACTGAGCTTATTTGGCCAGTACTAGGTTTGGTTTCTCAAAGACACACGGGACAGTCCAACAGGTACTCAAGAGCACCCACTTGTACTTCCACACGTATCGCACTTCTCGCAGGTTCCATTCCGCACCATCGTGAAGTTCTGGCACTCGGTGCACATGTTGCCCGTGTAGCCCTGCATGATGGAGCGGGCGCGGCGTTCGGCTTCGACCTTCTTGGCTTCGGTCTTGGCAGAGGCTGCGTCGGCAGCGGCAGCGTCGGTGAAGAGCGTGCTGGATTCCTCAACGATCTCTTCGGCGATTTCCTCCGCTAGTTCCTTGGCGCGTTCCTCGTAATCGCGCTTGAAAGCGACGACTTCGGAGGAGGCGGCGACGGTTTCGAGCTTGCGCACGGTGTTGCCGGCAATCGCTGTGATCGTCGCGCCCGAGGAGGCGCGGGCGGGGGCGGCTGTTGCAGCCCCCTTGATCTCCGATGCCGGGCGCTCGGTCCCGGTTCCGGAAACCAGCGTTGGCTTATAGCCGCGAGTCAGGCCCTTGGAGACGACGTCCGCCTTGCCTTCCGACACGCCGCGGCCGAGGGCCGTGTTGTTGAAGTCGGACGTATCGACATGCGCCAGATCGTGGCGGCCGAGATAGGAGATGGCGAGTTCGCGGAATACGTAGTCGAGAATCGACGTCGCATTCTTGATCGCGTCGTTGCCGGTGACGATGCCAGCCGGCTCGAACTTCGTGAAGGTGAAGGCATCGACATATTCCTCGAGCGGCACGCCATATTGCAGGCCGAGCGAGACCGAGATCGCGAAGTTGTTGATGAAGGCACGAAGGGCCGAACCTTCCTTGTTCATGTCGAGAAAGATCTCGCCGAGACGGCCGTCGTCATATTCGCCGGTGCGCAGGAAGATCGTGTGACCACCGATCTTTGCCTTTTGAGTGTAGCCCTTGCGGCGGCCCGGCAGCTTTTCCTGGCTGCGCACGACCTTCTCGATCACCCGCTCGATGATCTTCTCGGTGACGGTAACGGCCTGAGCGGCTGTTGGCTGGGCCATCAGTTCCTCCAACGCGTCCTCGTCGCCTTCGTCCTCGATCAGAGAAGCGTTCAGTGGCTGCGAGAGCTTTGAGCCGTCGCGGTAAAGCGCGTTGGCCTTGAGGCCGAGCTTCCAGGAAAGCATGTAGGCGCTTTTGCAATCGTCGACGGTTGCATCGTTCGGCATGTTGATCGTCTTGGAGATTGCACCCGAGATGAAGGGCTGGGCAGCCGCCATCATGCGGATGTGGCTTTCGACCGAGAGATAACGCTTGCCGATCTTGCCGCAGGGATTGGCGCAATCGAAGACGGCGAGGTGCTCGTTCTTGAGGAACGGAGCACCTTCCAGCGTCATGGCGCCGCAAACATGGATGTTTGCCGCCTCGATGTCCTTCTTCGAGAACCCCAGGTGGTCGAGCAGGTTGAAGCTCATGTCGGCAAGCTGTTCGTCCGATACCTTCAGCGTGCCCTTTAGGAAGTCGAGCCCAAGCGTCCACTGGTTGAAGACGAATTTGATGTCGAAGGCCGAGTTCAGCGCGGCGTTGACGGCCTCGACCTTCTCGTCGGTGAAGCCCCTGGCCCTCAGCGTCGAGGGGTTGATGGCGGGCGCCTGGTTCAGATTGCCGTGACCCACAGCATAGGCTTCGATCTCGGCAATCTGGCTTTCGGAGTAGCCGAGCGTGCGCAGCGCTTCCGGTACGCCACGGTTGATGATCTTGAAGTAGCCCCCGCCGGCAAGCTTCTTGAACTTGACGAGCGCGAAGTCGGGCTCGATGCCGGTCGTGTCGCAATCCATAACGAGACCGATCGTTCCGGTCGGCGCAATCACGGTTGCCTGGGCGTTGCGGTAGCCGTGCTTTTCGCCGAGTTCCAGTGCCTTGTCCCAGGCGCTCTTGGCGTGCGCGGCGAGATCCTGGTCCGGATTTTCGGCGTGGATGAGGGCGACCGGGTTGATCGACAGGCCTTCATAGCCCGACCTCTCGCCATAGGCGGCACGGCGATGGTTGCGGATGACGCGCAGCATGTTCTCGCGGTTCGGCGCAAACATCGGGAACGGGCCGAGTTCGGCGGCCATTTCCGCCGAGGTGGCATAGGAAATGCCGGTCATGATCGCCGTCAGGGAGCCTGCGATGGCGCGGGCTTCGTCGCTGTCATATGGAATTCCGGACGACATCAGCAGGCCGCCGATATTGGCATAGCCGAGACCGATCGTGCGGTATTCGTAGGAGAGTTCGGCAATTCGACGCGAGGGGAACTGCGCCATCATCACGGAGATCTCGAGCACGACGCTCCACAGACGCACGGCATGCTCGTAGTCGGCGATGTTGATGCGCTTTGTCGCGGCATCCTTGAACTGCATGAGGTTCAGCGAGGCAAGGTTGCAGGCCGTGTCGTCGAGGAACATGTATTCCGAGCACGGGTTGGAGGCGCGGATCGGGCCGGCGGCCGGGCTGGTGTGCCAGTCGTTCATCGTCGTGTTGAAGTGCAGGCCCGGATCGGCCGATGCCCAGGCGGCGTAGGAGATCGTCTCCCAGAGGTCGCGGGCCTTCAGCGTCTTCATGACCTTGCCGTCCTTGCGGGCCGTCAGGTTCCAATCGCCATCGGCTTCGACGGCGCGCAGGAAGTCGTCGCGAATCGAGACCGAATTGTTGGAGTTTTGGCCGGAAACGGTGAGGTAGGCTTCACTATCCCAGTCCGTGTCGTAGGTCTTGAACTCCATATCCTTGTAGCCCTGGCGGGCGAACTGGATGACGCGGCTCACATAGTTTTCCGGAACCTGGTCCTTTTTGGCGGCGCGGATTTCGCGCTTGAGGGCAGGGTTCTTGGTCGGGTCGAAGCAATCTGCATCGGCGCCGCCTTCGCAATTGAAGCAGGCCTTCATGATCGCCTTCAGGTGCTTTGCGACGATCTTCGAGCCGGTGACGAGTGCCGCAACCTTCTGCTCTTCCTTGACCTTCCAGTTGATGTATTCCTCGATGTCCGGGTGATCGATGTCGACGACGACCATCTTGGCCGCACGGCGTGTCGTGCCGCCCGACTTGATGGCGCCCGCCGCACGGTCGCCGATCTTCAGGAAGCTCATCAGGCCGGAGGAGCGGCCACCGCCGGAAAGCTTTTCGCCTTCGCCGCGAAGATATGAGAAGTTGGAGCCGGTGCCGGAGCCGTATTTGAACAGGCGGGCCTCGCGAACCCAGAGATCCATGATGCCGCCTTCGTTGACGAGGTCGTCCTCGACAGACTGGATGAAGCAGGCATGCGGCTGGGGATGCTCGTAGGCCGATTTGGACTTCGTCAGCTTACCTGTGAAGGGGTCGACATAGAAGTGGCCCTGGCCGGGACCGTCAATGCCATAGGCCCAGTGCATGCCGGTGTTGAACCACTGCGGGGAATTCGGGGCGACGCGTTGGGTGGCGAGCATGTAGGCGAGTTCGTCTCGGAAGGCAGAGGCATCTTCCTCAGACGAGAAGTACCCGCCCTTCCAGCCCCAGTAGGTCCAGGTGCCGGCCAGGCGGTCGAACACCTGGCGGGCATCGATTTCGGAACCGTACTGCTGCTCCTTCGGCAGTTCCTTGAGGGCTGCCTCATCGGCAACCGAACGCCACAGGAAAGAGGGAACGTCGTTTTCCTCGACCTTCTTCAGCTTTGCCGGAACGCCGGCCTTGCGGAAATATTTCTGGGCAAGGATATCGGCCGCGACTTGGGAGAACTGCGCGGGAACGTCGATGTTCTCAAGGCGGAAGACGATCGAACCGTCTGGGTTCTTGATCTCGCTCGTCGCCTTGCGAAAATCGATGTCCGCGTAAGCGCTCTGGCCTGCCTTTGTGAAACGGCGTTCTATCCGCATGTCCTTGCACCTCTGTTTGCGCGCCCCATCCCCGTTGACCAGGGCGCAAGTTTCCTCATCCGGCAGCGCCGGAAGATGCGCAGCCAGTTCTCGTTTCCGTACCGTCACAGGAGTGTCATCCGGAGATGTCTTTCCTGTATCTTGTGGTGATGGTGGCTGCAAACACTAAATATAGTATTAACAGCTTATTATCGCCAGCCCCGGATGTCACTTTTTTGGAGGTCAAAATCGCGCAGAAATCCCCTCACGGCTCCCATCCATCATGGATGCAACGCCCTGATTCCACGCTCGAATTTTGAAGAGAACCGGCCTCGTTAAACCCGGTCCAGCTGCCGCCGCAACATCGCAAACCATTAAGTGAGAAATGGGCGATTCCGTCAAGGGGTGGTTTTTAACGAAGCGTTCACCACAACATATTGTGGACGGCCCTGTGAAGACCGGGGAAAAGCCTGGAGGCCCTGAATTTCAGGGCTTTGCGGGCTTCGGATACCTGAAAAGCGGGGACGAAAAGAAAAAGTTGGCCGATTCCAAATCTAAGGATGGCATTTTCAACCCGGATCGGCATCGCGATTCGGGCAGCCTCACATCGCATCAAGCGCGACGGTCACGGTGGCGATGCCGATCGCCGCTCCAGCCTCGTCGCGAATGGTGAAACTGGCCTGCGCCTCCAGAATTTGCGTGATCTCGTCGCGCTCGGCGCGATCGACGAAAGTCTCGTCCGAATCGCGCGCGAAGGTCTGGAGAAACTTGTTTTCGTCGGCCTGCCAGAAATCCATCGTCACTCTGCTCTCGCCGACATTGAGCCCATTCCTGTCGGTAATGAAGAACTCGACGATAACGCCCTGCGACGCATCCTGTTTTTCCTTCAGGTAGCGCGAAACGGGCGTGGATAAAATAGCGGACACCATTTGCAGGTCGCCGGTTTCCACTTCGGACCGATAGGTCGAATCAAGGACCTGGATATCTGTGCTGCTGACGTCATTGAATTTGGCGTTCTGCTCTCTGATCGCCGCGAGAACCATCGGTGTGCTGATCATCGGCCGGACGACAGTATCCACATATCCACGGACGACGACGACGTAAGCTGGTTCTGCAGAGGCCGGGACGGGCAACAACGAGGGGATCGCCAGCCCTGAAGCGACGACCGCCCTAACCCAACCCCGGTATGCCATTCCCCTCTTCCTTGCTCCGCGCGTTTCGCCCCCGCGCGATCCGTGAACCGGCCCCTTTGGCATGGCGCGCTCCGATGCGCGTGCAGGCCGGCTCGCATAATATATCTGCAGTCTTACTAAAATGACAATTCCGCCTGGAGTTTACTCGTGGCTGAATAGCCCGACGTTATCAGCGCGGACCTTTGGCGATAGGCTCCTGATAGGTGAACCCCATGTCCCAAGGAAAGTAGATCCAGGTGTCCTGGCTGACCTCTGTGACGAAGGTGTCGACTGTCGGCACGCCGAGCGGTTTTGCGTAGACGCAGGCAAAATGGGCCTTGGGCAGCATGGCGCGCACTTGTACAGCCGTCTTGCCGGTATCGGTGAGGTCGTCGATGACGAGGATGCCTTCCCCGCCATTTTCCTTGAGCTCGGGGGCAATGCCCTTCAGCACGACCATATCCCCCTGGTTCACATAATCATGATAAGAAGCGACACAGACCGTTTCGATCAGGCGGATGTCGAGTTCACGGCAGATGATTGCCGCAGGAACCAGGCCGCCGCGGGTGATGCAGACAATGCCCTTGAATTCCTTATTGAGGCCGGCGATGCGCCAGGCAAGCGCGCGGGCGTCGCGATGGAACTGATCCCAGGAAACGGGAAAGGCTTTTTCGGGAAAGGACATCGGGCTGCTCCGCGGCATGAAACGAAAAAATCCGTCGGCGACCAAGCGCAATCCGTCAAACGCTATTCGCGCAGGGCCAACCCGTGCGAAAGGAAGTGCCGGAGCCCGTCACCGGTTGCCGCAATTAGCGGGATTTGCGGATAAAACGCAAGTCCTGCGGTGCTTCGTCAGCGCGAGAGGAGGGTGAGCGCCGTCATCGACTGCAAGAGCGACTTCGTCGTGCCGCCGAAGATCATCTGCCAGAGGCGCGAATGGGTGTATGCACCCATCACCAGGAGATCGATGCTGTTGTCGGAGAGGCGGTTTTCGATGACGTTCGAGGCGCTCTTATGGGGGCCTTCCGCGACGGCAAGCGTCGCCTTCACGCCGTGGCGGGAAAGCGTGGCAGCGATCTCCGCTCCTGCCAGGCCAGCCGTCTGCATCGCCGAGTCCACAGGATCGACGGAAAAGACCTCGACTTCGTCGGCAGCCTTCAGGATCGGCATGGCATCGAATGTTGCGCGTGCGGCTTCCTTTGAGCCGTTCCAGGCGATCATCACACGTTTGATCGCTTTCGGTTGCCGCAAGATATAGGGGATCATCAGGACCGGACGGCCGCTTTCGAAAAGAAAGCTGTCGATATCGACCTGGCTGTCAGATGGTTTGGAAGGATCCGCTTGCGAGGCGATCAACAGGTCCACGCTGCGGGCGCTCTCGATCAGCGGCGATGAGCCGTAACCCGCCGAGGTGGCGAAGCTGCGCCATTCGAACGATGCGCCGGACGCTTCGGCTTTCAGGCGGAAGATGCGCTCCACTTCCACAGTCTCGGAATGCGCCATGTCCTGCAGCGCCTGAACAGCGACTGGATCGGGAATTTCCATCGGAGCGACCAGCGGCACGGCCGAGATATTTTCGGCGTGGAGACCGATGACATGGGCATCGTTTTCGGCGGCAAGCGCAAAGGCAAAATCGGAAACCGCACGGCTGTTGTCGGCCGTATCGAGAATGGCGAGTATCGTCTTGTAAGGCATATCTATTCTCCTCGGCGACTGAAATGGCTTGGTAAGCAGGAAATGCGTTGTCGGTGGACCCGGTTCCTTGGTTGCTCGAGGGCTGTGTGCTGCTGCTCTAAGCTTCGGCCGACCGGTTTTCGTCAATCTCCCTGGTCCTGCGAATGTTCTCGATCATGGCGTGAACCTCGGCTCCCGCCGCATCGACAGCCGCCTGCGATCGGCCGCGCACGACGATCTCCGTCGAGAATTTCTGGCCGACATAGCGCGGATAGGAGCCGATGCTGGTGTCCGGGTGCGTCTTCTGGATGGCGGCAAGCAGAGTGCCGATGTCACCTTCGGCATAGGGACAGGCGATAGCCAGCGACAGCATCCGCTGCCCGGTGCGAAGCGACGGCAGAACATTGTCGACCATGGCCTGGAACACCTGCGGCACGCCCGCCATAACGTAGACGTTGCCGATGACGAATCCGGGCGCAGTCGACACCGGGTTGGCGATGTGCGCCGCTCCGCGCGGCATACGCGCCATTCGTTTGCGCGCTTCGGTGAAGTCCATCTCGCGCCGCTTGTACATGTCACCGAGCAGTGTCATGGCGGCTGCATCATAATCGCAGGGAACGCCGAAAGCCTTCGAGACTGCGTCCGCGGTTATATCGTCATGCGTCGGGCCGATACCGCCCGAGGTGAAGACGTAGTCATATTTGCAGCGAAGGGCGTTCAGAGCCTCGACGATCGCATCCTCGTCATCGGCGACGATCCGCACCTCCTTGAGATCGATACCGGAAAGCTGAAGCATATCCGCCAGATGGCCAATGTTCTTGTCCTTGGTCCGGCCCGACAGAAGCTCATCGCCGATGGCGAGCATGGCGGCGGTGATGAAGGTTTCAGTGCTCATGAGAGATATCCGATGATGGGGCTTTGCTATAGGTAGCGCCGTTTTCGAGGCTTGCAAATGGCGGCACCCGGTTGCGGCAGAAGGAGAGATCGGGAACCCCGCGATGCTCCGGACCCCTGGTCCTGTACAATCAGTTCGTAGCCGGCCGAGCGGAGCTCGATCTCCTAGACCTCAGTCGCTTGCTCTCCATACAAACGCGTGCGCAGCCTTCAAGCTGGCCCTTCGCCTGTTTCATGTCGGTCTGGCCTGAGGATCGAGCGGAGACGATATGACGATCCGATCAACACTTCCGAAAAACGATGAAATTGAAAGATGGCGACATATCACCCTCAGCACTCACAGTGCATGCGCTGTGGGCTTTCCAACGCTCGCCGGGGAAATGGATGCGAGCGTTTCGGAAATTGCTACTGGCGCCCATGATGCACCCGGCTATCTCACAATCCAGTTTTCGAGGGTGAGGCCGCGAATGCTCTGGATCTCGCGTGTATGGTCCCCCGCAGCGTTTCGAAGTCTGCGATCCTGAAGACATCGCTGCGGACAGCGTCGGCGGCATTTCCAATGTCTTGTGCCGCAACCTCGAGCGAGCGCCGGTTGATCGCGGCCGGTGACGACGACAAAATCGCTTCAGAGATAGAGGCCCAGCGGGCTCATCGCTGCGCCGTTGCCTGGCCAGACTGGCATCGTGCAATTTCTGATGATTTTAACCGAAGCAGTAGTGGCGCCAAAGCCGGTCGCTACCCGTGAAATTGCATGGCTATGATCAGCAACATGGTCCCGGCGAGCATGCTCCCCAACAAACAAGCGGCGGCTGTCTTGTAAAACTTGAGACGCCGCGCTCTTTCTCCACTCCAATCGTAAACCATCGTCTTACTCCCACAAGACAAGCTTACACGCATCGTGGCACTGTAATTCCTGCATCCGCAAAGGCGCCTTTAAGCCCTGCCGGCTTTCAGACGCCGGCATAAAATCATATTTATTGGGATTGATAAAGATGGTGGGGCGAGTCCAGCAGGCCCATATTCTTCCCGCCCGTGCTGTGCGGCCTGCAATTCGTGTTATGTGCCACTAGGGCCGGAGATTTTGATGCGCGCTATTTTCGCTTTCCTGCTGGTCGTTCTTCCCCTTGCCGGATGCAACACGGCTCCGCCGGATCCCATCCGCGGCAGCCTCACCTATGGCAGAACCGTCCGCGTTCCCGCGCGAGCGGGCTACACCGTCAAGCACGAGTTTCCGGACAAGTTCGGATACCGTGTCTATGAAAGATACGTGGTTCAGCCAGACGGAACGCTGAAACTCATCTCCCGCCGAACGGGCTCCGACTACTGGCACTTCCCCCGCATGAGATGATGAGTGGCCTTGCGTTGGAAAAAATTCGCGTGGCGGCTGCGTGCTGGTGCGGGCGACGGGGATCGAACCCGTAAGGCCTAAGGCCGAGGGATTTTAAGTCCCTTGCGTCTACCAGTTTCGCCACGCCCGCGCGCGATCCTCAATTAACGACCGGAGCGATTCAGTCAAGAGCGCCGGCGGCGGCACCGGTTTGCGGCTTGGAAAGGGGAACCGCCTCTATCCTCTGCTTCATCTGCCCGCGCCGGTAGGCAGCGCGGCCGGTAAGAATGCCAAGCATCGCGCCGGCTGCCTTGATGACCGCATCGTGCAGGCGTGCATGACGTGTCGGCGACAGGTATTGCAGGAACTCGATTGCGAGTGCACCAAAGATCAGCAGCAGCGCGACGAGCTTCCACTGCTTCGGATAGCCGAGCGCAAAAAGGAAGCCGGTGACGGCATAGGCAAGCCCGCGGTCGGCGTTGACGCTGGTCATCGTATGCGGCCTGAGGCCGATCGGCGAGATGGTGACGAAAATGATGGCGGCAAGCAGCAGCCAGGCGAGCGGTCGCGTCAAACGGGATGTAATCATGCCGTCACGTTAGCAGCATTGCACAGCAAACGCACGGGGGGAGCCGCAGCAATCAGCCAAAGACGATGTAAGGCTTTCGGCGGAGCGAACCGCACGGCGGTTAAACGGACTTCTATTGCCAGCCGACCTGTGCCATAGCGAAGCTTGAGACAGGAATGGACCGATGACCGTCAAAAGACAGGATATAGATCGCGCGGAAGAGGCGCTGCGCAGCCTCTTTCCGGCAACGCCGCTGCAGCTCAACGACCATCTTTCGGCGCGCTACGATGCTGAAATCTGGCTGAAGCGGGAGGATCTGTCGCCCGTCCGTTCCTACAAGATCCGCGGCGCCTTCAATTTCTTCCGCAAGGCGATTGCCGAAGGGAGCGGCGAGCGACTTTTCATCTGCGCATCGGCGGGCAACCATGCGCAGGGCTTTGCCTTTGTCTGCCGCCATTTCGGCGTTCAGGGCGTCGTCTTCATGCCAGTGACGACGCCGCAGCAGAAGATCGACAAGACGCGCATGTTCGGCGCCGAGTTCATCACCATTAAGCTTTACGGTGATTTCTTTGACCAGTGTTATCACGCCGCGCGCGTCCATGCGGAGGTGGCCGGAGGCGTCATGGTGCCGCCCTTCGACCATGAGGACATCATCGAGGGGCAGGCAACGGTTGCAGCCGAAATCATGCAGCAGCTGCCGGAGGGCAGGGTGCCGGACATGCTGGTCCTGCCGGTCGGCGGCGGCGGGCTTGCTGCGGGCATTACGGGCTATCTCAAGGGCTCGCTCCCGAATTCCGCCTTTGTCTTCACCGAGCCGGCAGGCGCGCCTAGTTTGAAACGGAGCATCGAGGCCGGCGAAGTGGTGACGCTTTCCAAGGTCGACAATTTTGTCGATGGCGCGGCCGTTGCCCGAATCGGCGACCTGAATTTCGCAGCACTCAAAAGCTTTGCAGCCGGGCAGGTCATGCTGATGCCGGAGAACGCCATCTGTGTGACGATCTCGGAAATGCTTAATGTCGAGGGCGTCGTGTTGGAGCCCGCAGGGGCTTTGTCTTTGACAGCGATCGCGGCGATGGACCCGCACGCCATCCGCGGCAAGACGATCGTGGCCGTCGTCTCCGGTGGCAATTTCGACTTCGAGCGGCTGCCCGACGTCAAGGAGCGCGCGATGCGTTACGCCGGGCTGAAGAAATACTTCATCCTGCGGCTGCCGCAGCGCCCGGGCGCCCTTCGCGATTTCCTCAATCTTTTAGGGCCTGACGACGACATCGCCCGCTTCGAATACCTGAAGAAGACTGCACGCAACTTCGGCTCCGTCCTGATCGGCATCGAAACCAAGGCGCCGGAGAACTTCGCCACGCTGATTTCGAATTTCGAAAAGGCCGGCATGGGCTTCGAGGACATCACTGAAAACGACATCCTCGCCAACCTCATCATTTGACTTTGCGGGCGCGAGCTGCCCGTGTTAAAGGCGGAACATGGCTTCGATCTTTTCCAGCATTTTCTCGATGTTTTCCGGTGGCGGCAAATCCTCCGAGGCGAGCGCGGGCCCGAAGGGCGAGCCGCAGCTTTACGCCGATTGTACAATCTACGCTGAGCCGCGCAAGGAAGGCGGACAGTTCCGCCTGGCAGGCCGTATTGAAAAGACGGTCGGCGGCGAGGTCTTGGTGCGCAATTTTATCCGCGCCGACATGTTCTCGTCTTCGGACGATGCGATCGAATGCACAGTGCGCAAAGCGCACCAGATCATCGATCAGCACGGTCCCTCGCTTTTCGGCGACGGTGCTAAGGAGCGGCAAGTCTAGCCGCTCTTCAAATCGTCTACGCCGGGTGGCTTTTGCGGCGGCAGCCATACAGGGAGGCCGCAGGTTACGCTGACGTCACGCGACCGTTTCTTAACCGTATCGCGCTATGAAGGGGCGGTAGGAGAGCGGAAGGCGCGATGGCATTTGTCAATCTCGGTCTCATTGTAACGGAAGCCATCGGCTACTTCGCGCTGATGGTGAGCCTGCTGCATTTCCGCCATCGGCTGGGCCTTGGCGTCTTCATGACTGCGCTTGGCGTCATGCATTTCATGGAAACCTATCTCGCGGCCCTATTCTACGTGTCGTTGCCTTTCGGTGTTGCCTCGCCCGGATCATCGGTCTTCTTCGCCGGAAAGCTGATGATGATCCTGATGCTTTACCTGGAGGAGGATGCTTCAACGGTCCGGCAGCCGATCTATGGTCTGTTTCTGGGCAATCTTCTGACTGTCGCGATCGCGTGGGTTCTACAGCTGCATGAAACTGTCGAGGTTTCACCTGGCAATGCCGCCGATTTCAGCTTCCTGAAGGAGATGGGCTGGCTGATGGTCTGGGGTACGGCACTTCTTTATCTGGATTCGCTCGGTATCATTCTGCTTTACGAACGCCTTGGTCTTTGGATGAAGCGCAAGGTGATTCTTCGTTTCATGCTGTGCGGCTTCGCACTTCTGACCTTCGACCAGATCGGTTTTTTCGGCGCCTTGCACTATTTTCTCGACGTACCGCTTGCAGCCTTCTGGGACGGCTGGAGGGCAAAGATGTTCGCGGTCTGCATCTATACTGCGCTCTTCGCCTTCTACCGGCTCTACATTCATAGGAACGGCGTTCCGGCGGCAGCACGCTCTCTCAGCGATCTGTTCGGCGACCTGACATTCCGTGAGCGTTACAACGATCTTCTGGAGCGGACGGGCAGGGACATTCTGACGGGCGTCTACGACCGCTCGCGTATGGAGCTCGAAGCACCGGTCATGATGCGGGAAGCCCTGCGGCAAGGGCAGTTAACAACCGTCATCATCATCGATGCCGACCACTTCAAGGACGTCAACGACAACTTCGGCCATCTTCAGGGTGATGAGGTGCTGAAGTCGATCGCCGCCCGGCTGGTGATGATCCTGCGTTCTGCAGACAGAGTGTTCCGCTTTGGTGGCGAAGAATTCGTTGCAATCTGTCCGGGCACGGAGCACGAGGAGGGCTTGTTGGTGGCAGAACGGCTCCGATGGACGATCGCGACAAGCGTCAGGACACCAGATGCAAGACCCGTCACCGTCAGCATCGGCGTTGCGACCGCCGACGAAGATGGCGTGAGCTTCATGACCGTTCTGTCTACTGCAGATGACCGGCTCTACCAGGCAAAGAAGAACGGCCGGAACTGTGTCTTCGGTCGTATGGGTCTGGTCAAGGTCCTAACATGAGGCATGGATCAGGAGTGTCCGCCCGACGATCCAAGCTGCGACGACTGGGGCCGTGAACCGTTAGCCGCCCTGCCTGATGCTTTGGGAAAGGTACGACGCATTCTTCGACCGGATGGTGCTTTCGCACGAGCTCTTGACCGTCGTCGATAGGATCGGATGGTCCTTTGATCTTCTCGGTGGTCATCGCGCGTCATCTCCTTTTCGTGCCGCATCGATCACGGCCACATCGATTTTCCTCATCGTCATCATCGCGTCGAATGCGCGCTTTGCTTGTTCGCCACCTGCTGCAAGCGCGTCCATGAGAATGCGAGGTGT
>NZ_SMBJ01000022.1:0-37081 GCF_004342325.1 Rhizobium azibense | reverse complement strand
GGGCGTGACCGCCGATGTCGTCGTCATCACCTCGAATATCTTCGGGTTGTTGATGAACGATACTGCAGCTAGCGTAAACTTGTTGCGCGTCGCCGCGGCTCTGTCAGCGTACCGGCCGCAGCATCCTGATGAAATGCCTTACGCGTCGGCTCCTCACCGCAAAGACGGAACCAAAGCCCATCAGCGACATCAGGCCAGCTCCAGCCTCGGGGCCAGGGACGGCAATTGTCGATGCGCCCGCCGAATCCGCATTCGTTGCGGTAAACAGCCGGGCACCGACGCCTGAAGAATAACTTACGTGCTTCTGGCCACCGCCGGAAGTCACTTCATCGGCAGCACCCGCCACAAACCTGCCGTCCTCGCCGCTGGTGGTTGCTGCACCAACGCCTGCGCTTGATGACGGGGCCGCGGCGTTGACTGCTGCGGTTGCGATGACCTCGCCACCGATTGATTTGCAGGCGATGGACGTGCCGCCGCTCGAAGTCGTGGAAATACCGAAACTGTTGGAGATGCCTGCATTTGCAGTGGCACTTGCCTGCGACGCAGCTGCCACGTTCGCGAGAATCGCACGGGCAAGGCTGCGCGCTGACTGGCTTTCGGCAGGGATCGTGGCCGGATCATTGGCGGCATTCATCAAGCTGGAGGCTGCCATGCAAAGGCCGAGCCCCATTGCGGATGCCGTCTCCGTGGAGTTGGCCTGCACCGCCTTGGTGACGACTTGCGGCAACGATGAAGGAAGGCTCAAAACGAGGCCTTCGGTGACGGTAGTCAGCTTGTTGTTGTCTCCTGCGGCAGTCCCGAGAATGGCGTCGACCTCGCCTTTTGTCTGGTCGACGAGTACATCAGACAGTTTTTTGCCAGCCAGTGAAGCAGGTAGGATCCAGGTTTGACCCGTCTGCGAAGCAGGGGCGGTCTGTGCATTTGAAATGACTGGACCCGCGACATTGGAGGCGATGGCAAGCAAGCCCAAACACAAAAACCGCATATATTGGCTCTCCAAAATTTCTTGAGAGAATTAATTATTTATTACCTCTATTGGGCGACTCGAAAAAAGTAAATAAGTTCTTGAAAGCGAAGTTAACGTCCTCCACGCACATAATCGGGTAATCACTGCGCTATCTCGATATCGCTTTTGAGCCATCCCAGTCGACGATTTTCGAGTATAGGCCTGAGGCCGCGCGCACTGCTGCACTCATCATCTTTCTCGGTGACCGTCGACTGCCCAGTAACTCAGTCGTTTCGCGGCATGACATCGCTTGGGATAGTAGCGGGGATGACAACGAGATTAATACGCTAGCGCCCGCTGACTATTTTTGGGCGGGTCGCAGCACTGGTGGCGTCGCCGATCGCTAATATAGATTTGCATCTCAACTCTCCACGCTCCACCGCAAGCTTTCACTGAAGTTCTCCGTAGGTAATCCCTAGTCCGGTGCCATGTTCGGCCAACTTTTCTAATGTCTCTCAAGTATTCGTTAACCCAAATTGGTAGCACGTCGGCGATTTGTATTCGCTGGCATGATTTTCCACGTCAAGCGCCCTAGGAACATGGATGATCGTGTTCATTTTATCACATGGATTAAAATACAAAGTCCCTTCTCGAACTAATCCGTTGTTTCGATTAGCAGAGGATTGACTCTGATCTTCTCCCAACGTTATGGCTCGCCAAAATGATCACTTCGAATGGTCGGGCTTTCGTCCATGGCAGGCTTGGAGGCGTGTTTGTTGGTGTCTAAAACAAGCGAATGCCCCCGATCCAGCTTAATACAATTGAGGGTTATGCTCGTCCGATGAACGTCGATTTTGATGTTTCACGCAACTATTGGTCGCGGCATTTAGAAAACACTAAGCATAAGTTCCGCAAAATGCAGTTACTTGCTAGAGATTGGGTAGAAATGGAACAGAACTGTTAAGTTGGGGAAATAATAGTGGCTCGCACGCAAGGACGGCGATCACGAAAAACATTTGTCATACGTGAGTGCAACAGAATCGGGCT
Source organism: Rhizobium azibense (assembly GCF_004342325.1). Classification (NCBI taxonomy): domain Bacteria; kingdom Pseudomonadati; phylum Pseudomonadota; class Alphaproteobacteria; order Hyphomicrobiales; family Rhizobiaceae; genus Rhizobium; species Rhizobium azibense. The sequence goes on along the minus strand of NZ_SMBJ01000022.1, from coordinate 35,088 downwards.
TTGCACTGCATTTTGAAGGGGACTGAGGGGTGGTCAATCTTTCCAGCTACGCCGGCAAGGCCGGCGTATTGTTCTTGACGGGACTCGCGCTCGCAAGCTGCACGGCTTTGTCCAAGGAAGGTCCGACTGCCGCGGATATCAAGGCCAAAGCCACGGTCAAGGTAAGCTCTGACAACAAAAGGTCCATCTTTGATTACGTTCTGATCAATGTCGACGATAAGGCGGTCAACCAGTTCGGAAAGCCGGCTCCTCAGTCGCTCTTCGGAACGTTTGGAAATGCACGCAGTGTCGCCCCTCAGTTGCGCCTCGGCGTCGGCGATGTGGTCCAGGTCACGATTTTCGAAGCACAGACCGGCGGCCTGTTCATCCCGACCGACGCAGGAGCTCGGCCCGGAAACTTCGTGTCGCTGCCGGCGCAGCAGATCGACGGGCAGGGGGATCTGAATATTCCCTATGCGGGCCAAATCCGTTTTGCCGGTCGTTCGGTCACCGATGTTCAAAACGAGATCGCCGAGAAGCTTTCGAACCGGGCGATTGAACCGCAGGTGCTCATTACTCTTGCGACCCAGCGCTCGAGCCAGGTTTCGGTCGTGGGTGATGTCCGCGCGCCGGCGCGAATCGACGTGAACCCTGCCGGCGACCGCATCATCGACGTACTGGCGCGTGCCGGCGGGCCCGCCCATCCTGGCTATGAGACGTTTGTGACCCTCGAGCGCGGAACCCGCAAGTCGACGGTCTTCTTTGACGATATTCTCGCCAATACCCGTGAAAACGTCTACGTGCATCCTGACGACACAATCTACGTCTATCGTGAGGCCGAAAGCTTCCTGGCGTTCGGTGCAACCAACTCTGGTGTCGTTGGTGCCTCCAACAAGATCGATTTCGGTTCAGCGCGCATTACCCTGGCGGAAGGCCTGGCGAAGGTCGGCGGTCTGGACGACACACGCGCTGATGCCAAAAAGGTCTTCATCTATCGTGTGATGGATCGCAAGCAGCTGGCAAACGCCGGCATCGACCTGACCAGGTTCGCGCCGACGCAGACTTCGATCCCGGTAATCTTCCAAGTCGACTTCCGCAACCCGAGTGCCTATTTCGCGGCGCAGAACTTCAACCTTAGAAACAAAGATATTCTGTACGTTGACAATTCGGGCGCTTACGAGCTCACCAAGTTCCTGTCGCTCGTCACCAATACAACGTCGACGGTCACGAGCGTGGCAGACACGGTCACAGCGGTCACAAGTGGCCGCGATGCAATCCGCACTATCGGCGACTGATCTCGTCCGTCCGAGCCGTGAACACATGACGGGCAATTGCGGGCGAAGGTCCGCAATTGCCCTAGTTTGCGTTTCCTGTTGATCGTGCCCCGCCTGTAGCTCGCCGTGGCTGTGGCAGCTCGGGGATGAACGACGCGCGTAGATTCCGGAGAATTAGAAGTCTCCAACAATCTCAAAACGCTACACCCGTAAAATTGTCCCATTTTGTTTCACTCGATGTCAAAGCAACGCCGCTAGGGTCGGGTCAGTTCGAAAAACAGGGACATTCCCATGGCAGCTTCGTTACGCAGCGCGATCACAACCGGCCTGGCGATCGCTATGATTTCCTCCGGTGCAGAGGCCATGCCCCGGCTCGCCAATCCGCAGGCTGCGGTTCCCGCAAAACCTGCCGCCAGAATGCTGGAAGCCGATCCGCAGCCGACGCCGATTGGATATGTGATGTTCTGTATGACTTACGCGGGCCAGTGCAAGCGTGTCGCAGGCGGCAAGCGAGTTACCCTCAACGACCGCACATGGAACCTGATCAGTAACGTCAACAAAGAAGTCAACGACCGAATTGCTCCCGATGCACAGAAAGGCACCTTCGACTGGTCCCTGACGGCGACGTCCGGCAATTGCAACGATTATGCTATCCAAAAGCGGGATGAATTGATCCGGCGCGGAGTATCGCCCGCAGCCTTGTCTCTTTCGGCTGTGGTAACACCGGGCAACCAGGGCCATCTCATCTTGACCATTCGGACGGACCGTGGCGATTTCGTTCTCGACAATCTGCGTAACAGCATCGTTGCCTGGAACCGGACGGGATATCGCTGGGTCAGCGTCCAATCGAGCAATAATCCCAACGAATGGGTCAAGGTCGTATCGGAATCGTAAACATCGTTGCCGGATGCCCTGCGACCCGGATCTTTCGTGGTCGCCGGTTTCGACGGTACAGACGCGGCATTTGACCCCGGTTCCCGCAAGCTCATCCGTCGCTGGCAACGTCCTTCGTGAGGGGCGCAGTTCTGCATTGCGCGAAGCCGCGGCGTCACTTACCTTAGCCGCGTTACATGTCCTCAATCCGGCCGGTAAGACATCTTAGAATGCAGCGTTTTCTGGCAGCACTGCTTGTCCACCCGATCCTTTTTGTTACATCGTCTGCGTTGGCGCAAAGCCCGATCACCGTCCTGCCACTGACGGCAGAAAATCAGATTGTTCTCGCACCCACCACACTCGGGATCCTCGTCAACGCGAATGACCAGCAATCGATCGAGCTTGGCCAGCAATATGCCAGGATACGGGGCGTCCCTCCATCAAACATCATTAAGCTGAAGCTGCCCCGGGTGAATTATGTGGCCCGGCACCTTATGGTTCGCGAACTTGAGCGACTCCACCACTTGCCAAACTACAGTCGTCTGGCCGGTTTCGCCCTAGCATTCGACAAACCCTATCGGGTCGATTCCAACCAGTCGATAACCTCAGCGATTTCGCAGGGTATCGCAACGATGACCTGGAAGGGCAGTTGCAATGTTACCCAGCAGAATCCGGACGCCGGCGCTCCGCCGGGAGCTTCGTTGCATACGAAGCCTGCAATGCTGCTCTTCGGGGGTGGGGGATTGGCAGAAAGCGTCGCTGTCGCCGAACGGGGAAAAAGCGCCGACGCGGCCGACCCGCTGGGAGAGGTCTTCTTCGTTAAAACCTCGGACGTTCCGCGATCGGGGCCGAGAGAGGCATCAATGGACCGCGCGCAAGCGCGGCTTGGCCAGGAGATCGCAATCACCGTCACCAAGGCACAGACGCTTTCCGGCCGGTCAAACGTGATGGGTTTTCAGATCGGCCTGCCCGTTCTGAAGGATCTGGACACCCTCCATTTCCTGCCGGGTGCCTTCGCAGATCATCTGACGTCATTCGGCGGCGCTATAGGGGACAACAAAACCCAGACGGCTATTACGGCGCTGATCCGGGCCGGAGCGACTGCGTCTTTCGGGACCGTGCGCGAACCGTGTAATTTTCCCGGCAAGTTCCCCAATCCAGAACGGTTGCTTTCCAACTATCTTCACGGCGACTCCATCCTAGAGGCATATTGGAAAAGCATCGACATGGTAACCGAAGGGCTTCTGGTCGGCGAGCCGCTTTCACGCCCTTTCCCGGTCGCCGATGCTAGATTGGACGGAAACGTGGTCACGGTAAAGGCGAACCGGCATACCAAAGCTTACCTTGAGAATGCCCGGAGCGCTGCGCAGGACATGGTTCAGCAGGCCGGGCAGGCTGCTAGCTTCGATTTCGGCATGTATGACGTCCAGAGAGGCACACCGCGGTTCCTTCGTGACTTTAGGGTTTCGGGCGACCTAAAGCCAGGCGATCTTATCGGAAGTTTTGAGGTAGACGATTCCAATATGAGTGGCTTGAGCTTGGGCATCCTCCCGCGCGGGTAGTGCGCGGCTTCGGTGGTGCGCAGGGATGATCAAAAAAAGATAAGCTTTCTATCGCCCTGAGGAAGCGCGCGTGCGCATCTGCGCGGGATTGCTCATGACCCAGCTGGAGCCGGCGGGTAAATATTTCGAATACGCCCAACTTGTGCGGTGCCCGTCTGGTCCGCCTTCTTACAGAAAAGTGGTGCGACAATTTCGAACACGAACCTGGGCTATCAGAAACCCTGGCCGCGTGTCAGTTCAGAGCGTAGTGTGCCCACCAATATCAACAGGTCGAGCATGAAAGAGAAGTTCTCGATATAATAGAGGTCGGCGTGGATGCGGGCACGCGCCTTCGACGCCCTGTCGGTTGGCCCTCTAAGGCCGCGCATCTGCGCGAGGCCCGTAAGACCGGGCCGCATGACGTGGCGGCGATGATATTCCGGAACGAGCTCTTCATAGAGCATACCGCCGGCAAGCATTCCGACCGCGTGGCAGCGGGGGCCGACGAGGGACATGTCTCCACGCAGCACATTGTACAGCTGTGGGATTTCGTCGAGATTGGTCTTTCTCAGGAATGCACCTAGCCGTGTCACCCGCGGGTCGTTCTTTACGGTCTGCCGCACACCGGTCGGATCACCCGCTTCAGCACGCATGGAGCGGAATTTGTAGATCTTGATTTTCTTGCCGTCCTTGCCCCAACGCAGCTGGGAAAACAGCGGAGATCCCTTGCTTTCAACGCGGATTAAAACCGCGATGAGTATGAGAGCAGGAGCGAGAATCAAAAGAGCCGTCGCCGACACGATGATGTCCAGTGCTCTCTTGAGCGCGAATTCGACAGCGCGGGGACGCTGCGCAGCTCCGCATTGAAAGTAGGCAATGGCGTTTTCGTTTGCAGGCTCGTGAGCGACCTTATCAGCGTTAAATATATTGCTTGCACTATCTTTTGCTGCAGCTGTTAGCATTTCCGCTTTACTCATTTTTCTCTTACGGCTTGCGGATTCCTTACTTTACGAAAAGCTTCTCGTCATCAGTTAAATTAATAAAAGGTTAATTCGTACCGTCTATTTTTGGGAACGTTGTTGCAGCGTAGCAACCGCAGAGTGAAAGGATGATTAGAAAGACTAACACTTAAGTACTGGTTTACTACCAGCCGGGACAGGATCGGCCGAAAAGCAAGAAACATTAACCACCTCGTTTCAGCAAATATTTGGGCTTCGGTGGCAAAAAAGTTCAAACGAAGAGGTGCCCAATGAAAGAAATCGCAGTCACGTCCCGAATCATCGAATCGATCTTCTTCAACCCTGACGACGGTCAGCTGTATATCGCCTTCAGGAACGGTGAAACTCGCCTGTTTGCAGGCGTCACGGAAGACGCGGTTTCCGGCATGGTGACGGCCGATTCGCCAGGCCAGCACTACATTGATCATATCAGAACGCAGTTCCGGCGTGTTGCCTGACTGTCATCTCATGGACGTTTCCGGACAAGCACATAGAATTGTCGCCATTCGGGAAGTCCACTGCCAGGGCCAGTTCAACTGCGTCACTGCTGCCAGAGTCAACGAGCTTTTCCGGCAGAAAGGCGGCCTCCGCCTCTTGGACCAAAGGCTGGCGTGAAAGCCTCCGCCAGTATCTGCGCGCGATCTTCCAATGACCACCGCCGACGCCGCTTTGGTCCCGTCAGCAAAACCGCATGTCCCATGAATTGCTCTTAGGTCCACTCGTAAGAGCGCAAACTCACGGCAAAACCGCCAATTCACAAGGCGGTGTGCCTGCCAAAGGGATACGTTGATCTAGGAATGACTGCATGGTCCTGACGCAGTGCGCAGAACTCAACGTGGCCGGTCCAATGGTCCAATTGTCAACGCTTGAACGATATCGTAGCAACGTCGAGGATAATTAGACTAAAGATTGTTCGTTGCAGGAGCGAGAGGCGCTTCCTCTGTGAGAGCTTTCGCGGCAGGTAGCTCGCCGTTGCTTTTTCTGGGGAATAGTTTGTCTCTCAGAACAAGCGAGGGCTGCTCGATGATCACCGTTGCAAGGTATGCAACCAAGAACGAAAGCGAGTAGCACAGCCCGACATAGATCAGCTGGCCTTCTTGGAGCCCCAACCTTGGTGCTATGCGTGCAAGGAACCCTGCTACTGGCACGTGCCAGATGTACATGGCATATGAAATCATTGAGATGCCGACCACCAAACGAGAAGGCCAGCTCCCAGAAGTGAAAAGGCGGGTGCGATAGACGGACAGCATAAATGCTGCGGAGGTGACATATGCTACCGAGTAGCCAATGGTCGAGCCAAAATAGCTATACTTATCGCTGTTGAAGAGGACCGCGCTTCCCAGAACGGCTATGACGGCAAACAGCGTACGGAACCGGAATGTCCGATTCCAAAACTGCTCGCGAAAGACCGCGATCCAGGCAAGAAGTACGCCGGCGGCCAGCGAGTCCACTCGAAACTGCGTTTGCCACTGTATTTCTACCGGGTTCATCCCAATGTCGTTAGCGATGGCTCTGAGGATAGGTGCGATAACGATAGCTAACATGCAGGAAGTAGGCACCACGCGCTCGCTCCATCGAAACCTTACAAACAGGCTCAGCAGCACGGCGACGATCAAATAAAAGTGCTCTTCAACGGCCAGCGACCAGAGATGGTTCGCGATCGATGGAGCGAAGTAGTTTTGTACATGGAAGGCGATCTGTGGGACGTACTGAAATGGCGGCTCGCCGGAAAACACGGCCAGTGCGAAGAGTGACATATATAGAAGCGGCCACAGCTTAAAAAAGCGCCGAATGTAGAATCGCTTCAGGTCGAATGATCCTTTGTCGCGCAACTCGCAAAAAATGATCCTTCCTATCAGGAAGCCGCTGAGGACAAAGAACAGGTCAACGCCAGCCCAGCCAATAGCTGCGCCCGGTAATAGAATTGCCCTCGAAACGAAACTACCCGATGCCACGTGGTTGAAGTGCCAGCCAACCGCCAGCAGGATGGCGATCGCACGCACAAAGTCGAGTTCAATTTCGCGCTTCGGCTCGCTTCGGAGAAAGAAGATGTTTTTCAACAAGGATACTCGCATCGAGGTAAATTTGCTTCTGGTCTAGAGAGTTCTGCAGTTCCCTTCGCGCGAGGTAGAAATTCGATCTCTCCTCCAGCGATCGACAAGATATCTTTCGGAGTCTACTTGAACGAGGTCATAACGATGCACCTAAATCACCGTGATGATAGCTACAAGGCCTAAAATAAACAAACCACCAGCCCCTCTGATCATTCGATAACCTAGGCGAGATTGAGATGATAAAATTACTTCGCCATGCGGAAGCGGTGTAAGTCAAGATGACTGACCAATTTAACCTTAACTAAACTAGCGCCCGAGCGCTATCGCGCCCCACAAACATTGGTCGTGGAGGGCAAGGCTGCGGCCAAGGTGCGCATCGCCCAGCTGGAGCCATGTGAGGCGCTGGAGCGCGAATTCGCTTGCCAGCTCTTCATCCGCTCGACCAGACGGGCGAAACTGACTGGGGCACGGGAGATCTTCTACGCTCGCTGAGTCGGGATTGAGGAGAGCGTCCGGCGAAGGCATTTTCGCTTGGTTGAGAGGCCGATATTATAGGCCGCGTTTCATCTCGTCTGCCATAACGCGTTCGACCACATCCGGATCGCATTGGTCATCGACGAGAAACTGGCGGATTCCACCATCCCATGTCCTTATGTCGGCGATGAGATTTTGGAGCTCGTCCACGCCGTTCTCGGTCAGGCCCTTCGTGCCGTATTCGCTGCCGTCGCGGACATAAAGCAATTCGCCCTCGCTGATATTATCCGAGTTGGCGGTCACCTCTTCGATCAACTCGAGGTTCTCGCCGATCATCTCAGCGACCTCTTTGAGGGTATAAATGATCCTTGAGCGTGCCATCACGCAGCCTCGCATCGGTCTTTTGCCGGAGTCCACTGCCACGGGAGCAGTTCCTCAAGTTGATCCTTCGGATGGCTCTGGATCCTGGTCAGGACGTCTGTCAGATAGGCCTCTGGATTGTGGCCATGGAGTTTAGCTGTCTCGATGATGGTCAGGATATTGGCGATGCGCTCGCCGCCCTTGTCGGAGCCGGCGAAGAGCCAATTTTTTCTTCCAATTCCGAGTGGTCTCATGGCGCGCTCAGCTATGTTGTTATCGATTTCGACACGGCCATCGTCAATGTAGACGCTCAATGCTGCCCATCGCGAGAGAGCGTATCGCATCGCTTCTGCAAGCTTCTGTTTCTGTGGCAGCGTCGAAAGCGTCGTTTCAATCCAGGCCTTGAGGTCCGCCAGAATGGGTCTGGCGTGTTGCTGGCGCAGTGTTCGCCTCTCGTCAGCCGACATGCCGCGGATACGATCCTCGATATCGTAGAGTGCACCGATGCGCGACAGAGCCTCGTCGGCGATCGGAGATGGCTTGAGCTTGATCACATCATGGAACTTGCGGCGCACATGCGCCATGCACGCAGCTTCGATGATCTGGTTGCCGTAAAGCTTGCTATAGCCAGCATACCCATCCGCATGCATTACGCCGCTGAAGTGAGCGAGGTGTTCAGCCGGATGCACGCCCTTTCGGTCGGGGCTATAGTAATAGACGATCGCTCCGGGCGTGGGATCCTGGTAGCCGCTGCCATCGAAGACATAGACCCAGACCCTGCCGGTCTTCGTCTTTCCTCGTCCTGGGTCGAGAACATCGACCGGGGTATCGTCCGTGTGTATTCGGTCGACCGCGGCGATATGGGCTCTGATCAGCAGGATGAGCGGGGCCAGCAGGACTGACACACGCCCAACCCAGTCCGCCATGACAGACCGGGAGATGTCTATTCCCAGCCGGTCGTACATCTCGGAGAGACGGTAGAGCGGGATGTGATCGTCGAACTTGGCGACCATGATATGCGCGAGCAACCCCCGACCGGGCTTGCCTCGTCCGATTGGCAAGCTCGGCATTTCGCCAGACACCGTCGTATCGCAGTCCTTGCAGACCATGCGCTTTTCGATATGCCGGACGATCTTCACAGAAGCCGGCACATGCTCCATCACCTGGACCACCTTGTCGGCCGCCTTCAGGAAGGACATGCCACCACAAGTCGGGCAGCTGCAGGGCGCTGTGTACACCCGCTCTTCAGTTGGAAGGCCATCCGGCAGAGGTCTGCGTTTCGGCTTGTCGGGGGTATCATCCAGATCTGGCAGCAGGCCTTTTTCGGAACGAGCATCAGCCTCGGCGCGAGAGGCTTCGATCTCCTCGAGCATCAGTTCGAATTGCTCAATCTTCCGATCGATCCTTTCCGAGGATGCGCCGTGCTGCCGATGTCGGAGCAGTTCCAGCTGCGCGCGCAGAAGACCGATGATCGAGTCGCGTTTGATGACTTCGGCTTCTTGCGCGCTGAGTTTCGCCGCCTGTTCAGCGACGAGCGCGCGCAATGCCAATAGCTCGTCCTGACTGTCCAGCGGCGGTGCTTTCATGCCCAAAACATAGCCGATTTGCAGCGAAAGCACTAGCGTTTTGCCCCGGATGTCCCTGTAAAATATAGCTTTTAACCCGTGCGGCCAGGGGCGGAAGTCCACGCTGGTCGGCGCCAGTCAATCCCTTCAACAAGCATCGACAACTGAGCCTGCGTCAGATGCGCAACACCATCTTTCGCCGTCGGCCAAGGAAAGTATCCGCGCTCGAGAATCTTGTAGAATAGGCAGAACCCTTGGCCATCCCACCATAGAAGCTTGATCCGGTCGGCGCGCTTTCCACGGAAGCCGAAGATCGCTCCGGAACCCGGCGCTTCCTTGATCACCGCCTCGACCATAGCAGACAGACCATCGATACCGCGCCGCATATCGGTCACCCCGCAAGCCAAGTAGACCCGCACATTTCCTGTCGGCCCGATCATGCAGCCTCAACACACGCGATCAACGATGACAGCGTCTTGCGTTCAATGTCCGCCGGAACTTTCAGGCTGCGACCATTTCGTAGCTGGATCTTGATAAGCGCGGGCGCCCCGCCGGCCGCCGGCATCTGCCCGAGGCTTACTTCGTTGACCAGGTGGACCGGAAGGAACGTTGCCGACACATCGAAGTGGCTAAGCGTTTTCCGCCATAAACGGATCTGCGCAGGATAAATGTCATGGCGACGAGCGACATCACCAATGCGAACGCCCGGTTGATCGGCTTCAGCCAATATCGCCAGCTTCGCTTCCTTCGACCACCGCCGCCTACGCTCAACGCCGGAAATGATCTCCATGCGAGCCATGCCAACCTCTCAGATCTGATATTAGTGTCAGCACTAATGCTGGTTCTAATGCCAGAACATCGCCTAACTGGCTCGTTCAGCAAAATCCGCTCACCGGACGCTCACGGATTGAGTGAGGTCGATCTGTCTGCAGAGTTTACACGGGCCGTGGCCGACAATCCGGCGGATCAGGATCGGGGCGGTCTATCCGGCGACCACGGGTGTTCCGTCGGCGCTTCTCTCGAAGATCGCCCACAAGTATCTGGATATCCGTATCCACATTCCAGCCGCAATACCGGCGACATAGTTCGCACCGTGGAAAGCGGCTAGATTGATTCCGATTTCATCCGCCCGGTGGAAACATCGGCTCGTTGCGGTTCTTTCGATCGCTCAATGAGTGCTGCGATCTGAGGGCGGTGGCCCGCGCGAAACGGCTGGCATCGGCTTTGCCCCGGGATGGGTTCAGGACCTATCGACCTACCGAACCGGGCGTTCGAACTGAAGGCAGTGAGGGGCATCGATTTCAGGATCGGACTAGGGGTTGGAACAAGGATGTGTTGCTCTGATATTCACAAGGATGTGGCGTAGGCTGTCGGCCCTAACGCGCGTAGGTGTTGATCTGGCGCACCAATCGGTTTCGGCTTGCGTGGGCCAGCTGCTCGACAGTCAAGTGGCTTCGCTCATAGCCCATGCTCAAGATGAAGAACAGCATCCAGAACAAGTGTCCTTCACCTCTCAACCAAATGATGCCGACCATTGCGTTGGCTGCATACGCATAGATCATGAGCGAAAGCGGCTTGGAATCAACGCCCCGGTTCCGGCTTCGAAGCCCTATGATGAACATGATCATGAAAGCCACGAAGCCGAATATCCCAACTGCGTAGATGATTTGAAGGAAAGCGTTATGAGGTTCAATCCTGCCATCTAGCCAGTCGTCCGCCGAGTACAGGAAATTTCCGAAGCCGTAGCCCAGGAATGGCTGCTGGACGATCAGACGCCAAGCGTAATCCCAAAGCACGAGCCTCGCGCTTGCGTCGGTCAGCTCGCCATCATTGACGCTTCCCAATGACGTAAGGCGTTCGATCTGAGCATCCAGCATACCCGTTGGGTAGGCAAAGGTGCCGCCAAGAATACCGATCACCCCACAAATTATCAAAGTCCTCATTGTTCGACGGTTTATGCCGGCGCTGAGAATGACGATGCCGACGAACACCCCTTCGACAAGGAACGAGGACCTATTCCCGATCACTAGCGTGACCATAAGCTGGAAGAACGTGCTGCCGAGATGGATCAGCGAGTTGTTCCTGAACGCGCACCAAGCAGCTCCAATAGTGCTAAAGACCAGAAGTGCTCCAACCGTGTTCTTATGCACGAGCTGGTTAGCAATAATCACGTAATACGAATCGCCAGACTGTGTAAGTGCCTGGCCTCTCGCTATTTGCAGTACGACGATAGCGGCCAGCATTAACCCAGCATAAGAGAACATCTCGCTGAACGAGAAGTAGAAATAGCCCTTCTTGTTCGCAGGAACATTGATCGCAACGATGATCGGTATCGCGACCATGAATATGAAATATTTGATCAGCGAACTTGGATCGATAGGTCCGCCATTGAGGACGCAGCAAGCAACCCATACGGCATAGGTCACGAAGGACAGAGCGAGCATTTTCTTGGCGCGAGGGTCCAAGCGGGGCGATGACAAATTCATGATCAGTGGCAAGCCCATGAGCACGATCGCCAAGTCTACGGGGCTGATATAGCCAATTGGCGTGTCGAGTGAGATTGGTATAAATGCCAAAAAGATCGTCAACGGCATCAAGAAGTTCATCGATCAGAACCTAGTTCAATTTTCCAAATACTCGGCCAGCAGCCGCTTTTGGCGTCCAGTCCTTGTCGTATATTCCATAGCCAAAGTCTTCGCCGCCATCTTTTATCTCGTAAATGCACAGACCATGAAAGCGATATTTCTTAGAAAGCTTAATCGCCTCAGCCAAAAGGTTTGCCTGTTGATCTTCACTGACTGCTTGCTGCCCCTGAACTCCTGCCTTCCAGCCAATCTCAGTCACCAAAATTGGCTTTCCCTCGAAGCCTGGTGAGCCATGAATGGCGCCTTCGATCCTGCCGAAAAAGGCATCCATAGCAGATGGAATTTTCTCGACTGGTAGGCCTCGGACATAGGGATGGATCGAAAAACCATCCATGTACCTCCCGACATCGGAGGCCAGAAAATCACGAAAGTAGTTCGTGGCAAACGGGTTTAAAAATGATCTTTCGTAGGTGATCGATGAAAAGTTGCCGGCCATCACCTGCACACTTGGGTCTACGGCCTTCAAGGCCGGATAGCAGGCCTTTACAAGTGAGACATAATGCTCGATGGGCTGATAGGATGTCTCGCCGTTTTTTGTATCCCACTCATTCCACACCTCATAACGCGCTACGCGACCTTTAAAGTGCTTAGCCACTGCTTCTGCATATATTACGAACGCCGACCGCGCTGTCGCCGTTGTAGGCTTATCGCCTCCCACGTAATACTTGTTTCCATAGTCGAGGATGAGAATATTCTCTGCCCCCACCGACCGTATTGCTTCGACGGCATAATCCCACGCAGGCGGAATTTCGAGCCGTCCCTTGGTTAGCTCAACGCCCTTCCAAGGCGCGTCCCAACGGACCAACTTGAAGCCATTATCCCGGACAGCCTTTACTACCTTGTCGATCTCGGATCGAGACGCACTCCATAGGTGCGCGCCAACGCCGACTTCGAAGGTGGCTGCCTTTGCGGCATCAGCCAGCAAGGCGTTAGCGGCAAAAGAAGAAGACCCTATCAGGAAACCTCGACGTCCTATTTTCAAATCATGCCCCTTGGTTGAATGAAAGGCATGATTAGCTTCCGAATCCGTTTCAAGCAATTAGGCCATATCGCGGAGCAGCACTTTGGGGGACAAGGGCGGCGCGGCTTGGCTTCAGCAGCGCCAGGCACGGCTCGACCCGCTCGGGCATGGGTTCGAGGGGAAGATTGGGCTGAGCTGGATCTTGTGGTTGCGCGGCCGGGATCGGACCGGCTTATCCGTGGTAAGCAGAGGCTTAGAAGGTGGAGACTTTGCCATCCGATGATTACATCAGGGAATACTTAAAAAGAAAACGAAATTTGAGACATGACCCGCTCGTCGGGCTTCGGGAGGTTTCAAAGCCCGCGCATCTTGCCGCGAGTGGTGGATGCTGGTTCGAAGGAGAGGGGGTCGCAGAATTTGTCCCTGCGCGAAAGGCGCACCCTGGCCTTCTCGTTCGTGACTTGTCTCGGTTGAGCGAACGGTTGGAAGACGCCGGATTCCCGACAATCACCGACCAGCCTCTGGACGGTCACAATCGCCGATATGTCAGTGATCCGTTCGGCAACAGGCTGGAACTGATGGAACGCTGTTGATCGCGAGGATAAACGCAACGACTGAAGCGAAGGTTTTGAGTTCAAGCCGACAATCTCCGGACAAAACGCCCCGATAAGGCGATTGTTTCAGATGCACGCTCTCCGGTGATCATCGCAACAATGGCATCGACCATCTTGTCGGTGGGCTGTTCATAGCTAGTCAGTTCGTAGGCCGGAGCTCCACTGAGCTCGATATTGTCGAAGCCGACGACCGCCAAGTCGTCCGGAACTCCAAGGCCGAATTCGCTCCGTGCGACATCCATTGCTGCAAGCGCCAGAATGTCATTTTCACACATTAATACGTCTATGCGCGATACGGGCGAGGTGGCGCTCAGATAACTGCGCGCTGCCTCGGCGCCGGCCCGGGCGCTGTATTTTTCCGCGGCCAGTTCAATGACGCCTTCGATGCCTTTCCGGCGCCAGAAATTTGCATAGTGATGACGCCTGCCCAGCGCCGTCGACAGGGTCCTTGCCCCCGTCATAAAGCCGGGACGTCGATATCCTTTGTCGAACAGATAGTCGACGATTTCACTAAGGGCGAGTTCGGCGTTGCAGGCGATGGCGGGAACGCCGTGGATTTGGCTGTCTCTAGCAAGAACGAACATCGGCGGGAAACCTGGACCGAGCCGTCGATCACCCAGCGTTTCCTCGCGAAAAGCCGTGCCGAACAAGATCACTGCATCGAACTGCCGCTGGTCTGCATTGATCAGTGCATGAACATGATCGAAATGACGGTTGATGTTGATCAATACGGTCAGCAGGCCTTCCGCCTGGAGGCGCTCGGTTAACATTTCCAGAACAGGGAGCTTGTGCGGATTGGCAAAGTCGTCGACGAAGACGGCGACCTGATGGGTGGTGTTCGTCGCGAGGCTGCGGGCAAGCAGGTTGGGCGAATAGTTTAGAGCCTCTGCCGCCTTAAGAACCTTTTGTCGGCTGGCGTCCGTTATGGACGCACCGGGCGTGAACGCGCGGATGACGGTCCATTTCGATACGCCGGCAGCTTCCGCCACCTCTTTCGCCGTCGCCCGTTTGCGCATGGCTGCTCCTCCTGATTGGAATGAATATTCCACAAAAAAATAAAAATGGAATGGATGCTTGATTTTTCTCTACGATAAAGTAACTTTGCCGGGCTTGCTACCGGGTGCAAGGGTGGTTGCAACCGGTGGCATCGGGAGGTCCGCAGGGTGCGGGACCGTTTTGTGGGAGGAAAAGATGAAATTCGGTCTGAAATCACTTCTGGCAGGCGCGGCCGTCGCTGCGGCGCTCATGTGCACTACGGCAATCGCCAATGCCGCAGACACTCGCATTGTTGCCGTCACCCACGGCCAAGCCAATGATCCGTTCTGGTCCGTCGTCAAGAACGGCGTCGGCGCAGCGGCGAAGGACATGGGTGCCAGCGTCGACTATCGCGCTCCTGAAACCTTCGACATGGTGTCGATGGGGCAGCTCATCGATGCTGCCGTCAATCAGAAGCCTGATGGGCTTATCATCTCCATTCCTGATGCCTCGGCGCTCGGACCGTCCATCAAGAAGGCTGTCGCCGCCGGCATCCCTGTGATTTCCATCAACTCCGGTTCCGACGTTTCCAAGGAGCTGGGAGCGCTTCTGCATGTCGGTCAGGACGAATATACCGCCGGCAAGGCCGCTGGCGCGAAGTTGCAGGAGCTTGGCGGCAAGGAAGGCCTGTGCGTGAACCAGGAGGTCGGCAATGTAGCGCTCGACCTGCGCTGCAAGGGCTTTGCCGATGGTTTCGGCGGCAAGGTCACGGTCCTGCCCGTCAGCAACGATCCGGCAGATGTCCGCGCCAAGGTCAAGGCGGCGCTCAGTTCCAATTCGGCTGTCGACACCGTCATGGCGCTGGGTGCCGGAACGGCTGGCGAACCGTCGCTCGCGGCCGTCGAAGATGTCGGCATGGCCGGCAAGATCAAGGTTGCGACATTCGACCTTTCGGCCGATTTCCTGAAGGCCGTGGCCGACGGCAAGGCAGCCTTTGCGATCGATCAGCAGCAGTTCCTGCAGGGCTATCTGCCCGTCGTCTTTCTGGCCAACTATGCCAAATACGGGCTTATGCCGGGGGGTAATGTTCCATCCGGCCCGAACCTTATCACCAAGGACAAAGCCGCCCAGGTCGTGGATCTTTCCGCCAAGGGCATCCGCTGAACGGAATTGCCGAAAGGCATTCTCCCAGAATCTCCTCCCCTTGATGGGGGAGGGGGTTTGGCTGACTGACCGCGCTGCAAAGCAGCGCCAACGCTATCCTAAATCATGATCCGTGGGAGGAGTTATGGCTTCGCTTGAGCAGAGAACGGCGGCCGCGTCGAAGGCAGATGAGCGTGTCAAACAGGTGAGCTTTCTGACGCAAATGATGCGGCGGCCAGAGCTCGGTGCCGTGGCTGGCCTTGTTCTCGTCATCGTCTTTTTCTTCATCACCGCCGACCGCACCATGTTCTCGCTTTCCGGCCTGATGACCATCTTGGCGCCGGCATCGCAATTGGGGATCCTGGCCATTGCGGCGGCCCTTCTGATGATAGGTGGCGAGTTTGATCTTTCGATCGGCTCGATGGTTGCCTTTGCGGGATTGATTTTCGGTGTCATCCTCACGAATTTTGGTCAGCCGCTTTCGGTTGCCATCGTCATGACGATGCTCTTTGCCGCGTTCATGGGGGAGATCAACGGACAGATCGTCATCCACACGCGCCTTCCGTCCTTCATCGTGACCCTGGCATTCCTCTTCATTCTCCGCGGCTTGACGCTCGTCGGCCTCAAATGGGCGACAGGGGGCTCGACACAGCTTCGTGGCATTGGCGAACGTGTCCAGGACAGCCCGCTGCGTAGCCTCTTTTCCGGCGATGCCCTTAAGGGCGTATTTGTCTGGCTCGCGGATCACGATCTGATCGACAAGTTCCCCAATGGCATGCCGAAGGTCTCGGGCATCCCGGTCTCCGTATTGTGGTTCGCCGCGATTGCCCTGGCCGCGACGTGGGTCCTCTTGCGCACCCGTACCGGCAACTGGATCTTTGCCGCCGGTGGTGATCCCAATGCGGCGAGAAATTCCGGCGTCCCGGTCCACAGGGTCAAGACCGGCCTGTTTGCGCTGACGGCATGTGCGGCGGCTCTGGTTGCCATCATCACCGTGCTCGATGCCGGCTCGACCGACGCCAGGCGCGGCTTTCAGAAGGAATTCGAAGCGATCATAGCCGCGGTCATTGGCGGGTGCTTGCTGACTGGCGGCTACGGTTCGGCGATCGGCGCCTTCTTCGGAGCGATCATCTTCGGCTTGGTTTCGATCGGCCTGACCTACACCAAGTTCGACTCCGACTGGTTTCAAGTCTTTCTGGGGTCGATGCTGCTGCTGGCCGTTCTTTTCAACAATTTCATCCGCCGCAAGGTTACCGGGGAGCGCTGATCATGGCTGATGCGAAGTTTCAAATGCCGATCATTGAAGTGACCGACATCATCAAGCACTACGGCTCCGTGATTGCGCTCAACGGCGTGTCGATGCAGGTCTCGGCTGGAGAGGTGCTTTGTCTCCTCGGAGACAATGGCGCGGGCAAATCCACTTTGATCAAGACGCTCTCCGGTGTCGTCCGTCCAAGCGGTGGTGTGTTTCGGGTGGAAGGCAAGCCGGTCTGTTTCCGCAGTCCGCGCGACGCACTCGACGCGGGGATTGCGACCGTCTACCAGGATCTTGCAATGATCCCGCTGATGTCGATCACCCGTAACTTCTTCATGGGGCGGGAGCCTCGCAAAGGCTTCTTTCCTTTCCGTCACCTCGACCTCACGCACTGCAACGATGTCACTCGTGAGGAGATGCGCAAGATCGGCATCGATATCCGCGATCCCAACCAGGCGGTCGGCACTCTGTCCGGCGGCGAACGCCAATGCGTTGCGATTGCGCGCGCGGTCTACTTCGGTGCAAAGATCCTCATTCTCGACGAGCCGACCTCGGCGCTCGGCGTGGCGCAAACCTCGATGGTGCTGAAATACATTCACCAGGTCCGACAGAACGGATTGGGCGTCATTTTCATCACCCACAATGTCCGCCATGCCTATGCGGTGGCGGACCGCTTCACCATCCTCAATCGCGGCAAGACACTTGGCACCTTTTCCAAGGCAGACATCGCGATGGACGAGCTTCAGAACCTCATGGCCGGCGGCAAGGAACTGCAGCAGTTGTCCGCAGAGCTCGGCGGTACGATATAGCCGGCACACTTTTGAGGCGGCGACCGATTGGCTTTCAAAGGTCGCCGCCTTTCACTCAATCATCAACCATGGAATACGGTCATGAACGATGGCTCGTCGAATGTCTCATCCCCCTTCACGCTCGCGGTCTGCGCCGAGATGGTCTTCAAGTCGCTTCCTGTCATCGACAGGCTGAAGCGCATCACCGAACTCGGTTTTCACGCCGAGATCTGGGACTGGACGAAACATGACATCGCCGCCCTTGCAAGATCCGGAGCGGCTTTCTCTTCGATGACGGGATATGTGACCGGCACGCTCGCCGACGACGAAGGTGCAGACGAATTGCTGCGAACTGCCAAGCAATCGATCCCGATCGCCAGGCAGCTCAATTGCCCCCGCCTCAACCTGCACGGGACCGGTCTCGACGGCCAGGGTCTGCCGGTGGTCAAGGTTGACAAGGTGACTGGCGCGATGTGGCTCAAGGCGCACGATACGCTTAACCGCATCGCCGACCTTGGCGAGAAGGAGAACGTCACCTTCGTGCTCGAAAACCTCAATGAAGCCGTCGACCACCCGAAGACCCCGTTTGCCAAGGCAGAAGACACGCTTGCTCTCGTCTCGTCGGTAAACCGACCATCTCTGAAGCTCAATCTCGACCTCTATCACGCTCAGATCGGCGAGGGAAACCTGATCGAGCTGTGCCGGCGCGCGCTGCCCTATATCGGCGAAATCCAGGTCGCGGATGTTCCCGGCCGCATGGAACCGGGCACCGGAGAAATCAACTACAAGGCAATCGCCCGTGCGCTGAATGACATGGGTTATCGCGGGACGATCGGCATGGAAGCCTGGGCCTCCGGCGATGACGAGACAGCGCTTGCCCGTTTCCGGGACGCTTTCACGGTTTGAAGACTTCAATCGTCAACGTTTACATATCATGGAGAACATCAATGATCAGGTTTGGAGTCATCGGCGCCGGCCGGATAGGCAAGGTGCATGCCGCGACCATCGCGGCCAACCCAAAGGCGAAGCTCGCCTATGTGGCGGACGCCTTCAGGGCATCGGCTGAGGCGCTGGCCGCGCAGACGGACGCTGAGGTTGCCAACGCGGAAGATGTCATCAGATCCTCAAATGTCGACGCAATTCTGATTGCGACGCCGACACCCAGCCACGCCGATCTCATAGAGGCGGCCGCGAGAGCCGGCAAGGCAATCCTGTGCGAAAAGCCGGTCTCCCTGTCGGTCGAGCGCATCAATGCTTGCCTGGACGTCGTCGAGAAGAACAAGTCGACCCTGATGATCGGCTTCAATCGTCGGTTTGATCCCAACTTTGCCAGCGTGGAAGCGCGTCTGCGCCGCGGCGATATCGGCGAGATCGAGATCGTGACGATCACCAGCCGGGATCCCGCGCCGCCGCCGGCCGATTACGTCGAAACTTCCGGCGGGCTGTTCCGCGACATGATGATCCATGACTTCGACATGGCCCGCTTTATCATGGGAGAGGAGTTCGTCGTCGTCAACGCACTTGGATCCTCGCTTGTCGACAAGGCGATCGGGGCCGAGGGCGATGTGGATACCGCAGCCGTGCAGATGCAGACGGCCTCTGGGCGCATCGCCGTCATCACCAATTCGCGCCGGGCGACTTACGGCTACGATCAACGCATCGAAGTTCATGGAGCTGCCGGCATGCTCGCGGCGAAGAACATCCACGCAACCAGCGTCGAGCTTTCCAACGCTCACGGCGTTTGCGGTGATCCTGTCCAATATTTCTTCCTCGAGCGCTACGCCCAGGCCTATGCCAACGAGATCAACGCCTTCATCGATGCAGTGGACACGGGCAATCGGTCACTAAGCCCTGGGGGACGTGATGGGCTCCAGGCCCAGAAGCTGGCGGAGGCTGCCACCGTGAGCTGGCAGAACGGCAGGCCGGTTCAGGTCGATTGACAGGCTTCGAGGCGATGCGGCGACGTTCTCGCGCTGCCGCATCGTCGTCGGGTGCCGTGCCGCCTCGCGATATGTTCGGATCGTGCTGCGATTGTCGCAAGGCGACCCTTTGAAAGGTGAAGCGCAATGCTAAAGGATCGAGACCGCCGTCCTCCCGAGACACTGCAGGAACTGAAATATCTGATCGCCAAAAGGCACATCGTCTTTTCCAACAGCGTTGAACGGGTCGCCAAGCAGATCATTGAGCGGCCGGAAATGATTGCAGTCGAAAGTGCCGCTGCGATTGCGCGCAATTGCGAGGTTTCTCAAACGACAGTTCACCGACTTGCGCAGCACATCGGATTTCGGACATTGCGCGAGTTTCGCGCGATGATAAGAGACCATCTTCGCAAGACTGCCGAAAATCACCGCTAAAGAACGTCGCTCGGCGCAAGCTGCCCTCCCGGTCATGAGGTCGAGCGCCCCGGCTTCCTTGCTGCGCTGACCTTCTCGGATGATCGCTCCTGTAAAACCGGATGGACCAGCCGGGTTCCGATTAAGCGGACGGGCCGCTGAATCTGCCGGCGGGCGCAACGGCAATAGATAGCGATTGGACAAGCGTCGGCAGATCAAAGGAAAGAGGGCGCCGAGGCACCCATAGCGAAGATCACAGCCTACTCGTGTGTAGTTCCTTCAAAATCCAAAACGCCGCCAACAGGAATGTACCTCTGACCGTCGAACTGGTAAAGCTGAAGGGCTTCAACTGGATAGATGTCGGATCCTTCCTTGGTCGTGATGTTGATGCCGTCGAAGAACAGCGGGTTTTTCCAGCCATCCATGTTGTGGACGACCTTCATCAACTCCTCGCGGGTCGGCTCCTTGAGCTTTTCGAGCGACTGGATGAGCGTGTCGCCGATCGCGTAGCCGGTTTGGCCGATCGTATTGGCGAAGACGAAGTTCACTTTGGCGGCTTTGATGGCATCGAGATAGCGGTCGACGCCTTCGTCACCAGACTTCTGGTCGCTGATGATCGGCTTCAGGAAATCCGAGGTGACGATGCCCTTGGCGTTTTCCAGGCCGACGGACTGGAGGACCGGATAGGCAGACGATAGATTGGTGACCAGGGTCAGCGGCTTCCAGCCGCTTTCGGACTGGAAGCGGATGGCCTCACCGCCCTGCCGAGGGGCAGCGATGATGATGAGGGTGTCAGCGCCGGATGCCTTCAAGGTGCTGAGTTGGGTTTCCACCGTGGGGTCCTGTGATGTCACAGGTTGACGTTCGAGTATCGTGATTTTCGATCCCTCGATCGCGCGGTCGAAGGCTTTCATGAAGGTCTGGCCAGTTTCCGTGTTCAGGTACAGGAAGGCTACTTTAGCGTCAGGCTTGTTGTTTTCGAGATATTTAGCGAACGCGTCCGCCTCCGTCGAGAAAGACGGTACAAAGCCAACCTCCCACTCCGGAGCATTCAGGGAGACGACACCGGAATACATGAAGACGTTCGGAACCTTCTTCTGGGTGATGTAGCGTCCGATGGCGAGATTGTTCGGTGTGGCGGCTGTGCCGACCAACGCGAAGACCTTTTCCTTCTCCACCATTTTGCGGACATTGGCCAGCGTGCGCTGCGGATCAAGGCCGTCGTCCTCGACGACAAGTTCGATCTTGCGGGTCTTGCCGTCTCCCATCTTGACGCCCCCTTCGGCGTTCGCCTGCTCGATGCGCGCCCGGATGCCCTCGGCCACGCCGCCGACGACGGCGACCGGACCCGTCAGCGGACCCGTGACACCGATCTTGATCGCTTCGTCGCTAATGCCCGGCGATGGATCCGCGGCACTGGCGTGGGAGGCTGCGAGCAACACGGCAGCGCCCAGGCTCATCGTGCATCCCCTTAGAATAGTGACCAATCTCATTTTAGTTCCTCCCATGTCGATGGCGGGCCATCTCAGCCAGCCGCCCTCCGAAAAATCATCGAAAGCCATTTCTCGATGAAGCCAGTGATCCCGTTGCGTGCGACCATCATGATGAAGATCAGCGCGAGGCCGTAAATTAGGTTGCCGAGGCTCAGGTTGATGTCGGATGCCCAGCTGGGGACGAAAACCATGAACAGGCCGCCGACGAACGCGCCGACGATGCTGGTGACGCCGCCGACGATGCTGCCAATCACGATGTTGATGGACAGGATCGCCAAGAAAGATTCCGGGCTGATGAAGCCACTGACGATGGCGAACACTGCCCCGCCCAGTCCTGCAAGCGCCGAGCTGATCGAGAAAGCCCAAAGCCGGGCGCGCGTCAGGTTCACACCGAGCGCCTGGGCAATCTGAGGATTGTCGCGCTGCGCCCTGAGCGCGCGGCCGGTGTCGCCGGACAGTATTTGGAAGACGAGCAAAGCACCGACGCCCGCACACGCAAGCGAGATGAGATAAAGCCACAGCTCCGGAATGTCCGTCATCAAGCCCGGCGTTTCGGGAGCGTCGACGGGAAGCCCGGATACGCCGCCGGTCAGGCTTCCCAGCTTGAGGAGCAGCTGCGGGAACGCAGCCGCTATGCCGAAAGTGACGATGGCCAGCTGCAGACCTTGCAGTCTGAGCGCCGGCAGGCCGATCACCAGCCCGACTGCGGCCGAGACCGCAGCTGCGACCGGTAGCGTAGCCAGCGGGGAAACCCCGTAGGTGGCGTTCAGGATCGCGGTGACATAGGCGCCGACGCCGAACAGCGTTCCTTGGGCAAGGCAAATCTGCCCGGCATATCCCATCAGCAGGTTCAGTCCCAGGATCGCGATGGCATAGGCGATCGCGATGGCCACTTGCTGGAGCGCGTAGGCCGGGGCGAAGACTGGGATCAGAATTGCCACGATTGCGAAGAGACCGAACTTGATCGCGGTTGAGAGGAATAAGTCTCTCATAGTTTTGTCACCTTATAGGAGCCGAACAGGCCGACGGGCTTCACGAGCAGGATGATCAACGTCAGGGCGATTGGCACTGCGATGCGCATGTCGGCTCCAATAAACGAGAGGTAGCTGGCGCCCAGGCTTTCGGCGACGCCGATCGCGAGGCCGCCGACGATCGCGCCGAGCGGACTGTCCCATCCCCCCAGCGTTGCGGCTGCCAGGCCGTAGAACAGGATCGGTGTCATCATCGTCGGGCTGAGGAACAGGCGGGGCGCGATCAGGATCGCGGCCAGTGCCCCGATGACGGCGGCCAAGCCCCAGCCCAGCATCAGCATTCGTTCGACATCGACGCCCACGAGGACGCTGCGTGTACGATCAAAGGCTGCTGCCCGCAACGACAGGCCGAGCTTTGTGAAACGGAAGATAAAGCCCATCGCCAAGGCAATCGTCAGGAGGATCGCGAGCGTCCCGACAGCAGAGGACAGCACGCGGACCTCGCCGATGCTAAAGCCGCCATCTGGGAAAAGGCTTGGAAACGAGAGCTGTTCTGCACCCCAGATCCACATAGAGGCGGCCTGAAACAGGACGAGGATGCCAAGCGTGATGACGACCACCGCTTCCACGGGAGCATCCATCATAGGTCGGATGATCAGGCGGAATGTCACGATCCCGATTGCGAATGCAAATGCGAGGCTCGCGACAACTGCGAGCCAGAGCGGCACGCCCCACTGCATCAATTGCCAGGCGCCATAGGCCGAAAATGTCGCCATCTCGCCTTGGCCAAAATTGACGACATTGGTCGCCCTGAAAATGAGGACAAGGGCCAGCGCCAGCGCCGCGTAGATAGCACCCGTGGTCAAGCCGCTGACGACGAGCTGAAAGAAGAAGCTCATCAGGCGACTCCCAGATATGATTTCTTGATGTCTTCGTTGCCGATGAGCTCGCTCGCCGCGCCGCTCGCGACGATCTGGCCCGCCTCGATGACGAAGGCCCTGTCGGCGTATTGAAGGGTGACGTCAACGTTTTGTTCGACCACGAGCAGCGTCATGCCGGTCTCCTTGTTCAAGGACTTGAAGATCGCCAGGATTTCCTGGGTGATCGACGGAGCCAAACCGAGAGATGGCTCGTCGCACATCAGCAGTTTTGGCCTCGACATCAGCGCACGGGCCACGGCGAGCATCTGCTGTTCGCCGCCGCTCAAGTTTCCGGCGAGCTGACTGCGCCGTTCCCGCAATCTGGGGAACGTCTCGTACCAGCGCTCCTTGTCTTGCCTCACCTGCGAGCGGCTGGCCACGATCGTCGCGCCGAGCGACAAGTTTTCTTCCACGGTAAACTCTGTGAAGGTGCCGCGACCTTGCGGTATGTGCGCGACGCCGAGCGCAAGACGCTTCTGAGCGGAAATCTTGTCGAGCGCTTTTCCGGCGTAGGAAACCGAGCCCTTGAACGGCAGCAGACCCGAGACCGCGCGCAGAAGCGTCGTCTTTCCGGCGCCGTTGGAACCGAGCAAGGCAACGAATTCGCCTTCACCAATCGAGAACGAACAGTCAAACAGTGCCTGTGTTTTGCCGTAGAAAACGGACAGGTCTTTTATATCCAGAAGGGTCATGCCGCCCTCCCGAGGTAAGCGGCGATCACCGCATCATTTGACTTGATTTCGGCAGGCGTTCCCTCGGCCAGGTTGCGGCCCAGGTGGAAGACGACGATCCGGTCGCAAAGGCTCATCACCAACCCCATGTGATGCTCGATGAGCAGGATGGAGAGATTGCGTCTGCGCCTTATCGCGTCGACCAGCGCGCCGAATTCATGGACCTCGCCGTGGGTCAGTCCACCGGCGGGTTCGTCGAGCAGGAGTATCTTCGGCTCCGCGGCAAGCGCCCGGGCGATTTCCATCCGCTTCTGCAGGGGATAGGGCAGCGATCCGGCCGCGCGGGCGGCGAGATCTGCCATGCCGACCTCCTCGAGCACCGCCATTGCCGTTTCACGCGTAGAGCGCTCCAAGGCTCTGACCCGGAACGGCGCGAAGATCGCCCTTGCGTAATTTCCGCCGAGCCGATGATGGGCGCCCAACATGACGTTTTCGAGAACAGTCATCGACGCGTAGATGCCCAGATTCTGAAACGTCCTTGCGACACCCATTCCGATCATCTCGCGCGTCTCCACGCCTTCGAGCGGCTGGCCGTCAAGCATGATCGATCCGGCTGCGTAGTTTACCAGACGCGTTGCCGCGTTGAGAAAGGTCGATTTGCCGGCGCCGTTCGGGCCGATGAGCCCACAGATCTCCCCTGGCTTTACGCAAAGCGATACCTCTGTCAGCGCCTTCACCCCGCCAAACTGCACGGAGACATCCCGCGCCTGGAGCACCGGGCGCACCTCGACGATGCTGCTGTCGTTCACTGATTTCCTCCCTTCCGAAGCGGCTTCTCCTCGGTCTGTCAATTTCTGTTGTTGACAGCCAACCCCGCTTTGGATACCTATCCGTATCCGAAGACGTTTCGGTATGTCAAGCATCAATCGCATTCGATTGCTTCCCCGAAACGTCCAGAGGTCGATGCTGTCAGCAGGAGAAGGTGGCAGCGAGATTTGTGACAACTCCCCAAAGCGGGAGTGCTGGGAGGACATCGATGACGGGATCACAAACCGAACTGACGGGGGAAAACCTCTACCGGGATCCGTATCCCGTCTATGCGCGTCTGCGTGCAGAGCAGCCCGTGGCATTCTTCGAGGGAACGAAGGAATATTTCATCACACGGTTCGACGATTGTCGCACCGTCGGCGGCAACGACAAGGTGTTCGGGCCTTCGGGCTCGGCAGACCGTCCGGAAGCCCGCGTCATGGGGATGCCGAACGTCCTGACAATGTCTGGCGAGGATCATCAGTGCCTACGTCAGGGTATCGACGAGAATCTCACGCAGGAGCGCGTGCGCTCGTTCGTCGAAGATCTGACGCGCCCGGTCGTGCAGCGTTATATCGACTCCATCAAGAAGAATGGAGAAGCCAACCTTACCGCCGAACTCTTTGAGCCAATTTCGGTGCGGTGCATCGGCGACGTCATCGGCCTGACGGCGACACCCAACGAGGCCCTCGTCGAGTGGTTTCACGCGATGGCGCTCGGCCTGCAGAACGTCAGCAATGATCCGGCCATATGGAAGCGATTGGACGACGCGCTTGCCGACATCGACAAGCAGATGGGCAATCTTTACCAGGCCTGCCTGTCAAAGCCCAACCACTCTCTTCTTAGCCACGTCATGTATGGCGGCATGCCAAAGGGCGAGGTTCGCAGCTGGGAGGAGATTTCTCCGACCATGCGCGTCATCATCCTCGGCGGCCTCCAAGAACCAGGGCATGCAGCGGCGAACGCCTGTGCGGGTCTTCTTTCAAATCCCGATCAGGCAAAGCTCATGGCCGAGCAGCCGCAGGAAAACGCCATGCGCGCCTTCGACGAGGGCCTTCGCTGGATTGCCCCGATCGGCATAACGCCCCGCATCGCCAAAGAAGACTTCGAGATTGCCGGCACAGTCATTCCTGAGGGGTCGTCTGTCGCCATCGTCATGGGGTCGGCCAATCGCGACGAGACGCGTTTCGAAGACGCCGACCGCTTCGACATGTTTCGCAAGAAGAAGCAGCACCTGTCGTTCGGCTTTCGTCCGCACTTCTGTTCCGGCCATTTCCTGTCGAGGGCCATGGGCGAGATTGCGCTCGCGGAGGTGTTCCGGCAATTGCCGGATCTCCGGCTCGACGCCTCGCGTGAGGTCAAGGGCAAGGGCTGGCGGTTCCGCGGCATTTCCGATCTGCCCGCGAAGTGGAACGCGTAATGTCGCTCATCATCGACTGCCACGGCCACTTCACGACGGAGCCGCCTGAGCATCATGCCTTCCGAACGGCGCAGGTCGCTTATGCGGAAGGCAAGTCCTCCGAGCAGCCCATCTATCCGGGTATCCCGGACAGGCAGCTCCATGACATCATCGAGGCAAACCAGCTGAAGATACAGCGCGAGCGCGGTTCGCATGTGACACTCTTGAGCCCGCGTGCCTCCGGCATGGGCCATCACGTTCCGGGCCTGGCAGTCGCCAAGGAATGGTCGCAGCTGTCGAACGACAATGTCGGCCGCATCGTCGACATGTTTCCCGACAATTTTGCTGCCGTCTGCCAGCTTCCGCAGACAATCGACGGTGGCCTTTCTGCTGTCATCGGTGAGTTGGAGCGCTGCGTCGAGAACGGCTTCGTCGGTTGCAATCTCAATCCTGATCCCTCAGGCGGACGCTGGAGCGCGCCGCCAATCTACGATCCGTGGTGGGACCCGATGTGGGAGGCCATGGTCGCGCTTCAGGTTCCTGCGATGATCCATGTTTCCAGCTCCTGCGAGCGCTGCCTCCACATGACGGGAGCGCATTACATCAACGCGGACACTGCGGTATTCATGCAGCTCATCCAGGGAGATCTGTTCGAGCGCCACCCGGAACTCAAGCTGATCATACCGCATGGTGGCGGGGCTGCCCCTTACCATTGGGGTCGCTATCGTGGCCTGTCGATCATGCTCGAAAAGCCGAGCCTCGACACGCACCTGATGAACAACCTGTACTTCGACACCTGCGTCTACCATCAGGCAGGCATCGACACGCTGTTCAACGTCGTCGATGTCAAGAACATCCTCTTCGGCTCGGAGTTGCTCGGCGCGGTCAAGGCGATCGATCCGGAGACGGGACATCCGTTCGACGACACCAAGAGATACATCGATCACCTTGTCCTCGACGACGACCAGAGACATGCGGTCTTTGAAGGAAACGCACGGCGCGTCTACCCGCTCTTGGACAAGAGACTACGCGAGCGGGGCCTTTGAAGCTTCGCGATCATGAGGGAGAAATCAAATGGCTTCGAGCCGACATCTGAGCCTCGCAGGCGGGGCGCAAGGGTTCAACTGGCTTCCGGTCTTCATCGCCGAAGAGCATGGAATTTTTGCCAGGCATGGACTGACAATCGACTATAAGAAGATGGGCACCGTCGACAAGGCGACCACCGCGGTTCTCGAAGGCGAGGCCGATCTCGCGATAACCCCACCTGAAGGTGCGGTCTCGAACTTCGTCAAGGGCGGCGTGCTGCGTGTGATCGCTTCGAACTCGAACCGCCTGCCGATGTCGCTCGTCGCCCAGCCTTCGATCAAGTCCATCCAGGACCTCAAGGGCAAAAAGGTCGGCACGTCGTCGCTCACCGAAGGCACTGCAATCTACACGCAGATGCTTCTTTCCAAGGAAGGCTTGCGGTATCCCGGCGACTATGAATTCGAACTCGCCGGCATCCACACGAAGCGTTGGGAAGCGCTCAAGGCTGGAGAGATCGACTGCGCGCCGCAGCCTGCACCCTGGAACTTCCTGGCCGAGCGGGAGGGCTTCAACCTGATCGGCGAGATCAACGACGTCATCCCTGAAATCGTCTTTGCCGCTGTCATCGGCCGCAAGAACTGGCTCGACGACAACCGTGACGTTGTTGTCCGCTTCCTGCGGGCGCTGCTCGATGCCTATGCGATCACCAATGACCCCAGCCGGGCAGATGTCACGCTTCCAATCTTCCAGCGGATCACGACCAAGGACGACATCGAACTTGCTTCACGTGGCCTTTGCTACATGCGCGACATGGGTATGTGGCCGGGTGACCTAACCATTCCACAAGCTGCGATGGACAAGACCATTGACCTCATGATCCGCGCGAACCTGCTTGACGAAGCCGCCAGAGCTCTAGCGGGAGACGTGTTCGATCGCGCTCTCCTCGAAGCTGCATCCGCCTGAACGATCTGTTGAGGCGCGTTCCACGGACATGCCAGGAGTTTTTCAATGAAAGTAATGACGAAGACAGCGCGGACGGACCGCGAAATATGCGAAGCACTGGGTAAGCTCGGCGTCGCCACTGTTCACGAAGCTCAGGGGCGCAAAGGGCTGCTGGCGCCGCACCTGCGTCCTGTAATCGACGGCGCTCGCATCGGTGGCACGGCGCTGACCTGCGAGGTTCCGCCCGGCGACAACTGGATGATCCATGTGGCGCTCGAAATGGCTCTGCCTGGGGACATCCTGGTCGTCGCACCGACCTCGCCATGCACCGACGGCTATTTCGGCGACCTGCTCGCCACCTCCTGCAAGGCGCAAGGCATCCTCGGTCTGGTGATCGACGCTGGCGTCCGTGATGTGGCTGATCTTCGCGCGATGAACTTTCCAGTCTGGGCAAAGGCCATATCGGCCCAGGGCACCGTCAAGGAGACATTGGCGAACGTCCAGGTTCCAATGGTGTGTGCCGGAGCCTATATCGAGCCGGGCGACGTGATCGTCGCCGATGATGACGGGGTCTGTATCGTCAAGCGCGGCGAGGCAGCTCAGGTGCTTGAGAAGGCCCTCAAGCGGCAAAGGATGGAAGATGACAAGCGCGGCCTCTACGAGTCCGGCAAGCTCAGCCTCGACATCAACAACATGCGTCCGCAGCTCGAAGCAAAGGGCCTGACCTATGAATAGGGCTGCCGAAGTGCGCATTCCCCGCCGCGTCGTCACGGGCATCAGGGACGGCAAGTCGGTCTTCGTCAGCGATGGCCCGCCCCCCAACGCCCACGCCTACGATTCCGTGCCCGGACATTTGACTTCGGTTCTTTACGCCACCGCCGCAAAACCCTTCCTTCCGCAGGATTGTGCGGAGCAGGCACCCCCGCAGATATTGATCAAGCCTGAACCCGGTGCGACGAAACTCATGATTGTCGTCTTCCCGCCGGATTCGGTATGTGCGACCGTCGATCCCGCCTGCGCCTTTGAGGAGCAGGCAGTCCACATCCCTGGCCTCATCCAGGCATTCGAGCCCGACGCGCCAGGTATGCACACCACCGACACGGTCGACTACGATATGGTCCTCGACGGCGAGATCTGGCTCGAACTCGACGATGGCGCTGAAACCTTGCTGAAGCAGGGCGACATCGTGGTCCAGTGCGGCACCCGCCACGCCTGGCGCAACAAGGGCGACAGGCCCGCCACGATGTGCTTCGTCCTCATCGGCGCCGAAAGGAAGGTCGTGAGATGAGGCCGGACAACCTCACCCGATCTTTCGACTGTGTGATCGTCGGCGGCGGACACGGCGGTTCGCAGACAGCCGCTGCACTCAGGCAATCCGGGTTTTCGGGAAGCATCGCGCTGATCGGCGCTGAACCGGACCTTCCCTATGACCGCCCCTCGCTTTCGAAGGATTATCTGGCTGGCACGAAGACATTCGAAAGGATGCATCTACGGCCCCAGGATTTCTGGGGGACGCGTGAGGTGGAATTGTTGCTTGGGCGGCATGTGAGCGCCGTCGATCCCACGGCTCGCATCGTGGTCACCGATGGTGGCGAGTATTTCTCCTACGGCCAGATGGTTTGGGCCGCCGGGGGCGATCCGCGGAAGCTTTCCTGTTCGGGCAGCGACCTGGCAGGAATTTTCTACATCCGCAGCAAGGCGGATTGTGACGCACTGATCGATGTGCTTCCCAACGCCCGGAGAATCGTGATCATCGGCGGCGGTTACGTCGGCCTGGAAGCGGCGGCAGTGTTCCGAAAGATCGGCAAGGAGGTGACCCTGGTCGAGGCCCTTGACCGTGTGCTGGCGCGTGTGGTGGGGGAACCAATTTCACGGTTTTACGAAAACGAGCATCGGGCGCGCGGCGTCGATCTCCGTCTCAACAGCAATGTCGCCTCCTTGGAGGGCGTGAACGGGCGGGTTTCGCGTGTGGTTCTTGAAGCCGGCGAGGCGATTGCAGCCGACATAGTCGTCGTCGGAATTGGCATCATCCCGTCGGTTGGTCCACTGATTGCCGCCGGAGCTAAGGGCGCAAACGGTGTCGATGTCGACGAGTTTTGTCGTACGTCAGTGCCCGATATCTATTGCATCGGCGACTGCGCCCGCCTGGAAAACGGTCCTGGCATCCGCATCGAATCGGTGCAGAACGCGACCGATCAGGCGACCACTGCTGCAAAGGCGATCTGCGGGGAGTTCAAGGCATATGATGCAACGCCGTGGTTCTGGTCCAATCAGTACGACCTGAAAATGCAGACGGTCGGCCTCAATTACGGCTTCGACAGTGTCGTCACGAGAGGAGATCCTGCCTCGCGGAGGTTCAGTGTCATCTATCTGAAGAACGGGGCGGTTCTTGCCCTCGATTGCATCAATTCGCCACGCGATTACGTGCAAGGGCGAAA
This sequence comes from Rhizobium azibense, assembly GCF_004342325.1. Lineage (NCBI taxonomy): Bacteria > Pseudomonadati > Pseudomonadota > Alphaproteobacteria > Hyphomicrobiales > Rhizobiaceae > Rhizobium > Rhizobium azibense. Next base: position 4,589 of record NZ_SMBJ01000022.1, on the reverse strand, counting down.
GCTTGTCGACAGCGCGGCCAGGATCGATCCCGCCGCTTTGGCGGACACATCGAGACAACTCAATGAAATCGACTTCGTCACGTCGTGAGCGTCAAGAGCGCAGAAAGTGGAGGAAAAATGGCTACCATATCAGTACGGACCCGAGACGGAGGGCTCCATAGCTTCGACGGACGGATAGGCGCCTCGCTCATGGAGAATATCCGCAACGCCGGGTTTGACGAACTTTTGGCGATGTGCGGCGGCTGTCTGTCCTGCGCCACCTGCCACGTGTATGTCGAGCAGCTTCCCACGAGCGCAAGTCTACCGGTGCCCTCGATCGATGAGACCGAGCTGCTCGAGGGATCAGACTACCGTCAGGAGCGCTCCCGGCTTTCCTGTCAGATACCGTTCGACGAGACACTCAGTGGCATCGTGATCGGAATTGCCCCCGAGGACTAGAACGAGGTCCACTTTCGAACAGGGGACGTGACAGGTCAATCTCGCGAACATCCCGGGCGGCTGAACGCGCCCGGGCAACGACCTGCAACCTAGGTCTGCTCCAGCTCGAGTATGTTTCCCTCTGGATCGCGCGCATAGGCGATCAGAAGTGGCTTTTCCTCCGTCCCAAGGTCCGTGATTTCGCCAATCTGCGCGCCATCCGCCTGAATGATTTGTGAGAGTATACCGCTGATATCTTTCAGCTGGAACGATAGGTGAGCGAAGCCCGATTCATTCACTCTTGGCTGATCCCTATCATACGTGACTTTGTGCTCGTGTATTTCCAAGAACGGGCGGTCGAGTTCGGGGAACTTGAGCCAAATCGAGTAGATCTGTGAGTTGGCAATCCCGTTGCCTCGCGACACTCTTTCTCCCGATAAGGCCCTGGGTTCCCGGAGGTGCTCGCATCTCAAGACATCTACATAGAACGCCGCAAGCGCTTCCGCATCTCGGGCGACCAAGTTTATGTGAGCAAGTTTCATGATGTCAGGATAGCTCGGAGATGAGGCCAGCATATCGATTGGCAGGGAACAACAAAAGAGATGGCTTGAGCCGATCACGGTCCCGCATGTAGGGCCGCAGGTTCTCAAGGCAGGAATTCATGATCTGGTCCTGGGTTTGGCCGTCGATGATGGTGGCAGCAAGCTATCCATTTCAGTTTAGGCTCGCAACCAGACGAAGGTTTGATCAGGACGCTGCTCAAAGGGTAGTCTTCAAATTTTCTGCGACCTGCTTGGGCCGTCGCCGCAGCGGCAAGGATGAATAGTGAGGCATCCTCAAGGATCTGCTGTGCGAGGTGTTGGGATCGCTGCCGGTTGCGGCCGGCCGCGTTATGCTTCTGTGGGAAGGGAAGTCGCCGTGCAGGCGGGCCCTCCCTCCCACCAGAAAGGGACGAAATGGGGCTCAGTTGATTATCGGCAGCAGCTTGTTGATCGACTCCTTGGCGTCGCCGTAATACATCCGGGTGTTTTCTTTGTAGAACAACGGGTTCTCGATCCCCGAATAGCCGGTCCCCTGGCCGCGCTTGGAAACAAAGACCTGCTTTGCTTTCCAAACCTCCAGGACCGGCATGCCGGCGATCGGCGAATTCGGATCTTCCTGTGCGGCTGGATTGACGATGTCGTTGGAACCGATGACGATGACGACGTCGGTATTGGAAAAGTCGTCGTTGATTTCGTCCATTTCCAGGACGATGTCGTAGGGCACCTTTGCCTCGGCCAGGAGTACGTTCATGTGACCCGGCAAGCGGCCTGCAACCGGGTGGATGGCGAAGCGTACATCCTTGCCGGTGGCGCGCAGCTTGCGGGTGAGCTCGCAGACCGCACTCTGTGCCTGTGCAACTGCCATGCCGTAGCCGGGCACGATGATGACTGAATCCGCATCGTTAAGCGCGGCGGCGGCGCCTTCGGCGTCGATTGCAACCTGTTCGCCCTCGATGGCCATCGCTGGGCCCGAGGCATTGCCGAAACCGCCGAGGATCACCGACAGGAACTGCCGGTTCATCGCCTTGCACATGATGTAGGAGAGGATTGCGCCGGAGGAACCAACAAGCGCGCCGGTGACGATCAGAAGGTCGTTTCCGAGCAGGAATCCAGTTGCCGCCGCTGCCCAGCCCGAATAGGAGTTGAGCATGGAAACGACCACCGGCATGTCGGCCCCGCCGATCGCCATGACGAGATGCGCGCCGATGACGAAGGCGATCAGCGTCATGAGATAGAGCGTCCATGAGCCCGCGCTGTTCATGTAGAGCAACATGAGGACGAAAGAGGCGGCGACCATCGTGAGGTTGAAGGCATGGCGACCGGGTAGGATGAGTGCCTTACCGCCGATGTGGCCCGAGAGCTTCCCATAGGCGATGATCGAACCGGTAAAGGTGACGGCACCAATGAAGACCCCGAAGAAGATCTCCACCTCGTGGATGATCTGCTCTGCATGCGTCGTGAATTCATGCGCCGTTATGTCGGAGTTGAGGCCGATAAAGACGGCAGCCAGGCCAACAAAGGAGTGAAGGGCGGCCACGAGCTGCGGCATGCCAGTCATTTCCACGCGCCGCGCCATCACCGCCCCGACGACCGCACCGACCCCCAGCACGACGACGAGCATTACCGAAAGGCCGACGCCCGGCCCGAAGATCGTCGCAATGATAGCGATCGCCATGCCGACGATGCCGTACCACACGGCGCGCTTGGCGCTTTCCTGGCCCGAAAGCCCGCCAAGCGCGAGGATGAAGAGAACCGAAGCCGCAATATAGGCGGCAGTTTGGAAACCGATAGACATTGTCAATTCCCCGCGGCCTGATCAGGACTTCTGGAACATGTTCAGCATGCGGCGCGTCACCATGAATCCGCCGACGATGTTGATCGTCGCAATCGTTACGGAAATGGCCGCAAGCGCCGTCACCAGCCAACCCGCAGCGGTGATCTGCAGGAGCGCACCGATGACGATGATGCCGGAGATGGCGTTGGTGACGGCCATGAGCGGCGTATGCAGCGAATGCGAAACGCCCCAGATCACCTGAAAGCCGACGAAGCAGGCAAGTGCGAAGACGATGAAGTGGCCCATGAAGACGGGGGGCGCAAAGGCGCCGATGAGGAGCATGAGCAATCCGCCGAAAATGAGAAGGCCGACCTGGTTTTGCGTCGCGGCCTTGAAGGCGGCCGCCTCTGCGGCGCGCCTTTCCTCGGGCGTCAACACCCTGGTCTTTTCCTTGGGCTTCTGCGCCGCAATCGCCCGAATCTTTGGCGGCGGCGGCGGATAGGTGATTTCGCCCTTCAAAGCGACCGTCGCACCGCGGATCACGTCGTCTTCCATATTGTGGACGATGACGCCGTCCTTCTTAAGGGTGAGGTCCGTCATCATGTGGCGGATGTTGGTCGCGTAAAGCGTCGACGACTGTGCGGCCATTCGGCTTGGGAAGTCGGTATAGCCGATGACGGCGACGCCGTTGTCGGAGACGATTCTCTCGCCCGCAACGGTCAGGTCGCAATTGCCGCCGCGCTCGGCGGCAAGGTCGACGATGACGGAGCCCGGCTTCATCGCGGCCACCATGTCGGCAAGCCACAGCTTGGGCGCGTCGCGGCCGGGGATCAGCGCCGTCGTGATGACGATGTCGATGTCAGGCGCGATTTCGCGGAACTTCTTCAGTTGCGCCTCGCGGAACTTAGGCGAGGAGGGCGCGGCATAGCCGCCGGTCGCAGCCCCGTCCTGCTGCTGTTCCTCGAAGTCGAGGAAGACGAATTGCGCGCCCATGGATTCGATCTGTTCGGCGACTTCCGGGCGCACGTCGAAAGCATAGGTGATGGCACCGAGCGAAATACTGGTGCCGACGGCGGCAAGACCGGCGACGCCCGCGCCGATGACAAGCACCTTGGCGGGCGGGATCTTGCCGGCGGCCGTCACCTGGCCGGTGAAGAAGCGGCCGAAATTGTTCCCCGCTTCGATCACGGCGCGGTAGCCGGCGATATTGGCCATGGAGGACAGCGCGTCCATCTTTTGGGCGCGCGAGATGCGCGGCACCATGTCCATGGCGATCAAGTTGGCGCCGGTCGCTCCCGCCTGGTCCAGGAGGTCCTTGTTCTGTGCCGGATAAAAGAAGGATATGAGCGTCTTGCCCTGCGAGAGCGCCGACACCTCGTCGCTGCTGGGCGGGCGCACCTTCGTGATCACGTCGGCGCTTGCAAAGAGCGTTTCGGCGGTATCGACAACCGTCACGCCGGCGGCGCGGTAAGCATCGTCGGAAAAGCCCGCAAGCTTGCCGGCGCCTGTTTCGATGGCGCATTGATATCCGAGTTTCTGAAGCTGTATAGCGCTGTCAGGCGTCATTGCAACGCGCGCTTCTCCTTCCAGCCTCTCTCGAGGCGACCCTATCAGCACGTATCCCTCCCTTGAATGTTGAAGTCACTGATCTGAAGCGAGCCTGGGTTCAGTTCCGGCGCAGGCCGAACCTATGAAAACCTCGGCCCGCGCAATCGACGATTGGCCTCAATAGACCACCACGCCGCGGATGCTTTGACCGGCATGCATGAGTTCGAAGCCCTTGTTGATGTCCTCGAGCGGCATCGTATGGGTGATCATCGGATCGATCTCGATCTTGCCTTCCATGTACCAGTCGA
>NZ_SMBJ01000021.1:0-41266 GCF_004342325.1 Rhizobium azibense | reverse complement strand
GCCGCTCTTTCCAGCATGCGCGAGCACGTTCCTCATGAAGTGAACCCGGCACCTTTGCCAAGTGGCATTGAGAACCTTGGAAACGGCAGCCTTGAGACCTTCGTGCGCATCAGAGACAACCAACTTCACCCCGCGTAGACCGCGGCGCGTTAGCCTGCGCAGGAATTCCGTCCAGATCGGTTCGGCCTCCGAGGTGCCAACTTCCATACCCAGGACCTCGCGCCGACCGTCGTTATTGACGCCGACCGCGATAATGACGGCGACTGAGACGATGCGGCCGCCACGCCGGACCTTGAGATAGGTCGCATCCACCACAGGTCGTCGACAGAACGAGTCGAGATTCCCTGGATATACGCTTCCTGGATAACGGCCGTCAGAGCTTTCTCTGCCATGCGGCGCGGTTCAAGGAAGCTCGGAAAGTAGCTGCCTTTGCGCAGCTTCGGAATGCGAAGCTCGACGGTGCCAGCCCGCGTCTCCCAATCGCGGTCACGGTAGCCATTGCGTTGAGTGAGCCGCATGGGGTTCTTCACACCGAAGTCAGCACCCGTAGCCGAGCCGACCTCCAACTCCATCAGCCGCTCGGCGGCAAAGCCAATCATCTCACGCAACAAATCTGCATCGGCACTCTTCTCAACAAGCGAACGCACGTTCATCATGTCATTGGTCATCGGTGATCTTTCCGTCAGGTTGGTCTTGAACAACCCGACCCTAGCGGAAAACACTGATGGCCGCCCGCAAAGCCGATCACCCGCTACAGCGCAACGAGAAGCGCGCGGGCGCTCGGCTTTACTCCCTACCGTCACCTACGCCACGTACTGGGACACGATCGGTAAATGGCCAACGCGGTTGCTTTGTGATCAGCCGTTATCTTCGACGAACCGAATAGCGTCTTGCAAGAAGCTCCGGAAATAGTCAGGATTTTCGCACATCGGAAAGTGCCCAAGCCCCTCCATAACGACATGACGGCTGCCAGGAATGAGGGCCGCTAGCGCTGCTCCGTCTGCAGGCGTCGCAGAGTAGTCATAGGTCCCGGAGAGAAGAACGGTCGGTGTTCGCTTGGCATCAATCTTCGGACCGACGACGGCACCGTCGAACTCGTCGCTGTAGAACGAAAGATCGCCGGGATAAACTCCAGGAGCACCCTGCGAGTAGATCCAACTGGCGCGGCGTCGCTCTTCTTGCGGGCTGAGCGGGCTCATGATTCCGCGGACATAGGCTGAGTTATGAAGCGACCCATGAACGTTGACGTTGTGTTGAAAGGGGTTGCGACGGCCCTTTGACTTCAACGGCGGCTCGACCGCAATTACACCCATTAGACGTTCCGGTCGCTCCGCCGCCAGCACCATGCACATCGCCGCGCCCATAGATCCTCCAACGACGATAGCTCTGTCTCCGACGAGCTGGTCGAGTATCGCCGTGCACCAGGTCAGGTAGAGATCCGTTGTGAGTTGATAGGGCGAGCCGTCCCAAGTTAAAGGAGGCATCGAACGTCCGTGAAACGGCAGATCAACTGAGATCAATCGGTTCGTACGCGCAAACCCAGTGTCGGAGAGTTGCGGTAGAAACTGACGGCCGTCTGCGCCAGCCGTATGGAGGAAAAGGATAGGAGTTCCTGCACCGGCTTCCTCGTAAAAGATATCGTGTTCTACGCCGCCGACCTCTACCCGCTTATAGCGTCCGGTGACCTGTTCAATATTTCGATCGATCTTCGGCGCAACTAGGGGCGGAGACGCTACGACGATTTCGAACAGTCGCTCCAGAGCGGGACGCGCTTGAGCGATTGCTACGGGCGAACCAGATAACGTGAACTCAGGGTTAGCGAGTTGAAAGGCGGTGAACGAATGGTAGGTTGCCGGCGGCGGCACCTGCATAACCTTTTCCCAAGCTCCTTCTGGGGCACTCAGTATGACGTCAGCATTTTCGTCCGCGCCGTCCAGTGCGACTATCCCGCCTCCCACAGCAAGTGATGACTTTTCTGGTCCAACTTGCAACGAGATCCGTGTTGTAAGACCTGGGGTCAGTCGCGGTAGCTCCGGATCTTCGATCGCCAGGGTTACGCGTTTAATCAGCTCGGCATGGGCGCCCATACGTCCTCCCTAACAAAATGATGTTGTTGGGAAGCCGCACTTCCTGTGTCTCACCTCCCATAAGAGAGGTAAGCAGATTTTCAGACAATCTGTCAACCTTAGCCGTCGCCTGAACTTCGTTTTGTGGAACTACTCGGAGGTTTCGACGGGGTTCTTGCTCAAGTAGTCCAACGCCACCTTAGCCGCGATTTCGATATGGCGCTTGCAAAGCGCGGCTGCCCTGTCGCCATCACGCAACGCAATAGCGGCCGCAATCTCTCTTATTTCGAAAACGCTGTTCTGCAGCCGCCCTGGCTGGGTCATCGATGTCATCCGCAACAATGTGACCCGGTTGTGCAACGACGTGAGCATTTGCTTCACAAACACGTTCTTGCTGCCGGTCATCAAACAATCGTAAAAAGCGGTCTTGGCTTCGATGATCCGCGTTCCGGAACCGCTCTTGGCTGCGGCTTCGAACGCTTCCACGGTCTCGAGGAGAGCAACGATCTCTTCATTCGAACCGTTCTCGGCGAACTCCTGGCCGGCAAAGCTTTCAAGCAGCGCGCGTACACTATAAAGCTGCCTAGCCTCCTCGTAGCTGATAGTGCTGACAACCGGCCCCCGATGCGGATAGCTAGTAATAAGCCCTTCAGCTTCTAACTGGCGTAGCGCCTCGCGAACTGAAGTTCGGCCAACCCCGATAAGTTCGCACAACTCGCGCTCCACCAGCCGCTGCCCGGGCTTGAAACGGCCACTTGAAATAGCCTGCCGGAGCTTATCCTCAACAAGGATTCGAAGAGAGGCGTTTTGACGTCTAATCTGGAGGTCGATCGTTCCCATTCACAACAAACCTTCGATGAAATTTCTAGTGACGCACAGAATCAATATACTGCCGGAGCGTTTCGTAGGACAACCCGATTGTCTGCAAACAGCAAAAAATTTCAATCGGTTTATTGTGGGTCACAGGAGAACTCTAGCGAACTGGAGGTCTGGCGCAAGGGGAGAAAATTTCTGTAGCACCTCAGGGTCATGACCCGGAATGATGAGTCCGTTTGCTCCGGCAAGGACGCGGAGCTTGTTGTAACCCTCGATGACCTCTAGGTAATCTGCAAACAGGGGAAACGCGCCGTCATTTTCAAGATAGTGCTGGAAATGAAGCGCGTCGGAAGCGATAACCAGCAAAGCGCCGCCTGTTGCCACCGTAACAACTTGCAAACCTTTCGAGTGACCGCCAACCAGATGCACCCTGCATCCAGGAACAATTTCCCCATCCCCATCATGGAACCGTACCCGTGACTGAAAAACGAGCCGGACCGCGTCGACGACACCTTCTGTAGCAAAAGGCCGACGCATTCGCTCATGGCACATACACCGCCCCGTTCCATACGCCATCTCCCGATCCTGAATGTGAAAAGTGGCGTTAGGAAAGGCCGGGAGGTTTCCGGCGTGATCGTAGTGCAGGTGTGTCACAACGACATCAGTAATTTCGCTGGATTTGATGCCAAGGCTGCTCAGTGCTGCCACCGGATGGATCAAGAGGGTCCGCCCTCTGGCCGCGCCCTCTCCGGCTTCGAAACCAGTGTCAACAAGAATTAATCGGTCCTCGAGACGGATCAGCCACACGAAGTAGTCGATTTGTGATGGACGATCATGAATGTCATTCGTCTCTAGTATCAGGTCACTTACTGGTCTTTGCGCGGTGCCGTAATGGATGGCGAGCACTGTCCACTCGTTCAAGAGAATTCTCCCCGCCATCAGTCCATCAAGACTAGGTGTCGATTGATCTCGGCCCTGTCAAGACGGTCGAAAACCTCATTGATCTCATCAAGGGGGCCAGTGCTCGACAGCAATTTGTCCACTGGCAGCTTACCTTTGAGGTAAAGGTCGATATAGCGGGGTATGTCGCGCGATGGCACGCAGGAACCCATATAGCTGCCCTTGATCGTTCTCTCCTCTCCGACCAACGGCAAGGGCGAAACCTCGAAACGGGAATTTGCGCTGGCCAGTCCGGCCGTAGCGGTCATCCCTCCGCGCCGGGTAATCTCATATGCAAGCTCGAATGCCTTTTTGGATCCAGCCATCTCTATCGCGTAGTCTACCCCGCCGCTTGTCGCGCCTTTTACTTGGGCAACAATATTCGGCGAGGTGGCCAAAAAAGTCTTCGTCGCTCCCAGCTCCTTGGCAAGATCCAGCTTCGCTTGGATTAGGTCGATCGCCACGATATCGCTTGCACCGCTCGCAACAGCGCCAAGTATCGCCGAAAGGCCTACGCCGCCGAGCCCGATTACCGCCACACTACGGCCTGGGCGGACCCCACACGTGTTCATCACAGCTCCAACGCCGGTCATAACGGCACAGCCGAAGAGAGCAGCTGTCGCCAAATCGATATCTTTGGTCACTTTGACTACCGAGCTCGCCGACACGACAGCATATTCGGAAAACGCAGAAACGCCGCTATGGTGGTTAATTTCGTATCCTCTCAAACGGATGTGCTTGCCGCCGGATAGAAGCGTTCCTGCAGCATTGGCCTGGTAGCCCGGTTCGCAGAGGCTGGCGCGGCCTTCAGCGCAATATGAGCAATGGCCACAAACCGGCAGAAATGACATGACTACATGGTCACCAACCTCAACCTTCTCGACACTCGGTCCGATTGCTGCGACGACGCCAGATGCCTCATGGCCTAGAGCGACTGGAAGCGGACGCGGTCTGTCCCCATTGATTGCGGACAGGTCAGAGTGGCAGACACCGGCAGCCTTGATCTTGACCAACACCTCCATGGGGCCAGGCGGCGTCAGTTCCACAAGCTCAATCTTAAGAGGTTTCGAATTTGAATAGGGCTTCGGCAGACCCGACTCCCTGAGGATTACCGAACGCATCTGCATCTTTGAAATTCCTTATCGATGTGCAAGCAACTGCATTGGAGAGGGGATATAGCGGAATCCGTCTCCGTTTCGCACCACATGCCCGGCACCTGGCCATGCGAAGTGATAGGACATTACCGCAATGCGATCTGTCGCCAGCATATCAAGCACGCGCGTGCGGGATCTAGCTGACAGCTTCGGGTCCGTGTCGTATCGGAATTCCATCATCGGCCTCTCCATCAACAGGATATGATGGTGCGTAAGGTCGCCGAGAAAACAGAGGCGATCGTTTCCCGACTGCAGCATAAAACAATGATGACCGAGCGTGTGGCCGGGGGCCGAAATCGCGTGAACGCCCGGCAAGAACTCCTCGCCGTCTTTGAAAAAGAAGGTCCGATCCTTGTGGGGAAGCAGGTTTCGCCGAGCGTTATCGATTTGAAATTGAAATGAAGAATCGATCGACGACCCGTCCGTCCAGTCCGTGAAGTCTCGCTCACTGATGAAGATGTCGGCGTTCGGGAAATTTAACCTTCCATTGGCATCGCACAGACCGCCGATATGATCGATATGGGCGTGCGACAGAACCACCGCATCGATCTCCGTCGGATCTCGACCTGCCTCTCTCAGGCTGGCTAGGAGTCGACCTGTGGTGGGCCCGAAAGCTTTGGAAGACCCCATCCCGGTATCAAATAGAATTGTTCTTCCATTTATCTCAACAAGCGGCACGTTTTGCTCGAGTACAACTTTGTTCGTTGGCAGGAAATTGTCCTCTAGCATCAGGCTGACCGTGCGTGGCTCTACCCCCAAGAAGTTCAGGCGAGGATCTCCTAGCTCTAACGGCCCGTCGGACAGTACCGTGATTTTTCCATCGCCAAATTCGAACGGATAAAAATACGGAAGCTTGGCCAGGTGATGCATACTAAGAGACACTGATTTTCCTCCCATCAGGTGCTTGGCGACATTTTTGGCAGATTGTATGATAATCTGTCAAATATTTTTGAAGAAAGCCATATCGAGAGCGACTGCCTTGCTTTAGGAGCCGGTGTACCGCGTTTTCCCCGGCCTACCGAATGCCGCGCAGTAGGAGCAGAGCATTCGAGAATGCGGCTCGCGGGGCCGCACAACGCATGGTCGTTGACCCAGCGTTGCCCCCTGTTCCGCGAAAAACCGCAGACATTCAGAGATTGACGAGGCTCAAGTTGAGTTGTCTCACAGCGCGCACCGCATCACCGTCCATCAGACAGGTGACATTTTCCCTTATTCGCGCTCATCATCGCGAAGCGGCGTAACGATCTGAAACGAAGCCGGTGGCGGACGCGCGCACCCAAAGAGCGATCAATTCCATCTTCGGCAGGGCCTTGCTGTAAAAGAAGCCTTGCGCCGAACCGCATCCGTTCGCTGCGAGAAATGCTGCCTGCTCGGCGGTCTCAACACCTTCCGCCACCACGTCCTGCCCAAGACATTGTGCAATGGACAGAATCGCTTTGACCAATTCTTCGTTCCTTTTGTCCGAGCTATTTATGAATGACCGATCGATCTTCAGCGTGTCGATCGGGAAGCGGGCTAGATAGTTGAGCGCCGAGTAACCGGTGCCAAAATCATCGATAGCAATCGAAAATCCCATTTGACGCAGCTTAAGAAGCGTCTGCAGGGTCTCGCCCTTCCGATCGAGAAGCAGACTCTCCGTGATTTCGATTTCGATCCATTCCGCGCGGCAACCGGTTTCACCGAGGATTGCAGCGATCTCGTTTACCAACCGTGAGCATTGGAATTGCTTACCCGAAAGGTTGACTGCAATCTTGTGCAGGTGGTGGCAATCGGCGTTCAGCTCCTTCGCCGTCTTGCACGCTTCACGCAGCACCCATCGCCCGAGTTCAACGATCAGCCCGGTATCCTCAGCGACCGGAATGAATCGAACCGGCGGAATCATGCCCATCTCGGGATGAGGCCATCTCAACAACGCTTCCGATCCTATCATTACGCCGCTGTCCAGAAGCACCTTGGGCTGGTAGTGCAGCTCCAATTCTTCGCGCTCGATAGCGCGGCGCAATTCAGATTCCAACTGCATCCGCTCCTCCACGCCCACAGTCAAATCCTTCGAATAAAAGCGAAAACTGTTTCTCCCCGAGCGTTTGGCAAGATACATCGCAGAGTCGGCGTATTTCACCAGATCGTTGACATCTGTGCTGTCGTCGGGCGAGATCGCGATGCCTACACTGCATGACACGTAGACTTCCTTGCCATCCAATAGGAAAGATTCCTTGAATCTCTCGAGGATCGAGCACGCAACCCAATCGAGATCGTCGGTTGTCTGGATTTCCGGCAACAGAATCGCGAACTCGTCGCCGCCGAGACGCGCAACCGTGTCGAGATCGCGGACAGATTTCTTAAGCCGGGTAGCGACCTGGCAGAGTAGTTGATCACCCACAGGGTGACCCATCGTATCGTTCACGACTTTGAAATGGTCGATGTCAATCAGCATTACCCCTGTCCGCCGACGTTGAGACGACGCGTCACTGACGACCTTTTGCAATCGCTCGTTAAACAGCAAGCGGTTCGGCAAAGAAGTCACCGGATCGTAAAAGGCCATTTGCCTGATTTTTTCCCGCGAGGCGTTCAGTTCCGTGACATCGCGAGAGACCCCGAGGACTCCTGTAACCTCTCCCCCGGCGCCGAGGACCGCAAGTTTACGTGTTTCGAGAAGAATGGACTGACCGTTCTCCGGGGAAACCACCCAATTCTCGTCGATAAGTATGCCACCGGCTTCGATCGTGGCCTCATCAGATTTTCCGGAAATGTGAGCTCTCTCAGCCCCGAACAATTCAAGGTCCGTTTTTCCAACGACCTCCGCCTCCGATTTCCCGGTCAGCCGCTCAAATGCATGATTGCACAACAGGTGTACGCCATCGACATTCTTTACCCAAACCATGTCAGGAATGGTTTGCAGCACACTTAGCAATTGCGTCCGCACGGAGTTGATGGCGTCTTCCGCCTGCCTTCGTTCCGTGACATCACGCGAAAATGCCAGGAGCGTGGTGGCGGCGTCAGGATCGGCGCTTGGTCGTCTAGCCACCGACAACTCGAACCATCGGGTCTCGCCGTTTGGCAAGGATACGCTAATGCATCGACCGTAGGCAACTCCTTCACTGCTTGCAGTTCGAAGCGCCTCCATTGCAATAGCCGCTTGATCAGGCGCAAGAACTTGGTCGACCGTCCTACCCAGTAGCATTTCCCGCTGCTGGGCTAGTAGTTCGGGATTTCTGGTCCAGACCTGAAGATATCGCCCATCCTCGTCGACCTCAAACAGAACGTCTGGAATAGCGGTGACGATCCCTTGGGCTAGTTCGAGAGCGTTTTTGAGTTCCTGCTCCGCCAACTTGTGTTCGGTTATGTCGATGATAACGCCAATCAGACCCGCGGGCTCGTCGTCGTGACCTCTGAAAACTGCCTTGTTGCAGACAACATCCAGGATGGCGCCGTTTGCGAGAGCGATCTTACGCTCGGAGACTTGGGCTCCACCCCTTTCAAGAAGGCCTTTCTCTTCAATAGAATAAATTTCCGCCAGTTGCGTTGAACTGAGATCAAAATCTGTATTCCCGATGATCTCGTCGCGCGAGCGACCGAGGAGATCTTCGAAAACCTTGTTGCAACCGACATAGCGACCGTGCAGATCTTTGAAGAAAATTGGGAGGGGCAACACGCCGATCAATGCTTCAAGCAGCGCTCCTCGGTCGGCTGAGGTATCATGATGCAGCGCTTCGTCTCTCCGGCGATTGCGCCTTTTCTGAAAAAAGGAGCGTTGCCAAAGCGGTTGTAAAGTCGAATTCATCGTGAAGCTCCTTACCGAGGGCCAAGACAGATGCATCATCCATCCGATCAGGAATTCCGGGAACGCCACCCAAATCATTCGAGCAACAAATTGATGCAGATATGTCAGTAAGGCGTCGAACCGCGCGTCGGCCTGAGCCGGATAGTGCGGTCGGAAATGAACTTTGCTTTCACATTCGAAGCAACAACCTTCGCGGCAGCACGTAGATCGAAAGGCGCAATGAGTATGTTGTCCCGTTTGGCGAGAGGAGGGCCGGAGGAAGAATGCTACCGCGGAGCAAATATGTTCGTTGGAACCGGATCGCTTGTCTCATGTCTCCTGAGGCGACCCGGGCATTTCCCAATTTGAACTGTCATTCCTTAGCGCAGCCTACCTTGCACGAGAGCCGATCATGAAGGCACCGCATTCCACACAGACCCCGCATGCGATCTTCAATCGGCCGGCTTCCAGGAGAGCGGATCCGCTGGGTTATCGAAATATTTAGCAGCAGCGCTGGCAGACCACCAAGCTGTATTCTTCGGCTCGATCCAATCCTCAGAGTTAGGATCGCAATCAGCTGGCAAAACCGCCATTACATCCTCTATGGTACTGGGAATTGCTGGCCGCAGGATTGTCTGAATTTTGGGGCCCTGTCCCTCAAGAGTTCGCATCATTACGTCCCATACGAAACCCGCCTCAGAGCGCGGCGGCCAGAAATGAAAACTCTTGCTTACGAAGTCGGGGTTCCGTCGCCAGTAACAGGCTGCCGAAGCTTCGCCCCCTAGAACGATTGGGATCATGTCGCGCCCGGACTGGCGCACCGCGTTGATAACACCATTCTCAGCTCCCGACTGAACGATAATACCATCAATTCGACCGGGATTCGCTGCAAGGAATTTTTGCACCTCGGCCTGCGCGACCTTGTCTGTCCACTTCCCGTCGACATGACCTACGATCTTTATCTCGGGATAATACTCCAGAGCCTTCTTTGCGCCGACGTCAAAGCTGTCCGAGGAGGCAAAGCCGGAGATCCCCGAAACGAGAAGCACATTGCCACTTCCTTCGATTTCTTCAGCGAGCCACTTCGCCGCCTCAAACCCGCCTTGCATGTTGTTCTCAGTTGCGTTGACGGCGAACGGCGATGTTACGTAACCAGAGTACGAGAACACAGGCACTCCTTTTGAATACGCATACTCTATCGTAGGATTAAGCGCCGTGAGGTTCGAACAGCAGATAATAATTGCATCAACGCCGTCGTCTACCATCTGCCGCATCTGCCTGATCTGGACAGCGTCTTCAAGATTTGACTGGGTGACGATGAACTCGGAGACCAGCCCCGCTTTCTTGAAAGCTGGAACAATCTTGTTTGTGAACTCATCAAGAATACTCGCACGCCAAGAATTGTCAGCATATGTCGATGCGTACCCAATTTTCCACGGCGGTGCTCGCTGTGCCTTAAACGTGCGGAAGACAGATTCACCTGTAGGCAACTTTGGATCGAGCAACTCGTAGGTTTTTCGTTCCTCCCGCGGCAATTCCGTAAGGCCACCGGCGGCCGCTACAGAAGGGATCACCAAGCCGGTGATTAGAATAATGGCTCTTGTAATTTCACGTATGCGCACGGATTTGATACCTCTCGTGTCTCTGAGCATTGCAAAGCAGTTGATCTCTTGAAGGTTGATCGGCTCTAGGTGGGTTTTTTACAGTCAGACGGGCGGCGAAAGGGAGACCAAGAGCCTAAGGCCGGATTTCGCTTCCGTAAGCGGATTTCCCTTCAGTAGAACGCCGCTATCACAGTGGCCATCCGACGCGTGGCAGTCTCGTTCGATGCGTAGCTTACGCCACTAACCTAACCCGACGCGTCGACTTATCTTCGGTCAATTTGAATGAAGCGAGCCGCTCGCTGAGTTCGTTAGTCTGATCCGAGAGAGTCTTTGCCGCGGCATTTGTCTGCTCGGCCATGGCAGCGTTTTGTTGTGTTCCCTGGTCAAGTACATTGACGTTATTGTTGATCTCGGCGAGGGACGCCGCTTGCTCGCGGCTCGAATTGACGATTTGATCAATCCGATCGGAAATCTTCAAGATCGACGCCGTTATGTTGTGTAACGCCTCACCTGCTTTCCCCACGTAATCTGAGCCGATCGCCACCTCCGAAGAGGATTCCGAAATCAGGTGGCGAATCTCGCGGGCTGCAGCTGATGATTTCTGGGCAAGTTCGCGCACTTCCTGGGCTACGACTGCAAAACCCTTTCCGGCATCTCCAGCACGAGCCGCCTCGACACCAGCATTTAGTGCCAAAAGATTTGTCTGGAACGCAATCGTATCGATCAAACCAATGATTTGGCCGATCTTGTGGGACGCGTCTTCTATTCTGCCCATTGCGTTGATCGCATCGGTCACAATGGTTGCCGCACCCTCGGCGTGTTCTTTAACAACGGACACGAAAGCCTGGGTTTCATAGGCATTCTCGGATGATTTTCTGACCGTGACCGTCACCTGTTCGACGGCGGCCGCAGCCTCCTCCAGTGAGGCGGCTTGCAATTCAGTTCGCCGCGACAGATCATCTGAGGCTTTGAAAAGCTCGCTGGTTCCCCATTGAATTTGATTGGTATTCTCGTCGATATGAGACACTGTCTCTCTCAGGATCGAAAGCGAGTGATTGAAATCGCGCCTCAGCGGCTCAAGATTGGGATGGAATTGGCGGTCAATTTCTTGAGAGATGTCGCCACGCGCCAATCGAGATAACGCCTCTCCTAGAATGGTGACGGCAGTTGCGACCTCCTCCTCCATCTGAGCGCGTTCGCGTTCACGATCCATCCGCTCCTGTTCAACGGTTTTCCTATCGGCTTCCGTTCGTGTCTCGATGTCCATCTTCGAGACAGCATTTTCACGGAAAACCTCGAGTGCGCGAGCCATTTCACCTATTTCGTCTCTCCGGTCACGTCCGACAATCTGCGATCGAAGATCGCCCTTTGCCAGCTCTTGCATGCGCTTCGCGATCCGTTCGATCGGGGCGCGAAGTGTCGCCATCAGGCCGGCGCCAGCCGCCAAGGCTACCAAGACGCCGGACACTGTGGCGATAGTTGACAGCAAGCGGGCAAGATTGCTTTCATTGCGAGCATCGTTTTCCTGAGTTGCTGCAAAGGTTACGAGGTTTTTCCAGATCTCCTGGCCGGTTTTGTCCGCCTCAGAATATTGCGCTTGGCGGGCTTCCGCTATCTTGACCAGCTTCTCTGTGTTCTCTTGGATAGAATCCACCTGGGCGAATAGATCTTCCTGCATTTTATCGAAGCCAGATATCGAGCTGGCAACGCCTCCAACTGCCACGGTGTCACGCGCCAATTTTGTAAGTTGCTCAACGAGGCGCTGCTGATTCTCTGCGTTGGCTGTACGGAACAGGTTATTGATTTCGATTTCGATCGAATCGGCGTCCTGGCCGATCGTTGTCGCCGTCGCAACAAGCATTTCGGAATCCGTCAACGCTTTATCCAACGCCCGGATCGCATTTGTTCCTTCAATCATGTGCTGGATCGCATCCACTCGCAGGTTCGTCGCAAAGCTCTGTAGGTCAGAGCCGGCAAGCCGTGTGGAAGGGTCGACAAATTCGGGGTTGGCGATTAGCTTGGCGATAGTCCTCTCAATTTTAGTAACGGCCTGCTCGTCAGCAGTCGAGACTACCCGCTTAACTGTTTTTAGCGACTTTTTGATCACAAGCCCTTGCTGGGCGACAGTCGGAGGCTGCTTCGCTCCGTCCGGCAAGCTCACCAAGTCTTCCGCCATGTGTTGCATAACTGATGCCGTATCGAGTGAGCGGGTAGCCTCCCGGAGCATGGTTTTCCCGGAGTTCTCCTGATTGCGTACTTGTGAGCGCACATCAACCGCAGCCAATTTAAGGGCGCCTCCGACCTCCTTGATCTTCGACAAGTTGGAAACAATGTCGCTGCGAACGGATTCCTCGTCATTATGCAAAGACCACATGCGGCCGATGCTGCCCGAGATAACGGACATTGCCGATACACTGTTTTCGAGCGCACCAGTTTCGCTCCCGCTACCTGCCGCCGCTTCCTGGAGCGACTGCATGGTTGCGCTCTGCCCGTTTAAACTTGTCAGCGCCTCATCTCGGTACTCCGTTGAGCTTTGCGCCAAAAAGCGGTTCATACTTTCCGCGACACTTCGAAACCCGCTCAAGGTCTGAAGAACCTCATTTGAAAGCCGAAGACGAGACTGAAGCAAGCCAGTTGCTTTTAAGCCGACCCCACCAACTGCCGCCAATATCAGGATCAAGGGTACAAGTACCAATAACACCTTTGCTCTTATGGTAAAGGTGGACAACAGGCGATCGACGAACATACTTACCTCCAAAGGGCTCAAACGGTGCTGGGGCCTCGCTTTTGGAATAGTAATGTTTGAGCCTGAACGAACATGGATAAGAGTTTCACTAAAACAATCGAAACTTTTTTACGTGTTGTTAGGATTTGACCTCTTGCCCATTGCGTCTTTCGAGAAACTTAACGGAAGGTTAATACCTGCAGATTTGCCGGATCAGAACGTGGGAGTGGATCTATCTGCACCGAGGATCGATCTCCAGCACGTTCCCTGTCAGCTTTCCGGACAGTTCCGAATTCGCCAGGAATTGCACGGCGTGGATCACTGTTCGAAGCACGTCATTTTCGCTTGAAGACGTAGAGTTCACATCGCTGGCGTGTACAGCATTTATCCTCAGCCCGGAACCGAAATATTGCCTAGCAATTGCGGAGGTAGTAGTGCGCAACGCCGCTTGAAGGACGGCTTCTGCTTCCAGCGAGGTCGTCTCTTCGAACCATGCGACGTCCACTACGGCAAGCTCCGCGCCCTGAAGTCGAGAGCTAAAGGCACCTGTAACTCTGATTAGATTGGATACGGCATCAAGCCCCAGATTCGCGCTGGATAGCGATCCCGTTACAGTTTGGGTTGTTTCATTTCTGCGGAAAACTATGTTCACCAGAACGTCGACCCGTCTCCAGCGCAAATACACCTGGTCAGCCATTGAGTTGACGTAAACGTCTCTGTTCGGGTTGACTTTGACCGGTAAAAAATTGTTTCCCTGGCCTTCAGCCAGGGAGGCGAAGTCGGCGGGATTGGCGTCGCCTACGGCGACCCGATAGCCTTTTTCTATAAATGAGCGCGCCAAACAAAGACCAACAGGATTTGACGCGCCTATCAAGACACAGACTTTTTCCCCAGGAGAAATGTTGGCGTCACTGTCACGTTCAACCAGTACCTCGGTCGATGGAGTATGACACGCCTTGTGAGTCAGAGACGCTTGTATCACGCGCCGGTCGCCGCTTCCGGCAGATTAAGAAGGTCGACAATTTGTGCATTTTTGGCCAAGTTTAGCACTTATAACTCCCGGTCCGTCGCTGCGTCTCCCGCGAACAAGCAATGCGCGGGCGATATAGTAAAATTTTTGTCCGACAATCTGTCAATTCCTTTTTGCGATTTTCGGCGGACACAGGTCGAGACCGGCGTCATTTTGAGGCCTCATGCACGCAATGCCGTAAGCATCGGTATTCCGACACCCGGTTGAGTTTGATGTGGTCTTTCCTGTTAGTCTTCTCTCGCCGCCACGTTCCGATTTGATCGCGCTTTTCGCGTTCGCGCGGCACAGACAACAGCACGCCTATGGCAGCACAAGCTGTTTGACCATCATCAGGTTTCGTCCTTAAGCTCTTCTTTTGCCCAATCAGACGCCCGGAGTCCGTACCCGCTAAGAAGAGCGCAAAGTCAACTCAATGCGACGAGGCGCGGCTTACGCATTGATATTTGCCGCGACCGCCTCGCTTAGTAGGCCAAAAGAACTCGTCGACGTCTTTGCGTCTCCGAGTGTTGAGCCTGGAGCGTGCCTCTCTTATACGTCATAACCGAAGTATGCTGATGCGCAGGATAAGAGGACCAGCGTGTGGCGAAATCGTGGGGCCATCCTACAGCACAATCATTTTTCTCCGTGTCGACTCAACGGCCTCCAAGGTCGGTTGGCGTAGGTTCTCTCCCACTCATAGCACTCCCACCCTTCCCGTGACGGGCTGCGATCGAAAGCAGCCCGTCACCCCTCGCCTTGGGAGGCATCTTTAGATTGATTTGCCGTGCGGGAACTCCACTAGAACCGTGGCAGATTTCCCTGATGCTGCCTTGCCTTTGATCAGGAATAGCATTAACGTATATCAGACAATCTGTCAATCTGTTCGAGGCTTGTGGAAGCCAGTCATCGCATCATTAGAGGCTTCCCAACTGCAGCGCTGAAAAACTAGGAGGCCATCTCGAGCGGGAGAACGTGGATGTCGGTGCTGGTGATGATCCGCCATGACGAAAGCCTAGGGAATGAGAGATTCAACCGGCCTCCACAAAGGTCCGAATCGGTCATGTACGCGATCAAAATCGCTCGCACGCCATCCGGTCTCGAGCTTTGAAGGTTTGGAAAACTAGTCCCGGCATGTGCGAGTTGGTGTTCATAGATAGGTTTATATTGGATGACCGAAAGTTTGTTCAGCAAGCCCGATGAAGGGACCTTAGTGAAAGACAACTTTATCGAGGGCTCCGATCCCGAACGTCTTTTGCCTTTGATATCATCGCCCCTGGCGTCCTCTGACCTTGCTCAACACGACAGTAGATCGCTTAACTCTCGCTGCAGTCGAATTTCCCTTGATGGTTTTGGCGTTGCGGATGCCCATCATGAAGGGGCGTTCTCGGTCATGATAGATTCCCCAGTTGACGTCGTAACGGTCTTCCTGCCGGCGTCCGGGAATGCAGTCTTTCATTGGTCTGGGCAACAGGTAGAGTCGCCGCATGTTGCAAATGCTCCGCTGAATGCCCGACAAGATGGCATAAGATCTCAACTGTCATTGACGATCGATACGCAATCCTTGCGTGACAAGCTTTCTCGCATGCTCGATCGGACGATCAGCGGAAATCTGCAAATTCAGCCGACCCTTGATCTTGCATCGAGCGCGGGAACGCTCATGCGAGAACTAGCCCTGTCTGCCCATCGCGGCCTCAGTGCCGGGGGGGCTCTGCGACAATGCCCGTCGGCCTATAGCTCGCTCCTCGACGCGATAGAGTACCTTTTGATCGAAAGCTGTATGCATCGCTATACCGATGAACTTCGTCGTCCGTCTCCGTCTCCCACGCCTCGCCACGTGAAACGGGCAATGGAGTTTATGGAAGAGCATATGGCTCAACCCATTTCCCTTAACGATATCGCCGCTGCGGCCAAGGTCAGCGTGCGGACTTTGCAGCACGGCTTCCGACAATTTCGTAATACCAGCCCCACAATGCACCTCCGAGACTTGCGTATGTGCGCAGCTCGACAGGAACTGCTGCAAAACGGCGCTAAAATCAGCGTTTCGGAAATAGCGCTTAAGTGGGGCTTCACACACCTCGGCCGTTTTGCTGCAGAGTACAAGAGACGTTACGGCGAACTGCCATCTAAAACAGTGCATATGATGGCCTCTCCGCCCGAAAGCTGACCCGGAAATAGCCCTTCGCGATGGCGCTGTGGTTCGCAGCGCTCCACCGGGCTATACCATCGCTGCGCCCTTAATTTTTCGGTCTGTCGCCACAGACGGTCAGCAGCCGAGCGTACAGTGCTTCAAGGTGATTGGTGATTTGGATCATTTGCAGCCGCTCTTGCTCCAGGCGCTGCGACTGTGCATCTTCGTGGCTTTCTAAGTGGGTATCTGTCTTAGCCTGTTGCCCGAAATTGATTGCGATAACTTTGGACATCTTCGAACTCTCGTTGAATTTCGTTAATACTCCGCGTCTTGAAGGAAGACAGTCGCGGAAGGTGAAAAAGCAAAAGTCTGCTAGGCAGCTGCGATGCGTCCTGATTGGTGCCAAACCTTTGCTCAAAACTAAGGGAGCATTCCATCCCTTGTTCAAGCGGAGTGATTCCGTAGCTGAAGGTTGGGTCGAAGTCGCGCCTAAGTCCGAACCGGTTGGATCCGATCGCCGTTGATCGATAGAATGCCAGAGACCTGATCGACGACCGGGCCGATGATACCATCTGCTACCTCAACGACGACAATGGCGCTGTGGCTAGACCGATGGGATTGGTTATCTCGGCAGCAAGCTCTATCACCGGAATGACAGAACCGGCAGATCCCTGAACCGAGAACATGCGTTAGGGGCAGCGGCGTCGCCTCTGCTAACCCCCGGATTTCCGGGATCAACGTCGTCTTCATGCAGAACTGCTGGCTGCCAGATGGAAACCGATAATATCCTGCGGTGAATTATGACATGATTCATTAAAACTCTTCCCATTCCTTAGTCGCGACAGCGGCTGTAGTACGTCCGCCGAAGGCGCCGGCAAGCTTCTGGGAGAGGGCACGCGCTGGCGAGGCGGCCGGCTTACCGTTCTGGTGGGCAACACGCCGTACAAAAGTCGAACCGTCGAGCCTGAAGCGCGCAATAAGCCGCGCCAGATTGGAAGCCTCATCCGCCAACCGGTTGGTGGCCGCCGTCGATTCTTCCACCATCGCCGCATTCTGCTGGGTCGTCTGATCCATCTGGTTGACCGCAGTGCTGACTTCCGCCAGCCCGGTCGATTGCTCTCGTGCCGCCGTCGAGATCGTATGAACGTGCTCGTTCACCTTGATCACGTGGCCTCGGATTAGACCAAGGGCATCGCCTGTGGCCGTTACCAGCCTGACCCCAGTTTTGACCTCGTCGCCGGACCGGTTGATCAGCGCCTTGATATCCTTGGCGGCAGTGGCGGAGCGCTGTGCCAGTTCACGCACCTCCTGAGCCACAACGGCGAAACCCTTTCCAGCGTCACCCGCACGCGCCGCCTCGACGCCGGCGTTAAGGGCCAAAAGATTGGTCTGGAAGGCGATCTCGTCAATGACGTTAATGATCTGGCCGATTTCATCCGAGGCCTGCTCGATGCGGCCCATGGCGGCGACCGCGTCTTTGACAACCGCGCTCGACTGCTCGGTGCTTCTGCGTGCCTCATCGACCATATGGCTGGCTTCCGTGGCTCTTTCTGTCGAGCTTTTTACCGCCACCGTGATTTCCTCAAGCGCCGAAGAGGTCTCCTCCAGGGCCGCGGCTTGCTGTTCCGTGCGCTTTGAAAGGTCGCCTGAGGCGATGCGCATCTCGCCGGCTCCGCCGTTGATCGTGTCGACGGCGGAGCGAACCTCGCCTAATACGGATCGAAGGGCTGCCATGGTGGCGTTGACATTACTCTTCAGTTCACCAAAGGCTCCCTGAAACTCGCCGCACATGTTTTCCGTCAGATCCCCATCGGCAAGCGCTGAGATAACTCGGCGAGTTTCGGCGATGCCCCGGTCAACAGAGGTGACCAGCTCATTGACGCTTCCTGCAAAACGGTCGAGAGCCGCATCGCCGTATTTCTTGGTGATGCGATGGGTGAAGTCACCGGCTACGGCGGCTGACACCACCTCGGCAATGCTCGACTGCAAGTCGGCGCTCTTGGCCTGCAACGCGGCCTCCTGCGCGTTCAGATCGCGGGCCTTGATGCTGTTTTGCTTGAATACCTCAACGGCTCTCGACATCTTGCCGATTTCGTCGGCGCGCATTGCGAAAGGAACCTCAGTGTCGAGATTACCATCTGCCAGTACGCCCATCGTGGTAGTCAACCGCGAGATCGGATCGGTAATCTTCCGGATGCAGTAAAGCAGGGCTATAATGCCCGTCGTAGTTGCCAGCGCCATGGCAAGAATGGTGACCAAAACCGTCGATGAAACGGCGCCCATCGTGTTTCCGACGGCCGCGACTCCACCACGCTTGTTAACTGCGACATCCTGGTCAAGGAGCGCTCCGCTATCATTATACAGTTTCGTCGTGGCGTCACTCGTTAGAAGAGCAAATGCTTCATCCTTCTTGCCTGCCTGCATTAGTTTAACAATCCGCTCGCCATCCTCCTGATATTGCGTCCACAAAGCGGAGAACGCGTCATAGGCCTGACGCTCCTCGCCGGATGTCACCATCGGCTCATATTCACCACGGGC
This sequence comes from Rhizobium azibense, assembly GCF_004342325.1. NCBI lineage: Bacteria > Pseudomonadati > Pseudomonadota > Alphaproteobacteria > Hyphomicrobiales > Rhizobiaceae > Rhizobium > Rhizobium azibense. Next base: position 22,527 of record NZ_SMBJ01000021.1, on the reverse strand, counting down.
ATTCGCGAGATCCTCCATCTTCTGGCGGAAGGTGGTGATATTATGCGCAAGGCTCGTCGAATCTGATGAGTTTGTCACCAGCCTGAACTGCAGGATGCGGTAGTCCCCGGTGATCGTATTGATCCGATTTATCACATCGATCGATGGCAGCCAGTTGCTGGCAACTTCGGATATATTGCTCCTAATGGACAGCAGCTTGACGATACTCACGATGCCCTGGCCCGCCGCGAGAAGAGAGAGCAGAACAAATATCAAAGATAAAGCGAGTCTAATGGACTTGGGCATAAAGGCAAACCTTTTAGGTGAGGTGGACGATCGACTTGTCTACTCAAATCTTCCAATTGCCGTTTCATTCATTCGAACGGCAGATCAATCTTGTGGGTCTGTGACATAGCTGAGAATACCTATTGGTTGCGTTGGTTAATGAAGCCTTTCCTGCCCGTCTCGAATGCAAAAAGACGACGTTTTAAGGATAGTCAGGCGTCCAATGGATCGTCCGCGCTTACAAGGAGGATGCAGCCGGCAAAATTTCATTTGGCGCCGTTCGAAGAGCATCATCGTTTTCAGCAACCGAGTTTCGCCCCGCCACGAGCGACCTAGAGCAAGTCCTGCGATCGATGAATCGATTGTGATGTGACGGCGTCCATCGAAGCTGATTCAACTCCACAGAGAAGAGGTGGATGATGGGACAGGCCCTGAGCGATGATCTTCGAATACGGGTTTTGAAAGCGTCTGCGGCGGGCATGTCGGCTCGACAGGCTGCGGCTCGTTTCGGAGTTGGGATTTCGACGGCGATCCGCTGGATTGCAAGAGCGAAAGAGGGTGAGCTGACTGCTCGGCCACAGGGCTGGAGACGACCTTCGGCAGTGGATGCACACGAGGAATTCGTTGTCGCGTTGATCAACGAGCGTAGGGATGTGACGCTCGATGAGATGGTTGAGCGCTTGTCCGTCGAGCGGCAGGTGAAGATCAGCCGCAGCGCACTTGGCGCTTGGCTTCGAAGCCGTGGGTGGACCTTTAAAAAGGACCGCACACGCACTGGAGCAGGACCGACCGGACGTCCTGAAGCGCCGGCGCGCCTGGTTCGATGGTCAATTGGACCTCGATCCGGAGAAACTGATCTTCATCGACGAAAGTGTGCTGCAGAGGCACGGAAGGAGTTCAGTGTGAGCTAACCCCGTAACGTGAAGCTGCGTGAATGATGGAGGATGGCCCTCCGGGATCGGCTTTCAGGAGCGGGTCTCAAACCAGTCCGAGCTGCTGCGGTAAAGAGCCGTGGTGGTGAGCGCCGGATGAAAAGTTCGGACGAGATCCGAGCAGGTGCGTGTCCGAAGACGAACGAAAGTGAACCCTCCGAAGACGCGCCGTTATGAATATAAGCGTCGTCGAAACCAGGACTGTTTCGTCATCCTGGGACAAGTCCGCCGGGTGCCTGATGATTGGGCGGGCGGCGACCGGCGTAGAGGGGGCGTGAGTTGGACACAGGCTTTCACCCGGAACTGCAGGAACCAGGCTCCTGATGCCAAGGGAGAAGCCCAAGCGGAGAAACCGTAAGGCGAGAGTACCGATGCAGGAGACTGGGGCGGACCGATCCGTATGAGCGTTGAGGGCCCTGTAATGGGGCCGGAGCAAAGGGATCGGATCAGGTGGTCGTATTGTTTGGAACAACTGGAAACAGGACTTCGATAGGTACGACAGACAAGCCGTTTCGGATTGAGAAGCGGCAAGTGTACGAAGCTTACAAAGCGGTCAAAGCCAACCGTGGTGCAGCCGGGTGGACGGTGAGACCCTGGAGATGTTTGACAAAGACCTTGCGAGAAATCTCTACAAGATCTGGAATCGGCGGTCAGTGATCGGATCGCGCAGATGGTGGTCAAGCAGATGATTGATCCGGAATCCGACATCAAAGCTGTTCGACAATCTTCCGCATGATCTCTTGCTGAAGACGGTCAGAAAAGACGTTAAATGCAACTGGGCTCTGCTCTACATCGAAAGATGGTTGACCGCGCCTATGGAAAAGAACGGAGAAGTCATTGAGCGGATGCGTGGTACCCCGCAAGGGGGCGTGGTCAGCCCGATCCTATCGAATCTCTTCCTGCATTACGCGTTTGACGTCTGGATGACCCGGACGCATCCGGATCTACCATAAAGGCCTGGCGCCGGCGAAGATCGGCGGCTACGTCAAACCGACACTGAGGGTGCGGCCGCCGACAACTACACCTTGACGCGTCGCTGGTTGACGCGAATGGCTTTCGCTTGACCCTCCACGCTGGCACGTGCAGCATCGTCGGCCTGATCGATTTCAGGACGAACGCGTGCATCGATCGGGTGGTGATCATGCTCCTGCTCAGGACTCCGATACGTTGAAACGACAACGCCACGGTGCAACAGCTCGTTCATGTCGTGTTACCTCTTCGAAGGCTACAAGCTATCTGGGAAAGACTTACCTTGTAGGGCATTGGCGGAAGGATCGACAATCGAAAAGACAGGCAGAAATCTCGTCTGCAAGGCCGGCCCCAGAAGGGGTCGGAAGGGAAGATCCGTAGGACAGCTCCCGCGAAACCTCTAGAAAAGTCCAGCCTTTTGAGACCTCGCAACCGGCGGAGAGGATGTTGCTGTCCTGCCTCTATTCAACAGACCTCTCCCCCTTTAAGTTCAGTCGGCGAGCGACCCTTGGGCGATCGCTATGCGCCGATCCCGCCCATGCAGACGTATTTCATGGATAAGAAGTCATCCATTCCGTACTTTGAGCCCTCTCGGCCGAAGCCGGATTGCTTGACGCCGCCGAATGGCGCTAATTCGGTGGAAATCAGACCCGTGTTCACGCCAACCATGCCGTATTCCAGCGCCTCTGTGACCTTCCAAACGTTCCTGAGGTCGTTGGCGAAAAAGTAGGCTGCCAAGCCGAATTCCGTATCGTTCGCGAGTTCGATGACTTCCTCGACAGTATCGAACTTGAACACCGGAGCCAGAGGCGCGAAGGTTTCCTCACGCGCAACCTTCATATCCTTTGTGGCACCCGAGAGAAGCGTTGGTTGGACGAACGTGCCTCCGCGAGCATCGCGGTCACCACCAACCACGACAGTCGCACCCTTGGTCACAGCGTCATCGATATGACCATAGAGCTTTGCTACCGCTTCATCGTTGATCAACGGGCCGATCGTCGCCCCGCTCTCAAACCCGTCAAGAACCTGCAAGGCACTCACGCGCATTGCCAGCTTCTCGACGAACCTGTCATGGATCCCGCTCTGTACGTAAATACGGTTCGCGCACACGCAGGTTTGACCCGCGTTACGAAACTTAGAAAGCATAGCCCCCTCGACCGCCTGGTCGAGATCTGCATCGTCGAAAACGATAAACGGCGCATTGCCGCCGAGTTCCAGGCTCAGCTTCATGATCTTCTGGGCGCCTTGCGCCATCAAGATACGGCCAACTTCGGTCGAACCGGTGAAGGTCAGTTTCTTGACGACCGGGTTGGAGCAGACCTCCTCGCCAAACATTCTTGCATTATCCGTCGGGAGGACGCTGAACAAGCCATCGGGTATTCCGGCACGCTCCGCGAGGATCGCCAATGCAAGCGCCGATAACGGAGTCTCGGCAGCAGGCTTGAATACGATCGCGCAGCCGGACGCGAGCGCCGGCGCGATCTTGCGGCACACCATCGCCGACGGAAAGTTCCAAGGAGCGATGGCGGCCACAACGCCAACCGGCTGCTTGATGACAAGCAGTCGCTTGTCGGCCTGGTGACCTGGAATGGTGTCACCATAGACACGCTTGGCTTCCTCACCGAACCATTCGATGTAGGAAGCGCCGTAAGCAATCTCGCCACGCGCTTCCGCCAGTGGCTTGCCCATTTCCGATGTCAGAATTACGGCCAGGTCTTCAGCGTTAGCTACCACCTCTTCGTAGAACTTCCGCATGATCAGCGAGCGTTCCTTCGCCGAAACCCTAGCCCACTTCTTCTGTGCAGCCTTTGCAGCATCGATAGAGGCTCGCACTTCAGCAAGGCCAGCGCTAGGCAAAGAGGCAAGGACGTCCATCGTGGAGGGGTTTAGCACGTTGATGCGTGTGCCGTTTACCCCTTCGCTCGACCACTTTCCTCCAACCAGCATCTGCTCGCGAACGAGAGTCTGGTCCTTCAAACGGCCTAGCAGGGTGCTGGAGATTGCCATGGATCTTCCTTTCTATGCATTGATCATATCTGATTTCGAATGTGTGGTGACCGTGCGTATATCGCGACCATCGGAACGATGAGCAGACCGACGACAGCCTGCTGCGCCGGAAAGTTCAGTCCGAGGCCAACTAGAAGCGAGGTCAGTACAGTCAGGACAAGAACACCGAGCACTGTCGCGCCATAGCCGCCCGCCCCACCAAGAAGCGACGTCCCTCCAATCACCACCGCTGCTACGGTGGTGAAAAGATAAGGGTCGCCCACGCCGACGAAGCCACCACCGGAAAACCCTAGTAGCAGCATGCCCGTGATTGCAGACATGGCACCGCTGACGCTATGGATGACGGTCCAGACCTTGAATTCGGAGATTCCGAGGCGGGCGGCCGCCGTCCGGCTTCCGCCGACGGCGTAAATGCTGCGGCCAAACCAGGTGTTGTACATGAACCATCCAAGCGCGATGGCGACGATAGCCCAGATCACGATGACCGGAGGCAGCGACAGGCCGAAAAACTTTCCGTTGAACGCCGAAATGTTCCTCAGCCATTCGGGTACCGGAGCAAACACTGTACCACCAAACGCCGAGCCGAGTGAGGTGTAGATCTGGACCGCACCGACGGCCGCGAAGCCAACTCCGAGCGACATGATCAGCGCTTGCCCTTGGAGACGGAAGCTCAGGGCGCCATTGGCGGCCCCGACAAGCGCACCGAGGAGCATGACAACCAGCATCGCGAGGGGAGCGGGAATACCTGCGACCATAAGGCTGGGAAGGAGGATGTTCGCGCCTCCAATAATATATGGTATCGAAAGATCGAGCGCACCGACCAGAGCGCACAGGGTCTGGCCAATGGAGGCAAGCCCCAGAAACGCTGCGAGAAGAAGGATTGAACGCGCGTTTTGGGATGATACGAAGCCGGGGACCAGCAATGCACCGAGTGCTAAGAGAGAGGCCAGAAGAACAAAGCCAATGACGATGCTCCGATGAGCCTTGAGCGGGTTAGACTTCTGAGCCGATTTGATTTCGGAATTCATAACTGTCGCGACCATTATCTTGCTCCTTACACAACCGCGCGGCGACTGATGACAAAGACGTTCACGAGAAGTGATCCGACGAGGATTAAGCCGAATGCCATCTGGGTAACGAACCCCGAAACCGTGCCGAAGTTGAAGGTGGAGAGGAGATAGGAGATGAGGAACATGTTGATCGCGCCAAGCGTAGATCCAAGTGCTCCACCACGACCACCGGAGAGGCTCGCACCTCCGAGAACCAGGGCCGTAACAGCCTGAAGGGTGTAGGTGCTGCCCTGCGTCGGATCACCAGAGGAGATCAGCGCCGTGTAGCTGAGGGCGGCAAGTCCAGCGAATGCTCCACCAACAACGTGGGCGATGATGCGGACTGCGTCCACTCGAACGCCGCTCGTATACGCCATGCGCTCATCCGCACCCGTCATGCGAAGGTTGCGGTAAAACATAGTCCCCCTGAGAAGGAGCCATAATGCATACGCTGCAACCAGCAACAGCAAAACAGGTGACATGATGTCGGTCCCCGCCCCCCAGCTAAGCATCCAGTCGGGCGCGACTCCACCCGGTCGGGACATCACCATCAGGTTCAACCCGGAGAGGACAAGAAAACCCGACAGCGTAACGATTATCGGAGCGACACGCACATAAATGATAACCAGCGCCTGGAGTAGCTGGAATGCCGCTCCCAGGCCGACTGCCCATACTATCACTGCGATAGGGTTGGTAATTCCGTTACCCACAAGCCAGGTAATAAGGGTAACGTTGATGAACCCCATCAAGGGGCCAACTGAAAGGTCCACTGCTCCACGACCCGCCATGACAATGGGGGTGAGGGCAAGCGCCGTTAGAATCAAGGGCGTGGCGACAAGGATTGCACCTGCGAGGCCGTTGTTCGTGAATAGCCCGTGTCCGCGTAGGGCAACGGCGACCAAAAGGACAATGAATAGGCCGGCCGGCACGAAGAGGGAACGGTCCTGGGTGATTTGACGGAATGCGATTCCAGACATCATGCAGTCCTTTCCAGATCGAACTCGATGGAGGCGTTTGGCGATTTTCCAAACATTGCGGCCAAGATTGGCTCTTCCGCTATGTCCTCGCCTGCTAGCGACCGGAAAAGCCTTCCAGCAAAGAAGACGTCGACGCGGTCCGCAAAGCCGATGAACTCTTCGATTTCGCTTGATAGATAAATCACGCTGCCACCCTTCTCCGTGAACAGGCGCAGTTCGCGGTAGAGATCGCGCTTCGTTCCGAGGTCGACACCGCGAGCGGGATCGTTAAGGACGATGACGGACGGTTCGTTTGCAAAGGCACGGCCGATCAAAACTTTTTGCTGATTTCCGCCCGACAGTGAGGTGATCTTGTTCGCCGGACTTCCAATCTTAATCCGGAGCCGATCCACCTCGCGTTTGAACATGGGTTTGAGGCCGGCCTTATTGATTATACCAAGAGGACCGAGGTTCTTTCGATAGACGCCGATGGCAAGATTTTCGAAGATGCTCTGCTGAGGGAAGATACCTTCACGCTTGCGGTCGCCGGAAATATACGAGATTCCTGCTTTGGTAGCGTCTTCGAGCGATGCGACCTTTTTCATTCTCTCGGTGCTGGATGACCAGACTTGGACATTACCACCAAAAGGCTGGATGATACCCGCAACGGCGCGTACGAAAGCGTCCTGCCCCTGCCCGTCGAGTCCTGCAACACCGATGATCGCTCCTTTCGGTAGATCGAAATCGAAGGGCGCTGCCGCGCTGTGAGTAACGAGGTCTCTTACCGCTACCACGGCCGGCGCGGCGGCGCCTACTTGCTTTGATTCGTACGCCTTCGCGTCGCTTGCGTTTCGGTCCGCGGGCGTCATCATTGAAAGCAGGTTCTCTTCAGTTATTTCATGCTTCTCGAGCGTACCAATGGTGACGCCGTCGCGAAGGATCGTGGCTCGATCGGCGATGCGGACAAGTTCAGCGATCCGATGCGTTACGATCAGCACGGTCGCACCTTCCCTACGGAGACGATCAATTTCCTCGTGGAGGCGGATCGTGGAATCGAGGTCTAATGCCGCAGACGATTCATCGAGGATGAGGACCTTCGGCCTGCGCAAGACCGCTCGCGCAATAACTATCCATTGCTTGACGCTCAGAGGCAATGCCCCAACGTTCTGATCGAGATCCACGGGCTTGCCGACGAGGCGTTTCAGGATCTCCTCAGCCTCGGTACGCCGACCACTGCCGCCCTGCGAGCGGAAGATGCCGTCGCGCCCGACATACAGGTTTTCCAATACACTGGCCTCGTCGGCCACCAGCACTTCCTGGAAGATCGTTGTCAGCCCGATGCGCTTGGCGTCAGTCGGAGTCGAAATCTCTTCTCCAAGGACCGAAACGCTCCCGGAATCTGGGTGCAACACTCCAGACATGATCTTCGCCATCGTGCTTTTGCCACTTCCATTCTCTCCGACGATGGCGTGCACTTCTCCGGCCCGGGCTTCAAAATCACACTTCTTTAAGGCCTTAGTCTCGCCGAAAGACTTGGCAACATTGATCAACTTGATCGTAGTTTGGTTTTGCATCGGAGATCCTCTAATCCCAACGGCCGCGCGAGGCGGTCCTCCCACAAGAGAAACTTCTGTCCGGTGGCAAGACCCACCGGGCAGAACAGTTTCACTTCGACACAGGCTTCCAGGGATTAGCCGGGCGTTCGAAGTAGTCTGCAGCAATCGCAGCAGGAAACCACCCGTCCGCCTTGGGCTCCACGAAGTCTGTCGAGTTCAAGTCGCAATCTTCTGGTATTGCCGCGCGGACTTCATCGATGGTGTAAGGCAAGACGGGTCGAAGGAAGGACTGAACCTTAGGGCCTTGTCCCTCCAATGTGCGGAGCATGATCTCCCACATCTGTTGCATCTCGCGACGCGGCGGCCAAATATGGAAACTCCTGTCCACAAACTCGGGGTTCTTGCGCCAGTAGCACGCGGCGGAAGCTTCCCCCCCGAGAGTAATCGGGATCATGTCTCGACCTGACTGCAGCATTGCGTTGAGAACGCCGTTCTCTTGGGCCCCCTGCGTGAGGATCCCATCAATCTTCGTCGGGTTCGTCGCAAGAAACTTCTGAACTTCGACCTGGGCCACCTGGTCGGTCCACTTCCCTGCAACTTCACCGACGATCTTTATGTCGGGGTACTTAGCAAGTGCTTCCTTAGCCGCTTTGTCAAAGCTGTCCGAAGAAGCGAAACCGGGAATACCAGAAACGAGAAGGATATTGCCCTTCTTTCCTATTTTTTCCGCCAGCCACGTCGCCATCTCGGCACCGCCCTGCGCGTGATTGGCCGCGCCATTGATGGCGTATGGCGACGTCACGTAGCCCGAAAATGAGAACACCGGCACACCGGCTTTGTAGGCATATTCGATCGTCTGATTAAGAGCCGTGACGTTCGAGCAGCAGATGATGATTGCATCGACGCCTTCGTCCACCATTTGACGCATCTGCTGGATCTGAACGGCGTCTTTAAGATCCGACTGGGTGACCACGACATCAGACACCAGGCCCGCAGCCTTTGATCGCGGTAAAAGATCGCTCATGACCGCATCGAGAGCTGCGGCTCGCCAGGTGTTGCCAGCGTAGCTGCTTGCATAGCCGATCTTCCACGGAGGACCCTTTTTGGGCTTGAAGTCTTTGTAGGCGCTCGCCCCCAATGGAATCTGCGGATCTACAGTTTCATAGATCTTCTTTTCTGTAGCCGGTAGCTGATCGACACCATCCGCGTAAGCGGTTGTCGCCAGGGCGCTAACCGAGATCAGCGCCCCAAGTGTGACATTCAGAATGCACCTCATTGAAGTTCTCCTCCCGAGAAAAGGATCAGGCAACCTTAGACCGGGCTGCTGATGACTGTTGGATCTCCTCAAGAATCGGCAACAGATACTTCCGGAACTCGCTATAGTCCTCAGTAACGGGAAAATGTCCGAGCTTTTCCATTGTCCAAAACTTGGAGCCTTTGACCAGGTCTGCAGCAATCTTGGTATCGGCCGGGGACGTGTTTGGATCGTATTCGCCCGTGAGGAAGTATAGCATACATTTCGACGTATCGATTTTGCTGGCTTCTTCTGGCGACACATCGTGGTCGTAGTAGTAGTAATAAAGATCACCCGCGAAGATTCCCGGTCCACCGCAGCTGTATTCCCACTGGATTTCACGGACATTCGCTTCTGGCGAGTACGGTGAGATATTCAGCATCATCGCCGCACCGATGGAGGTGCGATTGACGTTTGGATTGTCGAACTCCCTGCGGATGCCAGCCATACCGACGTCGACGTACTCCGCCGCCGAGCGCAACGCACCTTCGACCGAGATCGTGGCGCGGAAGTTGTCCGGATAGTTCGATGCCAGGTCGATCGCGAGATGGCCGCCCATGGAGCTGCCCAAATAAACGGGGCGGTCTAGGTCGAGCGCTTTTGAGAGTTCGAGCTGGAAGTCCATCATGAACTTCTTGGTCATGTTGTATTCCTTCTCCCACCAGCGAACGCCGTAGGGGGGAAGGGACTTGCCGTGATACGGCAGATCGAACGCGATGACGCGAAAATTTTTCGTCACGTCGGAATCGCAAAGCATATGACGGTATTGGCGACCGTCGGACCCTGCCGTATGACCGACGAGAAGCGGAATCCCCTGGCCCGCTTCTTCGTAATAGACGCGGTACTCGATACCTTCTACGGTGAGATAGAGATAACGGCCGATAATGGGGTCAAACTTGGTCATGCTGCTGCTCCTTCAGAACGGGCATTGCGCATCAGGGTGGTCATGCGGTTGAGAGCAGGCAGATACGCGAAGGTTTCGTTGTTACTGCTAAGGTAGAGGCCATGCTTGATGTTTGATGACTGCAAGCACTGATAAAACGGCAAGGGTTTGTGCTGAAGCAGCGCCTCCCACTGTGAACCGGTCCCGCGTATGACGATAGTGCACTTGTCGTCGTCGTATTCGGCCTCTTCCACCTTTAGCAACGTACCGTCCTCGAAATGAAGCGCTACACTGCGGGTAGGGAAATCGCATTTTAATATACCGTTAAGATAACGAGTTTCGCGCTTGAACTCGAAATCCTCCCGCACGAATTCTATGAATTTCTTGAGATCTATCGCCATTTTAGGCTCCTCCCTTGTTGATAAGCGCTGAGAACTCCGCGCATGTTGTACATGCCCCCTCACGGGACAGCACATTCTCAAATGCCCATTTCGGTGAATACTTCCTGGGCATGCCTGAAACTGTCGATGCCTGCTGGCACACCAACGTAGATAGCCACCTGAAGGAAGATCTCCTGGATCTCCTGTTTCGTAACACCGTTGTTGATGGCGCCGCGGATGTGGCCTCTGAGCTCGTGCGGTCGGTTTAAAACCGCTATCATTCCAAGGTTGAGGATCGATCGAGCGCGACGGTCGAGGCCAGGTCGGTTCCAGATATTGTCCCAACAATACTCGGTGACGAGTTCCTGCATCGGCCAGGTGAAGTCGGTCGCCTTTCCGAGGGCCGCATCAACGTAAGCGTCCCCCATCACCTGCCGACGAGTAGCAAGTCCGCGCTTGAACTGCTCCGATGGAGCTGTTCGCTCGCCGGCCTTAGACCCCTTATCTTTCCTGTCCAAAGTGGCCATTGGGTTTCGCTCCCTTCATCATATTTGACAGATTATCAGACAATTTTCAACTGTCAGTTTGGCGTAGTTTTTCGCGGTCAGGCCTGATCTTTCACGAACTGCGCAATTTTCGTATGGTCGACATCGGGGCCTAAAGCATGCCGAGCAGCATCCCAGGCATCAGCGGTACCGGCCAATGTCGGCAGCTGGAGATTGAGCGCCTTCGACAAGTCCGCTGCAATCCTAATGTCTTTCGCCATAAGCCCCAAAGCAAAACCAGAGCCAAAAGTCTCCGAGAGGATGAACTGCTTCATCTTCACTTCTGTTGCGTTGTTCTTGCCAGACGACGAGTTGAGAATATCGACGATCGTTCTAGGATCGAGACCAAACGTTCGGCCAAGAAGAACGCCTTCGATAGCTGCCAGAACCCCGGCTCCCGATACGAAATTGTTGATGGCTTTCATGGCGTGCCCTGAGCCGATCGGGCCTGTCCTAAAAATCTGGCCGCCCATGGCGCACAGGATGGGATCAGCTTGATCGATATCGTCAGAAGCACCGCCTGCCATGATAGTAAGAGAGCCTTCGACGGCTCGCTTCACTCCGCCTGACACGGGAGCATCGACCAGCCGCAAGCCCTTCTGATGCAAGCGTTCTGCGAGCTCACGAGTATCATTGGGCGCCGATGAGCTCATGTCGATGACAAGCGCGTCAGCACTCAGGGATTGCCAGGCCCCATCCTTGAAGAGCGCGTCTTGAACAACCTTGCCGTTGGGAAGCATGGTAACCGCAACATCGGCCCCATTGAATGCTTCCGCTACCGTCTCTGCCGGAACGCCGCCGACGGCCGCGAACCTTTCCCTAGCCTCGGCCGATAGATCAAAGCCAGTGACTTCGAATTGAGCCGACAACAGATGTTGTGCCATCGGCCCGCCCATTGCGCCGAGACCAATAAAGGCGACGCGCAGATTTTTTCGTGGTGACAACGTCCCGCTCCCGAATGTGAGGCAAGCACAATCAGCTACCTCCGTTAGTGAGGAGTAGTTAACGACCTATCAGACAATCTGTCAATCGGAAAATTCATGCTTGGGCCGGCCCTCCCTCGCTACGACGCCAATTTTGCCGTCGCTTCTTCAATCACCTCACTTAAAATGACCGTGCAAGCAGCACCCATCTTATCGTCCGATGGACACCAGAGAGGTTGTTGCGTTGTCAAAAGCACCGTGCCCTGAAGGATTTAATTACACCCGGCCACCTCCAGCATCAGACAATCTGTCAATTTTCAGAAAATCTTATGGCATCAGCCTGAGGTGTTGTTGCGCAGGTACTCGAGTGCGACTTTCGCAGCCATATCAATGTGGTGCTTACAAGCGGCCGCAGCCCTGGGTCCGTTGCGATTTTGGATCGCTTCGGCAATCTCTTTGATTTCTGCAATGCTATGTTTGAGGCGCCCCGGTTGTGTCATCGAAGTCATGCGCAGAAGATTGATCCGGTTGTGCAGCGATGTTAGCATTTGCCTGACGAAGACGTTTTTGCTGCCATCCATCAAGCAGTCATAGAAGGCGTTTTTGGCAGCGATGAGCCTGTGTCCCACGCCGCTTTCCGCCGACGCTTCGAATTCTCTAACGGCATCTTGCAAAGTGGCAATATCTTCCGCCGTTCCATTTTCGGCGAACTGCTGACCAGCAAACCCCTCGAGCAGCGCGCGGACGGTGTAGAGCTGAGCGGCCTCCTCATAGGTTATGATACTGACAACTGGACCCTTGTGGGGGAAGCTTGTGATCAATCCCTCTGCCTCAAGCTGCCGAAGCGCTTCACGGACGGACGTGCGACCCACGCCGATCATTTCGCAAAGCTCGCGCTCGACGAGCCTTTGCCCCGGCTTGAACTTGCCCGTCGCAATAGCCTGTCTGAGCCTTTCTTCGACTTGCACTCGAAGAGAGGCATTTTGCCGAGCGACCTGCAGCTCCACATCTACCATGATCAATGTCCTACGTAGCACTAATGAATTTGAGCTAAATATATGGCTGCTTCGCGGGGAACTTTCAATCAGATTGTCTGATGAGCGGTCATTAGCAACTATTCTAGAGGATTGAGCCCGCTGTGTAGAGGTCGGCTTCCCGATCCATGAGGAACCGATCGGTTGGCGCGCCATAAGTGGAAATTCTAGTCCAAATGGCCTAGTTCAATTGGTGTCCTGATGGCCGACAATGTCCGCCCGCCGATTTCTCAAAACCAGCCACGGTTGCGACCCTGATCGACGAGGTGTCCACGGTCACCGACACCACCGCATCTTCCAGGAGCACCCGTTCGACTAAGGGCCGGGTGCAGCTTGGCAATCGGCAAAAGCCGCATCAGCAGACGATAGTGGTTCCGATCGCGCTTCCAGTCCGGAGGCGGCATCGATCTTGAGCACCTCAAGATCCGCCATCTTTCTTCGCCTGCCAGCCTGGCTCGTACTTGCGCTATCGCTCCCGCGATTCCCATTCTAACCACTTTTCTCTCTGACCATCTCTCTTGAAAAATTGTAACCTTCGTGCTACATATCTAGTGCAATCTGTAGTGCGAAGGTGACAAATTCCGACACCTCACAACGCTCCGGCCGCTGTGCGGCGCGCGCTGCGCAAACTGGGCGCAGACATCCACGACGCACGTCGACGTCGCCGCCTGCCTATGGCGGTAGTAGCCGAACGTGCCTTCACCTCACGCTCAACGCTTCAAAAGATCGAGGCCGGCGACACCAATGTCAGCATCGGCATCTATGCAGGCGTCCTCCAGGCACTCGGCCTGCTAGATGGGCTGAGCCAAGTCGCCGACATCCGTAACGACAGCGTCGGCCAGTCTCTGGCCAATGCAGAGTTGCCCAAGCACGCTCACCCAAGGCGATCACCGGGATCGTCACGCGATGGCTGATTTCGAAGTTCATCTCGACCTTCACGGCCGCACACGTCCCATCTGGCCCGGAGCAATCGCGCCCGTGGTGCCGAAACAATCGTGTTTGAGTATGATCGTGCCTGGCTCGAGGACCCCGGCCGCTTCTCGCTGCAGCCCGCTCTAGCTCTGAGCTGGGGAGAAAAATCACGGCTTTCTGTGGCTCAATAAAGCCAGCTGGTCGTTGTCCCCTGCCTATGACCTCAATCCAGTGCCTACGGATGTCAAGGCGCGCGCGCTGACGACAAACATTGATCTTGATGAAGGCACCTGCTCCCTTGACCTGCTGGAAGAAGCTGCAGGGCTCTACGCCCTAACGCTCGCCGAGGCTCGCGCGATCATTAAGGAAGTCGCGACACCGCAAGGTGGCGCGAGACCGCCAAGGCGGTCGGTGCGCGGTCAGCCGAGATCAACCGTATGGCCAGTGCGTTCGATCACGATGATTTGCAGCGAGCGCCAGCCCTATGACGAGAGCCTTCCTCCACAGTTTCAATCCGCCCTCTGCCGGCCCGATCACTGAACCGGATTACGGCATCGTTGCGTTGTAAAGGACGGATGTCCAATGGCAATTTTCCGATCTGCGGTCCTGGCTGAATTTGCGATGGAATTGTTTCAAGCGCCTCCGTGACCAACGAGCGAAAACCAATAATTATGTGATTCGGTGAGATCGAGACGCTACTCTACGAACAAACTATGTCACTGCCAGCGGATCCTCAATCACATCGACGATCGATGGCTGGCCAAGCACGTCCGCGAAGCGCTGTAGCATGGCAACAGTACTCGATGACATCTCCGCCCTGGAGCCCGGGATATAGCAAGCGGCTGCATAAGCGAGTTGCCGTTGCCTCGGTTCCGTTAGCAACAGCGGCAGCGTCTCCATTGCTTGCTCCGGCTCAAAGGTGACGATAGCCGTCTGCACGCGAGTGATTTCGGCCAAATGATCAGCGCTTAGTGAGCGGAAGGGCTCGTCCTCGGTCAGCACCCGTGACCAGCGCGCCAGGCGGTCGCGTCGGATCCCGCCACGATCGCTCACCAGGAGTACGACCATACGGATGATGGCATCGGCGAGTCCGCCGATCGCGATCCTCCTGAGCGCATTGGCGATGTCCGGCTGCCATCTCATATCGTCAAGTGTCGTCCCTTTGCGGTATGCTTCGTGGGGATTGTCAAAATATCGCTGCCAAGGGTTGTTCCAGATCATGTGAAACGCGAGCTCATAACCCATGTCGCGCCAGTCGCGCATGACCACGATCGCCTGTTCGACAGCCTTGAAATAGAGCGCTTCCGCAGCCAGGAAAGGATTTTCCGCTGCTGCGTTCGCCCGGGAGTTCCGTACCTGCTCTGAAATTGACTTATAGCCAACCATGATCGGATTCTGAGAAGACAGCAGCGATCGCTCCAGCCGCTTTGGATGGAACATTCGGCTGGCGTCTGCTGAGATGTCTGTGACCGCGGCCTGCACAAAGGGGCGGGCAACTGTGTGATAGATCTGCGCTTGCAGTTCAGAGACGCGGGCGACGGCAGCGAAGGGACCTCCATCGTCATGGCCATCGTTAAACTCACGGATATTCTCGAAGGTGCGCTCGATCAGTTCAACAC
Source organism: Rhizobium azibense (assembly GCF_004342325.1). Classification (NCBI taxonomy): domain Bacteria; kingdom Pseudomonadati; phylum Pseudomonadota; class Alphaproteobacteria; order Hyphomicrobiales; family Rhizobiaceae; genus Rhizobium; species Rhizobium azibense. The sequence continues at coordinate 7,204 of NZ_SMBJ01000021.1, read as the reverse complement.
TATAGCTCTTGTGTCCAGCATCTTCTTGAATGTCCGTGATGCGCATCTCGTAAAGGCCAGGCAACAACGCCTCAATTGCCTCGAGCGTGCTTGCAACCTCATTGTATTCTTTGTTGATTACTCTCGAGGAAACGAATGTACCGAGGTGACCGACGTCGTTGTGTACCATATAAATAATGTGCTGGCCGAGAAGGCGGATTTCCTCCTCGTTGTCATAGATTTCGGGGATCCAATTCAGCGCCTGCTGCGGCGGCGTTACATTGTCGCCATGACTGGCAAATATGATAATAGGCGCCCTGATCTTCTTAAGGTCGAAATGCCGCCGGTCCGGCTCCCCATACGCCTTGTTGTGCGCCAGTCGATTACCAACAAAGAGGTGCTCAACTATCCAGCGGATCTCGTCTCCCCGCATCAGGCAGAAGCCGCCCCACCACTTCTCAGCCTTAAGGAAGGCTTCGCTCGCCGCATCCACATCTCGGAACAGTTCGACATACTTCATGAATAACTGGCGCTCGGGATTGAGCGTTTAGAAATTCTGTACGAGATGGGCGCCGTCGAAGATGCCTCCGCCCAGATCTGACAAAAACATGGTTATCCAAGCTCCCCCGAAGAGGCCCGCCATGTAGCGGAGGGTATTTTCACCGATATTTCCCGAGGTAGGTGTCACCGGCGATCCGTTGAGGATGATCGGGCCAGCTAAGTCGAGATTTGTCGCAACCATCAGAAGGGTAGCCCAGCCAGCTTGGCAGTTGCCGACTACGACTGGAAGGCGGGCAAGCGGATGCAGGCGCATGACCTCACGAACAAAGGCCGCTTCCGCATACGTGACATTAGAGAGATACTGCCCCCCCCTCTGGCTCTCGGCGGAAGGACACCAAATAAACCGGGTGACCTTCCCGGAACGCTACGCCGACCTGGCTGTCTTCTTTGTGGCCACCGACGCCGGGACTATGTCCGGCGCGCGGGCAAATGATTATGAAGGGGCGCTTCGTGTCATCGACGTTAACACCTTGGGGCGGGATCATTCGAAGTAACACGTAATTGGATTTCAAGGGCAGATCGTTTCCATCCATAACTGTCTCGTAGTCGCAGAAGAAAACCGGCGGACAGCCTGCCGCTTCATGTTCGAGGAAGATGTCGCCGCGCTGTCGGAGAAGATCCATGCACAATATGGCGCGCTCACTAGCGTCGCGCAGGTATTCCGCCCAAGCGTAGCCCAAATTCCCATTGCCGTGCACCTCGCGTAGACTCTCGGCAAGACGTTCGGCCTCAGTAAAGAGCTTTCCCTGGCGGGTAGAGTGGCTGTCGCACATGACTTGCACGCGGCGCAATAAGGCAACCTGCAGAATTTTAGCGGTTTCAGCGCCCGCTTCCGCCAAGCGTTGGAACATCGGGAATAGACTTTGGGTCACTTGGCTCTCCAGTTCCGTGGATGGCGCTTCAATCCACCGGAGCGGGTTTAGAGATGTAAGAATATCCGCCATCGTTTCAACTCCTCTATGGTTATGATCCCGTACGCATACATACGTGCCAGATCGATCGTGCTTCCGTCTGGCGAGGTGCTCGGTAGGCAATGCCGACGCCTAGGAAAGCAGTTTGACGACTTCCGACCCCAACGAGTTACCGCCGCATTCATCCCCTGCAATGTCTATGCCAAGCACTGGGTCAGCCAGCTACGCCGGGAGAGGGGCAGCAAGCTCGTCGCCAGGGAATGCCACACAAAGTCTTCATTCAGCCTGGATCAGCAGTTTCTCCCAGCTCGTTGGAGACTATCGGAGGACAGGAGGTGATGGATTCGCCTGCGGTGTGGGATCCCACCAACTAGGATGTTTCAGCGGCCGTCCGCGTGGCTTTGGTTGGGGCTAAGGCTGGTGGTGGCATGGTTTATAGACGATGCCTTCTGTCTGACGCTCACCGATGACGGCAGTCTTCATCCGGTCGCAAAGCACTCCCGCGGAGCGCCGCCGAGAGCCTCGAAGGCCGCGATGTGGAAACGCAGGCCGGTCATCTCATGCATGACGAAGCGTGCCCAGATGGGACGGCTATGACCCGGCACTATCGTGAACTGCCAGATGATCCTCGGCGCCAGTTAAAGTGCCGATCGCGTGACACCGCCATTTTCGCTGGCGTTAGTGTTGGTCAGGTTTACAGCAGATCACCGATAACAGTGGACAGGTTAAACGGAACGATTCCGATCTCACCACGCGGCATCCTGTCGAGCAAGTCGACCGTGCGGGCAAAGGTTTCGACTTGCTGAAAGGCGTAATCAGGGTCGAGCCGGTCCAAGCCTCCGCCCGGCAAGACCTGGCAAAGATAGTCCGGTATCGGACAGCTTGATATCGTCGGAATTCCTGATGCGTATAATGGCTGTCCTTCGCCCAACATCACCTGCGCCGCCGCTGGGGCGACTATCAGCGCGCGTACCTTTTTGCGCCCGCGTGCGGCAGCGATGTACACGCCACTCATCGACTTATTACTGGTATAGATCAAATCGAGTTCCGGCTTCCCGGTGGGCGCGGGGTGCCCTTTTGCAAAGTCATCTCGCCACTCGGTACATCCAAGATGCTCAATCGTAGCTCCTGCAACGGCTTTAGCATGGCCGGGTTTGCCGTCCCACAATTCTGGATGCATTTCGAGCCAGGTCGCCGTCGCCTGATTCCCGTGGCGGCCGAACTGGGCAAGCTGGAAATGACCCGTGACGAGTACGAAGACGAGGCTTCGGTTGCGGGCAGATTTCGGTAGCGAGGAGAAATAATGCGCCAGAGCGAGTACCCCAGCACCGCCGTTCTCTTCGCACGCATTAGGTCCATCGGTGTGGGTGTTGATGATGATTGTCTCAAGCAGGTTGCAGCCCGGCAAAACCGCATAAATCGTATCGGTCGCAACGTCTTCCAACGTGCCATCCAAGGTCAGGCGACCGCTCAAACCGTGCTTGATCGCGGCTTTGATCCGCTCTCCTTCAGATTGCGCCACCCATATTGCAGGTAAGCCCCAATACGGTGTGGTGAATGGCAGCACCTGCCCCTTCAACTGCACTTCCGAGACGCCTTCGAAAATGCAAACGACGGCTAAAACCCCTGCTTCACGCGCCTTGTCGATCGGTACGCCAAGCAAACCGGTGATAAGCGGCGTGGTTACGGCTTTGGGAAAGTCTATGCCTTCCGGCAGGCTGCCGCGTCGATTGGTCACCAGTTCGAGGAATGCCGCCAGATCCCGACGCTTTACCGTCACCACCGCAATTTTGCCGCGGGCTTTCTCAAACGCCTGAACCCGACCGTTGAAAAGAACCATCTTACCCGAGATACCGCCGGGAGGTGTAAGCCCGGAATACGGGAACGGCGCCGCTACCTCAATTACTTCACCATTTGACAGTTTGAACGCGGTGGTTCGTGGCATCCACCGGCGCATCGTGAGTTGATCGCGCTTCACCTCAAGGCCCATCCCTCTCAACTCACCAGCAAGATAATCGATTGCCCGTGCTTGCGCCGGGCTGCCGGTCAATCGGGGGCCGAAACTGTTGAGCCTTTTGATCCAACTCCAAAGTTTCCGCTGATCAGGGAGTGCGGGGATGGACGGCTTTCGCTGCTCACTGAATCCGGTGCTGGGAAAAGCCGGGAATACGATCCCGGCGAGAAGAGCAGTGAGCCCAACAGTCGAAAAATCTCTTCGTTTCAAGACTAACCTCCGCGCCTCTCTATCACGATACCTATGGCCGCACGCCGCCCGTGTCCTTGCAAATCCAGTGCCATTAAAAGCACACGTCTAATCTTCAGTTTTGAATTGAACGCGCAGTCTGAATCGGTTTTGGACCGCGTGCGAAGTCAATGCAGCTTTCGGACAGACTCCGCGCAAGCATCTGAAGTGGTTGAAGAGTCACTTTACTGATCTAGGAACGCGTCGTTGGTTCAATGCCTTTAAGAGCGACTTTATCTTGAGCCTAGTCTCGGGTCGGCCAAAAACCTTTGCCTGCTTGCAGACGACCATCAGTCGCCGAATGCAGCGGCAAGACTGTAAACTGTTGACCACGATAGGCGCTGCGCGTTGGACCTTTGTCACAACAACCTATCAAAACCCTCTATTTTATCCGGCGGACTTTCATTGCCGCCAAGGTTCTGGAGCTAGCGGCAAATCAGCCCCGACTGCCAATCTATTCGATGCTTGCGTCGCTGATAGTGATGCTGGCGCCCGAACCGCCGCCTGTTTGAGGCTCCAGCCGGATAATGACGGTCTGTGGCTGACGGCAAGACGGGTCATCGGGCAAGGGAAACCCAAATCGTTGAGGCTTTGCCCCGTCCAATACCGAAAACGCCTTGTTCGGAAAAATACCAAACCTACCAATTTCGCGAACGTTACTGCCGCAGTCAAGCGAAACGACCGTCGTCACTGGTCCTGAAGTCGACGGTTCATAACCAGTGACAGTAAGGACGACCCGCGCACTGGTATCAGCCGATGAGTGGACTGCTCTGCTCGATATGGTTATCGTCGCGGGCTTACTGGTCGTTGCCCGCATGTCGCTCTCGTTAGCTTGAACCGGGCTGACGATGCGCAGCATCGATAATGCCGCCGCACGAATAGCGATAAGCACCCAACGATGATAGCGCATCGATGTCTCCACAACCCAGCCAGTCCGGATGTTAGGCGGACACTATGGCTATTTCTAGCTTTGCGGGCTCTACGGCGCCGGGTTTGCCCGCTCCCGATCCGACAGGAATGAGCTGCAGGTCGATGGCCTCGCCATCCGTCTGCCCCCTTCCGCCGTAAACCCGCTGGATCGCGTCCGTCAGATCGAGGACGAAGGATGGTTTGCGATGATGGTCGCCGTCATGACCGAGAACGGCGAAAGAACCGACGTAATGGGGATCGGTGACGGGCGTATCGGCCTTAAGGTCGTTCTTGCCGAGAAACACCCGAACGCTGGTCGTGCTGGCACTGGTGATCTCGACATCGCGCAGGAATGCCAGCACACGAGGAGCGGAGGCCGCCTGCTCCTGTGCCGCGCCGAAATCCATTGTATCCATGCCGGATGGCAGAGGCGGTTGGCGGACGATCTCCTGCAATGCGCCCGCCGGGATCTTGATCGGCAGCGAAAGCGGCACGTTTTCCGTTGCCGCCTTGCTGTTGTCCGTGGAGGTGGTCGTCACGCCGGCGACTGCAGCATCGGTCGCCGTCGCCGCGATCACGGACGTGAGTTTATCGTTCAGGGCCAGCGTTTTGGCGCTCGCCGCCGCGACCTTGAAGTAGGTCCGGAAACCATAATTGTATCCGAGTTCCTCTGGAACATAAAGGTCAGAGACCTTCGGGGACCAGAAGTTGCCGTCGACATCGTAAAAATTGTCGGTGAACGGCATGTCGGCCCAGAGCCGATCCGTGCTGTTGGCGTTGCGCAAATTCCACGTCGCCCAGATGCGGTCGATGTTGCAATGATGCATGAAGAAGATCGGATCGCGGGGCGACGACATTTCCGGCATCCAGCCACCGATATTGTTGTGCACCTGATTGTGCGGTGTGTATTCCAGCGTCCCCTGCGTGCCGCTGCTGGTGGTGACCCAGGAAGGATCGAGTGAGTTCTGTCCCTGGGGGCGGGTGGTGCCGAAGACCTCGTATGGCTTCGCCGTTAGGATGGTGTTGAGAACCTGTGGCCCAACTATATTGTCCGGCATCGGCTGCGTGATTGGCCAGGTGCGCGACGAAACATAAAGTGGATTGTCCTTGCCGTCGGGCGTCTTTTGCATTGTGAACACTTCGGGCAGGTACGGATTGTCGGTCCAGTCCCAGAACGGCATAGCGAAATCGTTGTTCTTGGTCACGTGCCGAACGATGCGCTCGTACATAGCCGTATAGGCCCTGTGCCACGGCAGGAAATACCAGTTGCCATGCGGGCAGTATTTGACGACGTCACCGCTGCCGTGAATTTTCGAGAGGTTGACCCAGTTGAATTTGTCGCTGGCGGGAAGGGCGTTGAGAAGGCGCACTGCGTCGCGATAGGTCTCGATGATCGGGTCGTTCCAGGCCAAGCCCTGCAGTGAGCGCCGCCAAGGGATTGACGGTATCTGCGCGAAGGCTTTTGTCCCCGGTAGGCCGCTGGCGAGCAGGCCTGCTGCAATGACGCCACCCTGAACGATGACATGTCTGCGTGTGATGCTCATCTTACTCTCCCTTGGATTTGAATTGTCCTTCGCCAAGATTAATGCCGCTTTTAGGACGGTTCCGCGCCGTCTGGGCGCGGGAGCAGTGGGCAATTCGCACCACCATAGAGCTTGCGTTGGCTCTTTCTGAGTTTCGGTGAATCGGCGGCACGAGAAATGAAGCAAGCGACGTGCCACTCGAAAATGCAGCGTAAAATGCGAGCTAAAAACGCTACTACCGATCGTCTTCCTGCATTCCAGTTGGAATCCAGATTCCGGAAAACTTAGTATCGCATTCCATGATCGTTCGAGCGACGGCTTGCCGACCAGCCACGGCAAGCACGTTCGGTTGCGAAAACCTCAAATGATCAAGCTGAAACAGTTGTTCAGACCGGTGAGAGGGCCCAAGATGCTGAAAACGCCCTGTGCGACGATAGAGAAGCACGCATCTCGAACAGGCTTTCGCTATCGGACCCCCAGCAATGACGGAGCCGTAGCCCGCTCGCTCTCAAATTCAAAACTGCGAAGCAGGCACCACTCCGTGGCTTGACGGGTGCGTAGAGCAGAGCGGGACAAACCGATTGTCGTGATCTCGACAAATGCGACAAAGGGCGGCGGCTGTCCGACATTTGCGAGAATAGCGGCGGGATCTCCGCGCGGGAACAACGGGCTCACCAAGTGATCCCACTTTCAGTCCCATTGTGCCCACTCATTCGGGCTTACTGTCGGACCCTATCGAGACCTCGCCGCAGCTGCGAAGCCCCACTCATATCCGTTTGAATTTGGCATCAAGGCTTGACGCTTGCCGTCCACACGGGGCAATTCGGGCAGTGTATTAGCCTGCTGTCCCGCTCGTTTCCTGACCCGACATCACAGCGGGGCAGGCCGATTTGGGGATCATCGCTCATTTGGGCCATGGTCTCAAGCGTCATATACCTGGCGCGTTGAACGGCCCATTCATCATTCTGTTCGAGCAGCAATGCACCGACGAGACGGACGATGGCTTCGTCGTTCGGAAAGATGCCGACGACCTCGGTGCGTCGCTTGATTTCGCCGTTGAGACGCTCAATTGGATTCGT
>NZ_SMBJ01000020.1:0-43468 GCF_004342325.1 Rhizobium azibense | reverse complement strand
ACAACCCGGTCGTCGTCGACCTGCGCAATATCTATCCCGTCGCCGAAATCACGCGCCACGGCTTCAGCCACTTTGCCGTCGGCAAGAAGACCGAGCGCGCATAGCGCGCGCCGAAATTTTCACCATTTGGCCCGCCGCTTCGGCCCGTTCAGGCACTGTCGAACGCCGGCGGGCTCAGCATTCTTTCATATACCCGTTTTTCAACGAAGCGACCCAAGCAACTGGCCGGCGTTCAGAGCATCCGCCGTCTTAGCGAACATGCTTCTGAATGCGAAGCTGACAACGGTGCCGAGCTGACGGGAGTAGTCCGAAACATCCTGGTCGACACCTTGGACCTGCGTTGCTTCACCGAGAACTTGCGGCACGTTGGGCCTCACGAAACCGACCCGAGTGACCTGCAGATCCTCGGCTGCGTGACCGATGGAGGCCGTATGCATGAGATCGCGACCCATGGCAGCGGGACCGAAAGCGAATGCCGGCTGGCTGAAAGTTGCAGCTGCGATAGCGAGAACTGGTAGAAGCGTTCTGAGCATGTCTGTCCCCGTTGTGTGACCTAATAGCGGTCGTTCGTCCATGGATAAAGACCCTACACGTGTTCGTTTTCTGCGGTTTTAAGCAGAAAGATCCAATTTTACGGATCAGACGTTTTTTGTTCCATCCCGAGACGATGCTCGCCTACCTGGCCAGCGCAAAGACTGCCCTCGGTCGGGCCGCCACACAAGCCGGATCCTTCGTTGTTAGTAACCTTACTTGGTAAGGCTATGGGAAGCTTTCAATTGAGTTTTACAGAGTTTCGGTATTTCTAGCGCGTGTCGCAATCGCAACGCGATCCACCGGCGCTCCGCACGGTATCACCGCACCCGATGCGGAGCGCTTGTCGGACAACAAAGTATATATTGGGCGGGGCGGCCGACGTCGCCTATGGTATCCGTCCGGCATTTCTTATTCAAATACACGCCGCGAAGAACTTCAATACAGTCAGATATTCATTGCCGTTAACTACGTCACGTCGATATCCTTGAGGTGATCGTTGTCGCACCCGCAGCCAGTGACCGATCATCTCTGATATCGCAGTGTAAAACACCTTGCGCCAGGTGACCGACGCTGTGCGAGACCGCGCGACAACCTCAGCAAAGTCGCTGGTGCGTATTCCCGGTAACGACTGCAGCATTGCTCGCGATCCAGGCAAATGCCGTCGAAATCGTCATCCTGGACCGTTCTGCCGTCGACCTTAAGGATGTAAGCGACGAAACCAGGATGATGACCCGCGCAAAGCCCTGGCAATCCGTCTGCAACGAGTCCGCACCCGATCTTGACGTTCGCAGCAGATAGTTTTCGCTATAGGATCGCGAGAACGACGACCCGGGGCGGTCTTCATGTCAGTTTGTCACCGGACACTTGCTGTGAAAGTCGTGTCCACACTGCTCTCATATAACCAGGTTCCGGCGGCTATAATTGCGACCCAGAGGCCCACGGACACGGTAGCGGCAGCCAACAATGCTTTCAGCCTGAGTGTCATCTGATCACCTTCTCCTGGACCTTTGCCTGCGGAAGACTAGGTGCCGATATACTAGCAAAGCGTTGACGATGCGGCGTAATAGCGGGCGAAGTTAATTGCGGGTAAATGCCGGTTGAAAAACAATGCACGAATAGAGTTCCATCGCATCGATCCGTGGCGACCACAGAAAGAAAGAGGACGGCCGCGGCCACGGTATATGGGAGGCTATGCCCCTGCCCCACATCGCTGCCCGAGACAACAAATATGCTTGAAGCCCGATTTCCTGATTCTGCCGGATGGACTTTGCCCCTGCGAGACTAGCAAATGATGATCAGACTACTGTTTATGGTCCATCCTTAGAATCACCCAAAAATGGCCAAGGAAAGCCCGCCGGGATCCGATCGCGAGCCCCGTGGTTACGACCATCCAAGCAACCCATCTGGGTCTGCTCCTCCATTACGCCTTAGTTCGGAACCTGATATGGACGCCTGTGCCGCGCTGACCTCCACCACGGCCGAAATGACCCTTAACGTGTACCAGCCGTGAAACTATAATCGGTGCCATCGCTCAAAACCCAAAGCGTACCGGAAATCACCCCGCTCCACATCAGGAGCGACAGGGCGAACAGGAGGATCAGATATTTCAATCTTCTTGTCATGGCGTTCAAGCCTAGTCGGATGCGCGATTCGCTTCTCCGCACGGCCGATCTTTCGGTCAATATACAGTTAAGTCTGCACCATAGTAAAACACCACTTGATTGTTTCGCCACTTGGGGGAACAGCAGGCACTTCGCCGAAATCCCCTGAAACATACCTCCAGCCACCTGCGTCACAGAACGCTGCAGGATATCCGTTCGGCACATGGCACGCTCGGCGGCATTGTTAAACTTCTAGCCGAACAGGCTGAGCAAGAACGGAACTGCGCTGTAGTTGGCCTCCACAATCTTACAGGTATCTACACACTGGACGCGCAACTAAAGGTACAGCAGATATTGTTAATGCGAAGTTAATGTCAGTTTGCAAAGCTTTCACGCCGTCATCACACTTCCGGTTCCGAGATCAGCTGTTGTACGCTTTGCGTGAACGCCAAGCCAAGCGCGGCTTTGTGGAACTTTGGCTGGCGATTGTCTGTCTTTGGGGCCGGGGGCGTCATTGCGCAATTGGTAAACAAGCAGACTCGTCGCTGTTAATCGAGAGCGATGTCACATCGGAGGGGCAACAATACATCACAATTTAAGAATCCGCCGTGCCCGTTAACTGCGACAGTCCTTTATAGTTGACAGTTTCTTAAACTTCGTCTTTTGCTGCATTGCGGTGAATTTTTCCGTAACTTGGGGTAATAACATGAACCTTAAATCAATTGCTTTGGCTGCGGTGATTGCTGCATCTAGCATGAGCACAGCTTATGCAGCCACCTCGCCCATTGACGACCTGAAACTGACTTACAAACAAGACGGCGAGTTTTCGACAAGGGTTACGACGGCCCAGAGCTTCTGGAGCGCTTTCGTCACGGCCTTCAACGCGAACGGCTACACGTCGATCTACAACAGCTTCAAAAGCCTCGCCCTCGACATTGATGACTACGATTGGCCATCGATCACCTTCACAGCCAAGAAGTCAGATGGCGCCGTCTCCAACTGGTATGGGGAACTGAACTTTAACACCGCCAATCAGAGTGTTTCTTTCGGAAGCAGCCAGTCTGTTGGTGGTACGGTTCAGGGCAATCCGACTGTCGCCGTTCCTGGCCCAGAAGCTGGCGCCGGCTTGAGCGCCCTGATGATGGGCGGAATGGCAATCTGGATGGTACGCCGCCGCAAGGATCAGGAAGCTCTCGCTGCTTAAGCTTGCCTTGATGATGATTGTAGAGGCCCCTGGAAATGGGGCCTCTTGTCGTCGTTGAAGCTACGCAATGAACCAAGCGAGTTAAAGTTTGGGCGATTGCATTCCGAGTTTCCGTCACTTTTGCCGCACGGGCAGGTAAGGACGTGGCTTTTCTAATCAGATAGAACTATCCCCAGTTCTTGGGCGAACACCCCAAGATTAGTCGGAGTTGGGCCATAGACATTTATTAAAGTGTGTGAATATTAACCGTCTGATAACTACGCCTTCCAAACACGGTAATCAAAAGTCATGAACATCAAACCTTTCGTATTAGCAGCAGCACTCGTCATAACGGCCACGTCCGCGGTAAACGCGGCAACGAACGAAATCAACAACGGCAAATTTGAAAACGACTTCAAAAAATGGACTGAAGTCGGAAGCAATATCGGCACCCTTAACGGCTCCGATGCTGCGGCAATTGGAAGCTCTGGCCTTGGTTCAATTATCCAAGCTTTCTCCATCGCAACTGATGGAATCTATAAGCTCGCCTTTGACTTCGCATCGATAAAGAAGCTGTCCGTCGCAATCACGGACCTCTCGTCGAACACGATCTTGTGGTCTACGAATCTTGCCGCCGGTATCAATGGCTCGTTCTCCAAGAAACTCGATCTCGATGCCGGCACCTATTCCCTGAGCTTCACGAGCAAAAACGCGCTCGTCGACAATGTTTCCCTGAAGGCAACCGCCGTCGCAGTTCCAGGACCCGAGGCAGGCGCAGGCCTGGGCGCGCTCGCCATGGGGGGAGTTGCGTTCTGGATGTCACGTCGCCGTCAGAGCGGTGCCGCGGCTGCTTAATTCGGCTGGCCTCTATTATCAACGACCGATGAGAGGCTCCCTTGCAGAGCCTCTCATCATACAAAACTCCCGGCGCCATATTCTGTCACGAGCGACGCTCGGGCAGCCGCGGGCTTTAATCGACGGTCGGGATCTCGCGCATGCACGATGTGGTAATTCTCAACAAGCTTGAGCGGTCATGTCTTGATAGTTGGCTCACCCGCACAACACGTGGAGATGATTCCGATTGATCGCATCACGATCGAGAACCCATGAGAGAGAAACCAGAAACACTTCAAGTCGATTGTCGCGAATATCGACAGAATTGGACTGAAGCGGCCTATCACCGTCGCTAGAAGGACCGAAAATGGCGAGTCAGGCTATGACCTTATCTGCGGGCAAGGTCGCCTGGAAGCCTTCAAGATGCAGGGCGAAGCGGAGGTGCCTGCATTGGTCGTTGATGCCAATGCCGAGGATTGTCTGGTTGCCAGCCTCGTGGAGGACTGCTCAACTGATCTTCTGCATGACATCGGCGCAATGAAAGGTCGTGGATACGGAGTTCCGGAAATCGCGTCCAAAATCGGCCTTTCTCCGGATTATGTCTATGGTGTCGTTCGCCTCATCGAAAATGATAATCAATTTTTACGGTCAAATGTGCTTCTGCTTCAAAAACGGCAAGGATCGGCTCTTTACGGGCGCCCCCTAAGACGATGCGCAAGCGCTGGTGGGAGCACCCTCACCGGTGAGTGTTACATCGACTATATCCGAAAATATTTCAAACGGCCCGCGGCATAGCAGCGGGACGCCAAACGAGCCCGCGCGAGAAGGCGGTATATCGACAGCGAAAGACCGCCCTACCAGCATTTATTGCGTAACCCTCCTCGATCCCGCCGATCTCAATGACCCCTCAAAAATGAATGGGCCGCCCGCCCGCGTCCCGAGTTTTTCAAATTCAGTCGTCGCAGCAGAAGATAAGCGTTATTGCACGCGAAGTTTACCTTGCGCGCTAACCTTAACATTAAAGTCCAGTTGCAAGCGACTGCAGTATGTCTATTTAACGTCCTAGAGAAATAGTCTTTGGATGAGAACATGACAGAAGTCATTCCAGCAAGTGTCGTTGAAAGGCTCGAGCGCGAGTGGCGGATGGTCGATAGAGACCGGCCGGCGCAGCCGAAGCGCGAAGCAGATCACCAACAGGAATTGACACCGAGACTGAAGATAGGCCGGGTGGACTAGGGCTCGCGCTGGCGACCCGGCACTTCCCGGCCGCGCTCAGAGCGTTGCGCGTCTATCGCCGGCTCGTCTGATATAGCGCGGCAATCAGGATGAGTCTGACCTTAGGTGCAGTCAAGCGGCTGTTTTGCCCATATTGCCGCCGGCGTCATGATCTGTGATCGGTTTTCTATGGAAGAGCGAAGGTGTTTTTCCGTGAAGATTACGTCGGAGGCGTTCCCAACCGGCAAGACTGGACGTGACGGACATCGCCAATGGCCGCTACGTCAACGCGCCGATAAAAAGCCGGAAACTGGCGCTGTGTGGTAGACACAAGCTGTCAAAAATTTCGCCGCTCCCAATGAAAATGGCCCCCGAAGGGGCCAGTCATCGCAGTGCGTTTACTAAGTGGTTAAGTCTTCGTCTCTACGGCGACGCTTCAGCCAAAGCGCTATCCCACCCATGGTGAGAGCGCCGAGCCCCGCGCCGGCTTCCGGGCCTGGAACGGCTTGAACATTTACCGAAGCCACGCCCTGTATGGTCGCTTTTGAAGCTGCGCCACTCCACGCAATTTTGTAATTGCCCGCTGATAGCGACAGGAGAGAGCTGCTGGAGGCCGTTGCTCCATTGCTGGTGGTACCAGTTAGTTGGGCCACAGCATTGTTGAGGGAGTCAAGCAGCGTGGCCGTGATGGTGCCACTCGGGTTGCTACTCGGATTTGAGTGCGGCCCAACGGTTAGGCCAAAATTGTAAGACCCGGCAACCAAAGAAAAGACTTGGCTGAAGAGGTGGTCGAAGCCAGTACCTTTGCTTGCTGTCACCGTGTCGTCGAATGCCGATGCTGTAACTGGCGCCGCGAGCATGAGCATCGCAACGACAGCCAAAAATTTTACTCTCATGGGTCCCCCCCTTTGTACAATTCCACAGATTAGAGCAATGGCATAAGCAGACGTTCTTGTCTATATTCTAAATCGACTATGACCAAAGTTCGTTAATATAACGAGATATTGTAGATCTCCGGGGTCTACACGTATAAATCGGATCCAATTTTGATCTTGCCTTAGTTCTGGATAAATCCTGTGAAATGATTAGAATAGTTGAGTTGCGTACCTCGATTTTACTTAATATTGTACGTTGTAATGGATTGACTAGCAACTGTAGTCGTCAAATTACAATGGCGTTATCCCCGATTAATAAGCCTTGTATTTTGATGGACCGAGCAATTCAAGAACGGAATGTCCTTCTATGGCACTGCGGCATCGCCGCCGACTGGAGCCTTTACAAGACTTAGGACGGCGGACACTCATTCATCAGCGCCGCCGAGGCGCAACCACTGTCGGACCGTCAACGCATTGGCATCCTGGGTGGAGGAAGTCCTTTCCGTGATCGCAGGGGAAACCAAGATGTGGATCGATGTGATCCTAACCAGCGGTCAATCGCTTATTGTTCCAGCTCATCGGAAACATGGCCTCCGAAATGTTGGCTCGGCGATCCTTCGCATACACGCTTCCCTCGCGTCAGCAAGTTCGAGGCAACGTTTGAAGGCTCCCCTGAACCTGTGCGGCGCTGGCTCCCATCGTCAGAGCAGTTGCTGCAAAAGACCTAGCCTAGCCGACAGAGTCAACACCTGATCCTTTGGATGTCAGCGGCTGCTGGGTTACGAAGGCCACGTTTTATCATCAGTCCACGCGAAGCACCGAGAAAAGTCAAATGACGGACTAATCCGAAATACGCTGCTTCCCCTCGCACGGAGGATACCTCAAATGGGCAATCTATCTTAATTTCACCTAATATAATAAAAAGCCTACTATATTTCTTAGGTTTGGAGGCTGAGATGGCTGTTGTGAATGGTGGAACTACGGTTCCGATACGATTCGACACGCTTCAAGTTAAAAAGCTATTCGACTATGATTTTGCGACAGTATCGTCTACGACAGCGAAGTATTATGATAATTCGACAAATTACACCCTATTTCAGGGCAGTGGTTTCACTTTCAATGCGGACGACGTACCGACTGGTGGAACCATTACGTCGGTGCGATATGTCATAAATGGCAGCACTGCCCTGCAGATTGCCGGCTTGAGTATCTCCGCTACGACGTTCCACTCCTTTGCTTCGCAAAATAACACTCAGGGGCTTTTGGGCCTGGTCCTGAACGGTGCGGACACGCTGACTGGGACGTCATTGGCCGACGTTCTGCGCGGTTATGCTGGCAACGATACGCTAAAGGGTGCCGGCGGCAAGGATGTCCTCGATGGCGGAACTGGCGTGGACACGGCGCTCTATACCGACAAAAACGGTGCCGTTGTGGTGACCCTCAATGGTGCCACCAACGCGACCGTCACCGTTGCGGGCGTTGCCGAAGACACTGTTCGCAACGTCGAGAACGTCACTGGCGGTTCGTCCGCTGATACGCTGATCGGCGATGCGCTTGCCAATAGACTCGTAGGTGGCGCCGGCAATGACAAACTCATGGGCGCCGCTGGCAACGATACAATTGTGGGCGGAGTTGGAAAGGACGTGATCGATGGTGGGAGCGGAAGCGACACGGTTCTGTACAATGACAAGGCAGTTGCTATCGCATTGACCCTCAACGGCGCCACCAATGCAACGGTTACGGTCGCCGGCGTTGCCGAAGACACCATCCGTAACGTCGAGCACGTCACCGGTGGTTCCGGTGCCGACACACTGACCGGCGACGGCCTCGCCAATATTCTGAACGGCGGGGCCGGCAATGACATCATCCGGGGCGGCGGCGGTGCCGACAAGCTTATCGGGGGGCGGGGTAACGATTTCCTCAATGGCAATTCCGGCTCGGATACGGTCGACTACAGCAAGGATGCCGCGAGCGGAGGTACTTTGGGCGTTATCGTCAATCTGCTGGGCAATGGTTCGCAGGGCGGCTTGCCGGCAGATACTGCAAAGGACGGGTTCGGAAATACGGACACAGTTAAAAACATACCGAATGTCATTGGGACGCAATTCAACGACCAAATATATGGCGGCAATCATGCCAACACATTATCCGGCGGGGCGGGAAACGATCTCATCAATGGCGGACTGGGCAACGATGTTATGATCGGAGGTGCAGGCAATGATACGTTTATCTTCAACAGTGTACTCGGCTCGACGAATATCGATAAGGTCGGCGACTTCTTCAATGTGAACGACACGATGCGGCTGGAGAACGCGATATTCACGGCCCTCAGCACGGGTACGCTTGCTTCTGCCGCCTTTCGAGCGAATACGACCGGGCTTGCCGGCGACAGCAGCGACCGCGTCATCTACGAAACTGATACAGGTGAGCTCTATTATGATGCTAACGGCAGCGCTGCCGGTGGAGGCCTCCACTTCGCCACGCTGACAGTGGGGCTTGCGCTCACCAACGCAGATTTCTTTGTTATTTGAAAGGAAGACGCGACCATCCGAGCCGACGGGTACAGGCTGTTGCAGAACCTCATCGTTAGGAAGGGCGACAAGAGGGGTCGCTATTTCCTAACGGCTGGCGGTCGCCGTTGCGCGGCACTCTTTCTTCTTGCCGAGGCAGGCGAGATCGGGAACGACTTCCCCGCTGAATGTAAACAGCGTGAGGCCGAAGACGCGACGGCGATCAGCTTGACCAAGCATCTGCATGAGGCGCGAAGGCTGGAAATGGGTTGAGTGCCGCGCTTCCATGCCCGAAGGGCTTCACGCGAGCCTGATCAGCTCGTGCGACAGGCCAGAGCCGAGAAATCGGCGGCGAGCGCAGCGCTGCTATCGCCCGATGGCATGGCAATCTGTATGTGGTCTTGCGCGGATAACGGGTGTCATTCCGTCACCAGTCCAATGCGCTGTTTGCGTTTGACGAGCCGATGATCGGCGCGTTCGTCGGGGAAATTCATAACATCGAGAAGCAACGCAGCGTGGATTGGCTTCAGCCAAACTTTGTAGATTGCGGTCGGCTCCTTGAATTTCAGGCCATCACGCGCAAGGAGTTCTTGCCGGTGTGCCAGTGCAGCCTTGTAAGCCGCCTCTTCGGTCGCTTCGTATGCGAGTTCGTCCGCCATCCCGGCGACCAACTCGAATCCATAGACCGGATCGATCTTCAAATTATCGTCTAGCTGCTGAGCTGAAGTTTCGGAGCTGTAGGAAAGGAAGCTGGGGTCATTCATGGCACACGGTTCTCAAAACGTCGCTGGGACACACTACGTCGAGCATTGAGTACGCGAGAGTGAGCGCAATCAATGCTGGGATGCAATCAATAGATGTGAATGGTGTGAAGCGGGGCAAGGGGTCACCGGACGGATTTTTAGTGGGACTTTGCAAATACGGCTTGAACCACCCCGGAACGCATTGTCGCGCTCAGGAATAAGTTGTTGGCCGGACAGTCAGATCGGCTCGTTGGATACCAGCGAGCTTTCTGCTCTGGATTGTCGATGAACCGCCTGCGGATCTCCCCCAGCTTCCCGCGGAAGTTCTTCACGAATTCGGCGGCGAACCGGCCGATCTTGACGTGATCGGATTGGAATTGCTGGCGCAGGCGGTCGCGCTGGTCTGGCTTTGGAGACGATCTGGCCAGGGTCGACAATCATTCCAGTGGAGCAGAGGCCTATCTGCCGCAGCGAAGATGCCAATTATCAGATGTTGAGGAAGGCGGCATCTACGATAGGAAGGGCCTCGCGCTACCCAACGCAGCGGGTGAACGCAGTCGGCACACCTTCGGACGGCAAGATCGCCGAAGGTGATAAACATGCGCTTCGAGCGGCGTGTCTGATGCGGAAACAAAAATCGCTGCCGCAAGCTTGAATGATCACCTTGTTACGAACACAATGTGCCTCTATATGACTGCACATCGGCCTTGCTGGTGAGCGTCTGAGGACGTCCGCGGGGCCGCAAGTCGCTCAAGACTTTTGACCACGGATGTACTGGCACTGGAATTGAAGCGATGTGAGGAAGGTCGGGTTTGCCCGGCCTTTTTTGTGCCTGCCGAGCAGGCACAACATCGTTTCATTGATCAGGCCGCCGTGCTTTGCGTGCGACCCCTTTCCTCAGCCGTTCCGATTCATGATCGTGCAGCCTTCGTTGTGAGGCGCTGCGAGCACATCACGCAAAGAGCGCGGCGCCCTGCCGGAGAGCTCCATCGCGTTGGCAGAGTCAGATGGCGGCGACCGGCAAGTCGGGGAGCAGCTTGTCGAGCGTGATCGGAAACTCCCGCACGCGGATACCGGTGGCGTTGTGGACGGCGTTGGCGATCGCCGCACCCGAGCCGAAGACGCCGAGCTCGCCAAGCCCCTTGGCACCAAGCGGATTGGCCTTGTCATCGTATTCCTCGAGGAAGACGACCTCCATTTCCGCGACATCGCCGTTTACGGGGACATGATATTCGGCGAGATCGCGGTTGACGAAATGCCCGGAGCGCGGATCGAGCACCGTTTCCTCCATCAGCGCCGCACCGATCCCCCAGGCCATGCCGCCGAGGATTTGCGAGCGCGCTGTCTTGGCGTTGAGGATGCGGCCTGCGCCGATCACCGACAGCATCCGACGCATGCGGATCTCGCCCGTGTCGGCGTCGACTGCGACTTCCGCGAAATGCGCTCCATAGGAGTGCTGGGAATAAGTTCTATAGCTCTCCGTGTCGCGGCCGGCGGCGACCGAGCCGGTGGCCTCAATGCCGTCGGGGGCAATTCTGCCGATGAGATCAGCCAGGCTTGCCGAATGGTCGCCGAGCCTGACCTCTCCGCCGACGAAGCTCGGCTTGACGCCGCCCGCGCCCCGGAGCGGTGAACGATCGCTGGACCGAACGGCCTCCGTGATCCTCTCCTTAAGCGCATTGCAGGCGTGGTGCAGTGCCGAACCCGCACTCGACGCGCCCCATGAGCCGCCGGAGCCGGACGTGCGCGGGAAGCGGCTGTCGCCGAGCTCGATCTTGACCGCCGCCATGGGCACGCCGAGGCTCTCTGCCGCGATCTGGGTGAGGATGGTATAGGTGCCGGTTCCGATATCGGTCATGTCGAGCTCAGCCGTGACCCGGCCAGTCGCATCAATTGCCACCCTGGCCGTCGTTGCGCCGATATAATTCGGCCGAATGGCCGCCGCCATACCGTAACCGATAAGGTTGCGGCCTTCGCGGATGCTGCCCGGGGTCGGGTTGCGGCGTGCCCAGCCGAAGCGCCGCGCACCTTCCTGCATGCAGGCGATGAGGTTGCGCGTTGAAAACGGAACGCCGCGCTCCGGGTCCTTGGCAGGCTCGTTCCGGATCCTGAGCTCGATCGGATCGAGGCCGAGCCGTTCGGCAAGCTCATCCACGGCACATTCGAAGGCGAGCATGCCTGGGGCTTCGCCCGGCGAGCGCATCCATTCGCCGCGATTGACGTCGACGGGGACGAGCCGGTGACGGGTCAAACGGTTCGGTGCGGCATAGAGCGAGCGGGCGAATACCGCAGTCTGCTCGCAGAACTCCTCGAAGCTGGATGTCGCCGACCAGACATCATGCCCCATCGACGTCAGCCGCCCGTCGTAGTCCGCGCCAAGGCGCACCTGCTGAACCATCTCCGCCCGGTGACCGGCGTTGGCGAACATCTGCTGCCGTGTCAGCGCGACCTTGACCGGTCGCCTGAGCACCCTTGCGGCGAGCGCCGCCAGGACGGTGTCGGCGTGAACAATGAGCTTGGAACCGAAACCACCTCCGATGAACGGGCTGACGATGCGTATATGCTCCGGCCGAATGTCGAGCGTGCTGGCGAGGCCGGCGCGGAAGTTGGCAAGCGTTTGCGCGGAGGTGTAGATCGTCACCTCGTCGCCCGACCAGACGGCAAGCGTCGCATGCGGCTCCATTGGATTGTGGTGCTGGTAGGGCGTTCTGTAGGTCGCATCGACTTTCACCGGAGCGGCATCGAAGGCGTCATCGAAGTCTCCGATTGCGCTGTCTGTCTCGAAACCGGCATTGGTGCGCTTAGGCGTGTAGGCGTCGGCGAGACGCGCCGAAAGATCGAATGCGCCGCGCTCCTCTTCGTAACGCACGCTGACGAGCCCCGCGCCGACGCGGGCCGCCTCGAACGTTTCCGCGACGACGAGCGCAACCGGCTCATCGTAAAAGCGAACCCGATCGCTGTTGAGCATGGGCCTCGCGCGGGTGAAGACCTCCGGCACTGTGGGCGTGACCGCTGGTCCGAATTCCGGCTGGGCCGGTGCGTTCCGATAGGTCATGACATGAAGGACGCCGGGGGCCCGCTCGGCTTTGGCAGTGTCGATCTCGACGATACGCCCCTTCGCGATGGTCGCGCCGAGGATGCAGCCGTACGCTGCACCTTCCACGGCATGTTCATAGGCGTAGGTCGCACGGCCGGTGACTTTGAGCGGCCCGTCGACGCGTGCGATCGGCTGGCCGATAAGGCGGGTCTCGGAAGAACGGTTTTCCGGGGTCGTGGTCTCTTCCATCGTCTTACCTCATGCGCCTTCGACGGCCGCGGCGAGCGTCTGCCGTATCGTGCGTTTTGCCAGCGGGATCTTGAAATCATTGCCGCCGCGCCCCACCGCTCCGGCGAGCGCGCTTTCGGCGGCCTCGGAAAAGGCGGGATCGGCGGCTGCCGCTCCGGCGAGCACGTATTCCGCTTCCGTCGCGCGCCACGGCTTCGGCGCAACGCCGCCCATCGCAACGCGCGCGCTCCGTATGAGATCGCCGCTCTTTTCGACAACCGCCGCGATCGAGACGAGCGCAAAGGCATAGGAAGCGCGGTCGCGCACCTTGCGGTAGAGCTGCCGGCCGGGTGGCGGGGGAGGCAGGGTGACAGCCGCGATCATCTCGCCGTGACTGAGTGCCGTCTCGATATGCGGGGTCGAGCCCGGCAACCGGTGGAGGTCGCCGATGGGAATCGTCCGGGTCGTGCCGTCGGGGAGGATGGTTTCGACTAGAGCGTCGAGGGCGGACATGGCCACGGCCATGTCCGAAGGGTGCACGGCGATGCAGGCCTCACCGGCGCCAAGCACCGCATGTATCCGGTTGAAGCCGTCAAGGGCCGCGCAGCCCGAACCTGGCTCGCGCTTGTTGCAGGGCATATTGCGGTTGTAGAAATAGGGACAGCGCGTGCGCTGCAGGAGATTGCCGGCGGTCGAGGCCTTGTTGCGGATCTGGCCGGACGCTCCCGCCAGAAGCGCTTGCGAAAGCATCGGATATCGAGATCGCACCCGCGGATCGGCGGCGAGATCGCTGTTGCGGACTTGTGCCCCGATCCGAAGGCCGCCCTCCGGCGTCTCCTGGATTTGGTCGAGTGGCAGCCGACTGACATCGACGAGGTGTGTCGGCCGCTCGATCTCCAGCTTCATCAAATCGAGAAGATTGGTGCCGCCGCTGATGAACATGGCTTCAGGCTTGGCCGCCACTGCAGCGGCTGCCTCCTTCACGCTACTTGCGCGCTCGTAGGTAAAGAGCTGCATGGGGCTCAAACCTCTTCGGCTGCGTCGCGGATGGCGGCGACGATGTTGGGATAGGCGGCGCAACGGCACAGATTGCCACTCATGCGCTCGCGGATCTCTGCTTCGGTAAGCGCCGCCGGCCCGGAGGTCACATCCATACTTGCATGGCTCGGCCAGCCAGCCCTGACTTCATCGAGCATTCCCACGGCCGAACAGATCTGACCCGGTGTGCAATAGCCGCACTGGAAGCCGTCATGGGCGATGAAGGCGGCCTGGACAGGATGCAATTTCTCGCCGTCGGCGAGTCCCTCGATTGTCGTGATCTCATCGTCTTCATGCTGGGCTGCAAGCGACAGGCAGGAATTGATCCGTCGGCCATTCACGAGAACCGTGCAGGCGCCACACTGGCCGTGGTCGCAACCCTTTTTCGAGCCGGTCAGGCCGAGATTGTTTCGCAGGGCATCCAGCAGGGTCGTGCGCGCGTCGAGCTCCAGGGCATGCTCCGTCGCGTTGATCCTGAAACGCATCGGTATTCTCGATATCGGCGTCGTGACGCGCTCGGCGGCCATGGTGGCGACAGCGTCCTGAGCGCCGACGGGCAAGCCGGATGCCACGAGAAGGCAGGTCGCTGCTCCGCCTTCCAACACCGCCCGGCGCGTAATCCAGTAGTCCGTTTCAGCCATGAATGATCTCCCAGTCACAGCAGCTCGAACCGGCAAGGGTATCCATCCCGGCGAGCTGGCGTGCTTGTTTGCTTCGACATGCGGGACTTGGGAGTGTGGAAGACCGCTTTCTTGCAAGAAACCGGACACGTTGTCAGGATCCGGGAGAAAAGTGCAGTCGGTATGTCCGCGGGGTGATGCCCTTGAGGCGGCGGAAGGTTGTGGTGAGGTGGCTCTGGCTGGAGAAACCGAGGCGGAATGCGATCGCGCCTATCGCCACACTGGGATCGCGCAGCAGCAGTTCCGCCCTTCTTACGCGTTCCTCGAGGATATAGGCATAGGGCGGCCGGCCGGTCGTCTCCTTGAAACGACGCGCGAAGGTATCCACCGGCATCCCGGCAATGGCTGCCACTTCCCTCAGCGAGATATCGGAGGCGATGTGGGCCTCGATGTAGTCGCGGACACGCTCGAACGTCCGGCGTCCAAGGCCGCGATTCTGGGTCGGGAACCGATTCCCGCTCAAGCCAGCCATACGCAAACCGACGAGGGATACCAGATGCTCGACATAGACGGTGTCCGGCCGGTGGCCGAATGACATCTCGGTGCAAAGCGATCGCAAAAGCGTGCCTATGACCGCGTCGCTCCCGTTTACCAGAATTGGAATGTCGCGCAGACGTTCCAAAGCCGGCAGCGCAAGTTCGGGATCAATCCACAAGGCGGAGTAACAGAGGTCTACGTCGCGGTAGAACCCGATGCGTTCGGCACCCGCGGGAACAAAAGTGAGAACCCCGGGCCGGTCCTGCCCGTCGTAAAGAGCCTTGCCCTCGGTGCGGATCGATGTCCGGGAGGTGCTTCCCCCGTCCGTCAGCACGATCAGATGGTGGGGCGCCGTCCAGCGAAGTTCTGCTTCCTGGCAAACCCAGCGCCGACTGTCGAATACGACGGAGGAACCGATCCAGGACGCACTTTGCAGCGGTACTGTTTGTTCTTCCCGGGCCCGGATACGTCCGTCGCCAACCAATGGTCTGAATGACATCGCTGAACTCCGTTGGCTTGCTTCTGGCACTTTGGCGACTGCCCCAGCAGCTCGTTGCATCGGAGCGTCGTCGACACACGCGACAGTCATAGGAACAACGGTTTGGCCATAACAGCCACCAGCCGCTCAAGAATGTTCAACGATCTGTGACCATCGATGAGCTGCAGCCGCCACCGCCGCGCCGCGGCCGGCATCGAAAAATCTTCACCGAAGCCGACCTTGGCCCGCCGGGTCAAGAATGGCAGCCCTACGCCAGCAACTGCCCTTTCCGACCCCCGCGCCGGATCCAGACAAGGTCGAACCGTCCGAAAGAACCGCCCTCTCCCCCCTCAACGAAATGATTGACACTCCAACCAAAACGGCGCTCCGTGGAACGACGGGGATGGATCTTGGCACTCTTGGTTGATGCCGGCCTTCGCTGTCACGATAGGGAGGATGCAATGCCGACAGTCATTGGCCACCATAACATTACAAAGGGCACGAAGCACTGGCTCGACTCACCGAAGCGCAACGAGCTTTTTGGTCCGCTCGGGGTGACCAACATACGAACATTTGTAGATCCACAAAATCCCACTCGGGTGGCCGTTCTTATGGACGTTCCGGACATGGACGCCATGATGAAAGCTATGCAGAGCAAGGAAGCCGCGGATGCGATGGCCTTCGACGGAGTGGTGCCAGAGTCCCTGGTGATCCTGGTCGAAACGTAAAGGTGATTGCTTCTCTGGCCAAGGTTAGAAGGGTTGGTCAGCGATTGCTGTGCGTTTCTGCGCGTGAGCGCCGACGTTGGTCTCGGTCGCGCCAAGATCAGCCGCCCAAGCTTGCGCGACCTGATGCCGGCTCATGTCCGCAAGCCAACTATTCCGCGCGTTCACGCTGGACTTCCGCTTACCACCCGGTTGGGACACAGAACGCTCCATTGCGGTATAATCCGAGCCTATGCGCCGACCACCTCGGTCGCGCCAACTGTTGAGGCTGAGCGCGGAGACAATCAACGTCCTGTTATGGGGCCGTGTAGCGGACAGTCCGCTTTCGTGAAGAGTTTCGGGCGACATAAAGTCTCGACTGAAATCCGAGCTCTCAACGTGGTCATCGGATTCAAAGTGGGGCTGCGGCGTGCTGAACTAGAGTTGTTTGAAAGGCGATTGGAAACCGCCCGCGCCGACTATGGCCGGGAGCATGACCTGTCCGTCTGGTGATGGCGAGGATTGGCCGCTACGTTGCCATCGGCGAATGTTTTCGCCGACGGCCGGTGTGATGGATTGATTTCGCCTAGGCCAGATGCTGGCCGAAGAACTCGCCGATTCGGTCGAACGGAATCTTGTCCATCTGGTCGTAGAGATCAGTGTGGTTGGCGTCCGGAATGATCATGAGTTCCTTCGGCTCCGCCGCGGTGGCGAAAGCGGTTTCGCTGAAGTAGCGCGAATGAGCCTTTTCGCCATGGATGAGGAGCACCGGGCGTGGGGAGATTTCAGCGATGTAGGTCAAGATCGGCATGTTCATGAACGACAGCGGCGTCGTCAGGCTCCACGATGCGTTCGAGTTGACCGCCCGAGGATGGAAGCCGCGCGGTGTCTTGTAATAGTCGGCGTATTCTACGACGAACTGAGGCTCGCCACCCTTCAGCTCGAGTGAGACGGGGCCATAGGCGGGGTTACCCTTCTCGGCGTCCCGCCAGCGCTGCTGGCTGAGTTGCACCAGCGTCTGCCCACGCTGTTCCGGCGTCACGCTGTCGTTGTAGCCCTTCGACATGACCCGGGTCATGTCGTACATGGTGCTGGCCACGACGGCCTTGACGCGCTTGTCTGCGGCGACGGCGTTCAGCGCCATGCCGCCCCAGCCGCAGATGCCGATGACACCGATCCGCTCGCGGTCGACGACGGACTGTAGGCCCAGATAATCCACGGCGGCACTGAAGTCCTCCGTGTTGATGTCCGGCGAGGCGATGTTGCGGGGCTCGCCACCGCTTTCGCCGGTGTAGGACGGATCGAACGCCAGCGTCACGAATCCACGCTCCGCCATCGTCTGAGCGTACAATCCTGAAGACTGCTCCTTCACAGCACCGAAAGGACCGCCGACGGCAAGAGCTGCCAAGGGCTCGTTTCCGCGCTTCTTCGGCAGGTACAGGTCTCCAGCCAATGTGATGCCGTACCGATTTTTGAACGATACCTTCTGGTGATCGACATTGTCGCTCTTCGGGAACACCTTGTCCCAGGAGGAGGTCTGGGCGAGTGCCTGAGTCGCTGTTGCAACCGGGATCATGCTCATCGCCGCGACGGCGACGCCCGTCGCTTTCATCAGGCTCCGCCTGCTCGTATTGCAGGTGTCGGCAGTCGCGATTTGTTTGCTCATAGTCATTTCTCCTGTGCCAATGATGTCTATTGGATGCGCTCGATGCGCAGCGGGAATTCCCCCGGAACGTGCAGCGCCTGAAAACCTTCGTCGAACCGTCCCAGGCGGATCAAACCCGGGTACTTGTAGTCGGCGTAGAACATCGCGAGGTTACCCCAGGGCATGTAGTAGCAGAGGTCGTAGGGCTGCTCGTTGCTGAACGGCCCATGACCTTCCACCGTCAATTTTCGAGGGAGGTAGGCGATCTTCTCGTTGGACCCGAAATCCTCGATCTTGAGATTGAGCGGAAGCATGGAGGCAAAGTCGCGCGCCGACGGATTGTCGTACAGCGTCGCGGTCATGGTATAGTCTGCGAAAGTGAACTTGATTCTCACGTCAGTCCGCTCCTGGTTGTTGGGATCGCTCCGGCCGAAGCTACGGCCGGGGAAAGCGCAGATCACCATCGCCACCACCAGCAGTTCACGGCGGGTCGACAGGGGCAGTCGCATGCTCATGATCTTCTCCTTGTCACTCGCCACGCGACGAAGGATGCAAGGGAGGAGCCGAACAGCAAGATCGCGCTCAGCGTGAATGTGGACCGCCAGCCCATGGCGTCGAAAAGGAGTCCGCCAGCCGACGCCCCGGCTGTAATAGCGAGTTGAATCACAGCGACCTGTAGTCCCCCGCCCGCCTCGGCGTCGTCAGGAAGAACGCGGCTCAGCCAAGTTCCCCAGCCAACTGGCGCGGCAGTGCCGAGAAAACCCCAGCCGACAAGGGCCGCGAAGACGGGAACTTCCATGTCGCCCGTGGCGATCATCGACAGAGCGATACAGGCCATCATGAACGGGATGATCATGAGAATGCCGAACAGGCGATGTTCCAGCAGCCGGCCGATAACCCAGGTCCCTACTATACCTGCCGATCCTACGACAAGGAGCGCGAGTGAGAGAGTCTCTATTCCAAAATGCGTCACCTGCTCCAGGAACGGCCGAAGATAGGTAAAAAGTGCGAACTGTCCCATGAACAGCAGCAGGATTGCGACCATGCCCAGAGCGACCGGCAGACGCCGCAGTAGCCGAAAAACATCAAGCGAGCCTCGGTCGCGTCGCGGATGAAGCGCAGGCAAGCTGATCCATTGCCAGACAAGAGCAAATAGCGCGACAGGAACGACGAGGAAAAATGCTCCCCGCCATCCGATATGCGAACCAAGCAGGCTCCCGAGCGGAGCCGAGACAGTGGCTGCGATCGCGTTGCCACCGTTTAGCAATGCCAGCGCCTTCGGCACCTGATCGCTGGAGACCAGACGCATCAGGATCGCGGTGGACATCGACCAGAATCCGCCGATCGCGATGCCGAGCAACGCGCGGCCCAGCATTAGGATGAGGTATGACGGCGCGAATGTAACCAAGACGCCCGACAGCATCAACATTATCGTCAGGCCGAGCACCACCACACGCCGATCTAAGCGGTGGGTAAGAGTGGCGATGAACAGGCTGGTCAAGACCGCGAAGATACCGGAAACTGAAATTGCCTGTCCGGCATTGCCCTCCGTCACACCGAGATCGGCCGCGATCGGCGTCAGCAGGCTTACGGGCATGAACTCCGAAGCGATCAGCACGAACACGCACAGAGCCATCGAGAAGACGGCGCTCCACGCCGGGCGGCGGCTGTCGATGTTCTCATTGCAAGTCAGCGTCATGTGCCTCGATCCCTGTCGAAACTTCTATTGCTTCTTCCTGCGAGGAAGATATTGACGAAGGACTTTGCGGACAATCCATGCTAATTCGCATGAACTTATCCAAATCCGATATCAATCGAGGTGCAGCCGATGCAGCGCGAGGACATGAAGGACCTGCTCTGGTTTCTGGAGGTCGCGAGGGAGCAGAGCTTCACCAAGGCCGCGGCAACGCTTGGCACCTCGCAATCGAACTTGAGCTACACGATCAAGCAGTTGGAGGCCCGGCTCGGCGTGCGGCTCCTCACGAGAACCACGCGTAGCGTAGCCACGACGGAGGCGGGGGAGCGTCTCTTCCAGTCTCTCGCACCTCGGTTTCAAGAGATCGAGGCCGATCTCGCAGGTCTGGTCGCATTCCGGGACAAGCCGTCCGGCACCGTGCGCCTGACATTATCCGACCACGCGCTGCAGATGACGGTATGGCCGAAGCTAAGCCGCGTGTTGTCCAACTATCCCGACATCAAGGTCGAGCTCTACAGCGACAACGGCATGCGCAACATTGTCGAGGAGCGGTTCGACGCGGGCGTGCGGCTCGGCGAGAGCGTCGACAAGGACATGATTGCGGTCCGGATCGGTCCAGACTGGCGCCTGCGCGCCGTCGCTTCGCCCGACTATTTTTCCCAGCGCGGCATCCCAAATACGCCACAGGATCTTGTTGAGCATGACTGCATCAACACGCGCCAAGCAACATGGGGCGGCTTCTATACTTGGGAGTTCGAGAAAGACGGGCGGGAGTTGCGGGTGAGGGTTGACGGCCAGCTCAGCTTCAACTCCTCAATCTCTCAGATTGACGCGGCAGTGAAGGGTTACGGGATCGCCTACATCCCGGAGGACCTTGTCAGCGAACACATCGCGGCAGGTCGACTGCAGGCGGTTCTCGACGACTGGTGCGAGCCCTTCACAGGTTATCACCTGTATTACGCAAGCAGGCGTCAGATCTCGCCGGCGATGGCGGTGATTGTCGAGGCTCTGCGGCATCGTGGTTGATCCCGCCGAGCCCGCCTCCTGCGGCTGACCGCTATGGGTCGACAGGCGGACAACCACTCTTCAGGAATGCGCCAATGCCGACATGGAGCCATTCCCATTTGCCAAAGACCGTTGCCATCTCTCTTCGAAAGGGAGGGGCTATCGGGAACCGTTAGCTGCAGAGAGCGCAGCAACCCGCGTCGTAGCCACCGCGCTGCAGCTGCGAGGCGGTGTGCGTGCCCGTGAAGGAGCACGCACACCATCAACTGATCATTAGCGAAAACCGCCGCTGGCGACCAATCGCTCGCCGGTCAGCCAGCGGGCATCGTCGGAAGCGAGGAAGACAGCGACCCCAGCGATGTCGTCCGGCTGACCGATGCGGCCGAGCGGGGTCTGGGACACTGCGCTGTGCGCGAAATCCGAGCCGATAAACCCCGCGGTATGAGTACCCTCGGTCTCGACGATGCCCGGCAGAATTGCGTTGACCCGGATTTTTCGCGGGCCTAGCTCATTGGCAAGCACGCTCGTTATGCTGTCCAATGCGCCCTTGGTCCCCGTGTAGACGCTGGAGGCTGGCGGAGCGAGACTGGTCGCCGCCGACGAGATGTTGATGACGCTGCCGCCCTCACCGAGATGCTTGAGCGCTGCTTGGGTGCTCAGCAGGACGCCCAGAACGTTCACGTCGAACATGCGACGATATTGTTCCTCGGTCACCTGCTCGATCGGCGCGAATTCGTAGACCCCGGAGTTGTTGACCAGCACGTCGAGCTGGCCGAATTCCTTGACTGCAGCGTCCACCAGTCCCTGCGCCTGTTCGGCCTTCGAAACGTCGCCCTGGACCGCGATGGCTTTGCCACCAGCCGCCGTGATCGTCTGGACCACCGCGTCCGCTCCCGACTTGCTCGAAGCGTAGTTCACCACCACCTGTGCACCCTCCGCTGCGAGTGCCTTGGCAATCGCAGCACCGATCCCTTTGGAGCCCCCCGTTACGACGGCGACTTTTCCAGCAAGCTTACTCATGGCGCGTTCCTTTAAACTCGGAGTGCCGTCGGAATTGGCGGCATTGTTCCGTAGTTCGGAAATTCGGAACTGTTGATCTCGGTTTCAAGCCCCCATATACAAAAATCATGAGACCGCTCTTTCACCCAGCTATAGAGGACGTACGGCCTGAAGCGATCCTGCATGCCCTCTCCGATCCGGAGCGCGCAGCGATATTCGCGCAAATTGCGGGCGCCGGCTCCGGCGGAACATGTGCTGCGTTTGCCAACATGCGCGAGCGCGTAATCCCGAAGTCATCGTTATCGAACCATATCAAAGTGCTGCGCGAGGCCGGCCTTATCCGCTGCGAGCGTCATGGCGTGGAAATGCATAACCATTCGCGCTGCTCGGAGTTGGATGAACGCTTCCCAGGTCTCGCTATGGCTATTCTGAGTGCTTACGGATGGCTTCCCGGAGAGGCGAAGACGCATTGACAGCTATATATCGGATTGGGCGAGCTATCTCTCTTGAGCTTATCTTTCGAGCATCATAGCGACCGCTTAGGCCCGGAGGCGGCCATACCAGTCAGGTCAAAGCAGCCCTGGAGAACGGTCGACCTCACAGACCGACGAAAGCATCCCGAACAGCCAGCTCAGGCCGGCGTCCATCATCGCTGCGCGCGGCGCCACCGCGCTCAGCTTGAAACGCGGCAGTGGCAAGGGAGCATTGACCGTCGTTAGGCCAAAGCGTGAGGCGAAAATTGTCGCGAAGCGGCGGGGGATTGCGACCAGCATGTCGCTCTCGCCGGCGATGGCGAGAGCGAACATGAAGTTCGGCACCGTGAGGACGGTCCGCCTTCTGTGCCCGTGCTGTTCGAGCACCGTGTCGACGAAGCCGTGTGGATCGCCGCTCAACGAAACCACCATATGGCGCATTTCAACATAGCGATCGAGCTTCGCGTCCTGCCACTGTTCACGACGCTCTGGCGCTCCTCCTGTCCGGCGAGATGCCGGGTCTCCGCGTCAGAGCCGCCAACGGAACACTTGCTGGATTTCTGTCTCGTGACACCCTATTACGCGCCAATCGGCTCTAGTCGGCCTACATCCACAAACTTGTTCACTCTGTTATCTCGGACCGGTCTTACCGTGCCTAACACTTTACGAAAACTCACGATACAGTTCGATGGTCCGCACATGTGCATCGATCGTCTCAAGGACCTTCGCAGCCATCGGCAGGTTCTTTTTCTCTGCTTCCCACACCTCCTTAAAGCGCTCGACTGTCTCGCGGGCCGTGTCGAGGACCAGCTTCTCGGATAGTTCCGCTTTCGCCGCAAGATGCACAAGCTCGTCCTTCGACAGCGCCGCCATCTTCTTCGTGCGGGAGAAATTGAGTGCCGCCGTATCCTCCCCTTCGATATAGGGGATCGTCGATAGCAGGTCGTAGGCTGGAGAAAGTGCAGGCGTGCGACGGTCGGGATAGATGAGCGACCAGTTCTTCAGGTGCATGTCACCATTACCTATCAGCACGTTGAATACCAGGCGCCGAATGAACTCGGCCACGTCGGCCGTGCCCGTCTCGATCCCCAGAATACGACCGATCATCCGGTAATTGCCTTTGCTGTATTTGTCGTCGGGGAATACGCCGAAGATCTGTGCGAAATCCTCGATATGCACCGGTCCGTCCGGCGTACGGTCGAAACGCTTGATCACCAGCGCCGACCCACGCAACTCCCCTACGCCCTGCGGCAGGCCACCCACCGCGTCGAGATCGACCAGTTGGATCTCCGGCACGTCCATGCCCATCATGCGGGCAATGGTCATCATTGCGAACTCGTTCTCTGGCACACCACCATATTGCTGCGACGGAAGTTTCACGATCCACGAGCCGCCCGTACCCTGCGCGGAAATGGTCAGGCCGCCGCCCTTACCGTCGTTCTTGAATGCCGAGAATTTCAGCTGCACGCCGGCAAGTGAAAAGCGCAGCGCATTCGGCCGTGCTTCGATGCCGGCCTGCTCGTCATCCTGAGGCGCATCTTCCCCTTCGGAGGGATTCACGGTCACAGCACCCGGTAGGTCGCGCCCCAGCATCCAGAGCAGGAAGAACTCTCGAGTCGGCTTAACGCCGGCACGATCAGCGAGATATCTGCGCAGTGGGCCTTCCGGCAGCAGGTTCGAAAAGAATGGCGGCACCACCATGTTATATGGCCGGAACTTGGTGATGAGAGCACCGAACGGGTCCTTATATGAAAGGCTGAGCGTGGGCCGCTGCTCGTTTTCGATATAGGCCTCGTTGAAGGCAAAGATGGTGCGCCCATCCTGCAGGTTCGTCAGGGTCGCAATTGGTTCGCCGTAAAGCCTGACATCCAGCACCGTGACCTTAGGCATCGTCGTCCTCCTCATCCAGTGCATAAGCCGGACGGGGAACCGCGTCATTGCGGTCACGATGCACCGCCGAGTTTCGCAGCTGCCTCACTGCGCGCGCGAGCTCGCTCAGTTCCTGACGGGTCGGTGGATCGGTCTGCCAGCGGTCGAGATGTTCGGTCACGTCCTTCAACCTTTCCAACTCGTCGGCCGGGAGCGGCAAATGCCGTAGGAGGGCGAGATTGTCTTTGAATGCATCAGCATCCGAGGTAACGGCAAACTTATCCCTGACTTTTGACAACCACCGTTCAAGTCGCCTGACCAGTTTGCGCTGATCCGATGTCAGCGTATCGGTCGTGACCGATGAACTTTCGAGCGTGGTTCGGATGGCCGGCATTAGTTTTTTCGGGGCAAGGACGATCTCGAGGCCAAGCGCTCGAGCTACGTCGACAAGGCTCGATAGCCCCGGCTCCATAGTGCCGCGTTCTATATGGGAAATATGGCTTTGCGTCAGACCCGAGCGCGCACTTAATTCGCGCTGGCTCATTTTCATAGCCTCGCGCGTCGCGCGGATCTGCCGGGTGATGTGCTCGGTTTTATAAGCCAAATCATTATCCTGTATCGTATTTCGTCGTCTATACGGAATAATATATAGGCGTGTCCGCGATATGAGCAACCATGATATAGAAAACCATATCTTTTCACCACTTTATGCATAATATTATATCAACGACTCATGCATATCAAGCACACGAAGCTTCCCTGCAGCCGCTTTCCCTCGAGCGTGGACTCGAAAGCCGCCCTTCCCCGGAGCCTCATCCGGTGACTTGCGCCCATTCACCACGATCCCAGAGCATGACCCTGCCGCCGCAATACTGGCTCTTGGGAAGAGTGCCTTCAAACGCGCCGTAGTCGAGCAGGCGTGGGCATGGGGTCGGTCGAAACAGTTGATATCGCGGTAGAGGCTGGTAAGTTCTCTATTTGTTTCGGCAAAATTTTCTGGATGATGCGCCGATCCCATCGCGAGCGCTGAAGCCATGAATGATATGAGCCCGAGCCCCATCCGCAAAATAGTCCATGTCGACATGGATGCGTTTTATGCGTCGGTCGAGCAGCGCGATAATCCGGACCTGCGCGGCAAGCCAATTGCGGTTGGTGGCTCCGCGGCGCGAGGCGTGGTCGCAGCCGCGAGTTACGAGGCGCGCGCCTATGGCGTTCATTCCGCCATGCCGTCGGTGACCGCGAAACGAAAATGCCCGGACCTGATTTTCGTGCCGCCGCGCTTCGACGTTTACAAGGCAGTGTCCCAGCAGATCCGCGACATCTTTGCGGAATACACACCGCTGATCGAACCGCTGTCGCTCGACGAAGCCTATCTCGATGTCACCGACAACCTCAAGGGCATGGAGATCGCCACCGAGATCGCGCTGGAAATCCGCGCCAAGATCAAACAAGTCACCGGCCTCAATGCGTCGGCCGGGATCTCCTACAACAAGTTCCTCGCCAAGATGGCGAGCGACCTGAACAAACCCAACGGTCAAGCGGTGATCACGCCGAAGAACGGGCCGGCCTTCGTCGAGTCCCTCCCCGTTAAGAAATTCCATGGTGTGGGGCCGGCGACCGCGGAGCGCATGCGGAAATATGGGATCGAGACCGGGCTCGATCTGAAATCGAAGTCGCTCGAATTTCTGCAGATGCATTTCGGCAAATCCGGCCCGTATTTCTATGGCATTGCCCGCGGCATCGATGAGCGCCAGGTGAAGCCCAACCGAATTCGCAAGTCCGTGGGTGCAGAAGACACCTTTGTTGAGGACATCGCCGACCTCGACCTCGCGGCCGCGGAGCTGAGGCCCCTTGCCGAAAAGGTCTGGCGCTACTGCGAGGCGCAAGGCATCAGCGGCAAGACGGTGACCGTGAAAATCAAATACTCGGATTTCACTCAGGCGACGCGCAGTCGAACCAGCACAATTTCGTTGGCGAACATGGCAGACATTCTCGATACGGCGGCAGACCTTCTGACGACCGTCTACCCGTTTAAGCGCCCTGTCCGGCTGCTCGGGGTGACGCTCTCATCGCTGACGACTACCGGAAACGGCGATGCGCAGCGCCAGTCCCAGCTTGATCTTGGGTTGTGAGAGATGAAGATCCGACGCGTAAGAGGCACCGGAGCATCCTTCACGGGGTCACCAATGCCGGCTGTGTTGACCATGGCCACCTTGTATTCCGGACGGGCGGCATCTAAATTGGGCAGATGCTTGACCATTCGTCGCAACCCTCTTCGCCGCCAAATATCCCGATGGATGCGCTGAGCGAAGTCCTACGAGACTTTCGCTTGAGTGGCGTCAACTACGGCCGCTGCGAGCTTCGACATCCATGGAGCATCGCCTTCCCGCAACAATCGTCGCTGCGTTTTCACTTCGTGAGCCAGGGGCCATGCTGGATCCATACCGAAGCGCATGGCTGGCAGGAGTTGCACGATGGCGATCTGGTGCTGCTGCCGCAAGGCATCGCCCACCGGCTGGCCAGCGCGCCCGGTATCGAGGACGACTCGCTCAAGAGCTGCCAAGTGACCAGGCTGGGGAGCAACGTCTGCGAAGTGGTGCGGGAAGGAACGGGTGAGACCAGCACGCTTTTTTGCGGCTCCATGGCCTTGGGCGCCGGTGCGCTTAATCCGCTGATCGCCTTGATGCCGTCGATCATCAAGGGCTGCGATGTCGCCGGCAATGACCCGATCGTTGGTCCCCTCCTGGCGGCTATGACAGCAGAGGCCGCACAGCCACAGATGGGCAGCGCAACCGTCTTATCGCGTATGGCGGACCTGCTCGTCGCGCGGCTCATCCGCTGCTGGGTCAATTGCAACGGAGCCTCAACCACTGGCTGGCTCGCCGCCATCCGCGACCCGCATATCGGTCGCGTCCTTGCCGCCATGCACCGCGACCCCGGTCGTGACTGGAGCCTCGAAAGCCTCGCCGGCGTCGCAGGCCAGTCGCGCTCGATCTTCGCAGAGCGCTTCAGCGCTATTTTAGGGGAAGGTGCGGCACGTTATCTCGCTCGCCTGCGCATGCAGCTCGCCCGCGAGTTATTGGGGCAAAGCGGCATGTCGGTTGCCGAGGTCGCCACCCGTTTAGGCTATGAATCCGAAGCATCTTTTGCACGGGCCTTCAAGCGCATCACCAGCGTCTCGCCCGGCGTTGTGCGCCGCACCAATTCCGGACGAACGGACATGGATTTCGGATTTTAAGCTACATATCATCCTGAATGACTAGTCTAAGAAGTGTCTCCACACCTTGGAGATGCTTCAATGACGGATACAACATCACAGTTTGACAGTACGCTGATAGACATTGATGCCGCTGAGCCAGCCGCATGGAGCGCGGCCACCTGGTTCGCGGTCCTTTCGATGGCGGCCACCAGCTTTGCCCTGGTGTCGGCCGAGTTCCTGCCGGCAGGTCTGCTGACGCCAATGGCGAGTGATCTCGGCATTAGTGAAGGAACGGCCGGACAGGTCGTAACCGCCACCGCTTCCGTCGGCGCCGTGACAGCCTTGTTGAGCAATGTTCTCATCGGCAGATTGAACCGCAAGGCAGTGCTGGTCGGTCTCAGTGCCTTGGCGATCGGCTCCAATATTCTTGCGGCGTTAGCGACAGATTTCTGGCTGTTGCTGTTGGGCCGCGCCGGATTGGGCGTCGCGCTCAGTGGTTTCTGGGCCCTTTCAGTCGCCGTCGTGGCAAGGCTGGTTGGCGCCAATGCGACAGGTCGGGGCATGGCTATCGTCACCCTCGGCGTCTCGCTCGCCACCATTGCTGCGCCTTCGATGGGCGCGTTGATCAGCGACTGGCTGGGCTGGCGCAGCGCAATGGCCATGACGGCGGGGCTCGCCGCGCTAGCCATGCTGCTGCAGTTGCTCAGTCTGCCGACGCTGC
Organism: Rhizobium azibense; assembly: GCF_004342325.1. Taxonomy (NCBI): domain Bacteria; kingdom Pseudomonadati; phylum Pseudomonadota; class Alphaproteobacteria; order Hyphomicrobiales; family Rhizobiaceae; genus Rhizobium; species Rhizobium azibense. The sequence goes on along the minus strand of NZ_SMBJ01000020.1, from coordinate 15,724 downwards.
CCGCAAGCGCCAGCAACAGTCTGAGCGACGTCTTGCGGCTGACACGGCGGCGTGCTGTTCAACTGGGAATGCTTGCTATTCTTTTGCTGATGACGGGGCATTTTGCCGGCTCGGTCTATGTGCGTCCCTTCCTCGAACAAGTGACGCTCCTTGAAACCTGGCCGATTGCCCTGGCGCTGCTCGGGTTTGGCATTGCCTCTGTGATCGGCAATATTGCCGGTGGCCGAATGGCTGACGCTGATATCCGAGTTGCCCTCATGGCCACCGCAGCGTTAATGGCGTTTGCTACCTTAGCTTTGGTGCTTTGGGGCGCGCATATCGTCGTCGCCTTCAGTTTCGCTATGCTTTGGGGCTTCGCTTTTGGCATGGCGCCGGTGGTGCTGCCTACCAATCTGTCGCGCGGGGCGCCCGACGCGCTTGAAGCAGTGGGCAGTCTGATGGTCGTCTCTTTCCAGGTCGCCATCAGTATCGGCGCGGTGTTCGGCGGCTACGCCGTGGACAACTATGGCGCTACGGGCCCATTGATCCTTACCGCCGTCCTTGCCGCATCGACGGTCGCACTGGCGCTGCTCCAGCCACGCGGTTGATATTGCTCTGGCGGCTTATGTTGCGTCAAAAGGCCGCCAGTTCCTCCGCCGTATCCATGGGAAACAAGTACGATCTGGTTGCCAGTCCGGTTCGCGACACTGGTTTGCTTGTCGGCGGGCGCGCTCCCATCCCCAAGCTGAACAGTCTGCGGCTGAAGTCGGTCGCAACTTCCGAGCGGGCAGACGCTTGGAGCGAAACGAATCCGCCGAAGAAACCTAACCGTTCCTTGTCAGTCGAGGCCGATCCACAGGTATCCGTCCTGTATTCGGCAGGGGTATACGGTCAGCCTGGTGGGATTTTTCGAGATGTCGCCTGTATGTTCGTAACCCGGCGCAGTACCATCCTGCTGCAATTGCGCCCAGTTCCTGATTTCGCCCGAAAACAGGTCGAAACAGCTTTGATGCCAACGGCAGACGAGGCCGTGATCACTGGTGATCGTGCTCTCCGTGTGTGGGAGATTGAGCGTCTTGACCTCGGCAGGTTTTCGACGTTCGTAGAACGGCAGATGAAGATGCGGGCAGGCGTTGTTGAAGGCGCAGTAACTGTCGGTTCCGCGAACGACGACGATATCGTAATCCTCGAAATCGAGAATCCGTCGTTCGTGGGGCTGGAGCTCGTCCTCGGGAAATGCGCGGACCCACCTCCTGCCGGCATGGCGGATGGTTTCGCGGGGTTGCCTGGCGTTCAGTTCAGCGTCGCATTCGGGCTTGAGCCTGATGACTTCGTACAAGCTCGTCCGTTCGCAGGAACCCCTTAGGCGTACCCTGACAAAATCGCCGACCTCCACCTTGTCGGCGATCTGGCCGTGAAGCGCCTCGGAAATCAGCAATCGTGTCCCGGCATCCTTGTTCGCGGCTTCGATCCGGCTGGCAAGGTTCACGACGTTCCCGACTGCCGTGAGGCGTTGGTTTCCGCCGAAGCCCAATGTGCCGATAACGGCTTCGCCATAATGAAGACCGATACGAATGTCGAAATCGATGCCGTACATGGAGGCAAAGAACGGCTTCAAGCGATCGACTGTGGCAATGGTCTGAATCGCCGCGTTGACGGCTCGAAGCGGAGCGTCCCGCTGATCGTCGATTCCGAAGATCGCCATCAGCCCGTCGCCGATGAGATTGTCGATGAACCCGCCATTTCGCTCTATGATGTCGCCAACCTGGGCGAAGTAGCGGTTGAGCAGATACATCACATCATAGGGCGAAAGCTGCTCGGACAGTTTCGTGAAATCGGCGACATCGCTGAAGAAGACCGCAACCTCTTTCGACTCGCCGGAACGCGTCTCGGCAGAACTGAGAAGCTGGCTGGTTATTATCAAGTCAGTCTCGTCCAGCACCAGGCGTCGGACGCGAAGCTCGCCCTCCGGCTTGAGCTGACAGGCCAGTCGAACCTCATCCGCCAGCCTCAGTCGTTGCGCCATCGAGCTCTCGTCTCGATTCCGGTTCGGGCAACCCGCAACGCCATCCAGAACCCAGACGCGGCAGGTCGAGCATTTCGCCCGGCCGCCGCAGGCATGTGCAAACGGCACACCCGACCTCAAAGCAGCCTCGAGCAACGTCTCGCCGGCGGCAACCTCGAAATTCATCTGGTCAGGTAGAGCGGTTACTTTGATCATGGTACAGAACACGGCTCACACCACGTCAGTTTAGCACGATATGGCGCAGGCAATCGACTCTGAACTCGCTTCACGAAGCGAATTGCTCCCGGCCGTTCCCGTCAACAACGGACTGGCATTGATGACCACGCAATGCCTTGTCCAGGGTTGCTGTTGATGCTTCGTGGCGAGATGGTTCATGGAACAGCACGTCGTTGGTGACGATGGTTTTCACCTTCAAGCGGGCGGCGAGGTTGGTGAGATCATGCAGGCGCATCTGGTGGTTGGGTCACAGGCGGTGTCGCGACAATGGCGGAGTCGCTGCCTGAGTTCATCAGGGGCCTGCGGATGATCGATGGGACCTCGTCATGGCCATCTCGGGAGCTATTCCGGGCATCGCCGCTCTACCGTCAGGTCCGATCGTCAAGAAACCTTATCAGTGCAGTGTTGAACGCCTGCTCCGACGCCATATTGACGATGTGCCGACCCGACAACGACAGATGAGTCCCGCGCTGCACGCACGCAGCGATGTCTTCGAGATCATTTGGCGGGCATACCGGGTCGCAGTCTCCGGAAACGGCGAGCACGGGATTGACGATCTGTCTGAGATTTTCGCGTAGATCTGCCTCGGCAAGGGCTGCACAGCAGCCAATGTAACCTTCGATCGAGGTTGCGACGAAACTGTCGATCACGGCAGCAACCGTGTCCGGCCGAGCGGCTTGGAACTGAGGAGTGAACCAGCGTTCGACCGTCGCGTCCTTGAGGGCAGCAAGGCCGTTGGCCCGGACAAAATCGATGCGTGCAGCCCAGCTTTCGGCGGTGCCGATTTTCGCGGCTGTCGCACAGACGGCGATGCTGCCAAGGCGCGTCCCGGCATGGATACCCAACCACTGCCCCGTCAGTCCCCCGATCGACAGCCCACAGAAATGCGCCTGATCTATATTCAGCCCATCCAGGAGCGCGATAGCGTCATTCCCGAGGTCCGATAACGCATAAGGGCCGGAAGGAGCCGAGGATCGACCGTGACCCCTGCTGTCATACCGCAATATGCGGAAACCCCGTGAAAGCTCGGAAATCTGGCCATCCCACATATGGAGATCGGTCCCGAGTGAATTGCAAAACATCAGCCAGGGCTTTTCCTGGCTACCGATCCCTTCGCCATCGATACGGTAGTGAAGACGGTGTCCGGCAAGTTCAAGATAAGCCATGTGAGATGCCTTCGATGTCGAAAGCCGATATGACACCGGCTTTTCTGGTAAGTATTGCGGACATCTGGCTTTGATCGGATTTATCAGCGGTCGCGCCAGGTGGCTCGCGACCGCTGCCGATCGCCATTTTTACGCCGGGACAAGCTGCGCGCCGCTTGATCGGCGCGCATTGCTGACGGCGAAGACCAGCATTGCCAGAGCCGACACGGCCGCGGGAACGGCGAAGATCAGAAAGTTCTGCTGCAGCGGCAGTTGCTGCGCGAGAAGGAAGCCACCGAGCGTCGGGCCGACGATTGCTCCGATGCGGCCAACGCCCGATGCCCAACCAAGTCCTGTTGAACGCACAGAGAGATTATAGAGCTGTGCGACGCTGGCATAGAGCAGGATCTGCGTTCCAATCGAAGTGGCGCCAGCCACGAAGACCAGCAGGAACAGAATGCCCGATGGTGGATTGTAACCGATCAGCGCGATTGATACGGCAGCCACCATGAAGAAGGCAATCACCACTTTGGGCAGACCGAAGCGGTCTCCGAGCCAACCGCCGGCGATCGCACCGACCATGCCACCGAAATTGAGCGAGAAGAGGCTAAGCAGACTTGCCCTTTCAGCGTAACCGGCTTCCTGCAGAACTTTCGGCAACCAGGAAGAAAGCAGATACACCAGCAGCAGGCAGCAAAAGAACGCCACCCAGAGCATTACGGTGCGCACGGTGCGCTGATGCCGAAACAATTCCAAAACCGACGCCGAGGCACCCTTGATTTCGGAGAAGATCAGCCTGTCGTCGCTGGCGAGAGCAAAGGAAGGCGAAATCTTCGCATAGATCGCTTTCGCCTGTTCCTGTCGCCCCTGACGGATAAGGAAGCCCAGCGATTCCGGCAGTTTCCATAGAATGGCCGGCAACATCAGCAGCGGGATTGCGGCAACGAAGAACATTGGCTTCCAGCCGAATTGAGGGATCACTCCAATGCCCAGACCCGCGGCCACCATGCCCCCGACCGAATAGCCGGAAAACATCAGCGCCACCATCGTGCCTCTAAGGCGCTTGGGTGCATATTCGTTCATGAGCGCCACGGCATTGGGCATCAACCCGCCGCAACCGAGACCGGCAAAGAATCGGAAGATCATGAATTGAGTGGGTGAGCTGGCGAAGCCGGTCAACATCGTGGAAATGGTGAACAGCAGGAAGCTGATCGCGATACCCTTCTTTCGGCCAATCCTGTCCGCCAGCGAGCCAAAAATCAGGGCGCCGAACATCATTCCGAACAACGCCCAGGCCTGCAACGTGCCAGCCTGTGGCTTGCTCAAGCCCCATTCCGTGATCAGCGTCGGCAGAACCGTTCCGGCCACGAATACATCATAACCGTCGACGATCAGCAGCAACCCACACAGGGCGACCACCATCCACTGAAAGCCGCCGAACGGGCTGGTATCTATCGTTTCATTCACGTCTATACTGCGCATCATCGCTCCTCCTCGAGTTACTACGCAAATCCGTCAGGAAATTTCAGCCGGTATCGCCACCGGCGACGGGCAGCACGCTGCCCGTGATGTAGGAAGCTTCGTCCGACGCCAGGAATAGGATTGGCGCCGTCTGTTCTTCGATGCTGCCGTAGCGCTTCATGAAACTGGTTGCCTTAACCTGGCGTACGACATCGGCCATCCACGCCTCCTCCGCCTGGGTATCGCCTTGGCCATTGCGCGGAATGCGGCGCGGCGGCGCCTCGGTGCCACCGGGCGCTGTCGCAACCACGCGGATATTGTGATCGGCCAATTCCATTGCCAGCGATTGCGTGACGGCGTTCACACCGCCTTTCGCCGCCGAATAGGGTACGCGGTGAATGCCTCGCGTGGCGTTTGACGAGACATTCACGATTGTGCCGCCGCCACGCGCGAAGAGATGCGGCAGAACCGCATGGCAACAGTAGAGCGTCGGCATCAATGACCGGCGGATTTCAGCGTCGATCTGTGGCGCCTCAAATTCGGCATAGGGACGCATTCGGATTGCGCCGCCGACATTGTTGATCAGGATGTCGACGCCCCCGAATCTCTCGGCAGCGAATGACATCGCAGCAGCCGCACCCTCATAGGTTTCCAGATCGACCGTAATGGCCGCGGTATCGGCGCTGGCGGCTTCCGCGGCGACTTCGGTGACGAAGTCGGCGCGGTCCACGAACAGTACTTCGCCGCCCTCTTGCGCTGCTCGCAGCGCAACCGCCCGCCCGATGCCCTGGGCGGCGCCTGTGACGACAAGCACCTTGCCCGCAAAACGGCCTGCGAAGTGCGCCGAACTCATGCTGCTTCCCTCACGGCCACATTGGGTGTGAACTTTTCGTAATGGAAGCTGTTGGGCTTTATCCCGTTGTCGTCAAAATATCTGCGCACCGCATCGACCATCGGCGGCGGCCCGCACAAGTAGAGGTCGACATCGCCGCCATTGAGCGCCTTTTGCGGAATGTGCTGGGTCACCCACCCCTTGCGCCGATGGCTGGAGGCTTCGTCGGCTACCACGGTGCTGTAGGTGAAATTGGCAAGTCGCCCCGCGTAGGCTTCGATCTCGTCAGCGAGGACCAAGTCCAGATCCCGCGTCACGCCATAGATGAGATGAACCTGCTGTTGCGACTTTTCGCGAGCCAGCACTTCCAACATCGACAGGAAGGGCGCAAGGCCCGTACCGCCGGCCAGGAACAATAGAGGGCGCTGCACCTCCCGAAGGTAGAAACTGCCGAGCGGTCCCGTCAGTTCGAGCTCTGCCCCGACCTCGGCACGCTCCAGCCAGGTGCTCATCAGACCGTCGGGGATCTTCTTGATCAGAAAAGCGATCTTCTGTTCGCCCGGCGCGGTGCTGAAGGAATAGGACCGGTATTGACCGCTGTCGGGGACACCAATGTTGACGTACTGCCCGGGCAAGAATGCGGGTGGATCGGTATCCACGTCCAGTTCGAGCACGATCGCGGTGTCATTGTGCGGCACTATATTCGCGACCGTGGCGACGAATTTCTGCTGTCCCGTCTTGCAGGCCACTGATGTTGTCGGCACGGCGATCACGCAATCTGATTTCGGCTTCATCTGACAGGTCAGGACAAGTCCGCCCTCGGCCTCGTCGGCACTCAGCGCATCGTCGATGAAGTCGTCGCCGAGGTCATAGCTGCCGCTCTCGGCCCGGCACTTGCAGGTGCCGCACACGCCGTCGGAACAATCCATCGGCAGGTTGATCTTGGCGCGATAGGCCGCGTCGAGAAGCTTCTCGCCGCTCTTGCACCCGATAAACCGGGTTACGCCGTCCTCAAAATTCAATGCGATCTTGTAGCACATGAGTCCTCCTCAAGGTCTCGACTGCACCAGCCGGCCTTCAGATGTGGTAGATGTCGATGACCTGGCGGATGTAGTCGTTCTTCAGCACGATTTTCTTGTTTGCGACCAGAAGGGTCTCACCATCCTTGCGCAGAGTGACGAACATTGTGCCGAAGAACTGGTCGGTGACCTTGTAGCGGTGGTTCAGCGTGTGGAAGTTGTAGCGCACGTCCACCTCCTCGTTCCGATCGGCCACCACCTCGACATTGGTCACGTTGTGGCTGGTGCGCGGCTCCGGCGTGGAAGCGCCGGACCGTTCGGTCTTGATGCGAAACACGCGGTCTTCCAGTCCATCGCGGTTCGGGTAGAAGATCAGCGAGATCTGGGATTGGGGATCTTCAGTGATCTGGTCGTCGTCATCCCATGCTGGCATCCAGTAGGTGACGTCGGACGCGTAGCAGGTCAGCCATTCGTCCCACTGCCGATCGTCCAGCAGGCGCGCTTCCCGATAGAGGAAGGCGCAGATGGATCCATAGGAAATGCTCATGCGACAACTCCGCTTTTTTCAGCGGACAGCGCTTCGCGCATCGCCTTCGCCCAGTATTCATGCTGGCGGACGAACAGGCCCTCATCTTCGCTCCGCTCTCCTGACAGGAGAGGCTTCATGCCCATCCGCTTCGCGTTTTCATCTGGTCCGTCTATCCAAAGCGGCGCGCCGCGCGACAGGTCGTTCCACGGCGCCGCCGTACCGGCATAGCCGGACTGGCAGGCGCGGAACTCCTCCAGATCGTCGGCCGTGCCCATTCCGGACACGTTGAAGAAATCCTCGTATTGACGGATCCTCAGTGTGCGATCCGCCTGGCTTTCGCCCTTCGGTGCAAAGCAGAAGATGCTGATTTCGGTCTTGTCGACACTGATCGGGCGCGTCACCCGGATCTGGGTGCTGAACTGGTCCATCAGGAACACGTTTGGATAGATGCAAAGATTTCGGGTCTGGTTGACGATAAAGTCTGCCTTGATGTCGCCGACGCGAGCCTTGATCTCGTCGCGGCGATTATAAACCGGACGGACTTCCGGGTTCATGGTGTTGGTCCACAACAGGATGTGGCCATTCTCGAAACCATAAACGCCGGCAATCGACCTGCTCCAGCTATTGGCATCGACCGCCTTCGTGCCCTCCTCCTTGCGCCGGCCCATCGTCGCGGCGTAGTTCCAGTGGACAGAGCTGACGTGATAACCATCGCAGCCGTTTTCCATCTGCAGTTTCCAATTGCCGTCATAGACGTAGGAGGAATTTCCGCGCAGCACTTCCAGCCCGTTCGGCGCCTGGTCGACGATCTGGTCGATGATGATCTTTGTTTCGCCAAGATATTCCCCAAGCGGGGAGACGTCTTCCTTGAGGCTGCCGAACAGGAAACCCTGGTAGCTTTCGAAACGTGGCACGCGCTTGAGGTCATGCGAGCCGTCCTGCGCGAATTGAGGAGGATACTGCGTGGTCTTCTCGTCCTTGACCTTGAGCAGCTTGCCGCTGTTCGAGAATGTCCAGCCGTGGAAGGGACAGGTGAAGCTTCCCTTGTTGCCGTGTTTGCGCCGGCATAGCATTGCCCCGCGATGCGCGCAGGCGTTGATCACCGCATGCAGGTCGCCGTTTTTGTCACGGGTGATCACGATCGGCTGGCGGCCGATATAGGTCGTGTAGTAGTCGTTGTTGTTGGGGATCTGGCTTTCGTGCGCCAGATAGACCCAATTGCCTTCGAAGATATGCTTCATCTCCAGATCGAACAGATCCTCATCGGTGAAGATGTCCCTGCGGCAACGGAATACGCCAGCTTCCTTGTCGTCCTGCACGGCAGTGGCGAGGAGATGATCGAGGTCTCGTGCCTTGTCGATAATCGCAGACATAGCGGTTCTCCCGCAAAGAGCACGCTGTTCATGAGCGCAGTCTTTGCCAATTTCCATGATAACGATGGTGTTCAAAGGTGCGGCCCGTTCGGACTGCCGCCCTTGCAGCTTATGCAGCCGCCCGCTTGCGCAACTCGTTGATCTGGTTGTCGACACCGTCCACTAACGCGGTCAGGCGGATATCGAATTCGATCTCGGCAAACGGACCATTCAGCCCGTTGGCGTAGATACTCGCCTCGTCGGTGCGTTCAATGACGGCAGGAACTAATCCGGCGCGGGTTGCGTAAGCGAAATCGTCATTGACCAACGGATCACCTTCGATGTTGATCTGGGTCGTCAGCTTGCGGTGACCGTCGGCGCTGACGAAGAAATGGATATGGGCCGGTCGCTGGCCGTGCCGTCCGAGCGCAGACAATAGCTGCTCGGTCGGGCTGCCGGGCGGCACGCCATAGCCGTGCGGCACGATGCTGCGGAATTTGTAACAGCCGTTTTCGTCGGTGACGATCGTGCGGCGCATATTGAACGGCGCCTGCTTGCCGGTCGGGTCGAAGTGCGAGTAGAACCCGCGCGTATCGCAGTGCCAGACTTCGACGGTGGCATCCGGCAGCGGCCTGCCGTCAGAACCATAGACGGTGCCGTGCATGATCAGGGTGTGACCGTTGGCATCGGTGCCGTCGTCGAGTCGGGCAAAGCCTTTCGCGACTGGTGCGCCGGCTACATAAAGCGGCCCCTCGATCGTGCGCGGGGTCGGGTTGTCGATGCCGAGAGCCTCATCGATCGCGTCGAGGCGCTCGTCCAGGAAATGATCGAGACCGAGACCGGGCGAAATCAGTCCGGCCTGGCCGGCGGCGCCGATCTCGTTGAGCCAGGCGATGCCCGTCCAATATTCATCGGGGGTAATGTCCAGATCATCGATCGCCTTGAACAGGTCTGACATGATCCGATGGACGATCTGCTTGACGCGCGGATTGCCGCCGTCCTTGTCCAAGCCGCTCAGGACCTCGAGAAAGTCCTGGATGTCGGGCCTGTCGAAGATCTTCACGTTCATTTTTTCCTCCTCTTGATTGAAAGTTGATGCGGATCTCGTCCTCCGCCGATCCACGCGCTATGTGTCGTCCTCGCGGATCGCGGAAGGATGCCGCAGCAGCGGTGTCACCTCGATATCCATGAATTTGAACAACGGCAGACCGGACAGGATCTCGTGGAGTTGCGTATTGTCCGGCACGTCGAAGACGCTGTAGTTCGCGTACTGGCCGGCGATCCGCCAGATGTGCCGCCACTTGCCGCTCTTCTGCAGCTCCTGCGAATAGGCCTTTTCCCGGGCCAGGATGTCGGCGGTTTCCGCCGCCGGCAGGTCATGGGGAAGGTTCACGTTCATCCTTACATGAAAGAGCATGGTCAGCCTCTTTGCCCGGCAATGCTGATTGTCTTGCGCATTCCGCCCCGAACAAAAAATGCCAGGCAGTCTTCGTCCAGTTCGATCCCCAGACCGGGTCCGTCGGGAACGGTCAGCTCAAAATCGCTGTAATCCAATGGCGTGGCGAGGATCTCTTCCGTCAGCAGCAGCGGGCCAAAGAACTCCGTGCCCCATCGCAGATCCTTTACACCGGCCATCAACTGCGCAGCCGCGATCGTGCCGATCGGCCCCTCCAGCATGGTGCCGCCATAGACACTGATTCCTCCGGTCTCCGCGATGGCGATGACCTTGGCGGCGGCGAACAGGCCGCCCGCCTGCTCGATCTTGATCGAGAACACGTCGGCTGCGTGCACCGTCACCGCTTCGAGCGCACTTTCCGGACCGACAAGCACTTCATCGGCCATCATGGCGATCGATGACACCCGTGTCAGCCGGGCAAGCGGCGCGATGCCGCAGACCGGCTGCTCCACCAGTACGCAACCCGCCTCGGCGAGTGCCGCGATCGCATTGCGTGCCTCCCGCTCCCGCCAGGCCATGTTCGCGTCGACGCGGATTGACGCCATGTCCGGCAGCGCCTTGCGGATGGCAGCCACGTGACGGATGTCTTCCTCGATCGACTTGAGGCCGATCTTCAGCTTGAAATCCTTGTGGCGGCGCCGGTCGAGCATCGCCTGCGCCTCGTCGATGTCCCTTGCGGTATCACCGGATGCCAGCGTCCAGGCAATCGGCAGGCTCTTGTGACGGCGACCCCCGAGCAACTCGGACATCGAGACGCCGAGGCGGCGGGCCTGGCAATCGAGCAATGCGGCTTCGACGGCGCATTTGGCGAAATGATTGCCCTTCACTGCCTTGCGCACGCGGTCCATGGCAACCTGCACCCGCGTCGGATCGAAACCCAAAAGCAGGGGCGCGATGTATTCGTCAATCGTAAGCTTCATGCCTTCCGGGCTCTCCGGTCCATAGGCGAGCCCGCCAATGGTGGTGCCCTCGCCCAGGCCCTCGACCCCGTCCGAGCAGCGCAGGCGCACGATCATCATGCTCTGGCCGCTCATGGTGACCATCGATAGTCTGTGCGGCCGGATAGTCGGCAGATCGAGTATAATAGCCTCGATCGAGACGATACGAACTTCCACGGACACCGCACTTCCTCCCTTTATTTGCAGGAAGGCTAGCGTCCTATTAGTGTCGGGTCCAAAACTATATAAGTCGAACTTTATACCCGGGAGGTATAGTAGGAATGGAATTACGCCAACTCCGCTACTTCGTGGCGGTCGCCACCGAGCGCAATTTTTCACGCGCCGCGGAAATCCTCCATATTGCCCAACCGCCGCTCAGTCGGCAGATCCAGCAGTTGGAGGAGGAAATGGGCGTCCACCTGATCGACCGGTCCAAGCGGCCGCTGAGCTTGACGGAAGCCGGACGGTTTTTCTTCGAGCAGGCCTCGCAAATCATGGCGCGGCTCGAACATGTCCGCGAACAGACCCAAAGAATAGGAAAGGCCCAGCGCGAACGGTTCATCATCGGCTGCGTCGGCTCCACCCTCTATGGAGGCATGCCGGACCTCGTCCGGCGCATGCGTCAGCGCTGGCCCGACCTCGACATTGAGATTCTGGAAATGATGTCAACCGAACAGATGACTGCGCTTAAGGAACGCCGCATCGATCTGGGTTTCGGCAGAGTACGGTTCAACGACAGGGAAGTGGAACGGCTGACGCTGCGAGAGGAGCGACTGGTCGTAGCCTTTCCGAAGGGCCATCCGAAATCTCTCAGCAAGGAGCCCATCGACCTTTCCGAACTCGAAGGCGAATCGCTGATCATCTATCCCTCGGCCCCCCGGCCAAGCTTCGCGGACGAGACACTGAACCTGCTCGGTGAGATCAGCGTCCATCCAAGCCATGTCGAGGAAGTTCGTGAGATTCAGACCGCGCTCGGTATGGTCGCGGCCGGTGCCGGCCTGTGCATCATCCCCGCGGCCTCGCAGCGCCAACGGCCGGACGATGTCTGCTATCGTATGATTGCCGACGAGAAGGCCACCTCGCCCGTTATCATGAGCTATCGGCGTAACGAAGCGGGCGATCGGATCGACGAGATAAAACAGATTATCCGCGAAATGTATGCCGACAATCCACCCTGGCTGCAGCTCTCCAGTGTTCGTCTGGACGCCCTCGAGAGCGGAAGAAAATAGACAACCATCGATGGATTAATATTCGAATGCCCGCCGTGACGCTGTCGTTCCCGACGATACATTACGCGATCGTTTTAGCCCAGAACGCGAACATCCTCCGCAACAAGCCGTGCACAGGGCTCGTAATGTTGCTGCCGCTGTGCGATGACGCCGGACGCAGGCTGTTTCGGCCCGAAAGCGGTCGTTGATCAACTCTCTCCTACTATGGGAGCTGGGCCTCGATTGCCGACTTGTCTATTACTGACCAAACTGAGCTGATCTTCGATCCTACGAACTCGTAGAAAACGTGCTCCGTAAAGGCTCGACGTCCATTGACGCGCAGGCCCAAGAACTCGCCTTTCGGGGAGCAATCGAAGAAAAGGCGGGCTGCAAGGCGCGGCGGCTCACAGACAAGCAGCTGGACGTTGAACTGCAAATCCGGAATGTCTACGAAGTCCTTCACCAGCATTTCCCGGTAGCCCGATAGCCTTAGCAGCCGACCGTTATGCTGTACGTCGTTCTCAACGAAACGGCCAAGCCCGTCCCAGGCTTGCCGGTTGAGGCAATCCAAGTAGGCACGATATATATCGACGAGGTCTCCGGTCATAGACGTCTCCTTTTGCCGAAAGGCCCAAAAGCTACCCGATTTTCAACGTCAAGAGATAGCGCACTGCCCTCTTCCGCATATGCGGCGGTTCGCGCCTCTATTGGGCAGCATGGTTCTTCCCGTAGGAGCTTATCTGTCGCTTGCATTTAGTTGGTGTTCCGAAGCCGGCGAAGCGACTCCTCTTCAACTGATCATTGCCCGTGGGGGCAAGGACCGGTTTCTGCTGGCTTCGTGCCGAAGGCACCGAGCAGTATCGCGTCAGCGATGCACAAAACGTGATCACCCGGCGAGCGTTTTGGTTCCAACAGCACTTCCGGTTTCAGAGGTGCCTACCACGAACAACCATCGGTGGGACGGTTTGGCAGGACCGACGCTGAGAAAGTTGGACGCGGGAAAGCGAAAAATCCTGCAAACACTAGCGCCGCAGAGACTTTGAAAGATCTTGCTTCACTTGCTTTCTAGCCTGTAAAATGCTACCTATAGCTGAAATATGGGGAGACGCAGCTGGCAGTGTCGCAACCCAGCTGAGGATCAACACCGTACGAAAGGCGGTCGCAACCCCGCAGTTTCGATGGCGCCGGAATGCGGTTCGATTGCATCGACGAGCGCATCTTGCGCGATGATTGTATGGCGCGCCGCCGGCGGCGCTTCATCAGGAGGCAGTGCTATGTCTGAGGAAGTCGATCGCATGGGCGCGAAAAAAAGCGCTGCTGCACTACGTCCAATCCAGTTTGAGCAGGCATTCCATGACCCTCAACCAGGTCCTGGCCAACCCCCTCGAATGGGAAACGCCAGCAGCCCGCCTCAGGCAAATCGCCATGCCGCGTGTCGCCGAAATGACCCGCCTTGGCAGGGGCGCTATCCGTCAGACCGTCGGATTGCTTGCGCAAAGAGGTCTTCTGATCAAAGGATATGGAGAAAATTTCGATGAAGCGCGGCACGCCTGGCAGTTCGACCTATCCCCAACGTTCCTCCACACCCGCTTTCTGATGATGGGGAGTCCGATCGGCCATGGAGAGTGAAGTCGAAGCCCTGTCGAAAACACTTGCCTGGACATGCGGCGTGATCGCGCAAAGCGACCCCGAGGAGCGACAGCGGATCGCGGCCGCCTATAGGCAAGCCCAAACCCTGATCGCCGGCATCCCGCTCGAGGGCGGTGACGCCCGCAGGCGGATCGTCGCCTGCATTGAACGGTCAGATACCTATCGCGCGGTCGAGGACATCGCCTGCGTCGGCTGGATAATGACTGCCATCCAGGAGCGGGTGAACGAACGGGATCTTCCCCACTGGCGCCAGCTCCGCAAGATTATCAAACTGGCCTTGAAACTCTTGGTCCAGCCGGAGGCTACCGTGCATTGAAGTGTAAGCTGGGATGGCGAGTGCTCTCGACGCGACGGCCGAGCCCGTGACGAACAAGCGATGTTGCGGCCGAGCTGCCGAGCTGCCGAGCTGCCGAGCTGCCGAGCCTTGATCGGATTGGCTGTTCCGCCGTTTCAAGTCGTTCAACTCGAAAACCCTCATCGACTGATCAACAGAATTCCCAAAGAGCTGATGCTGGATCGACAGCGACCACGCCCTCCACTCCTATCTGATGCTGTTTCTCATAGCAGTGAGGCCCATTGCAACAAGGACAGATCGCTTTTCGTTTTACTCGCTCAAAGCATCAGTCCGCTAGAGACCAGTCTGATCGCACCATGCCGTTGTGTTCGCCCAGCCTAGGCGACTTGTGATGCGAGGTCAGTGGCGCCCCTGAAAAGATGATTGGCGTCCGGATACCCGGTATTCCTTCATTGTCCACCGCCATCTTCCTATGCGCGACTTGCGGGTCGGCGAATACGTCTTCCACAGTATTGATCGGCCCGGCGGGAACGCCCACACGCGCGAGGTCGGCCAGCAAATCCGTCCGTTTGAAAAGCTTTGTCTGCGCTTCCATCACCGATGTCAGTTCCTCTCGATGACGCACTCTGTCCGCGTTTGTCTTGAAACGGGCGTCGGCGGCCACAGCGAAAAGCCGGAGAACATCGCATATGCGTGCGAACTGACTGTCGTTTCCGCAGGCGATAATGATGTTGCCGTCGGATACCGGGAATACCTGATATGGCGCGATGTTGGGATGCGCATTGCCGAGCCGCGTCGGCGCCTTTCCCGAGGCCAGAAAATTCATCGCCTGGTTGGCCAGCACCGCGACAGTACTGTCCAGCAGGGCCATATCGATATGCTGCCCCTCACCTGTGCTGTTGCGGAGGATCAATGCGGCCTGGATAGCGATGACCGAATAGAGGCCGGTGAAGATATCACCGAACGCCACGCCGATTTTCTGCGGCTCGCGGTCTGGCTCACCAGTCAAATCCATGATGCCCGCCATGCCCTGAACGATGAAATCATATCCTGCCCGGCCGGCATATGGGCCGGTTTGGCCAAAGCCGGTAATCGAGCAGTAGATCAGCGTGGGATTGATCGCCTTCAGGCTCTCGTAATCGAGACCGAACTTCTTCAGTCCGCCTACCTTGAAGTTCTCGATGACGACGTCCGCGTTCGCGATCAGTGCACGAACCCTTTCGACGTCTTCCGCCGACTTGAAATCCGCCGTGATGCCCAGTTTTCCGCGATTGCAGCTATGGAAGTAGGCTGCCGCGACATCCTCCCCATCCTCGATGAAGGGAGGCCCCCAGCGGCGCGTATCGTCGCCCTCCGGGCTTTCCACCTTGATGACGGTCGCTCCCAGGTCGGCAAGTGTCTGTCCAGCCCACGGACCGGCCAGGATACGGGCCAGCTCCACCACCCGAACGCCTTCAAGCGGAAATTGCATCGGTAACTCCCTGATCATTGCTAAGCTCGCCGATCCGCCTCACATATTCTGATAGACCGGCCCCTCGCCGCCCTGCGGCGGCACCCAGTTGATGTTCTGGTTCGGGTCCTTGATGTCGCAGGTCTTGCAGTGGACGCAGTTCTGGGC
>NZ_SMBJ01000019.1:0-55317 GCF_004342325.1 Rhizobium azibense | reverse complement strand
CACTTGATGCCTTTGTAGCCGGCCTTGAGCACGTCCTCGAGCTCAAGGTCTTCCACCGAACCTTCCTGCGCTGCCAGATGCAGAACCGTGTCCTGTGCTTTGGCGTTCAGGATCAGCCGGGTGGAGTCGGCTTTCGGGTCGCATCCGACGATCAGGATCTTCTGCCCGAGGTCGACAAGCGCTGCGAGCGTATTTTGGGAGGTGGTGGACTTGCCGATCCCCCCTTTGCCGTAAAATGCGATTTGACGCAAATCTGACATATCGCCTTCCTTCTTTCGTTCCATCCATCGCTGAGTAAAAGGCAGGCAGCTCGCGCCGCCTCGCATGGCAATCTTCAAAACCCGTGCCATGTGGGCAGCAGCATATAAAACAGTTGTTTTGCTGATCTTCAGCTATTTAATTCCAAACTTTCGAAGGCGGGATCGACAAACTCTTGTCTCGAAACCGCCAAACTGGATGAAGCGGCTGCGAGGTCTTGTCGGTTGGAAATCGCTTGCGTCAAAGATCAACAAATCTCGTCCGTATCCTTACATCTCAGGCGAGGGACAGAAGTAGTGTGGCAAGTCGTAGAGCCAAACAGATCGGCACCGCATTGACGGCCAATCGGCTTCGCACCGCGCGTCGGAATTAAGGCCGGATGATCAGCAGAACGCATATGAAGGCACAGTAGAGATTGTCGCTTACAACAAGCTCGCTGTTATGCTGTCTCCACGAACAAATAGGAGGAATGCCGACAGCTTGGCAGCTGAAGTCTTGCAGGCCCGGATTGTTCCGCCATTGGCGAGATTGACAACGGAGCCGGTTTCGATCGTCAGCGGGCCAAATTCTGGAGGAAATGCTCGAAGGCTACAGCAAAGATCGTGAGCAAGCTATCAAGTTAAAGCGCTAGTCGCGGATGCTTTTTTCCGGCCGCACGCTCAGCTCCGACAAATTGTAGATCGCGTAGTCGAATATGGCGAAGAGCTTAAGGCAATTTTAGTAGGCGCTATAGAATGGACCGATGATCATTATCCGACGACGACATCACCGCTCATATTTAGGAAAGCGACATTTGCGCGTGCCCGCACAGTCGCAACATCGGGAGCAATAATCCCCCGTATCGGTTCAACGTCGCCGGACAAGCCCGCCAAGATTGCATCTGTGGCCTTTACGTTTTCAAGATCTCGTGCCCGACGAACTCTGCCGCTCCAGAAAGACTTCCGCTTTCCTCAGGGAGAAAGCATTCATTAAAATCGCCGCATTCCTTGCAGCTGGGAGCGCTACAAAGGGAAAAGCCTTCAGCTTCGCAAATCTTGCGGTAGAAATATTTTTTCCACCTCATGTTGCAGGTGTTGCCTGCCGCCAGCGCCGGAAAATGCGCGAACAGCAATCTCCTAAGTTCGGCTTTGTCATGCAAGCCGAGATCCCGCCAGAGGTGGTCTTCACGCATGGAACGTCGCGCAATGATCTTAGCAAAACGCACGCCCTCAGGGTCGCCTGGCCGCACATGCGCTAGGAGCATGTCGCGCAACAGTTGCTCCTCCGCATCAGGCACGCAATCACTCGCCTCTTGCAGGGCAAAGGCGCGGATAAGCCTTGCTGGGAAACTGCGGGTTGTATCCCGCAGCTCCCTAAGCGAAAGGCCGGTTGCCTCGGTCGCGGTGGCAATCCCCATCTCAATTTCTTCAAGTGCGCGCGAAAAAAAGCGGAAGAGCACATAGTCATCAAATAACTTGAGACCCATCTGGCATGGTCGGCTGAAATAGAGTGTTTGGCAATCGTCGCAGTGGTCGACGGCTAGGCCGGTTTGACGTGCGGCGTCCACAGTTGGTACCGCTACCGTCAAGACCCCGATGTGATGCACATTTGGCATGCGCTTCGTCGCTTTCTCCAATAATCGAATTCAGTTGGCTGCTTTGGTCCCCGGAAGGCGAACATTCAAAGGTTGTGCCAACTTGAGCAAGTGACAATTGAAGCCGGCTTTTCAATCACTCGATCGCCTGTGCAGCGGGAGGCGATCCCGCCTCCCGCTGTCGTCAAACGGACAAACGCAGGCTTTCAATCTGCGGCGCCGATTGAGCAGTCTGAGTGCGGCAATCTGAGGGAAGATCGAAGATCAACTGCTGCGCAACGACGCCTTAGCCGTCGATGAGAGTTATCATATGTCTCTTCGATAGTCCTCAGAGTAGTTGGAGACCGGGCCTGTTCGCCACACTCCGAGGGCCGCCGCCATAGCGAGCAACATGGCGGCGGCAGTATCTCTCCGGGATACGCAATAAAATCTGCCGCTTCCTATCTATTGCATTTTTTACGTTTCTCCGCTGACGTCGCGATCACCTTGTTTGGTTAGACGCTTTGATCATGCACCAAGGTCGCTAATCAGGAAAAATAGATTGATTGGATGCCGTCATCCGCGTTTTGAATAGCACTAAAAACGCGGCACCAAAAACGCCTGGGGACCGAGCGCGAACTCGCGACCGCGGCACTCAGCACACTTTAAGTAAGCCAACAGTGAGCGCGGCTGTTGCCCCGGTTGCGCTAGCCAAATGTCGTGATGCTCGGATGGAACTTGCCGATTGCAAATTTTCTTTCTGCTTCAGCGTCGCAAGGGGTGCCTTGATAGAAGCTCCACTCGTCAGCTTCTCGCGTCTGCAGCATGGGAGATGATTTCCAATTCTGCCGGGGTATTCGTACAGCGTACAGCTCTCGTCAAACTTGGAACACGCACCCGTTTGCATAGCCTGCCCAAGGTCGGGATCCCGTTCCGCAAATTTGGGACAAATGTCGAGCCATACGAGCGGCGACGCCGATGGCCGCCACGTTCGATTGCTGAACTCGCCTTAGTCCACTGCGCGGCTGCTGGTATGGTCCAACATCGTCGCGTACATGTTTGGCGCGGAATTGGTATGGGGGCGCGCCGGAATAAAACCACGCGTATTCAAATATCTAAATAAAGTCAACGATATGGGCGACATTGGAGCGACACGTCCGGAGCGTGACTTGAATTGAACCGAACCGAATTGGCGCAGGACCATTTACACAGCACGCTGAATCTGCATATTGCCGCGCGTTGTCGCTATCCCGAGTTGATGCACGAGTCGCTTTCGCTCCCGTCAAAAGCAGCTGGGCACGGGCTCTTTTCAAGAATTTAGAAGGCAAGGATATGGAAAATTTTGTGTATCTGTTGGAGCCGGAAAGTGCGATCTTTCGCGCCGCTGAGCTCCCTGATCGCAACAGCATTGCATCGATCTCCGGTTTAATTGGCAGTGATCTTATTCAGATGATCCGCTTCGACGACATGCACTCGCTATTTGTTGGGGAAGAAGCTTTGCGAGTTGGGTTAACCGCCTTCACGATCTTTGACGGGTACCCGATCCCTCTTGCCGGGCAGATAGCGCTTTTGGGAGGCGACGGTAGTAAACCTTATCGTTCACCGTCAATAACGATGACGGAAGCCGCGCGACGTTTTGAATGTTGCCGGCCGGTGCTTGATCCTGTGTTTGCTCCGATGGACCGAGTGGCGAACAAGGGCCTCATCGTTGCGGGCGCACTGGAAAGCCTGCAAGTGCGTATTGATCGCCGCTCCCCGGTGCTCCTATGAGCGCAATGACGAATGATAGGATCCAGGTCGCGCCGATTCGCTCAGAGTCCGCGAGTGTGCCGACATGGGCTGGAGAAACGGAAAGCTGACGCCTCAAAGCGGCGTTCACTACGTTGCCGAAGGCCTCCCGTTCAACTGGACAAAGGTCAACACTGAAGGGCGGAAGACGTTCAGTGCATTTGCCGAGTTGGAAGCCGCGAAGGAAAAAGTCGCCATTTTGGCGTGTTCGCGCTGACCCGGCTTTTGGCAACCTATGGCACCAGCTGAATGCCGAAGTAGTTGATCGCTGTCGACGGCGCAACCCGCTTTGCATGCAGACGCTGTTTCAACGCCTGCTCTCGGCGAAGTCATGCACGTTCATAGCGTAGACGAACCGGGCGAAATCATCGGCGTCGACGCAGTTGAAACATTGGACGAACGAACGGGAGCAAGACCTTGCCCTTTAGAACCTTTTTTTGCATCCTGCTGCTGGTCACGTGCACCAGCGCTGTTTCGGCCTACGCCGCCTCGCTTTCCATCTTCAAAGCGTTCGCCGTAACCTTAGCGGCTTCGGTTTTCCTTCAGGTCGTTTATTTCTTGAGCCTGCTATTTATGTCCTTCCGGCCCACGCGCGAGAGCGACAGATCGATACATTCAGGAACTCGGCAGGCAGACCAGCCACAAAAACGTGATCGCGATAAAACAGAGCAGTCCAACGTCCCCAAGCTTGACCCAAGGCGTAAACGGCGCACCCCTTAGCGGTGTAGGTATTGACCGAATTCATCAGGCGTAAGCTCAATTCGATGTCATGGAACTATTCAACAACCTCCAGCAACCGAGGACCGCTTTTTTCACCACGGTGCGGCGGTCCATGAGATGCTGCATTGGTCTCCCGATTGCTTCATCTTCGGCATGGATCGGGCATCGTCTGGTTTAGAAGGTCTCCGACTAAGGCGACTGCTGCCGACCGCCGCTTCTGATTAGATGACATGTTTCCGGAAGAGAACATGCCTCGAAATTTGATCGTTTCCCGTTGCCTTTTAGACCTACGCCGATCGAGAAGCTCGACCGTCTCGGTAAGCGCGGGGGTGGAAACATTGAGAACAACGTCAACGAGATGACTGCAAGCTCGGAACTTGCATCTGGCGGAAATAAGCTCCGCAAACTTTATTACCGGAGGGTCGAGGCGGGTCCAGTCAGATTTGCCCAAAGCCGGCGCTTTTAACGCGGCGGCGCAGTCGACGACGTTCCCGCCCATGGGACGAAAACTGGCGGGGCAACTTCGACGTCGAAGATGGCGCGGATTGTTGCACGAAAGCTCGCCTCGGGGCATCCCATGCAGGTCGCCGACTGTCGGACGCAGACCGGCGTTAGATCAGGCTTTTGTCAGACATGTACTCCGCGGTTGTCGGCATTGAGACTGAATGGCGGGAGCTTGACACTACGCGCTGCTACGAAATGCCTGCTGAGCCCACGAATTCACTTCGGCACGCGATTTGCTCTGGTCACGGTATGTCGCCAATCGCAGCGCGATGGTCTTCGGGCGGCGCGTCGCTGTTCGCGTCTCGTGAGGTCCGATGGTTTGCTGTGGCAATGATAGTGGCTCGGTTGTGCGCCGGGAAAATGTGAGGAGTGTTGGATGCGATCTAGAGTTCTTCGTTTGCGAGCCACACACGTCGCGAGCGGTACAGCCAAAGCGGCGGACCTTGAGCCAGGCGGGAAACCGGGCGTGTGGGACTGGTTTGGAAGTTATGTTTGCGGACGGGTCGGTGGGCGGGTGGGGTCGAACCTGCTGCGCGAATTCCTACGGTCGGCCGACCTATGGCGTTACCGACATGTTCGATTTCAACCGGCTGCAAAACCCGCACCTGCCCCTCGGCCAGGGGCCGCATCTGTGCGTGGGCGCTGCGCTGGCGCGCCTGAAATTGGGACGTGCCTTCCCCCCGCCGTTCGTGCGGCCGGAGGATCTGGCGCTGGCAATCGCCAAGGAGGACGTCGTCTACACGCTGTCTTAACTCATTTGCTGCCCGCAGTCCGCCCGTCATCTTCCGCCCCTTCCGGGCTTAAAGAGTGAAGCGTCACCATGTCCGAACAATCCTTGCCGACGCTGCCGATGTGGCGGGTCGATCACATCGAGCCCTCGCCCGAGATGTTGGCGCTACGCGCCAAGGGTCCGATCCACCGCGTGCGCCTTCCGTCCGGGCACGAATGCTGGTGGGTGACAGGCTATGACGAGGCCAAGGCGGTGCTGTCTGACGCGGCATTCCGGCCCGCGGGAATGCCTCCGGCGGATTTCACCCCAGATTCGGTCATTCTCGGTTCGCCGGGATGGCTGGTCTCGCACGAAGGGGACGAGCATGCTCGGTTACGCACGATCGTGGCGCCGGCCTTCAGCAACAGCAGGGTGAAGCTGCTTACGCAGCAGGTCGAGGCGATCACCGTGCAGTTGTTCGATACGCTGGCGGTTCAGCCCCAGCCCGCGGACTTGCGACGCCATCTCTCCTTTCCGCTTCCGGCCAAGGTAATCAGCGCGCTGATGGGCGTGCCCTTCGAGGAACACGCCTTTTTCGCAGGGCTCTCCGACGAGGTGATGACGCACCAGCATGAAAGCGGCCCGCGCAGCGCGTCCGGCCTGGCCTGGGAAGAGCTCCGCGCCTACATCCACGGCAAAATACGGGGCAAGCGACAGGATCCGGGCGATAACCTGCTGACGGATCTGCTAGCCGCGGTCGACCAGGGCAAAGCGACCGAGGAAGAGGCGATCGGCCTCGCGGCGGGCGTGCTGGTGGCGGGGCACGAGAGCACCGTCGCGCAGATCGAATTCGGCCTGCTGGCCATGTTTCGCCATCCGCAACAGCGCGAACGCCTGGTCCGCGATCCTTCCCTGGTGGACAAGGCGGTGGAAGAAATACTGCGCATGTATTCGCCTGGCGCGGGGTGGGACGGCATCATGCGCTATCCCCGGACCGACGTTAACATCGCGGGCGTGCATATACCCGCGGAGAGCAAAGTACTGGTCGGCCTGCCGGCGACCTCGTTTGATCCGCGCCATTTCAAAGACCCGGAAGTCTTCGACATCGGACGCGACGCAAATCCCCACCTGGCGTTCTCCTACGGGCAGCACAATTGCATCGGGGCGGCGCTGGCGAGGCTGGAACTGAAGGCCATATTCGGTTCGATCTTCCAGCGCTTTCCCGCGTTGCGCCTGGCCGTGGCGCCCGAAGAACTGAAGTTGCGCAAGGAGATCATTACCGGCGGGTTCGAGGAGATGCCGGTGCTCTGGTGCGGACGCCCCCCGGCATCGCAATCTTCTCATTTGGCGGCGCCTGGCGCGCACCGGTCAGATCAGCCACTCGACAGGTAATCAAGATGGACGTGCAAGACACCACGGCAGCATGCCACGACGCCTTCGCCGAGCTGGCGTCGCCAGCATGCATCCAAGACCCGTACCCGTTCATGCGGTGGTTGCGAGAGCACGATCCGGTGCACCGCGCGGCGTCGGGCCTCTTTCTGTTGAGCCGCCACGCCGACATCTACTGGGCGTTCAAGGCTACGGGCGATGCGTTTCGGGGGCCGGCGCCATCCGAACTGGCGCGCTATTTCCCGCGTGCGGCGAGCAGCCTGTCGCTCAATCTGCTGGCGTCTACGCTAGCCATGAAGGAACCACCGACGCATACGCGTTTGCGCCGGCTGATTTCGCGCGATTTCACCGTGGGCCAGATCGACAACCTGCGGCCGAGCATCGCGCGCATCGTCGCAGCTCGCCTGGATGGCATGGCGCCCGCACTGGAGCGAGGAGAGGCGGTGGACCTGCATCGGGAATTCGCACTGGCCTTGCCCATGCTTGTCTTCGCTGAATTGTTCGGCATGCCCCAAGACGACGTTTTCGAGCTCTCAGCGATCGTCAGCGCCATTCTAGAAGGCCTGAGCCCGCACGCCAGCGATCCACACCTCGCCGCGGCGGACGTGGCCAGCGCCAGGGTGAAGGCCTATTTCGGCGACCTCATACTGCGCAAGCGCGCCGATCCCCGCCGCGACATCGTGTCGACACTGGTCGGCGCACACACCGACGACGCCGATACGCTCTCGGACGCGGAGTTGATCAGCATGCTGTGGGGCATGTTGCTGGGCGGCTTCGCCACCACTGCTGCGACTATCGACCATGCGGTGCTGGCGATGCTGGCCTACCCCGAGGAGCGGCACTGGCTGCAGGGAGACGCCGCAGGGGTGGAGGCATTTGTAGAAGAAGTACTGCGCTGCGAGGCGCCGGCCATGTTCAGCTCCATTCCGCGTATCGCCCAGCGCGACATCGAACTGCATGGCGTGGTGATCCCGAAGGACGCGGACGTGCGCGTGCTGATCGCGGCCGGCAATCGCGACCCGGACGCTTTCGCTGATCCCGACCGCTTCGATCCGGTGCGGTTCTACGGCACCAGGCCTGGCATGTCGAGCGACGGAAAGATTATGCTGAGCTTCGGCCACGGCATCCACTTCTGCCTAGGTGCTCAACTCGCCAGGGTGCAACTGGCCGAGAGCCTGCCGCAGATCCAGGCTCGCTTCCCCACGTTGGCCTTGGCCGAGCAGCCGACCCGGGAGCCCTCAGCGTTCCTTAGGACGTTCCGCGCGCTGCCGGTGCGGCTGCACGCGCAGGCGGCGGCTGAGGTTCGCGTCGTGGTCGACCAGGACCTGTGCGGAACCACTGGTCAGTGCGTGTTGACGCTGCCGGGCACCTTTCGTCAGCGGGAGCCGGACGGCGTGGCGGAAGTGTGCATGGCGACGGTCCCGCAGGCGCTGCACGCCGCCGTGCGCCTAGCAGCCAGCCAGTGCCCGGTCGCGGCCATTCGGGTGATCGAAAGCGAAGCCGGCGATGACCATTGCACCAACCCCGGCCCTACGCCCTCTCCGGCAGACGCTGAGCGACATGCAGCGAAAGACCTACGCAATCCAGGAGAACATGATGGAACGATTTAAAGGCAAGGTGGCCGTGGTGACCGGCGCCGGCGCCGGGATCGGCAAGGCATGCGCCCTCGCCATCGCGCGCGAGGGCGGCAGAGTGGTGGTGGCCGACATTGATGGCCCCGCTGCCATCGCCTGCACCGCACAGATCGCAGCCGAAGCGGGCCAAGCGCTGGCCGTGGCCATGGACATCGCAGATGCGCAGGCGGTGGCAGAGCTGTTCAAAACGGCGAAGCGGCGCTTCGGTGGGGTCGACGTGCTTGTGAACAATGCGAGCGCCATGCATTTGACTCCGCACGACCGCGCGATCCTCGACCTGGACGTGGCGGTCTGGGACCAGACCATGGCGACCAATTTGCGCGGCACGCTCCTTTGCTGCCGGCAGGCCATCCCACAAATGATCGGCCGTGGTGGTGGCGCGATCGTGAACATGTCATCGTGCCAAGGGCTCAGCGGCGACACCGCACTGACGTCATACGCCGCGTCGAAGGCCGCAATGAACATGCTGTCGGCCTCGCTTGCCACCCAATACGGACACGCGAAGATCCGCTGCAACGCGGTTGCGCCAGGTCTTGTCATGACTGAACGTCTCTTCGCCAAGCTGGACGAGTGCATGCAACGGCATCTACACCGGCACCAGCTCCTGCCGCACGTCGGCCGCCCCGAGGACGTAGCCGCGCTGGTCGCGTTCCTGCTCTCGGAGGAGGCTGCGTTCATCACCGGCCAGGTGGTGTGCATCGACGGCGGCATGTTGGCGCATGTTCCAACCTACGCCGACGGTGGCAACAGCGCGGCTCGGCCGGCCGGTGACGCCGCCGAAGCAACCGCAGCGTCGCATTGGTGATGGACATGCTGCTCAACCCGCTGAACCGCTGGCGCCGGCTACGGGACGACATCCCGGTCATGCCTGGCGCTTTCCCCCTGGTCGGGCATCTCCCCGCCATCGTCTGCGATCTGCCGCGCCTGCTGCGGCGCGCGGAAAGGACCCTAGGCAGCCACTTCTGGCTGGACTTCGGCCCGGCCGGACACCTGATGACATGCCTGGATCCAGATGCGCTCGCATTGCTCCGGCACAAGGAAGTGTCCTCGGCACTGATCGAAGAGATGGCGCCCGACATCCTTGGCGGAACGTTGGTCACTTTGGACGGTAGCGCGCACCGGCAGGCGCGCGATGGGATAAAAGCGGCGTTTCTGCCGAGGGGTCTGACCGAGGCCGGCATTGGCGAGCTGTTCGAACCAATTATTAGGGCTCAGGTCAAGGCGTGGCGCGACCGCGGTGAAGTCGCTATCCTGCCAGACACACGCAACCTGATGCTCAAACTCACCTTCAGTCTCATGGGCATCCCCGCTCAAGACCTGTCGGAGTGGCATCGCAAGTACCGGCAACTGCTGCAATTGATGGTCGCGCCCCCGATCGACCTGCCGGGGATGCCCTTGCGACGCGGCCGCGCCGCCCGCGATTGGATCGACGCGCAGTCGCGCCAGTTCATCCGGGACGCGCGCGCGCGCGCCGCGCGCACCGGGTTGATCAACGACATGGTGAGCGCCTTCGATTGCAGCGATGGCGCGCTCTCCGATGACGTCCTGGTCGCCAATATCCGCTTGCTGCTGCTTGCCGGCCACGAGACCTCCGCCTCGACGATAGCCTGGATGGTGATCGAGCTGGCGCAGCATCCAGAGCTGTGGGACGCCCTGGTCGAAGAGGCGCAACGCGTGGGCGCGGTGCCGACCGGGCACGAGGACCTGGCGCAATGTCCGGTCGCAGAGGCGCTGTTTCGGGAGACGCTACGAATGCATCCGGCTTCCTCGCTCGTACCGCGTCGCGCGATGCAGGAACTACAACTCGGCCAGCGGCGCATTCCTGCGGGCACTCATTTATGCATCCCACTACTGCATTTCTCGACCTCGCCGCTGCTGCACGAAGCGCCCGATCAGTTCCGTCTGGGGCGGTGGCTGCAACGCACGGAGCCGATCCGGCCGGTGGACATGCTGCAGTTCGGTGCCGGCCCACACGTCTGCATGGGCTATCACCTTGTATGGCTGGAGCTGGTGCAGTTCAGCATCGCCTTGGCATTGACCATGCAGGAGGCCGGGGTGCGGCCGCGATTGATGAGCGGCGTCGAAAAAGGCCGGCGCTATTACCCGACCGCACATCCGTCCATGACAGTCCGCATCGGATTCTCATGAGCTGGGATCCTCTGCCCCGTGTCAAGAGGCAGCGGCGAAGACGATGGGCGGCATTGCTGCATTCGGCGCGCGCGCGCGGTGCGACGCCGGCAGCACCGCGGCGGCTCGCCGCTCGCCGCGGCATTCTCTGTCAGGTAGAAGGAGATGAACAACATGCAGAAGGGTTCCACGCTAAACGACGACCGAACTGGCGTTTCCCCGTTCGGCGGATCGGGCGCGCAGGCGTGCGGCGGATTGTTGGTGCGCGCGTCCATAGGCATGGGCGCGCTATGCGCCGTCGCGGAGGATGCCGCGCGTTACGCTGTACCGCGCACTGGATCGCTATCGCGCCTGTTTCGGCCTTGTATTGTAGGTGG
Organism: Rhizobium azibense; assembly: GCF_004342325.1. Lineage (NCBI taxonomy): Bacteria > Pseudomonadati > Pseudomonadota > Alphaproteobacteria > Hyphomicrobiales > Rhizobiaceae > Rhizobium > Rhizobium azibense. The sequence goes on along the minus strand of NZ_SMBJ01000019.1, from coordinate 44,259 downwards.
TCGAGGATGACATGCCAGCGGATGACGCGACGCTGGGCAAGCCGCCGGCAAGCATGCGGCGGAGAAGAAAGCAACCGGCGTGCCGATCACGAAGCTGCATGCAGCGCCCCAGTCAGTGCCGGGCCTATGGCCAGAGGCCGAGGAAGCCATCACCTCGATGCGCCCGCGTGCGGAGCGGTTGGCGCAGGCCGTGCAGCGGGCCAAAAGGGTATCTGTTCAAGCACGCGCCGTGCGCATTGGCGCCGGTCCGCACGGAGGCGCCGCCGTACCGCTGCGATCGGCCGGCGGCACCGCTAGATGCTACATTGTGTTCGATTCCACGGCGCAGATCGGAGCGGTTGCCCACCGCGGACCGCCGCCAGCATAGGTGCGCTTCGCCGCGCTTCTCGTCAACTGCCTGCAGAGGGAACATCCCGCATGAGTGCGCTGTCCGAACAGATCCTTTCTGAATTGCGCCACTTGCTGAACGAGACGCGCGATGGCGGCAGCGTGAGTCCGTCCGTTTACGACACGGCGCGCGTTTTGCAGTTCAGCGGCAACGTCACCGGTCGGCAGAACGGATACGCGTGGCTCATGGCGCAGCAACAGGCCGATGGCGGATGGGGAAGTGCTGACTTCCCACTGTTCCGCCATGTACCCACGTGCGCGGCGTTGCTTGCATTGCGGCGTGCCGATTCTCTTCCCGGCGCTGCGGACGCAGTTCAGGCTGCAACGCGGTTCCTCGAGCGCCAGCCGGATCCCTACGCGGATGCGGTGCCGGAAGACGCGCCGGTAGGCGCGGAGCTGATCCTGCCGCAGATCTCCGGCGAGGCCACATCCTTGGTGGGCGACGTGGTGTTTCCGCGCTACCCGGCGCTGTTGCCGTTGCGGCAAGCGTGCCTGGTTAAGTTGGGGACGGTGGGACCGCTGCCGAGCGGCCATCCGTTGTTGCACTCCTGGGAAGCCTGGGGGACGTCGCCGACCACGGCATGCCTGGACGACGACGGCAGCATCGGCATCAGCCCGGCGGCAACCGCCGCGTGGCGTGCGCACGCCCTCACACAGGCGAGCGCGCCACAGGTCGAGCGTGCCGACAGGTATCTTCAGGCCGCATCGCGCGCGGCGCGCAGCGGCATCGAAGGTGTCGTTCCCAGCGTCTGGCCGATCAACGTGTTCGAGCCATGCTGGTCGCTGTACACTCTGCATCTGGCCGGGTTGTTTTCGCATCCCGCGCTCGCCGAGGCGGTGCGCGTGATCGTCGCGCAGCTCGATGCCTGTCTGGGCGTGCGCGGTCTGGGTCCGGCCTTGCACTTCGCGGCCGATGCGGACGACACTGCTGTTGCGTTGTGCATCCTGCGCCTAGCAGGACGCAACCCGGCTGCCGACGCGTTGCGCCACTTCGAAATCGGCGGGCTGTTCGTTACCTTCCCCGGCGAGCGCAATGCCTCGGTGTCGACCAACATCCACGCCCTGCATGCGTTCAGACTGTTGGGAAAGCCCACCGCCGGTACCAGCGCTTACCTTGAGGCCAATCGCAACGCGGACGGTCTATGGGACAATGACAAATGGCATGTTTCGTGGCTGTATCCCACCGCGCATGCAATCGCTGCGCTCGCGCAAGGCGCGCCCCAGTGGCGCGACGAGCGCGCGCTGGCGGCGCTGTTGCAGGCGCAGCGCGATGACGGCGGCTGGGGCGCGGGTCGCGCGTCAACATTTGAGGAAACCGCCTATGCGCTGTTCGCGTTGCACGTGATGGATGGGCGCGAAGAGCCGACAGGGCGCGCCCGCATCGCGCTGGCGGTCGCGCACGCGCTGGAGTGGATGCTCGCTCGCCATGAGGCGCATGAATTGCCGCAGACGCCGCTGTGGATCGGCAAGGAATTGTATTGCCCGACCCGGGTCGTGCGCGTGATCGAACTCGCCGGCTTGTGGCTGGCTCTTCGTTGGGGGCGGCGCATCCCGACCGAGGGAGCAGGAGGAATAGCGCAATGATCCCGACCGAAAGCGCGCTGCAGCAAGTACTGGAGTGGGGGCGTTCCCTGACCGGATTCGCCGACGAGCATGCCGTAGAAGCAGTTAGGGGCGGACAGTACATCCTGCAGTGTATCCAACCGAGCTTGCACGATATCAGCGCCCGCACCGGCCGAGATCCGCAGGACGAAAAGCTGATCGTGGCGTTTTATTGCGAGTTGGCGCTACTGTTTTGGCTCGACGATTGCAACGACCTTGGCCTGATCGCGCCGGAGCAGCTGGCCGCGGTGGAGCAGGCGCTGGGGCAGGGCGTGCCATGCGCGGTCCCCGGTTTCGAGGGCTGCGCTGTGCTGCGCGCTTCCCTGGCCGCGCTCGCCTACGATAGGCGCGACTATACTGAGCTTCTAAACGATACCCGGTGCTACTGCGCGGCGCTGCGCGCCGGACACGCGCAGGCGGCGGGGGCTGAACGCTGGTCGTACGCCGAATACTTGCACAATTCCATCGATTCGATCGCCTACGCGAACGTGTTCTGTTGCCTGTCGTTGCTATGGGGGCTGGACATGGCGACCCTGCGCGCGCGTCCGGCGTTTCGCCAGGTGCTGCGGCTCATCTCCACGATAGGGCGCCTGCAGAACGATCTGCATGGATGCGCCAAGGATAGGGCGGCGGGAGAAGCCGACAACGCTGCCATCCTGCTCCTGCAGCGTTATCCGGCTATGCCTGTGGAGGATTTCCTCAACGACGAGCTGGTCGGCCATGCGCGCATGCTGCACCGAGTGATGGTGAAAGAACGCTTTCCTGCACCATGGGGACCGTTAATCGAGGCCATGGCGGTCATTCGCGCGAAGTACTACCAGACCTCGATCAGCCGCTACGGCAACGATGCGGCGGGGGGAGGCCAGCGTGCGCCGGCGTGAACGCGCGGGAGGCGGCGGCGTGCGCGCGGCGCCCTCGGTCCGATCCGACGCAACGCCAACGCCCAATACGGCGGATCGAGCGAGCGGGTGCGACGACGCCCTGACCCGGCGCAAGGACGACCATCTGGACCTCGTGCTGGATCGGCGAACGGCGCCAGCCACGGTCGCTGCCGGCTGGGAGCAAATCCGGTTCGAACACTGCGCACTGCCCGAGCTGGACCTGACGCAGATCGAACTGCGCACATCGCTGTTAGGCAAGCCCATGCGTGCGCCGCTGCTGATCAGTTCCATGACCGGCGGAATGCCACGCGCAGAGGCCATCAATCGGCACCTGAGCGAGGCGGCGCAAGCCTTGGGGATCGCCATGTGCGTCGGTTCGCAGCGCGTGAGCCTGCAATCGCGCAATTCCCAGGGGCTGACGCGCGCCCTACGCCGCCTGGCGCCTGACATTCCCTTGCTGGCCAATATCGGCGCTGCGCAACTGCGCGAGGCCGACGGCCTTGATCTGGCGCGCCGGGCTGTCGATGCGCTGGAGGCTGATGGGCTGATCGTCCATCTCAATCCGCTGCAGGAAGTGCTACAGCCGGATGGCGACCGCGACTGGCACGGCGTACTGGCGCAGGTGGCTCGCGCCGCGCGTAGCGTGGGCGTGCCGATCGTGGCCAAAGAAGTCGGGTGGGGCCTGTCCGCCTCGGTGGCCTGCGCGCTCGTCGAGGCGGGTGTTGAGGTGATTGATGTCGCCGGAGCCGGCGGCACCAGTTGGGCCGCGGTGGAGGGCGAGCGCGCCCGCGATGCCGCCGGCCGTGCAGTGGCGATGGCGTTTGCCGATTGGGGGATCCCGACACCGGCCAGCTTGCAGGCGGTCCGTCGGGCACTGCCAACGGTGAAGCTTATCGCGTCCGGCGGGATCCGCGACGGCGTCGACGTGGCCAAGGCCATTCGCCTCGGAGCGGACATTGCCGGGCAGGCAGCCGGCGTGCTGCCGGCGGCTACGGTATCGACCGAAGCGGTCGTTGCGCATTTCGAGGTCGTCATCCGCCAGTTGGCCGTCGCCTGCTTTTGCACCGGCTCACCTGATCTGGCGACGTTGCGCCAGGCGCGCTTGTTGCCCTCCGCGCACTTGTTGCCCTCCGCGCATCCGCCAGTCGGATGATGCCGGCGTCGCCCGCTCTGTCGGCCGGCCCTCCAAGCTGGTTGCAAAAACCGTTAACGCTAAAGCTAGACCTCTAATCCACCTTGGCCCAGCGGTTCGATGCAGGGAACGAAGTGTTCATGAAGCAGCTGTTGACGATGAAGCGGTAATGATGCCGCCGGCTAGGTTATGCGTACCGTAACTCGGGCTTACAAAGGCGCGCAATCCAGCGCCGTTTGTTGAATCAGACCGGCTTTTCCCGGTCCAGCCACGCCTTTGCAAAGTGCATGATTAAGCCAGTCAACGAAGGACCGTTTTTGAGGGCTGGCAGGAATGGCGTCACCTATCTGTTCGAGATACGCATAAAATCTGGCGGCTGCGCTGTCCAATCCTTGGCCGCGAACGATACTGGGTCGATTCAGCTGCGTGTCCACGGCAGGCAATTTGCCAAGCACTTCTGCGCGGCCGACTGTATCTGCGATGTCGTCGGCGATCTGATACGCGTGCCCGAGCAATTCCCCCACCTTAGACCATGGGGCCGGATCTGCACCACTTGCCAGGGCACCGCAAGTGGCCGCCGCGACAAAGAGGGAGCCGGTCTTGTAATGGTGATAGCGGTCGATTGGGACGTGCGTCATTGCCTCCATCGACTGTCCGGCGATCAGTCCGTGACTGGGGCCGACCGCCTCCGCAACCACCTCGATCATGCGCGCGCCCAACTCAGGTGTTAGCGCAGCCTGCAAGCTGAGGTATTTGAAAGCCATCACAATCAAGGCATCGCCGGTCAAAACGGCGATAGGCTCTCCGAAAAGCCGGTGCACCGTTGGTCTGCCGCGGCGTAGCGCCGCGTTATCGAAGCAAGGCAAGTCGTCATGCACCAACGAGGCACAGTGCAGCAATTCAATTGCTGCCGCGGCTCTTGTCGCCAGCTCAGGATCTTTTTCGCCGCACACATAGGAGACTTTCAAGCAGAGCTTGGGGCGCATCCGGGAGCCCCCTGGAAACACTGCCGCGTCCAGCGCTCCACGCAGGTGAGCCGGCGCAGCCGGACTTAGAGCAGTATCCATGGCAGCTCGCAGTGCTTGCTCGATGAGCTTGTCGCTATCGCCAACCACGTCGGCTTGGTGATTCGAAATCATATCGCATCTCCACTTTTGAGACGAAAACGAAAACGGGCCTAGTCCAACCGGTGCCAAACAAAAGGCCGATTTCGCTGTGTCTCTTCAGGTTCTAGGGCACCGTTAAGTTTAGCGGATTGCGGCGGCCAACATGCGGCACCGGCGTGACCAATGAAACCGTGTGCCAGTGGGAGCCTTAACTCGGCAAGGCGATCTCCCACTGGAATCCCTTGAAGCAGTCTCATTCGCGGCGACATGACATCTGAACGTCGGTTACTTCGATCGCGCGCGAAGAACATTGGCTCCGGCGGAGCTGTCGGCCAGAATGGCATCGCTCTCAACGTCTTGATCCAAAGCTGAAGAGGCTCCCGCGCTGAGCAGTGGCTGGTGACAAAGCTCTTTGGATCGGCTGCACGCCGCCGCGCGTGATGATCGCTGACGAGCTCCGTTCGTACGGTACGACATGCGCGAAGATGGGCCTTACATCTAAAGGTGTTGGTCATCGTCGATAGTAGCCACTGGAGCTTGGACCGGAACCATTGCCGGCAGAGATCTGGGCTCCTACAAGCAATTGGTGTGCCACCAGATCATTGTTAGTGAATGTTTCAATGGCGACAGAAGGCGCCTTCCGGTGCTCCGTGTGTCGGGAGGCGCGGATTATGCCACTCCGCCTAGTATTTGAACAGCGTCAACCTTGCGAGCGATCCGTCCGAAGGCCAACCCAGCATTGGAGTGATTTGGGTTGAGGTCACAATGCACGTCGGCGCTTGCATCATGCCAGCCTGTCAATGTGCGCGATCGCACACGACTGTCAGCTTTGCGTCAATTACGATCGAACCGGTGCTTTTGACGTTTCCGAGGTTACGCTGCCGATAGACCCAGCGTGAGAAGACGACTGAGCCCTTCCAGTTGTTCTTCGGCGCGATGTTGCCGAAGCCTTACACTCGACCGGCTTGGCGAGGATTTCAGCGCTGCCGTAGCCCTTGTCGGCCGGCAGGAAACCGCTTCGAGAAGTCGGTCCCCTACCGCCTTTTGCTAGCGGACTAAAAGGGCGGAGCAGGTGGATCTATACAGCGCTTTCTTTCAAAGCCCTGGTTGCGCCTTGTGTTCGTCAGCGATCAGGAGCGCCTTCGGCTCGACATGCTTGGCGACGGCCGCCCATGCATCCTTGCCGTTCTCGTCCAGGATCACCCGCGTCACCGTTCTGTTCGGTGCATGGCGGTTGGCCTCCCTCAGCGCCAGAACTCACATGCGCTTGCCGTTCTGATTTTCCTTCTTGCGCCCGTCCTTGCGCTCTTCCTTCTTGTCACCTTGCGGAGGACGCCGCCCACATACTTGCCGTCGATCTGCACCGTACCGTGCAGCTTGATCGCATCACGGCGAAGGTCGGCTGCCTCCCGGAGCTTCTGCAGCAGGAAGTAGGCGGTCTTATACTGGACGTTGACCTTGCGGCTCAGATGGAGCGCCGCCATGCCCTTGGCGGCCGTGATCTCCTCCCAGATTGCCATGATGATCTTCTTGAATGAAAGCTTGCGGTTGGCGAAAACCGAAAATTCGGCGCGGCATTCCGGCTCCGAGCATCAGAACGACGACGCCGTACGGCTCCAGGCAGCCACAGCGAGGGCAATATGGCTTCCCGACGTTCTTGGGCCAACGGAAGTCGACGAACAGGCCGTAGGTGTCGTCCTCGGCTGCCCGAAGCCTCTCTCGGGTCAGGCCAGGCGCACTGGTCGTATTTCGAACCTCCGGTCTCCTGCGGAGAAGGCGTCGTAGGAATTCGGTCTCAGGATGGGAATTCGCTCCTGCAGCATGTTCAGGCTTCCGGTCGATACGCGAGACATAAGCAGACAACTCCGTCGTAAGGACGGAAGCGAAAGGTCAGTGCTCTATTCGTATCGATTTGAACATGAAAGGGCCCTTACCAGGAGAACGAAACCACGTTCAGGGGTTAGCACTTTCGTAAGGTTGTCAAACCCGTGCCCTTATATCGGGAGAAAATTCAATGTCTCAGAGCCAGACTACCCAGCGCAATCACTAATCCAGTTCAGTGAATGGGTCCAGATCGTGAGAGCTGTCTTCGGGTGACCGCGCCTCATGACGACTATTAACGACTCCTTCCCAACAATCGAACATCCGCAAGGTAGATTCACGTTCGAGCATCTTGTGCCTACCTCTGTATGCCTTACTGGGCAGGTAACCTTGCCGTTTCAGGCCCTGTCCTGACCTCTGGCCTTAATGATCTTGTTGTTTATTACCTTTTCCCGAGCAGATCAGACGAACACAACGTAGAACTGGTGGTAAAAAGCGCTGATCAGAAAGAAATTAATTTCAGCCGCATCAAGCGAAGGTGTAGCGTCTGCCAACTCGTAATAAAGGCTCATTTCCAGCAAATAAGGGTGCCCTAGAAACAAAAAAGGCCCCCTAAAGAAGCCTTCCCATGGCGTTTCCGCCGAACGCGTGTGCCTTACCGTGGTGTACCGACCTCTAAGGGTGCACCTGCAACAGCGACCTTTCGGAAGCCTCGTTGTCTGCTGCTTACAATGATGTAACCCTCACGGTCGACTATTTCAAGCCCTTTGTGTGGATGCGATAAGGTGGCGGCTTCGTTTAGCAAAGTTCACGTTTGTGGCACTTGCTCCATGATGCCGGAATTTTCAGAGAGCATCGAACCTACACGCTAGCGGGAGCGGTAACTGATATGGGTTCTTGGCTGAGTGATTTCCAGCACGGCGGAGCTTTCCCAGCTAGCCAAATGGGATATCGTGGGACGGGGAAATGGATCGGTTTTCGAGGATTATGTCTTATCGTCCTCAACGAAGACCGCTTAGAAGATGTTGAGCATTGAATGTGAATTTTCGCTCAAATTCGACGCAACCTAGATGATTCAGTGCCGGGTGCGGCCATAGCCGACTCATCTTTCATGGAACTGGGCCACCGGTCTAGCGAGACTGTTTTGAATGCATTCATGAAGCAATTTGGCTAAACTCTCAAATATTTGCTATAACGCAAAAAATGCCCAAAATGGGTATTTAAAACGGTTGTAGTCTGGCGATGGCAAGTGGTTCAAATCGGTTCAGGTTGGCTCAAGTCTACAACGAGTGGCAGGAAAATAGGGACGTGCGGTGACGGAAGATCTAGCAAGCTACAGAAGTTCGAGAGGCCTCGTCAGCACCGCCGATCCGGAGGTTGACAAGGCGATCTATCGAAAGCCAGGTTTCGGCGGCGAAATTACATCGTTGGGTCACATGGAGGAATTGATCAGCGCGTTCCTGAAAAAGACACGCGAAGCGCAGGGCCTGTCCCGCGCAGACGTTGCTCCAATGCTTGGTCTGTCCATCCCTGTATACGGACGCTACGAGCGGGCATTTTCCAAAATGACTGTTACTCGGATGATCCATCTGTGTGAGATTCTTGGCTTCATGCCTATCGATATGATCTTTGAAGCTGCGCCACATCTTTGGGGCCGCACATCGGAGGAGGCCGAGGATTGTCTCACACTGGCGAGGATTCTTAGGAGACTTCCGAACGGCACGACGCGCGATCTTATTCGGCTCCTGCAGCGAATGACCCCCGATGACGACGAGAGCGACAGAGGTATCAGTGATGTAGCGGAGCCCGTGAAGTGAGCTGGGTTTGTCTATGACGCCCCCAGTAGTTAGCAGTATTGGTGATAGCTGTCGCAGCCGACGCGCTGTCGTCGGTGTGCAGACACCCGCAATCTCACAACTTAGTTTTTCACTCGAATTTCCGTCTGATCAACAATACGCGCCGATTGCCCAATTTTTCGATCTTTGGTTGGCGTTGATCTCGCTCGATGCTCGAGCGATTCGTCGGCGAGCGACGCCAAGTCTATTTGCATGCGCTTTGCTTCGACAGTAGGGGCTGTGTTAAACTCCCTCGTTGGGTTTTCCCGCTCAATGCCATGTGGGTATTCGAGCCGCCGGCGCGCATGCTTTGATTTCGATTGCTGAATCTAAGCCCGTCCTCTCCGCGCCTCCGTTCCATCGCGCCGATCCTTTTTGCCATTCGGCTCGGAAATAGCCTTTTGACATCACGATCAGGTTCCGCGAAAACGGGGTCGAGTCGCTGAGACTGGAAACGCTGTTCATGGCTGTCGCCGTTCAGGTAAGGGCATCGCCTAGATGTTTAGTCCCGGCATTTATGGATGGGGTCGATGATGAATCGATCCGGCTCCAAAGTCCATTGTCTGCAGATGAACTCGTAAGGCGTAAGGCCCTTTAGCGTCTTGAGCCGGCGCCCGAAATTGTAGGCGTCGATAAAGTCAGCCAGATGTTTTTTCAACTGCGCATGATCGTCGTAGTGGAAGCGCTTGACGGTCGCCTCCTTGATCGTTCGGTTCATCCGTTCGACCTGTCCGTTGGTCCAGGGATGCTTCACCTTGGTCAGGCGATGCTCGATGCTGTGATCGTCGCAGACCCAATCGAAGATGTGCTGGAAGGCATTTCGATCACAAGCTCGGTTGGTGAACTGAATGCCATTGTCGGTCAAAACGGTGTGAATGGTGTAGGGCACTGCCGTGATCAGATTGCGCAAGAACTGAGCGGCATTCATCTTGCCGGCTTTGGTGTAGAGTTCCGCGAACGCGAACTTGGATGTTCGGTCAATTGCGACAAAGAGATAGAGCTTGCCCTCGGCCGTCTGCACCTCGTCAATATCGATGTGGAAGTAAGCGACCGGATAGCTTTTGAACTTCTTCTTCGGCTCCTTGTCGCCTCTGACCTCCGGCAGACGTGAAATGCCGTGGCGCTGCAAACACCTGTGCAACGACGAACGCGTCAGATGTGAAATGGTCGGCTGATGGTACCCATCCGGCGAAGGCCGTCTGTCCTGACTTGCTGATTGGCTTTAAGTCCATGCCTTATGTTATGCGCTACAATCATTTCCCCCATTGAGGTCTTGTCCGTCGACGATCTTGATCGCCGACGGGATTGGTCGGACGAAGAGAAGGTTCGGATCGTCGAGGAAAGTCTACAAGGCTTTCGGCAAGGCTCGGTGACGGCGCGGCGATATGGATTGTCACGGTCATTGTTGACCCGTTGGCGTTGGGAATACCGTAGTGGTCTTCTGAGCAGTTCCGCTACAACGGGCTTCGTGCCACTTACGATTTCGCCATCGGCGGCGGCATCTTGCGAGGTAGCCTCACGGCTGCGATTTGAAGACGACATGACGATCGAGATCGGCCTGCCGAATGGCCGACGGCTGACGATCCCAGCCTCGCTTGATCCGACCATTCTTGCCCGCCTGTTGCCCGTCGTGGATGGGTCATGATCGCGTTTTCCGCGGGGGTAAAGGTGTGGATCGCGGGCGGGGTGACGGACATGCGTTGCGGCATGAACAGCCTGGCGCTGAAGGTTCAGCAAGGTCTTGGCCGCGATCCTCATGGCGGCGAAGTCTTCTGCTTCCGGGGTCGCAAGGGTGACCTGATCAAGGTCCTCTGGCATGACGGCGTCGGCATGTCGCTTTACCTGAAGCGGCTGGAAGCTGGAAAGTTCATCTGGCCGGTCAGCCAGAATGGCTCCGCCGTGCCTGTATCGTCGGCGCAGCTCGGCTATCTCCTGGAAGGGATCGACTGGCGCAACCCGCGCTGGACGCAGCGGCCTTCGAAGGCAGGCTGGCCGCCTGCATTCCTCTGTTTTTGTTGGGCTTTCGGCATGCGGCATGGTAGCTTTCGGCCATGGATGATGCTGCTTCGGAGATAGCCAGACTGCGCGCCGCGCTTGCGGCATCGGAAGCGCGTGCCGCCTCTGCCGAGGCCGACCTCGCACAGGTGCGCGCGGTCGTGACGACGTCTGAGGCGATGATCCGGCATCTCAAGCTCGAGATCGCCAAGATACGTCGCGAGCAGTACGGCCAGAGCTCGGAGCGCCGCGCCCGGCTGATCGAGCAAATGAAATTGCAGCTCCAAGAACTTGAAGCCGACGCCACCGAAGACGAGATCGCTGCGGAACGCGTGGCGACGAGAATCACAAATGTCTCCGCTTTCGAACGCCGCCGGCCGGCCCGCAAGCCGTTTCCCGAGCACCTGCCGCGCGAGCGCCTGGTCATCGATGCCCCGTCGACCTGCACCTGCTGCGGCTCGCCCCGCATCGTGAAGATGGGCGAAGACATCACCGAGACGCTGGAGATCATTCCGCGCCAGTGGAAGGATCCAGACGGTGCGCGAGAAGTTCACCTGCCGGGACTGCGACAAGATCAGCCAGCCACCGGCCCCCTTCCATGCGACACCACGCGGATGGGCGGGACCCAACCTGCTGGCGACAATCCTGTTCGAGAAGTTCGGCCAACATCAGCCATTGAACCGCCAGGCTGAGCGCTACGCCAGGGAAGGCGTCGCTCTCAGTCTCTCCACACTGGCCGATCAGGTCGGAGCCTGCACGACGGCCCTGCAGCCGATCCATGACCTGATCCGTGCCCATGTTCTGGCCGCCGAACGGCTGCATGGTGACGACACCACCGTGCCGCTTCTGGCCAGGGGAGCAACAAAGCAGGCGAGGCTCTGGACTTACGTCCGCGATGACCGCCCTTTCGCGGGCGGCGCGCCTCCCGCCGCACTCTTCCACTTCTCTCCCGATCGCGAGAAGACCCACCCCAACACGTATCTCGCCGGATGGCACGGCACCCTGCAAGCCGATGCCTATGGCGGCTACAACCACCTCTATCGTGCCGACCGCCGCCCCGCGCTGGTGATCAGCGCACTTTGCTGGAGCCACGCGCGGCGCAAATTCTTCGAACTCGCTGACATCGCCGGCAACGTGCGCAAGGGCAAACCTGCCCACGAGATATCGCCTGTCGCGCTCGAGGCCGTTGCCCGCATCGACGCGCTCTTCGACATCGAGCGCGGCATAAACGGAATGCCTGCCGAGGATAGGCTCGCAGCGAGGCTGCAACATGCTCGCCCGCTCGTCGAAGAACTGCACGATTGGCTCATGGCCCAGCGCGGGCAAATGTCGAAGCACAACCCCGTCGCCAAGGCGATCAACTACATGTTCGAGAAGGAGGGTCGCTGGGAAGCCTTCGCCCGGTTCCTCGACGACGGCAGACTGTGTCTGACGAACAATGCCGCCGAACGAGCCCTGCGCGGCGTTGCTCTCGGAAGAACGGCATGGCTATTCGCCGGCTCCCAGCGTGGAGGCGAGCGTGCCGCTTTCATGTATTCCCTGATCGTCTCGGCAAAGATGAACGATATCGATCCGCAGGCCTGGCTGGCGGACGTGCTCGCCCGCATGCCCAGCCTTCCAGTATCAAGGCTGCCGGAACTATTGCCGTGGAACTGGTCCGCCGTAAGCGCCCGGCAGGTGGCGGCCTGATGGCGCGCCCGACGCATGTCTACACGATCGACTACGTTGCCACGCTGATTGGCGAGAACCTCGAACTCATCCAGGAGGTTGCCAGCAACTCCGACAACATCGACTATGGTGAGATGATCCATGCCCATGACGGCAGCGAAGAGGGCATCACGACCTTCACCGACCGGGGCATCGAAAGCTTGAAGGAGTTCCTCGCCGATATCCGCACCTGGGAAGGAGGTGTTCGGCAGTTCCTTGTCGACGAGCAATGCGATCGCGACAAGATCGAACGCATCATGGCAGACGAGCCGAAATCATAAGCCCTCGCGGCCTTCGCCGGATGGATACGGCTGATGAGCGTAGAGGCAATCATCGAGCGGCAGCAACGTGTGCCGGCGGAAGGCGACGATAGCGGCCTCTTCTTCGAGGGAAAGGGTCGTCGAGTGTGGGTCCTTGGGCCTGTAGGAAGGTCGACCAACGATGTCCGCTTCTTCCATTTCGCCACGGTTTTCTGGTTGATCCCGTATCGCTTCGAAAGCGTTCTCAGGCTCTCTTCACTATTGCTCGACGGATTGCCTCTGTCGTCGTGGCGCTCCCGTGTAGAACCTGGCCCATAGTGCTTCCCTCCATGCCAAGGAAAATATTGCACCATCAAATGCCGGAACCAAACACCAGAGCAGCCAGCGCGCGGAGCCGTGATTGGTTTGCCGTGAACCGAGAGCTCCGCGTGCAGGACAAAAGGCCACCATGCCCGCACACGACGTCCCGGGAGCTAGACGAGGAAATGAAGCGACCGTTATCACCAAAATCACTGAGGGTCATAGCCAATTTGGCGCAAGTGGATAATCCTTGCGTGAAGCGATTTCGGTGTGATCTATGTGTATGTACTTGCAATCACTGATATATTTTGGTGAACGATAGCTATCGGGTGAGGTCCGCGTGGCCCAAAATGCGCCAAATGAGATCGAAACGAAACATTGGTGGTTCCAAGCACATCACTTTCCGTATAAAGAGCTTCGGCGCATTTACCTCAGTCGGAGCAATGTCAGGACCACCATTGAAGCAATGGATTAATGAACTCGGTTTGCAACAAGTCGATGATCCAGGCATAGACAAGCCGGTCTATCGAAAACCTTTTGACGGACGGATTGCACTTAGCGCCGAACTCGAAAACTTGATCAGCATCAGCCTTCGCGAAGCCCGCGATAAGCGAAAACTCCCGCGCTCGAAACTGGCGCCCTTGCTTGGCATCACTAAGCAGGTCTACGGCCGGTACGAAAATGGAGTATCCCGCTTGACCGTGAGCCGACTGATTCATCTGTGTGAGGTTTTGGATGCCACTCCGGAAGAAATTATCGCCCCGGCGGCACCTTATCTTTGGGGCGAAACGGAAACCAAAGCGGTTCTGCTGCTGGCTACTATCGTGAAGTTGCGGACTTTCGATGAAGAGATCTTGCAAGATATTTTCAGCTTACTAAGCCGCATAGACGAGACCGGTAGCGATAGCGGCGATCGTGCCATGAAAGTCGCGTCTACCAGCGCCACTGCAGACGATCGCGAATAGGACGTAGATCGCTAGCTTCAATAAACAGAACGTGCGTCCCTGATGAAGTTCCATCAGAAACCGCGACCAACCGCTCGCGCCGTTGCAGGTTGCCGAAGCGAGCTTTGCGCAGGCGGTTAGGACTAGCTGGCGACCGTTCATCGCCACTCCGGGACATAGGTGGGTAAACCGGGGAGGGCGCAGTTGGGTCAACTGGTCCAACGTATCCCTGCTTTCGGCCGCTGGAGGGGACGCGCGGTCGTCTTTACGCCGCGAGTGCCAGGGAGGTCACGTCAAAGTCTAAGAAACCCGTATATTCGACATACAAAGCATCGATAATTCCATTCATACAATCCATTTTACCAATCTCCCGTGATGATGCATTAGGAATGATCTCAGACGCGAGTGACGGCGAAACATTTGACGATCCGGACTGGCTATAGCGCGAACCCGAGCAACGGCGCCGACATGCATCGGGGTGGCCACTGCTTCGATCGCACAGTGCGTGCTTCAAAAACAGCAGCAGGAAATACCAAAGGAGGTCTTTGCATGCGTTCTGAGGTGCGGTGGAAGCTGTGCTGGGAAAACGAGCTGGAACTCATCGACCACGTCGATCCTCCCGAGCTCTTTCGCAAAGCCCAAGGGCCGACCGGGGTCTTCAATTTCAGTGGCAGCCAAAGCTGGGCAAGGCGCGCCGACAACCTGCATTGGCAGGCGACCGACGCTGACAAGGGCGCGCGCGGCGATGAAGAGTCAGCAGCCAGCCGTCCTCCTTTTGTTCACTGGACTTTCCGGCTCCGGCAAGTCGACAATCGCCAATGCGCTCGACCGGCTGCTGCATGCCCACGGGAAGCACACCTACATCCTCGACGGCGACAACGTGCGCCACGGGCTCAATCGCGACCTGGCTTCAATCAACCCGATCGCGTCGAGAACATCCGCCGCGTTGCCGAGGTCGCCGAGCTGATGGAGGAGGGGAGCTTATTGAAATCCTCGTCGACACGCCGCTTGAGGAATGCGCGCGACGCGATCCGAAGGGGCTTTATCGGAAGGCGCTCGCCGGCAAGATCGCCAATTTCACCGGCGTTTCCTCGCCGTACGAAATCCCTGAGGGCGCTGAATTACATCTCGAAACGGTTGGCCACGACCCTGCGGCGTTGGCGTTTGAGATCGAACAGTTCCTCGAAAGGCGAATGGAGCAAGTGACGCATGAGTGTGAGAGTGGGGAGGCTTGACCATTGGCGGCTTGAAGCGGCCGCGGCGGTCCCTGGCCTATCAACTACGCGGCGACCGTAGCAGCCCGCAGGCGGGCCGCGCCAACGTCCGATGTGGCTTCAACAGGAGACAGCCGATCACGCGCTCACGACTCGGCTTACTGAAACGGAGAAAAGATATGGCTGATGCAAAGCTGCAAGCCGTGCTTTCGGCTCTTTCGCCGATGGCGAGACAGCTAAATGCGCTACCCTCCAATCAACCGGGGCGAGATGCGAACTGCGTTAAACTAAACACGAATGAGAATCCGTTTCCGTTGCCGATGATGGTGATGCAAAGTGCGCTGGCGGCCCTCGAACGGCATTATCTGTATCCCGAAGATGACAATCTGAGCTTGCGCGACGCAGCCGCCAGCGCGTATGGCCTCTCCCAGGATCAGGTGGTCGCCGGGAACGGCTCGTCGGAGCTGCTTGGGCTCATCTACAGAGCATTCCTCGACCCGGGAGATAGCGTTGCGATGATATCGCCAGGTTTTTCCTTTAACCGCAAACTGGCCAAGTTGCAGGGTGCCAGATTTCTCGAAATCGAATGGGGCGAGTCTTATTCTCTGCCAATCGAGCAGCTGCTTCTTGGTCCAGCAAAAGATGCAAAATTCATACTGCTGGCCAATCCGAACAATCCAACGGGAACCTTCGTTCCGGTGGCTGAAATCGACCGCCTCGTCGCGCAATCGGACCAGTTGATAGTGGTGGATGAAGCGTATGTCGACTTTGCACCCGATGATGCCCTGCGCCTTGTCGATCGTCATCCAAACCTTCTAGTATTGAGAACACTTTCGAAAGGCTTTGCAGCCGCGGGAATTCGCGTCGGTTTCGGCTTTGGTCATCCTGAACTTATTGGGAGGCTACGCAACCTGCAAAATGTCTTTAACATGAACGTGATCGGCCATGCGGTGGGCATTAGTATCCTTTCGCACCGCGCCGACTACGACGAGAACCACAGATATATTAAACATGAAAGACACAGAACGACCACTGCCTTGTCTCAATTGGGCTTTTCTGTCATTCCCTCCCACACAAACTTTTTGCTAGCTCGGGTGCCACCCGGACGAGATGGCAAATGGTGGCAAGCGTCTTTGGATAGGCAGAACATACTTGTAGCCGTCTTTCCCGATGCCGGTTTGGAAAATTTTATCCGCGTCAGCATCGGCACCAGAACCCAAATGGACGGGTTCCTTTCAGCCGCCAGGGACATCATTTCTGGAAGTATGAAGACGCAGAGCTAGGCGGTTAGAATTATTGGCCACACTGCTTGTCACTTGGAAACACCAGGTATCGAAGTCCATATTGTGGGATAAAGATCACAAATAAGCGCAAGACCGTAAAGCGTGTGCCGTCTCGATCCCGTTGATTACGCGTGTTATTGGCGCACGAGTGGAGCACCCGGTGGCCGATGCGAGGCTTATTTCTGGCGATTCCGGCCGCGGCTCTGCCGCTGTATTGGGAATGGTTTAGGTTTCTTCATAATCGGTCCTTCGCATTGACATTGAGCGAACAGTAATCTGCGGTCGTCGCCGATCTTCCGTCGATCACCTGCGACAGAACCTCGATCCGCTAAAGATCACGCTCGCTCATCGCCATTGATCCCACCCGCAATCCCCTACGCCAGCAAACGTGGGCAGTATGGCATTCGAACTTGGCAGAAACAGAACTTTTTCAATCTGCGGCACTCTAGCTGTGAGCTTCCAATAGGTTGTCCATTCGATCCGGACCGGGAAAGCTGAGGTTGTCGAAGCTTCAGTGATTCTCGGGGGACCGAATGGACATCCATATGAATGCCCGCCTCACGCCGCTCAGTCGAGCGGTAATTGCGCACCGCGTGCTGATGGAAGGACAGCGACCGATGGCCGTCGCTGCGGCTTTCGGCGTCTGCGTGAAGACTGTCTATAAGTGGGTAAGGCGCTATCGACGGGAGGGCGAGGCCGGTCTCAATGATCGCAGTTCCCGACCGCACCGCCTGTATCATCCGACCTCGCAGGCCACCGCCGCCCGGATCGAGACGTTACGCCGCCTGCGCATGACCGGCCAACACATCGCCAAGGAGACGGGTGTCTCGCCAGCCACAGTCAGCCGCATCCTCAAGCGCCTTGGCCTGAACAAGCTCAAGGCCTTGGCCCCGGCTGAGCCGGTGCGGCGCTACGAACGCGACCAGCCCGGCGAACTCATCCATATCGACATCAAGAAACTCGGCAAATTCAACCGAACCGGCCACCGCATCACCGGCGATCGCACGGGGCAGAGCAACAGCCGCGGCATCGGTTGGGAATACGTCCATCTGGCCATCGACGACCACTCACGCCTGGCCTATTTGGAAATATTACCCGACGAGACGCGACGCTCCTGTCTGCGCTTTCTCTTCAATGCTTTGCGCTTCTTCAAAGCCCATGGCGTCAAGGTCCAGCGCGTCATGACCGACAACGGCACAAGCTTCCGTTCCCATCGATACGCCAAGGCGCTGCGGCGGCTCAGCATCAAACACATCCGCACCAAACCCTATACGCCGAAGACAAATGGTAAGGCCGAACGCCTCGTCCAGACCGCACTGCGCGAATGGGCATATGCCAAGGCCTACGAAACCTCGCAGCAGCGCGCCGCCGACCTGCCGCTCTGGCTCCACCGTTACAATTGGCATCGCCCGCACGGCAGCCTACAATCCAAACCGCCCGTCAGTAGCCTCGGCCTGATCAAGGACAACCTGTTGAGGCTCCACATCTAGCCGCTACAGAGATTCGAAGCGGGAGCCGTGCGGCCATGGTCACCATCCGCCTTGCTACCAAATGGTACAAGCAGAGCCGCGGCTTCGCCGATCGGCAGGTCGACCACCGTGATTCCGCTTGCTGCAAGGAAACGGCGCTCGTTTTTGGTAAGGCCTTCCGCATCAAGTACTGCAAAGTGGGGGCCGTGAGAGCGCTTGATGATCTGTCGAGCGTAGATCCGGAGCATCTGATCGTTGAAGCGGCAGCCAATGAAAAGAAAACCGCGATCTATACGCCGTTCTTTCACCATTCCAGGTATTGGCGTCTGGATATCGATTTCGGTTAGGACTTCCACGTAATCGGAATCGGACACCAGAAAGTTCGAAGCTGGTATAACACTGCCGTACGGCGCATAGAGGACCGTCTTTGGCGCTGCGACGCATTCGACGTCTCTCCCGGACAGATCGTAAGTTTTTGTCCAAATGTCGCCGCCGCCGTTTGCACGCGTGACGCCCTGAATCTCGACGACATCCGTTCGACCGGTCTTCGCGAAAGCCGCACGCATTGTCCCGTCGTACCAACCGTCGACGATAAGGGAGAGCGGCAGCGTTGCGAGCCAGTCGTGGAGGGCGGTCGGCGCCACGGGTGCTCCAAATATTTCTGCCATCCAGGCCTGAAGCGTCCGGCGATGCCGTCGCTGTTCAATAAACTGCGCGACTGACCACATATTGCTGCGTATCCTGGAAGGGGCAGGTGTGCGTTCGTTGAGTGCCGCGGAGACGGCTTCCGGGGTGTCCGGTACAGGTGGTTCCGTGGATTGCAGCCGAAGGAGATCCGGACCGAGATAGGGAACGATCCGATCCGCAGCGAGCGCTTCCTGAAGCAGCCTAAGTCTTTTTTCGGCGTCACCGTTGCGAATGATCAGGAGACGGTCCGAGGTCAAAATTTTATTCATGCTGTTTTCTCTTACCTCTCGTTTGCAGCATCAGTCCTCGTCAGGAATCTTCCTTGCGTGGACGGTGATCGGCAGAGGCGTATCCCGCGATAGCTTGGGCAAGACGAGTCTCCAGCCGTTCCTGAGAGTGATCGTGCCGCCCCACATGTCATCAGCCTCGACATCTACGATCGGCTCTTCGAGATCTTTCTTTGGTACGTAAGCCGACAAGCCGGCGCTCGTTCTCCGAATCATTATCTTCATGTCGCTATTCCTCCGTTGGGGGCCCCGCGATTTCAGCAGCGCCGCAAGCAGCGGCGTTGTCTAGACTCGTCAGTTCACGGGCACGCATGCCGACGATAGTGCCACGTTCGACCCATTCGACGGCATAGATGTAAAACTGCTGGAGAAAGGTGCCGATGTCGCGCACATAGCCTTCGTCGCCCTTCCGCACCAAATTTTCCCCAATTTTTTTGCCAGCATAGGTGCCGTCATTCTTTACGTGAAGTCTGGCCCGCACCCGCTCGCCGGGTGTAAATCGTGGAGGCCTGTGGATTTCGACCTCCTGTTCACGTCCAAGGCCCATGGGCATTCCTCCTTGCAGGATATCATTGAAGGCTTCTCCGCAGGAGCCCCGACCATGCTGAAGGTCAAATCGCAGGTGCGGCGGGGACGCAGGTCTTCGGCACGGGGCAAACCTCCGCGCATTGCTGCGTTTCGAAGGTACCCTTGCATTCGGTGCATTTTTCCGGGTCGATAACGTAGATCTCACCTTTGAACCTGATCGCACCGGAGGGGCATTCGAACTCGCAGGCACCGCACTGGGTGCATTGGGACGCTATGATCCTGAAGGCCATTTTTAAACTCCTGAAGATGTTGGATTAAGAGCGCTCACGCCGTCGCCGCTTGTGGTTCGACGCCAAACTTGGCGGCGTAGAGGGTGCCGATGGCGGTCTCGATGTAGTCATAGCAATAAGCATCCGTTGCCCGAACCCCGGCCTCCATGAGCTTAGTCTTAGGGCACTCCCCGATCTTGGCGCATAGCACGACGTCAATACCGACCAGCGCAGTTATGATGCCGTCGAGGGTGGCTTCCTCGCCCCTGCCTCCGAGGCAATACTGTTCGATCTTGCGATGCCCGACGTAGGTGATGCCTCTCGACGAAGCTTCGTATACTTGGAACTCCTTCGCATGGCCGAAGTGCTCGTTGATGCGACCGCCACCCTTTGTCGCGACCGCGACGTGGAGGGACCCATCGCCGGCTGCTTTGACTGTCTCGATTGCCTCGCTCTTGGCGGTCGCGTGATCGCCGCGTTCGCGGGCGATCACTTCCCGATAGGCCTCGCGCTTACGGGCGTCATAGGTGATCTCTCCGGGAAGCTGGTCGAGTGCGAACTCCTGGCCCCGATCATCCCCAAGCAGGCCGACGGCATCGGCCCTACATTGCCGGCAATGGCGCATTAGCTTTGCGCCGCCTTCGAGACGATCCTGGAGCGCCTTCAATTCGAGCGCCCGCGGGCCGCGCTGTCCGGTCAAGCCGTAGTAGGTGCCATGGGCCGGATCGGAAATAAGCGGCATGACGTTGTGCAGGAACGCCCCCCGCTCCTTGACCCATTTATTTACCTCGACCAGGTGTTCGTCGTTGACACCAGGAATCATCACCGAATTGACTTTGGTGATGATGCCGCACGCGGTCAGCATCTCCAGGCCCACCATTTGCCGCTCGTGCAGAATTCTGGCAGCTTCGATGCCGGTGTAACGACGGTTGCGGTAAAAGATCCAGGGATAGATCTCTGCGCCGATTTCAGGGTCAACCATGTTGATCGTAATTGTCACGTGATCGACATTCATGTCGACAAGTTCGGCGACGTGATCCGGCAGCGCAAGCCCGTTGGTGGAGATGCACAGCTTGATGTCGTGGATCTCCCCCGCAACTCGTTCGAACGTTTCCTTTGTCTTCTTCCAGTCGTAACAGGCATCGCCCGGTCCGGCGACACCCAGCACGGAAAGCTGCGGCACTTCGTTGGCGACGGCAATGACCTTGCGCAGCGCCTGGTCTGGCGTCAACTTTTCCGAGACGACCCCAGGGCGGCTTTCGTTGGCGCAGTCATATTTACGATTGCAATAGTTGCACTGGATATTGCAGGCTGGTGCGACCGCGACATGCATGCGCGCGAAATAATGGTGAGCCTCTTCTGAATAGCAGGGGTGGTTTTTGATCTTCGCCCAGATAGCCTGGTCCACGTCGGCCGGTTTTGTGGACACGCCACATGACGAGGATGTGCAGCCACTCGGTTTCGCGGTCGCCAGCAATTGATCCAAGGATGTCGTGCTGGTCGCACTTTCAAGCGAAATCATCGGTGCGGACATTGAGTGCTCCGTTGCTAGTTGACGTCGCCTTTCAAAACGCAAAAGCCATGCCATCCCAAGGACGGGATTTGCTTTAAGAATTTGCGTTTATTGCTCTATTCCGACCGTGTTCGGACACAGACTTGTCAAGCTTCCGACAGTCGACAAAAGAGTTGTCCGTAAGCCACCAAACCAGGCATTGGAGATCGAGAAGGTCCAACATCACCCAGGCGCTTAAAGCTTTTTCACCTCGATGCGATGCTGGCGTAGAGCATAGCCGACCTGACGAGGCGTAAGGCCGAGAATACGAGCCGCTTTGGCCTGAACCCACCCGGCCTTTTCCATCGCCTCGATCAACCGGTCCCGTTGCGTGAGGCGCGACTCCATTGCGGGACAACCGGAACCGTGCGGATCACAAGCCTTGACGGAAGATACCTCGTCCGACGCACCGATGCTCCCGCCCGAGCGCGGCGATGAAGTCGGCATCACATTGCTCCGGGCATGCCCATCGACGGTGATGCCGCCGGGCGACCCGTCGGTTTTCCAGAGGAGCGACGAAAGGCACTGGCTGTTCTTGCAGGCAAAATCAGACGAAACGATCGAGCTTGAACGCGCAAGGGTGGCAGTCCTTCGCACGCAGTTTTCGAGTTCCCGGACGTTACCTGGGAAATAGCATTGCGACATCACCTCGATCGCCGACGACGAAAACGTCAGCTCGCGTTGGTTCTCCTTGTTGAATCGGTCAAGAAGAGCGTTCGCAAGGCGTGGGATATCGCCGGGTCGCTCTCGAAGCGGCGGCAGGACAATTGGAACTACGCTGATGCGGTAATACAGGTCGGCCCTGAATTCGGCGTTTGCAACAGCCATCTCGAGGTTCTTATTCGTGGCGCATATGAGCCGGACGTCGACCGCAAGCGTCTTGGTTCCGCCCACCCTCTCCAGTTCGCCTTCCTGCAGGACGCGCAGCAGTTTGGCTTGAAAGGCGGGCGAAATCTCGCCAATCTCGTCAAGCAGAAGCGTTCCGCCATTTGCCAGTTCGAAGCGTCCGGCGCGCTGCGCGATGGCCCCGGTGAAAGCCCCTTTTTCATGCCCAAACAGCTCCGATTCCAGGACGCCTTCGGGCAGCGCGGCGCAGTTCAATTTGACGAACGGCTTGTTTTTACGAGGGGAAAGTTCATGGATCGCCTGTGCAAAAAATTCCTTGCCGGTGCCGCTTTCGCCCCGCAGAAGCACGGTGGAATTCGTCCTCGCCACCACCGAGACGGTTTCAACCACCTGCTGGAGAGCCGGGCTATCCCCGATAATCCCGTCGATTTTGACGGGTGGATGTCGGCCCGGCGCGCCCCTTTGCGCGATGATCGGCTTCTCCGATCTCTCCTGTTCGCCGATAGGTCGCCGACCCTCCAGGTTCAGGAAACGATGAAGCCTGATCGTCCGACTGACCAGATTGGCGACCATGGTCAGAAAGCGAACGTCCTCGTCGGCGGGGAAGGGGGCGGCGTCGTTCCTGACGCGATCGATCGATATTGTGCCAAGTATTTTATTATCGGCTTTTACCGGAACGCCAATAAAAGAAATTGGGACGGTGCCGCTGCTCCAAGGCGGTTGCGGCTCAGCCTGAAATAATTCGGACTTGCTGACATCCTTTACGATTAAGGGCATACCGGTCGTCGCGATATGGTCGATTACGGCCTTAGGTATAACGCCTCGAGCGGCTGATTGAGAGGATGGGGGGATGTCGCCAGTTGCGGCAATCTCGGGCTGACCTTCAGCGTCTAGAACAACGATTGCTCCGCATCGAATCTGCAGAAAGGAAGAGAGGACGTTCACGACGTTGGCAAGCGTAATCTCTAGCCGGGCGGGGGCAGTCAGTACCTTTGATATCTCGTAGATTCCGCTGCGCTGCGTGCCCGCTTGGCGCATAGGTCCAGCAGGTAGCGCAGATAGGGGTTCCGCTCCATCGACCGGTCGGGCGGGCATGTGGGTCATTATATGGCCTTGGGTTGTCTAACGTTTCTTATAACCCTTGCTTGCATGTATATATAGTAATTTCTAATGCCAATCTGCAACGCGCACCTCTGCAAGTTTCCGATGCGCCCGTCTGCAAACCCAAGTTAGTTCTGAATCGTGGAGTTGCAAACCCTTATCCGAACTTGAAGAGAACGCCGAAACCGCCTCTCGGATAGTTCCACTCGATATCTCCACTTGCCTCGCAGAGTACGCGGCACGTGCCGCACTCCATGCACCCATCGGCGATAACCTCCACTTGGCCCTGGTCATTCAATTCGTAGCACTTGGCCGGACAGACACTTGTGAGGGCATACAGATTTACGCTTGGCCAATCGTGTGGACGCACCCTAATATGCGGGCGTCCGGCATCGACCACGTATCGATTTTGGTAAAGCTTGTCCTCTACGCGTATGTTCGTCACTGCAACCGTCATCTCATCTCTCCTTTATCGCCACGCGCGCGCCAAGCGAACCGCGTCACCAAACAGCCCCCAGCGGGAGCGTGCCTTGATGAAGGTGCCCGTGGTCGCCCGTTCCTTGTCGATCTTCGGGGTGCCATCGACTCGCACAAAGTTCTGTGCGGCCTGCGACAGCAACCTTGGATAAGTCGTGAAGAAATTGCGGGAATTGGTGTGCAGCAGGGCAGGCATGTCCTTGTATTTCCGCAAGTCTTTGATAACGAACGACTTTTCAAGCATCGACTTGTAAAGGGAGAGGTTCTCCTTGACCATCGGCTTTTTGCGATTCTTGATCTGGACGATTGCTTCGCCGGCGATGCGCCCCGACGTCATGGCGAGGTTTGACCCCTCGCGGTGCACCGCATTATTAAGTTGTGCCGCGTCGCCGACGACGACCCAGCCGTCACCAAAAAGCTGCGGAATTGCCTTGTAACCACCTTCTGGAATGAGATGCGCCGCATATTCCTTGACTTCCGCTCCTGCGATCAGCGGCTTTACCGACGGATGGCTTTTGAATTTTTCGAGCAGATCATAAGGACTTTCCATTGTTGCCGCGAATTCGGAGACAAGGCAGCCAATGCCGATCGAGATCGATTCTTTGTTGGTGTAGAGGAAGGCAAGCCCGGCCATGTTGCGAGAGATCGTGCCAACTGCCTCGATGACGCAGCCTTCATTGGCCTTGAGGCCGAACCGCTGGTCAATTACCTCTTCGGCCAGGAAATGCATTTCCTTGACGGCGAGCGCGACAGTTTCCGGTTTTGGCGTGTCACGCAATCCAGCACGCGTGCCGAGCAGCCCATTGACGCCCTCTGCGAGAACGACCACGTCAGCAAGAATCACGTCGCCGGCGCGGTCGGTGCGAACGCCAATCACCTTGCCCTTTGGATCACGAACGAGTTCCGTCACGGTCGTCTCGCATAGAAGCGTCGCTCCGGCCTCGCGCACCTTGCGTGAAAACCATTTGTCGAATTGGGCGCGAATGACCGTGTAGCGATTGTGTCTCGACTCGTTGAAGTCGTCCGACCGGTATTGCATACCGATGTGGGACGAGTCGTCCATCATCCAGAAGCGCTGCTCGACTAAGTGCCGCTCCAGAGGCGCATCATCCCGGAAATCCGGCAGGATTTTCTCCAGCATGTCCGCGTACATGATGGCGCCCTGCACATTCTTGGAGCCCGGATACTCGCCACGCTCCAACTGCAGCACCTTCATGCCGCGGTTCGACATCGTGTAAGCAGCTGCGTTTCCGGCCATGCCGGCCCCGATAACTATGGCGTCGAAGTTTTCCTCAGTCATGGGGCGCCCTCAGTTTGCAAGCTTATCGCGACTGTGCGGCGACAGTCGATGGGTGAAGAGTTCCGTTAATGACGGCAGTAAACGGATCGCATCGGTGACGACGCCGAGGTGGGCGAAATCAAAAATCGGCGCGTTAGGATCGGTGTTAATGGCTAAAATAAGATCAGCTCCCTCGACGCCAACGCGATGCTGGATGGCGCCGGAAATGCCGGCTGCTATGTAAAGCTTCGGCCGGATAGTTTTGCCAGTTTGGCCGATCTGCCGATCAGCAGGCATCCAGCCCTTTTGGACGAGGGGGCGCGAACAGCCATAATCGGCCCCGATCGTCCGCGCGAGTTTCTTCATAAGCTTCACGTTCTCCACCGCGCCGAGACCGAGGCCTCCAGCAACCACGACGTCCGCATAGGCGAGATTCGCCGTCGCCGACTGGCCATCGGACAAGAAACCGAGGACCTTAGTGACGATCTCTTCCTCGATCATCGACACTTTGTGTTGAATGACGCGTCCGATCTTATTATTCCCGCGCGGAGGCATGGCCATGACCCTCGGCCGGACCGTTGCCATCTGCGGCCGGCAGTTGAGCGTGTAGATCGTGCAAAGCAAGGAGCCGCCGAAAGTCGGCCGGGTCGCCGCAAGCGAGCCGTCCGCATCCACATCAAGTTCGGTGCAATCCGCCGTGAGCCCTGTCAACAAGGTCGTCGCCACGGAACCGGCAAGGTCGCGCCCGAGCGTCGTTGCCCCTAAAAGAAGGATTTCCGGTTTGTAGTTAGTAACCAGATCCGTCAATGCTTTGGTGAAAGGCTCATTTCGGTAGTCGGCGAGCAGTGGGGCCTCGACGAGGTAGGCCAGGTCGGCGCCATAAGCAAAAGCCTCGGCGATGGCAAACCACGTGGCCTCTCCCGGTGGTCCGAGAACGACGCCGGCAAGCTGGACGCCCAGCTTGTCGGCGAGCTTGCGGCCTTCGCCGAGCAGCTCGAAGGAGACGGGATGCACCTGATCGCGCTCCAGCTCGATGAAGACCCAAACGTGCCGATGGTCCTTAAACTGATCGGGCAGCTCTTTCTTCATGGCGGCACGGCCAGCGGCTGGAGGAGGGCTCTCTCGATTCGTGCTCAACATCGTCGCTCCTTGCCTTCATTCGCCGTCAAAGGCGAGTTCGCTTTCGAGCGCCGGCTGGCGCAAAAAGATCCCAGCGATCAACTCCTCCGCGAGATCGCGCGGTGTTTTTTCCGCGGTGTCGATCTGCTCCGCCTTTTCCGCCCGCTCAGGAGGGGCAAAGACCCTCTTAACGACGGTTGGCGAGCCACGCAGGCCGCACTTGGTGAGGTCCTCTATGCCAGCGTCGGCCGCATTCCACTTCACGATCTGGCTGCGCGCGGCCCGTAGCGCGTCATCGAGCGAGCCGCGGCGGATTTCGTTTGTGCCTTCGAGCATTGTAATTAGGCAAGGGAGCTTGCTCATCAGCGTCTGCGTGCCCCCTTCCGAGCGGCGCTCCACCGTAATCTCGCGCCCATTGATGTCGACAGAGACGATTTTGGCAACGTAGGTGAGCTGCAGGAGGTCGAGGCGCTTGGCGATGCCAGGCCCAACCTGGGCGGTATCGCCGTCGATGGTCTGTTTGCCCGTAAAGACGATATCGGGCGTACCGAAGGCCTCTCCGATCTTCGCGATGGCTCGCGAAAGAGCAAACGAGGTCGCCAGAGTGTCGGAGCCGGCAAAATGACGGTCGGTCAAGAGTACGGCGCGGTCGGCGCCGTAGGTGAGCGCCTTGCGCAACGCGTCCTCTGCCATGGGCGGCCCCATGGTGAGCACGGTCACCTCGCCGCCATGGCGGTCGCGCAACTGGAGCGCCTCTTCAAGGGCGAACAGATCATAGGGGTTGATGATGGTTGGCACCCCCTGACGCATGATTGTGTTCGTCACCGGATGCACTCGTATTTGTGCGGAGTCCGGTACCTGTTTGATACAGATAACTATGTGCATGGCGGTTTCTTACTCCCTCCCTCTATGGGTGGCGGGCTTGTCAGTACACATGCTTGCGTGCATCATTCGTGCCAACCGTTTGGCGTTCTCTATCACATTGAAATGGCTTCGATTCCGACGTTGCTAGCATATGACTGAATTGTAAGCTTCCCGACATTGTCGTGTCGCAACCGTGCTCACTTCTTTTCGAACGGCTTCAGGAAAGAGTCTAACGGGACAACGGTGCGGCCGGGTGTGACAGGTCTGTTCGGATTGTGGTCCTTGAGCACCTTGAAGACCCGGTGCGAGAGCGGCGCGGAGGTCGCGAAATCACAGTAGGCCCTTTCCAGTATGGCACGGGCACGAGCAGCGATTACCCGGTCTGGGAGATGGGAGAAGTCCTCTGCCGCGAGGTATTGGCCCATACGCTTCATGATATGGAGTCGTGAGACATCGAGAACCTTCGGGTCATAGGGGACCCCTAGGGCTTCGAAGAACTCCTCCGCAGCCGAGAGAGATTTCAGCCGATTGAGGATGTCTTTGACATCGACGGGACTGCTGTCAGCGGAGCAACGGCACATAAGATTCCCCCTGGTCGTGAGCGGTGATCGCGAGATCGTTCTCCCGTAGCTTAAGCTGCAACGTACGGAATGCGTGGTTCGACGCGGCTAGGCGCAAGGCAGTCGCGTTGCAACTGGAGTCGGCATAGGCTGATGGTCGGATGCGATCCACCGATGGTGTCGAGAGATTGATTAAGATGATATGGCGCTGGGCCCCCTCCATGAACACGCATGGGCGGTGAACCGGCGATCTATGTGACTGAGAGCCCCGGCTTTTACCTGATCGTTCATACGATGCCGGTGCCGTCATGCAGGTCGTATCGGTGAAAAGGAATTGCCGTTTCATGAGCGTGCCTGCTCCTACTCCCCTGAACGAACCCGGCTGCTCGTGTCGGCCACGTGGCCGGAACGGGATTGGCTCCGGAGCCTTTCAACGATGCCCGGTAAAACTTCGAGCACCCGGTCGACATCCTCGTCACAGTTATCGCGCGAGAACGAGAAGCGGATTGTTCCGTGCGCCATAGCATGAGGGATATCCATTGCCCTCAAGACATGGCTCGGCTCCAGCGAACCGGAGGAGCAAGCAGAGCCGGAAGAGCAGGCGATGCCATAGCGGTTGAGAAGAAGGAGCATACTGTCTCCTTCGACACGTTGAAAGGCGATGTTCGCCGTGTTCGGCAACCTCTTAAGCCTATCGCCGGTTACGAAGGCGCCTGGAACACGCTGGACAATGCCGTTCTCCAATCGATCTCGGAGCGACTTTAATCGGGTGCTCTCGTCGTCTATTGATTTCAGGGCGAGTTCGGCAGCCTTGCCTAAACCGACAATCCCGGCCGTATTTTCTGTCCCTGCGCGTCGGTCGCGCTCCTGATGACCTCCCTTGATCAGTGAGGAGAAAGATAAGCCCCGCCTGAGATAGAGTGCACCAATGCCTTTTGGTCCATGGAATTTGTGTCCGGACAACGAAAGCATGTCGATTGCAGTAGGTTGGAGGTCCATTGGAACCTTGCCGACCGCCTGGACCGCGTCGGTGTGGAAAAGTGCACCGATTCTCTTGGCCATCTCGGCAAGCTTAGCGACCGGGAAAATGGTTCCCGTCTCGTTGTTCGCCCACATGATCGAAGCAATCGCTACACGATGAGTGAGGGCGGTCTCATAGGCGTCAAGATCGAGACGTCCATGTCGATCCACTGGGATCCTGTGTACCTTAATGCCGCGCGTCTTCTCCAGATGGCCGCAGAGTGTCAGCACCGCTGAATGCTCGACTGCGGAAGTCACGATCTCTGTGCGCTCAGGCATCACCTCCAGCGCCGAAAGGATCGCCGCATTGTCGCTTTCCGTCCCCCCCGAGGTGAACACGATCTCATGATCGAACTCGGCGCCGATCAGCGCTTGCAATTGCCGGCGCGCCTTCCTCACCGCCTCGCGGATAGAGGAGCCAAAAGCGTGCGTCGACGAAGGGTTTCCAAACTGATCCGCAAAGAACGGCAGCATGGCTTCAACCACTTCAGGATCGACTCTGGTCGTTGCATTATTGTCGAGATAGATCGCTCTCATGGGTGGATCTCGACTGAGGGGAAGCGGTGACAATGCTGCGGCGTCTTGCACATGCTGTTGTTTGCTAACCTCGGGCAAGCAGCGCGGGGTGGAGTCGTGCGATGGCGCGTCATGCGATCTTGTTGGCATCGATAACGTCGCATCGCCGCCATCAGTAGGAAGGGAAGAACGTTGTGCGCTCGCGCCTTTTCCAACGGTTGGATTCGCCGCGGCTGCTTAACTAGATGGGTCGCCAGCTTAGCTTGTCGCTGAGAACTGAACTGTTGCAGGCTGCGGCGATTTTTAGACCCTGTCCTACGCGATTGCCGGCTACAACATCGATTTCGACCCTGCCAATTTCTCCAGGCCTCAGATTTCTGTTGTGACGGTCTGATCGTCCTCCTCTGCCGGAGCGAGGCTTTCGACGACCAGTACTGTATAAACCGCTGACACGTCTTCGACGGCTTGAACGAGTGTCGTCCGTCTACTGCCAGATCTAGCGAAGTGAGCGACTTGGTCATGAAATCAAGCCTCTTGACACGCACGCGTCTTCGCTCACCTTTCCTCGGCGCGGAACTGCTTGCAGAGGGAGCGTCTCCTTTGGAATCCTGGCCCGGATGCCCGCCAAAAAATTTTGCTGCCTCAGGATAATCCGTTGATGAGCAGACCTTTTTCTCCGGCAGCAAACCGCTTAAAAAGCCTGCTGTCTCCTGACGGACGTTTTGAGGCGCTTCGGCGGGCTTTAGGGTTATGAGTTCGGCCAGCGCTGGCGAGAAGGCGGTCGCTGGGTTGGAACGCAAGGACGACGGCGTCACCAGAAACGCTCCCACCGTTGGATCGACTCCAATTATCAATTCAGGCCCTCTACCGTAGGAAACTGCCGCGGTCTCGCTGAGGGGATTTTCCTGCACGCCGTCGTTCTTCGGATTGAAAAAGGAAACCATGACCTTTTCGCAATAATTCCGCATGGCTCTCTCGCTTTCTCGGTGATCAGCCGAAGGATTTGCCGCAAGTGCAGTTCTGGTGCGCATTGGGATTGTCGAAGACAAAACCGGAGGTTTCTGGTCCCGTCACGAAGTCGATCGTCATGCCGTTGATGTGTGCTTGGGAGTCTGCGTCAACGAACACCTTGACCCCATTTGTTTCGATCACCGCGTCGCCCTCGCCCTGGACGCTTTCTAGCCCCACCAGGTATTTGTAGCCGGCGCATCCACCTGCCTCGACCGCGATGCGAAAGCCTTCCGCCTGCTCGGCTCGGGAAAGCGTTACGTTCATGATGGCGGCGGCATTCTCTGTGAGCTTGATCATGGGATGATTCCTTTTTGTTCGATGGCGCATTTTCGGATTACCGTGCATGCGTCGTGCCAAGCGGTAAGGAAGGCCAAGAGTTCGATCAGCCCGCGTGTTGTATTCCTGCGTCGTCGAACATCGGAGATCTCGAAAGCGCGCCAACTCCAGAACGTCTGCCCGCGTATCTCCGTCTATCATTTTCGGTTGAGGCTCTCGTTGCCGCCGCACCGAAATCCCAGCGGTTCGGCGAAAATGAATGGGAGGCGACAACTGCTTCTAGATTTGTCGCTTGCGCGACATAAAAATTCTGCACGAGTTTCGTGATTAACCGCTTAGCCCCTAAGCGCTTGGGCTATGGAACAGACATCTAATCTTTTCTGGAACGTCAGCTTAAGCGGCCGGAACAACTTTTGAAGCTCCCGTGACGAGGCTGCGGTCGCCAGCCCATATGAAGTCGATCCTCCATGGAGAGGACTAAGCACAATGTCACATGTGCCTCAGTTCCGCGGTTTTTGGGAAAAGGGCATCACCTACGGTACAAAGGACTTATCCCTCCGCGGCCGCCAGTACAAACCGTTTCTCCCGCCGGCGTTGCGCGGACGAGGGGATGTTCATCGCCTCGCGATATTTGGCGACTGTGCGGCGAGCAATGTCGACGCCTGTTTCCTTGAGCTTGGCAACGATGCCATCGTCGGACAGCACATCATGGAGCGTCTCTGCGGCAATAAGTGCCCTTATCTGATGGCGCACAGCTTCGGCCGAGTGCGCGTCACCGCCTTGTGAGGACGGGATCGCGACGGTGAAAAAATACTTGAGCTCGAACACGCCGCGGGGCGTGAGAATGTATTTGTTCGACGTTACCCGACTTACAGTGGACTCGTGCATGTCGATCGCGTCAGCGATGGTCTTAAGATTGAGAGGGCGAAGATGAGCAATGCCATCTTCCAAAAAGACATCCTGGTGGCGCACGATTTCGGTCGCCACCTTAAGGATCGTCGTGGCGCGCTGATCGAGACTCCGAACCAACCAGCTCGCGCTCTGGAAGCATTCGTTGAGGAATGACTGATCTTTCGAGCTTTGGGCGGTTAGGCGAGTAACTTGCGCAAAATAGGTTTGGTTGATCAGTACCTTGGGCAAAATCTCCCGATTAAGCTCGACGTGCCATCCGCCTCCCGGCGAGGGTAGGACGAAGACGTCGGGTATGATGGATTCCGACCTTGCGGACTGGAACTGGTTTCCAGGCTTTGGGTCAAGTGCACGAATTTCGTTCAACATATCGAGAAGGTCGTCTTCATCGACCCGGCAACGTCGCTTCAGTGCTCGAAAATCGCGTCGCGCAAGCAACTCGAGATTTGCGACCAGAGCTGCCATGGCCGGGTCGAACCGGTCTCGTTGGCGCAACTGAATCTCGAGGCATTCGCCCAGACTTCGCGCAAATATGCCCGGCGGGTCAAATAGCTGCAAAGCCTCAAGAACCCGCTTCACTCCAGCCTCAGGGCTATTTAGCCTCTCTGCTAGCTCCTGAAGGTTCACTTGCAGATACCCAGTGTCATCCAGATGGTCGGCAAGCGCGCCAGCAATCAGCCGCTCCTGGGGTGTGAAGGCAGTGAGGGCGATCTGATGGGCGACATGTTCGTGCAATGTCTCAGTTGAGGCGGCGAACTCATCCAGGGAAGGCCTTTCCCCCGGCGAAAGGTTGCCTGTGTCACGGATTGATTTCCAGGGACTAGACAGCTCAGGCATGTCCGTCCTGGCCGGTCCATCAACGTGGTCTTCGCGTGCGCTGATATTTGGATCATCCGCCGCAGTTGGCGATACGCCAGAAGCCCCGCCGTCATTCGACGCCAGGTCGAGAAATGGGTTCTTCTCGATTTCCTGTTCCACGAACTGATTCAGTTCGGTGTGCGCCAGCTGCAGCAAGCGAATAGACGCGATGAGCTGGGGCGTAATAACCAGCGATTGCTGCTGACGCTGATGAAGGCTTGTAAAGGACTTCATGGTTCGAGCAAAACTCCTATCATTCGGCGCAGGTGTGCACGACAAGTCGTAGCTGCTGGTCGTTGGCTTCAATGCTCATACGAAGGCTGGGGCCTTAAGGCATTTCAAAATGTTTTGCGGCGAAGAAACGCCATACGGATCGGTCGCGCAGTTGTCGCCAAAGCCTTCTTCCTCGAACCACCCCTCCACGACGCCATTATTGATCACGGCAGCGTAGCGCCAGGAGCGCAGACCGAAACCGAGATTGTCCTTGGCGACGAGCATACCCATTTTCCGAGTGAATTCTCCCGAACCGTCCGGGATAAGCTTGACATTTTTCAACCCCTGAGACTTGCCCCAAGCATTCATGACGAAGGCATCGTTGACGGAGAGACAGTAGATGTCGTCAATGCCATTCTTCTTAAACTCGACATAAAGACTTTCGAAATCAGGCAGTTGGAAGGTGGAGCAGATTGGCGTGAAGGCGCCCGGCAGCGAAAAAAGGATTACCCGCTTACCGCTGAAATAGTCGTCGGTCGTCTTGTCTTCCCAGCGGTAGGGGTTGGGACCGGATATAGACTCGTCGCGAACCCGCGTGCGAAAGGTGACAATAGGGACCTGCTTTTCCATGGTCATCAATGAAGCTCCTCTAGGAAAATTTATTTGCGGCCTCTCAGTCACGGCTAACACGAATCCGACCTCGGCCCACACGCCAGGGCAAGCAAGCGTCATGCCATTTGGCCTGAAGGAGATGGACTTGCGGTCAGCACAGGGCCTTCGTCGCCGCACTCGTGCGCTGCTCGTGCGGGCGAGCGAATTGTGAAGCCGTTGTGCCGCGCTGACGGCCGGGCGCTGTTTCGGCTACTTCCGACCGCATCTCGATCAAGGTTTCTCTGTCGCCTTTTAGAACCTTAGCATACTGCCCGCCAGTCCGGTCGCGGCGGGAAGGCGCGGGTCACGGGGCTTGAGGTTCTGCTCGTGCGTATGTCTACCCGCGCACGTTTTCTTGTTTGAAACTGCACAAGAAAGTTTGAGGTCCGACAAAAGGGGGCGCCAGGCTCGGACCGCGCATCGAAAAATGGTGAAACGCAAACGGCTCCGATAATTTCGTCACAGAAGACGACGATGGCGGATATCCGCAGGTTGGGGGCGTGAAGAGCTCGCAGCCGCCAATATCGATCGGCTGATGCCGACCGGCACCCGGGTCGCGCTATGTAGCCTTTGGCCTACGAGCATTTGTTGCTCGGCTGACGTCGCCGCGGAGCTGATATTTTGTTCCATTCACCACTCACCGCTCAGCTCGCTGGCGACGTGCTGGGCGCCCGGCGCCGATGGCGACGCCACCCACCTGCCCGGCGGCTATCCCGAGCTGCAAGCCGGCGGCTCCGGGACTAGAAGTTTTCTCGCCCGGAATGCTCGATGTGGTAGCGCCCGGCACGTCCGTCTGCATCCCGACAATGCCGCCTAGTTCTTTACGCTGGCGATACGCGGGTGGCAATTACCCGCTGATTTTCTTTGCGAGCGCATCCATGTCGGGCACGGTGATATGCCGGATGTTCTCGATGCGGATGACGCCCTCTTTGCGAAGCCGGGTCAACTGGCGGCTGACGGTTTCGATCGTCAGCCCGAGAAAGTCGGCAATCTCGGCACGCGATAGCGGCAGATCGAAGGCAGTGCTCGTCGCCGTCTCGGCGTGGGCGGCAATGAGGTGGAGCAGGCTTGCGACCTTCTCCTCGGCGGTCCGCCGGCCGAGCGTCAGCATCCATTCGCGCGCGGCATCCAGCTCGTTCAGCGCCTGAGCGTGCAGGCTACGCTGCAATTCCCTAGTCTCCAATATCATGCGTTCGAGCAAATTGCGGGGGAACACGCAGATCTCCGCATCGGTCGCGGCCTCGGCCGACAGCGTGCTTTCGCGCACGAAGGGGCGGCCGACGAAATCGGGGGCGAATTGCAGGCCAACGATCTGCTGGCGCCCGTCCGACATCACCTTGCAGAGCTTCACCACGCCGCGCGTGATGTTCGAATAGAAAGAGTTTTCCGATCCTTGTGCAATGATCTCGCAGCCTGCGTCGACCTTGCGGCGCAGCGAGTGGCGGCCAAGTTCGCTAAGCTGGCCAGCCGACAAGGCGCCGCAAACGACGCCGTGCCGCGCCTGGCAGGAACGGCAAGCGACGGAAGTGCTAATCACGAGAACCTCACCGCGTGCGACGTCCATGTCCTGATCCCTTCGAAAACCGCCTATGCCGGACATGCCCGAGACGACCACGCGGCCGTTGCGACTTCGGCTATCCCTATTTCTTCCAGCGCGTCTTTGATGGCTATCAATTTCATCAGGATTGCGATTTGATCCAGATCAAATCTCCGTACCCACGCTCTTGCCGTGCCAGGCAGGGCAGTTTTGTGGATTTGTTTCGGACGGCATTTTCGGCCCGCCGCTTGAGCGGGCTTTCTGCGGCCATCGCCTTCCGTCTCGGCGGACGGTAGGCCACCATATCCATTGCTGTCAGACAACACCCAATCGGCAGATTGCCGCCGACTCTTAGGGTGGTGTCGTCGGGCTGGTAGAACTGACATTCAGGACAAAGGAGTAGCACGCTTCGAGCTTTTCCCGGAATTCCGCCGCTAGCTCGATGCCACAATTCAAAGCTACCCACCCTCAAGCTATCCCACTGCATCGCAGTACATCAGGACATTCGTTGCTCGTCGCGCTGTCTCTGGCCCCCGGCTGTGGTGGCTGGGAAAAAGTCGCACCTGAATAGATGGCATCCGGCACCTGATGTCGGGTTTTGTTAGATGCGCGACACGGCCTTGATCAGCCAATCTTTGTTCTGCCTTGAGCCAAAGCGCTGAAAGGCAATTGAAAAATTTCTTTCCGGCCAAATCAATCAAATTGGCATGAACTTTGAAGTTCTTCTTGCGGGGCGGCAAGGACTGTCGGCCGGTTTCTTTGGTGACCGCCATGGAGCGGAGGAAATCAAAATGCATCTGTGCTCAGAACGCATTTACCGGAAGAGAGGTACCCGTGAAAATCCGATGTCGACCGGAAGGGCGGGCGAGGCATCCAAGAAATTTCGACTTCGGCCAACAAAGCAGCGTGGATTTCGAGCCGCACGGCGATCTGATCGCTGCATCGCATGTCATTGGCGCCTCGCGCTGCTGAGATTGGAAATCTGGCGCTCAACGATTTTGCTCGCTCCCTCTCCGAGGAGAATTCGTTCTCGGCGAAGGGGCTTTGATGACAGGAGAAAAGCAGTGGCTACCATTAGGGTTCCAGAACATGTCCCTCCCGAAATGGTGAAGGACTTCAGCCTGTTCACGTCGCCCGGCATGGAGCGCATGCCAAATGGGGATCCGCACGCAGCTGTCGCTTGCCTCCATAATGGACCGAGAATCTTTTATTCTCCCTGCAATACGCGCGATGGCCGAGGTACCTGGGTCATCGTTCGCGCTCAGGACCAACGCAAATTGCTGCAGGACACCGGAACCTTTTCCAGCCATCGGAGCCTTTTCGCCTCGGCGCTTGGCGAAAACTGGCCGCTGATCCCGCTTGAACTCGACCCCCCGGCTCACAGCGTGTTTCGCTCACTTCTCAATCCGCTGCTTTCGCCCAGGCGGATAATGGAGCTTGAACCGGCGGTCCGTGATCGGGCGATTGCGTTGATTTCCAAGATTTCCGCGTCGAGCACAAGCTGCGACATCTTGACGGACTTCGCCTTTCCTTTTGCGGTTAGTATCTTCCTCCGTTTGCTCGGCTTATCCGATGAGCGCCTCAATACATTCGTGGGCTGGGGGAAGGACCTGCTCCACGGCGACGGCATCAGACGAACCGCAGCCGCCCGAACAATTTTGGCGTTCATCGATGAACTTGCAGCGATGCGCCGCAAAGAACCGGCCGACGATTTCATGACCTTCGTCGTGCAGGCAAAGGTCGACGGCCGCCTGTTGAGAGACCAGGAAATCCATGGAATAGGCGTGCTTCTATTCGTCGCGGGACTGGACACCGTGGCAACGGCGATCGGCTTTGACCTGGCCTATCTCGCGCGCAATCCGACAGAACAGGAATTGCTGCGGAGCAAACCGGATCGAATTGTGCTCGCAGCCGAAGAACTGCTTCGCGCCTATTCGACCGTGCAGATGATCCGTGTGGCGACGAAAGATATCAATTTCGAAGGCGCGCCGATCCGTAAGGGGGACTACATTTCCTGCGCCACGATGATTGCCAATCGTGATCCGGTGGAATTCGAAAATCCGAACACGATCGATTTGGCACGAGAAGACAATCGCCACACCGCTTTTGCGTACGGTCCCCATCGCTGTCTTGGATCACACCTTGCCCGGCGAGAGATCGTCATCGGCCTGGAGGAGTGGCTGTCGCGCATCCCTGACTTCCGTATCAAGGATGGTACGGCGCCCATCACCTATGGGGGCCACGTGTTTGGAATAGAGAATCTGATCCTGGACTGGTCCTGATAATTGAGAGGAGGAAAGACATGGAGTACCGTATGCGCGTCATAGTGCACACTTCCAAATGCCAAGGTCATGCAAGATGCTGGGCCCAAGCGCCCGAAATATTCAATCTTGACGACGAGGGATACATACTGCCCGGTGCAATCGATGTCGAGGAGAGGGACGAACTGTTCGCGTCGCGAGGCGCTCGATCCTGCCCTGAACGTGCGCTGGAGATAGATTGCGTTTCGGATGCGTTGCTCGATCGCCTTTTGTTCAACCAACATTGTGGGGGTTGAAACGCAACGCAACTGGTGCATGACGGCGCCGTCGCTGTCCAAACACCTTACCCGCAGCTCTCCCATTGATGTCTACTTCTAAGGGCAGTTGTTTACATGCATGCCTAAGCAGAGGGAGGGTTTTTCCTTACGTCAGCCGAGCAGTTGAAAGCTGGCTGCGTCACTGGATGGGTAAGCGCCCCAATATCAGATGTGCGACAAGCGATGAAACACAAAAAAAATTACCGAATTGCTCGACCGCGAGGCGCTCCGCGACTGCCTCTATCGGTATTGCCGCGGGATAGACCGCGCCGATGAAAGGGCGCTGCGCAGTTCCTACTGGCCCGATGCACGTGACAATCACGGGACCTATTCCGGTTCGGCCGAGGGCTTCATCGAGTTCGCCCTTGGTGTCTTCAAGACGGGACCGCGCAACATCCATCAAATCACGAACATTCTGATTGAGTTCAGCAGCCCGGAAAAAGCCGCCGTCGAAAGTTACTTCGCCGCACTGCAACGCGCACCGAACAAGGCCGGAACGCTAAGTCAGGCCCTGATCTGCGGCCGCTATTGCGATCTGTTCCTGAAAAAGGGAGGGGATTGGAGAATTGCCGAACGGACGGTGGTCTATGATCTAGTCGAGGAGCAGATCTTGGCCGCGGCATCCGAGACTGAGCAGTTCGGCCACCGGCAGCCGATCGGAGCATCATGTCCCGATGACCCCGTCTACGCATTTAGGAAGACTGCATTCCTTCAAGAGGGTGAAAGTGAGACTTGATCGATCAGGATTCAGCCTCGAGATCGTCAACGTTGGTCAGGGAACTTTTACGTGCGCATGCCGATGGTTTCGGAACTTGAACGCGCGGGCAAGATAGACCTCACCGCGGTGCGCAGCCGGGTGCCAATGGGTCGCGTGGCGCGTCCAGACAAAATTGCCCGAGCGGTGCGCTTTCTCGCCAGCGCGCAAGCGTCACCGGGTCTGTGGTGACCGTCGACGGTGGCTGGAGATCGTTTAGTAACCGGGGTAGGCGCACCCGCCATGCCCGGGACGCCACGAGCCGAACTCTTCCCTCCTGCCGAGCACTCCACTGCGCGCATTGCGCTTGTCATGGCGGGGCGGACTGCATAGGCGCTGCCGTTGTGCGCCGCTTTGCGGAACACGGCGACGCGCTTACCAGAACACTGCCGGAGCTGCTCGGAGTTTTCTCCCTCGTCTGCGGTTGATTGGCGCGCATGCGGCGCTGCCGATTTGTTGAAACGCGACGCGATATTGTTCGGGCGCTGTTGATGCAGTTGCATTTAGGCTCCGAGCAAATAGGAAAACTTTTCCTAGGCTCTTTTTGCAGCTGGCACGATTTTTGGATCTACCACATGCCGAGAGATTGGAGTTTTGTTTATCAGCAATGGGCGCCGAGTCGACCGTAATGGTGAAGTGGGGCTTCATACGACCGTATGGGCCTCCCGAAGCCGCCTTATACTTCTTGACAAGCTGGAAAATCGCCAGCGATGGGTTGGGCCAAATGAAAGGCTCGAATTGGAAGGAATCCCAGAAATCAAGAAAGATCATCCAATCTCCTCCGCCTTGGGTCGCCGGTTTGGTTTCGAAACTGGACGGCGAGCATACACTACCAAGGATACTGAGCGAGCTTAAATCAGAACGGTATGACGTCACCAAATGCGACGTTCACGATTTCGTCTCTGCCCTTGCTAGCTGTGGCCTCATTGAAGAGAGCTGAGCCACTTAAGTTGGAGACTGGGGTCAATCGGGCAATGGTTGCCCCATGTCCGGCCGCGGCGTTGGAACTGGCTAAAAGGGTTTCTCATCAAGGGCGATCACGCAACGAGCGTTCGACGACAAAATGGGGTTTCGATTAAAGAGATCATGCGGAAGATTGTCGAACAGCCCTTTGATGTCGAATTCCAGAACCCAATCGTACTTCCAGCACCGCTGACGCGTTACCCCAACGGCATCCAAAGCCGACTTCATCGGCCTGTAGCCATAGGAGTCTGGCAAGAAGAGCGGCTCTAAATCCGGCTCAATCATCTGCTTGACCACCATCTGAGCGATCCGATCACTGACCGTCGGCACACCCAAAACCCTTTCGCCTCCGGTCTTCTTTGGAATGGAGACGACGCGCACCGGCGGCGGAAAGTAAGCCCCAGCCACCACGGCTCTTTACCGCAGCAGCTCGGACTGGTTTGAGACCCGCTCCTGAAAGCCGATCCCGGAGGGCCATCCTCCATCATTCACGCAGCTTCACGTTACGGGGTTAGCTCATACTGAACTCCTTCCGTGCCTCTGCAGCACACTTTCGTCGATGAAGATCAGCTGTTCTGGATCGAGATTCAGTTGGCCGTCGAACCAGACACGCCGGCGCTTTAGGACATCCGGCTGGTTCCGCAAAGCCAATTTTTTCGCCGATACCAAGCTCGACGAATACCTCAAAGCCCTTTTCTGTGTAGTACGGCACTTCATTCGGCACGATCATAGTGCGGAATTCAGAAGGGTATTTTTCGCGCACGAAAACGATTTGTCTAGACATGTTCCGCCTCGATTTCGGAGAATACTTTCGGCTAAAGCGCTTCCACAATATTTGGATGCGTTATTCTTGTTCCAAGAAGACGCTTGTGCTCGCTAATATCGATCCGGGATGGACGAAATACGTCGCGCAACGCGGTGATACTCGCGTACGGGTCTAGCGAACCACAAAAAAATACGTCTATCGCGACCATGCGTTCTTCGTGCCAGGTATTTACGCAAATGTGCGATTCAGCGAGAATTGCGAAGCCCGTGACGCCCCCATCTTCGCTATATTTTCTATAACTCGATTCCAACATCGTTGCGCGGCAGTCATGAACGGCTTGCGCTACCGCCGCCTCAATCGCTTCAGCATTTCCCGTATTTTCTGCATCCCACATATCGATAAAGAGATGGGTTCCGGCGCATACTCGGTCTGAGCTAGGGTAATTTATTCCGCCTTTAGGCGCTCCGTTCAGCATATATATGCTCCGCTTCTTGATCGTGTCCAATGGAGTGGTGTAACTGGATTTCATAGCCATCGGTGATTTCCGGTAGGGTCGGGTTGCTTGAGCCAACCTGAGGGACACCACCGATGACCGACGACATGATGAACCTGCGCTCACTCGTTGAGAAGAGCGCCGATGCCGATTTGCTGCGCGAGATGATCGGCTTTACTGCCGAGAAGCTGATGGCGCTGGAGGTCGGCACGAAGACCGGCGCGGGCTATGGCGAGAAGAATGGCTTCCGACTGGCCCAGCGTAACGGCTATCGCGACCGGGATTGGGAGACACGGGCGGGCACCGTCGAGCTGCGCATTCCCAAGCTTCGCACAGGCAGCTATTTCCCGAGCTTTCTCGAACCACGCCGGATGGCCGAGAAGGCCCTGACTGCGGTCATCGAAGAAGCCTATATCCAAGGCGTTTCGACCCGATCCGTCGATGACCTCGTCAAGGCCATGGGCATGAGCGGCATCTCCAAAAGCCAGGTATCCCGGCTGTGCGAAGAAATCGATGAGAAGGTGAAGGTCTTCCTCGACAGGCCCATCGAAGGAGAATGGCCCTACCTGTGGATCGATGCGACCTCCCTCAAGGTTCGGCGCGGTGGTCGTATTGTCTCCGTCGCCGTAATCATCGCCGTCGGCGTCAACACCGACGGTCGACGCGAGGTGCTCGGCACGTCCGAGGCCGAGGCGACCTGGACGGAGTTTCTTCGAAAGCTGACCAGGCGGGGTCTGCGTGGCGTGAAGCTCGTTGTCTCCGATGCGCATGAGGGCATCAAGGCCGCAGTATCGAAGGTGCTCTCCGCCACCTGGCAGCGCTGCAGGGTCCACTTCATGCGCAATACCTTGGCCCATGCTGGAAAGAGCGGACGCCGAGTTTTCTCCGCCTTCATTGCCACGGCCTTCGCTCAGGACACGCCGGAGGCGGCAAGCACTCAGTGGCGCAACGTCGCCGACCAGATCAGGCCAAAGGTACCGAAGCTCGCCAGTCTTATGGACAGCGCCGAGCAAGACGTGCTCGCCTACATGTCCCAAGCAGCATTGGGCCAAACTTCACTCGACCAACCCGATTGAGCGATTGAACGGCGAGATCAAGCGGCGGACAGAGGTCGTCGGCATCTTCCCCAACGACGACGCCATCGTGCGCCTGGTCGGTGCGCTGCTGCTCGAACAGAACGATGAATGGGCCGTCCAGCGATCCCGCTACATGACACTTGAGACAATCGCCACAATGAGCGATGATCCCCTCATCAGCCTGCCAGCAGCAAGCTGACACTCATCCGGCTGGGATGAGCCGTGGTCGTCTAAGCTACACCACGTCCTGGGACATGATCCGCTTCTTGCTTTTGCATTGGGTGTGCAGGCGGCATAGCCATGATCTCCGTGGTGGCTTGGAGAATATCCTTTACGGAGGCTTCGTCTGGGCTTGTACCGCCGGCAATTGGATAGATCTCAGAGGACTCGCCAAAATTCCTTAACAACGACAGCATGGGACCGGGCGACACCGCCCAATCCAAATAGGTATATTCATTCCCCTGAACCGTGTTTCTCAAAGGGTGTTGGACGGCCCAGTTCATGCTGATTGTGATCAGAGAGCCCGTTTTCCGCCAGCTTTCTAAGGCCGAAAACAATTGCTGCCTTTCAGCAGCTCCCTCGCCCATGCCAAATAGGAGGGATACCCCAACCTTGATTCCGGCTTCGGACAAGATCTCAACTGCTTTGTCCCCGCGTTCCATCCACGAACCCTTCTTGGTGGCGATGTTCTTGTGAAGACCTCCAACAAGTTCTGGGCGCGGTGTCTCGACCCCGATGAAAAGATATTCCAGGCCCATGCGGCCTAGTCTTCGTGCAAGGGCTGGGTTATTGACAATTTGGTCAATGGTCGCTTGTCCGCCAAGCCGCACAGGATTTTCGAGTGGGTCGAATACCTTTTCAAACTGGGCTACGAGGGCCGAATTCCATCCAAGAAGAGTTGAGTCTTCAATGAACGCCGAGACAGGAAAGTTTTCGCCGTAATCTGCCTTGACTACGCGGCGGGCTGCTGCGAGTTGGCCGCATAACCGGTGGGGGCTTATCTTGAACTGTCGAGGAGGCCCGACAACGCTGATCCTCTCACTGCAGAAGATACAATCATAGATACAGCCACGCCCGATGTCGCTGAAGACGTGCGCGGTAGGCGCGCCACCAAACACGTCAAAGCTCGTTGTAATTCCGAACATTTCGGCTGGGGATGGCATCCCATTATAATCGAGCGGCATGCCCGAAGAGCACACAGTGTGGACCTGATCGTCCATGATTGTGCCGGCGATCCAGTGCCCCGGGGTGGTCGTCAGGTGGCCCAATGAGAATTTCGCCTGCCTTGGCGAAAAACCTCTTGCTTCCAAGGAAGCTACGACGCACCCAATTTCCGCGATAAAGTGTTCACCATCTCCGGAGAGCACGATGTCGAAACAGCTGGAAACTTTTCCGTCAGCAATTAGCCGCAGAGGGGACGCTAGATGATGTCTTACACGATTTTCGTCATCCCGATATATTGTTTCGGTGGCGTGGCGACCGCCAAGAACGATACAAACGTCATCGCCTAGAAACTCTCTGATGTATTTCGCTGTCTCAATCGCACCGCGGAAGCATATCGACATCGCTCCTATGAGAACTAAATTGGGCCGGACCCGGACTAATAGCGGCGTTAGCCTTCGCTGCACATCGTCCATGTCAGATAGCAGAAGCGTTGATTGTCGCCTGTCACTCCTGGTGCCGCGCCAATTGCTTTCGCCCCATGCACCTTCCGCCTTGGATGCCAGTGACGCAGCATATCTGCAGGCATTGTAGAGGCTTGCCGGATCGGCGCTTGATAATGCCATTTCGCCCGCCTCGCCGTGAGAAAACTGGGGAGCAGAACACGCGATTACACGTAAGCCCACGGGCTTCCTCCACTATCTGTAATATTTTTGAAATGATTCGGGCGGTTAAGCGATCTTTTCTCCGGTATTAGACTCGGTCGTATCCGATGGCATAAGTATTGATACAACAAATATGGCTAGTATAACCGCGAAGCACGCAGAATACACCAAGTGGTAATGCCCGGTATATTTGATAATCCGCCCTCCGCCGAAATTGCCTAAGAGCCCGATTTAAAAGAAGTTGAGCGATAACAGGCAGTTGTGATTCCCTATTGGTGCTAAATCAAATGGGGTTTCGATGAGCTGGACTGCTATCGCTCGCCGTGAGCATAACCGAGACGTGCTTCGTTTTCCAAGTGATTTGAAGGACCTGGAATGGGCGTTGATCAAACCGCTGATCCCGCCAGCGCGTCGTGGCGGGCGGCGTCGGACGACGAATATGCGCTCGGTCGTGGAGGCGATCCTCTATATCGCCTCGAGCGGCTGCCAATGGCGCATGCTGCCGGGCGATTTTCCGCCGGTTTCGACAGTGCGCGGTTATTTTTATGCTTGGCGCGCGATCGGACTGTGGCAGAGCATCAACCAGCTTCTGGTGATGGCGGCGCGGGAAATCGAGGGACGGGAGGCGCAACCGACGGCAGGGATTATCGACAGCCAAAGCGTAGCGACGGCGCACCCCATGTCCTCAAGGCGATCCGCCGCCGTTTTCCGTGGCTGCGCCACATCTTCGCCGATGGTGGCTACGCCGGAGCCAAGTTGAGGCGAGCAATGTGCGGCCATGGTGACTGGACGATCGAAATGGTCAAGCGTTCGGATCACGCCAAGGGCTTCGTCGTCCTGCCCAAGAGATGGGTGGTGGAAAGAACTTTCGCCTGGCTTGGACGCTGCCGCCGTCTCGCCAAGGATTGGGAGAAATCGATCGAAAGCGCAACCGCATGGGCGCAAATCGCTTCAATCAGAATGCTCACAAGGCGCATCGCAAGATAACGGATATACGAATGAACTTTTGAATCGGGCTCTGAGACGCGGGTGCGCTACGGCTATCGTCGCGTGCATGTGCTTTTGGAACGCGAGGGTTGGGGCACCAACATCAAGCGAACCTACCGCATTTACAGGGACTTGGGGCTACAGTTGCGGAACAAGACACCGAAGCGGAGGGTAAAAGCCCAGCTTCGCGAGGATCGGCACATGGCCGTCGGACCCAACGACGTCTGGGCGATGGACTTCGTTCACGACCAACTCGCAACGGGTAAGAAACTGCGCGTGCTGACGGTGGTCGACACCTTCTCGCGCTACGTGCCGGTGCT
>NZ_SMBJ01000018.1:0-63392 GCF_004342325.1 Rhizobium azibense | reverse complement strand
TGCCGGAGAGGATTGAGTGCTAGGTCAGCGGGTCCACTGATCGAGGTTTTTCGCCAGACTCTGCTGTCGTGGGCCAGCAAGTCTTTTGGGGTGGGACGCACTGCCAACAGCTGCTTTTCCGGTGGTCAGCTGACCACAGCTACAACACTCTGAAAAGAAGCGACATTTTCGGGCGCTACTATGGACGGCGCATGACCCGCTCCTCGCGCCACCTCTCACAAGATCGGTTGTGTAGAGATAGGTACCGTCCTGTCGCCGCCATGGGTCGCGGGGTCTTGGCGGTCATTTTTGATCGTACATGACGTTCTAAGGGCATTGGTCA
Source organism: Rhizobium azibense (assembly GCF_004342325.1). Lineage (NCBI taxonomy): Bacteria > Pseudomonadati > Pseudomonadota > Alphaproteobacteria > Hyphomicrobiales > Rhizobiaceae > Rhizobium > Rhizobium azibense. The sequence continues at coordinate 63,070 of NZ_SMBJ01000018.1, read as the reverse complement.
TGGTTGCCCGGGTAGAATGGCCGACAGCCCTTCTATGCGGCTGGTGTAGTAAGGTCAGTTGATGCACGGAGCCGATTGAGCGGCTTCGTGTTCGAACGAACAATCGCGGTGTTTGTCACGACTGAAAGGAGACATTGCTTTGTAATCTTAACGGCGGTCTCCGCAGGATGCTTCAGGACGAAGACCTCCCAGGCTTCGAGGACAGTCGAAATTTGCTGGTCGTAAAACGAATGTTTGCAGATCTTCGGCCGTAATCATTCTTGTAGGAAATATAGCTGGCGGCGCGGACAAATGGCTCAATCAAATTGTCGAGCATCCTTGAAAGAACGCCGAAACGCGGACGGATTGTAAAAGAAACAAATACTGTCTGACTGAGTTCCGGCTCGCGCCCGAATTCGTCGTGCAGCCGAGACGGCTTTTTGGTAGCGAGGGGAGCGGCTGTCCTCTGCTTTTACCCGCGCCGCCGAGGGTCATGGCCCGCGCGCCTCTGCGGATCATAATCACCGCGGCTGAAGCCTTCAGCACGTTCCGGGGGAGGGGGCGAGCAGGCGGAGGAAGCCGGCTCCGCGGCGAGGATGTAGGCGCTGAGCTGAAACCGCGGAGCGATAGCGACTAGCGGTCCTGGCGCTACAGATCCCCAAAGGCCGGACCTGACGGCTATGCAGTCGAATAGCGACAAGAAAAGACTCTCTGCCATCGGGCGTCGGATGAACCATGCCCTCAACGGCGAATGAGGCCAAATCGGTGGGCTTCGTCCAGCAGGACCCGCACCGAGGACGGTTGCCAGTTCTTGCCGCTGCGCACAGGCCGTTCTCCCATCTGGTCCAGTTGCGCGGCAATGTCGCGCAGCGACAGGTTGGGATCGGCAATGGCAATTGCCGCCACCAGCTTCATCAGATAGTCTTCGGGAGCCCGGCGAGGGGATCGAGCAAGGAGTTCCTTCTCCGCGAGCTTTTCGCGTACCATGCGATGAACAGCGCGACGAAGGCGTTCGACGGTCCAGTCGTGGCCACGGCGATTGAGAACCCGCACGACATTGTCCCAACTGTGCTGCGGCCGGAGTTGACGCACCATCGGCAGCCACGTCTGCGCCGATGCAATGAGTTCATCGAGATAGAGCTTCTCCCGTGCCTGCGAGATTGCCTTGATCGCCTCCGGCCGTCGTTCTCGCAGACCGGGATTTCCAGGAAGCTTGCCGCGTGCCTTCGCCGCCTTAATGCCGGCTTTGGTACGCTCAGCGATTAGCGCCCGCTCGAGCTGCGCGACGGCGCCGAGGACCTGAAGGGAAAACATGCCCTGCGGGGTCGACGTATCGATTGGATCGCGGATCGACCGGAAATGCACGCCGCGGGCCTCGAGGTCCTCGATCACCGACAAGAGATGACTGACGGATCGGGCCAGTCGATCGAGGCGCACGACAATGAGGACGTCGCCGGCGCTAAGTTCAGCGAGTAATCGCGTCAGCACCGGTCGAGCCCGCGATGCTCCGGAACCATGCTCCTGATGGATCCGATCGCAGCCGGCTGCACGCAGCTCGTCCAACTGGGCATCGTGGACCTGTTCATCCGTCGACACCCGGGCATAACCGATCAGCCGCTTGGGAGATTGTTGGTTGTCAAATGTTTGTGGCTTTGCCATCGCGCTTGTAACGGCCCTGTCTCGAAGTAGTTTGTACAGATAAGGCATGCGTTAGAAATCGAACAGTTGCAAGCGTGTTTTAGGCATCAAATAGCGGCCCGCCAGACTCAAATCGCCGCCCGAGATAAGCAACGGAGCGTCCGCACTGACAAACCCGCGCCAGCGGGCTCCTGTGGCGGAAAGGCCGGAAAAACAACCGTTTTGGAGATGCCGCGAGAGCAGGGGCCCTCGGGAGGTCGCCGGCACATTATGCCGGAAGAAGGGTCGGGATTATGCGGGGCAACTGCGGCGGCCGAATTCTGTCTCGGGGAGTCCGGTCATCCCAGACGAAATCGGCCGAAAAGCCTGGAAAACCGCGCATTTCCTGCGATCCATGGTGACCGACACCCTAATTTGCGGCGTTATAGCAATCACTTCCGATAAGCGGTACTTATCGGTGGCGAGCCGCCACGGGCTCTTTTATAGCATGTGGGGAACCGCAGTGACCTTATAGCTTTCGTTTAAGACATCATTTACCATAATTTCAATGGCTTACGATCTCTCGAAAATCAGCCTGAGTGTCTTAATGCGGCCGGCTTTCGACGCTGTTGTCGCTCTGACGCGTCTGGACGAGCGCATTGAGCGCTCCGTGGTAGGATCAGGCTGGCTAGAACGCCAAAACTTTGCCGACGCCTGCGCCTCGCTGTGGATCGACGGAGAACTCGTCCATCTCGAAGACCTCGTCCTCCACGACGCCACCCGCGATATCCGCACCCCCACTCACGAACTGACCATCGCCCGCGACGTGCTGCGCACTCGCCGACGCATTTGCGGCCAGGCGCCTGACTGGGCGCTATCCGCCGAAGGTTTGCGGACGCTGAGGCAGACATCGGAAACCACGTCGGCCGCCGCGGGCGAGGCGGAGACGGCCGGAGTCATCAGGCCCAAGGCCCCGATCGAGCCAGAAGGGGAGGGTGATGATGGTGATGACGTCAAAGATCTGCCGGGCGTCGACTATGCTGCAATCGATGCGCTGCTCGCGCGCTCGGACGCCGCAATCGAACGAGCCAAAAAGCCCGGTCGGACCCCGGCCAATAACCGCGAGCGAGACCCTCTCGTCTATGATCTCGACTGGGACGAAGATGCTCGGCTCGACGAATGGCGCGGCGCGCTGCGCCAGGCCGAAAACTTGCCGGCCGTGCTGCAGGCGATCGTCGCCCTCGATGCCTGGAATGAGTTGTCGGTGCTGCAGCACGCGCCCTGGCTTGGCCGGCTGTTTGCCGCCTCGATCCTGCGCCAGGCCGGCATCACTACCGGCGCCCATCTTGCCGCCGTCAATCTCGGGCTCAAAACGATACCCGTCGATCGGCGCCGCAGTCGCGATCGGAAGACTCGACTGCTCGCGATTGCCCAGGGGCTGATCGCGGCCGCGGAGATTGGCATGAAAGAACATGACCGGTTGACGCTGGCGCGAAAAATGATGGAGCGAAAGCTGGAGGGACGCCGAACCTCTTCAAAATTGCCAGAACTGGTCGAGCTGGTCATGGCAAAACCGCTGGTCTCTGCCGGGATGGTTGCGAAGACGCTCGACGTCACACCGCAGGCGGCGCGGCGGATTGTTTTGGAGCTTGGCCTCAGGGAGATGACCGGGAGGGGGAGGTTTCGGGCATGGGGAGTGCACTAAGGTCTAAGGTCACCGGGCGATTGTTGGCATTCCGTGCAGGGTCGTGGGCCGCTAGTGTAAGCGACTGAGGCAAAGGGACGATGAGCGTGCGTCTAACAAAGGCAGACGTCATTGAGTGTTTCGAAAAGTGCGATAGATAGTATCGGCTAGCAAGCAAGGCTATCCTAGACCACTATGAACGCAACGACAAGGATTGCTACAAGCGCTGCACAATTGATGACCTGGTTGGGGCATCGAGCTTAAGCCGCTATCACGTTCTCGCTACCCCGCAGATCGTCAGGTACATATTCTTTCCCGGAACCAAAGGAATAGATCCGACTGATAAGTTTTCCGTCCCAGACGAACTTGAAGTGGTTGCCCTGAACGGCCCGATCTAGGACCTCACCCCGAAGTACGCAGACACAAAAGCCGGCACCTCGCTCTGGCGGCCTATAGAGCAGGCCGTCGAAACCGGCATCCATGATATGCCGACCGCGCTTGTATCTCGTGTCAATATCAAGGTCCGGATCCCAATCGCGACCATCAACGAAGCGGCCTTTCACGGTGCGCGACAATTCTCGCATCTCAAGTCCAATCGGTGCCTCGCTAGTGCGAGACAGGAACCTCTCTCGTTTCCAAATGGAAACAGAAAGGGCTGTCTGAATGTCGCTAAATAGTTCTAGCACCGGATTTTCGGGGCCGAAAAACCGCGAGCCCTCCGGGTTGTGATATGTGAATGGGGCATGATTCCAGTTCTGAAGAAGTGGGGCGTTATCATCAACAATCGTAGCTCCACCTCGGAGAATGCGCTCTCGGTCTTTCAGGCGCGGATTGGTTAGGGACTCAATCTCAGCCAGTTCCTTACTCCGACCATTCGCTACCCGCGCAAAAACATCAATCGTCGGAAATCGCGACGGAATGAGAGTAAAGAACGTTTGCTTGACGTCGATCACAGTGAAAGAGTTAGCCGCCACGCTGCGCGTCCACATATTGTCTGACACGGAATATATCCATCACTTGGCCGCCGCGCATAACGTCGAGAGCACTCTGCCCGCGGAAAAACTGGTTAGGTCTTCGGATCCAAGTGTCAGCAGCTCTGCTGTCCGGGAGTAGAATCTCAAGGGCCTTATGGATCGCGAGTAGGTGAGAGACTCGCTCGACGGTGTCTCTTGGAATTGAGCCTCCTTCTTTCTTCCACTTAAAGAAGGTCGATCGGCCAGGCGATCCCAGCAGGAGAAGTTGGTCTTCGGTTGAAAGCTCCCACAACTCCGCAAGTCCTTGAAATGCCTCCATGACTGCCGGAATCGATGATCGCCCTTCGGCCGCTGCGGCGACGGGTTCGATATTAGCCACGCATGAATCTCCCGAAAAGTCCCAATATGGACTTGTATTTCAAATAAGTCCCGATATAGATTAGTCCATATCGGGACTAGAATCGCAGTGTAGTCCACTGACGAATCACGATCAAGAGTCGCCGGAGAACGGAGCGCAGTTATGGTAAAAGACAACAAGAAATTCGAGTTCACTGTCGATGGCGCGATTTATAGCATCGGCGATAAAGTCATGGACGGCAGTCAGATTCGGGAGACCGCGGGCAAAGTGCCTGCGAGCGAGTTTGTCCTCATACAGATCGTTGAGAAATCCGGGCGCTCGATTGGCCTTGAGGATGAGGTGAAGTTCGCCCCGGGTGAAACTGCGGTATTCCGGACTTTCGAAAGCGATCGGGTTTACAACTTCACTGTTGACGAACGCGGTTGGGAGTGGGGCGAGGGAGCAATCGCTGCCGCCGATCTCTATCGTTACGCGGACATTGATGAGGACCGCGAACTGGTCCTCGATAGTGATGGTGACACAATCATCCCGGTCGATGGCAAAATCGATTTGAGCGGTAAGGGCGTCGAGCGCGTCCGTAGCCGCGAACCCAAAACCGTGACAATTAAAGTCAACGGGCGGCCGCGGACCGTTGAGAAGCGTCGCCATAGCTATCGCGAAATCGCCGCGATTGCTTACCCGAATCCCGACTTCGAAAACTTCAACTACACCACGACCTACCTTCATGGGGTCGGTGGTGCAGAGGGTGATCTCGTTGAGGGTGAATCTATCATGGTCAAGAATGGGATGGTGTTCAATGTCCGTCGATCTGATAAGTCGTGACCCGTTTCTGAAGCAACTCGAAGACGAAGGCTTCGAGCTTGAGGTGAGCAACGGTCATTTGATTGTCCGTAGCATTCCTTATGTGACGGTCGATGGCTCCTTGGCCCGCGGCGTCCTCACCTGTGCCCTTTCGCTTGAAGCGTCCTCTGGGTTGACCTCGACGCCGCAGGGCGATCACACCATGTATTTCGCAGGTGGGATGCCATGTCATCGCGATGGAAAGCCGATGAACAATATCGTCAACGGTGCCGTTCAGCAGCGCTTCGCTGATATTGATGTTAGCTATTATTTGTCGTCGAAGCCGGAGATCACTCATCGCTACGAGACTATCTACGACAAGGTAGTAGCTTACGAGGGATTGATCGGCGGTGCCGCGAGATCTTTGGACCGAACGGCTAACGCCAGGACGCATGCCCGCGGGTTGATCTCAAATGACGACAGTCCATTCGCAATTCCTGACTCTGCCTCGGCCCGATACCGTATAGGCGCGGTAAACCGAAAGCTTATGGGACGGGTCGCCATCATAGGCCTTGGCGGGACCGGGTCCTACCTGCTCGACCTTCTTGCCAAGACATGGGTCACGGAGATCCACCTGTATGACGGGGATCAGCTTCTTAATCACAATTTGTTCCGGTCGCCTGGCTCGCCTGAAAGGGAATTGCTCAAGGAGTTCCCTTTCAAGGTGAACTACTACACGCAGGTTTACGCGCGTATTCACAAGGGCATCGTTTCCCACCCGGTCCGCGTTACATATGGCAATGTTGACGAGCTCTCGGGCTTCGACTTCGTCTTTGTCTGCATCGATAAGGGCTCGTCGCGGCGCGAAATCGCTGAGGGACTGGTCCGGTTGGCGATCCCGTTTATCGACACCGGGATCGGCGTTGGCCTGGAGGATGGCAGGCTGGACGGATGCGCGAGGGCGACGTTCATCCGCCCAGGCACCGACTGGAGCGAGGTCGAGAGGCTGCTTCCCTTCGGCGATGACGTAGAAGATGACGATGTCTACCGAACGGATATCCAGATCGCGGCCATCAACTCGCTAAACGCAATCATGGCCATCATGCGCTGGCAGCGGTGGGCGGACTATTTTCGTGATGAGCGTAATGAGATGAATTCGGTTTACATGATCGAGGGGAACAATATCTCGAACAGGGCTGCGATATGACGCGGATTAAAAGGCTGAGAACAGTCTTCACAGCGGAGATACCTGAAACTCTCGACGACGGGGTTTTGTATGTTTCGCGGGAGTGTCGCGTCGCACTCCACAATTGCGCGTGCGGGTGCGGTGAGGAAGTATCGACGCCTCTGGTCGCGACCGAATACAAGTTAACTATGCACGGCGACAACGCATCGCTCTGGCCATCGATCGGCAATCACGACTTTGCCTGTGCTTCGCACTACGTCATCGATCAAGGGATGATAGTTTGGGCCAACAAGATGTCACGGGCTGCAATCGAGGCCGGCCGAGAGAAGGATCGGCTTCTTAAGCGACCGCCCGCGCCTTCCCCTATTGCAGAAACGATGGGACCAACAGCCGGAGGTCTATTTGGCTGGTTCAAGTCCATCTTCCGAAAGTTCTTCAACTGACAGGCGGCGGACGCAGGCGAACAAAGACCTGCGTCCTTCTGACATTTAGTGGCTTGCGGTGACGGGAAGGCGGAAAGTTCTCGCTCGGGCTACCCAATCGGTCCACCGTCGGGCTCCAGTGATAATGACTCGCGTCGAGAGCCGGCATAGTGCAATCTGGGGTAGGGGGAATCAGGGGTAGGACATGCATCTCATCTTCGGCTTGGCAGCAGATGGTCGAGTTTATCCCGACGCGCACGACGCATCCGGAAGTTTGGATGAGGATGTCGTTGGACCCTTGGGTCTGGTTCAGACGCTTGAAACCCAGCTAGGAATGCTTGCACCGAGCGTTTCGAAGGCGGTGCGCATTTCGACTTATCTCGCAAAGCTCCGTGCTTGCGGTGGCGATCGTTTCTGGGCCTCGTCATTTTCGAGGGATCCCTGGTCTACGGCCGCCACCCTCCTTGAGTGGCGCGATACGCTGGTGGGCGGTGGCTGGCACGGTACCGCGACCGGTAGCAATCGCCTAGACGATCTCGCTGCCGCAGAGGCAGTCGAGCCAACATTGCCGGCGGGCTTGGAAGATCGCGCCATAGCTTTGCTCGACGTCCTTAAGACAAGGCCTGGCCTAAGAATTCACCAACTCGGTTTGGCAGACCGGCGGGATCTTTTGCCGCCACTGTGGGCACGCATTGTTAAGGCTCTCGAATCCGTCGGGGTCACGATCTTCCAACACGAGCAGCCCGACCTGGCGGCAGAGGGCTCTGACCTGCGCATAGTGCAGAGGGTTCTATCAGGGGAGCCCGTCCAGCCACTGGCAGGCGACGGCACTCTTACAATGGTGGAAGCCGATACGGAGCTCATGGCTGCTGAAACGATCGCCGACTGGTTAGCAGCCTTGCCGTCGGAGGACCTGCGCGGAAGCGTCATTCTCGCTTCCGACGGCGATACGGCGCTCCTGGACCATGCTTTGCGGGCGAGGGGCATTCCAGCCCTCGGGCTCTCCGCCTCATCACCCTGGCGTGGAGCACTGCAGGTTCTTCCTCTGGCTTTCGCCGCCGCGTGGCAGCCGTTCGATCCCCGCGCGCTATTAAACCTCTTTCTCCTTCCCAGGCCACCTGTTGCGGCCTGGGCCGCGCGTCGGCTCGCACGCGCGCTCAGCGAAGAGCCGGGGGTCGGTGGCCGCGTCTGGCGCGAAGCATGGGTCCAAATCGAGGATCGCCTGCTCGAAATCAATACGCGATCCGACGCGGATACAGCGCGCCGTAAAACCGACACGACGCTTGCGGAATGGCGCGCATGGACGGAGGTCGGGCGCTTTGCGAGAGGCGAGGGGATGCCACTGTCGGAGGCGTTGGCGATCTGCGGGAGAGTGGCCGCTTGGGCGATGCGTTCGGACGGTGGCGATGGCGACCGCTTGCTGATGGCAGTTTCGAATGCTGCGGCTGCTGTGTCTGACGCCCTGAGCCGCCTGGAGCTTTCGGTCATTCCCGCCCTCCTTCTCGAGCGGGTTGTCTTGCAAGTCCTGTCGGAGGGCGTTCCCAATCCGGACCATTTTGCGGAAGCTGGTGCTGTTCGTGCCATCAAGGCGCCAGGAGCATTGTGGTCCTCGGCCCTGCGTGTCATCTGGTGGAACTTTGTCGGTCCTGGCGAAAAGATTGCCATCACACCATGGGACAATGCCGAGCGTGAAGCGCTCATTGCCAATGGAGTGGAGATCGATGCTTCACCAGCGATTGCGCGTCGGATCGAGGCCGCCCATAGCAGTGTCATCCGGCGTTGCCACGGAAACCTCATTCTCGTGCGCCCAGCGCTTGCGCGCGACGCGCAGACGACCCTTCATCCAATGGCGCATCGTTTGCGGCCTCTGCTGAAAGAAAGCGGGGCGGCGATCACCTTCAAGGCGGAACGGCTGCTGCGTGAACCCGATGCCATGCTCGCCGGCAGGATACTTCCTCGCCAGCTTGTTGGACGGCAAGTGCAGCCGCCAGCAGGGGTTCCAGTCTGGACAATACCGCCGGGAACGACACGCCTTACCGACACCCGTCGTGAGAGCGCGACTTCGCTGACACGGATGTTGAACTGTCAATTGAGCTGGTTCGCCCAGGATATTCTCAATCTTCGGCCGGGTCGTTTTGCAGAAATCCCAGGCACCGACCAGCTCTTCGGAAATCTCGCCCACGAGATCGCCCGCCGGCTGCTCCTTCCGGGCGCACCACCGGCCGAAGCCGGTATCAGGACGGAAGCAATCAGGCATTTCGAAAGCCTGCTTCCCGAGATCGCAGCTCCGCTCCTCCAGCCCGAACATGCCGGAGAACTCGCGGCCGCTCGCGAAATGGTGCCACGTGCCTTGGAGGCGCTTGTTCGCCTGCTCCATGCTCAAGGTCTGGAGATCGTCGGGTCGGAGCTCGATCGGGAAGGTATCCAGGGGCAGCTCCTGCTTCAGGGCAGACTCGACCTCCTGGTTCGTCGCGGCGACCGGATCGCAGTTCTGGACCTCAAATGGACCCGCTCCGAACGGCGATATAGGGAGGAAGTCGCGTCCGGGCGTGCCATCCAGCTAGCCATCTATCGCGGGCTTTCGGCCAGCGACGGGACGGGTGCTCCGGGAGGCTATTTTCTGCTGCGCCAGCGACGCATAGTAGCGGGTCCGGGCTCCATTCTGACCGGCAATCCTATTGAAGCGGATATAGATGACCTCGCTACGCTTGGCCATGTGAAAAACGATTGGCGTCTCTGGCACGATCTCACCACGAAGGGGACTCTGATTGCGGCCGGCTTCCCCGATACAGGTGATCTGCGACCTGCTGGGCTTGCGATTGATGCAGCGAAAGAACCCTGCCGCTTCTGCAATTTGCGCGGCCTCTGTCGCGTCTACGAGGAGCTTGTTTGATGTCGCGACTGACGACCATTACCGCCGCCGCTGGCGCCGGAAAGACGACGAGGATCGTCAATGACATCGCCGACGAGGTTCTGGTGCGTACGCCCGAACAGATCCTTGCGACGACGTTCACCATCAAGGCGGCGGATGAACTTGTCGAACGCGCCCGTGCCAAACTATTTGAGCAAGGCAAGGCGGACGCAGCTGCCCAGTTGCTCGGTGCGCGCTTCGGCACTGTCAACGCCGTTTGCAGCCAAATCGTCAGCGAATTTGTCATCGACCTGGGGCGCTCGCCGTCGACCGCTGTCATCGGTGAATCCAACATGTCGCTGGTGTTCAGCGTGGCCGCGGACGGTGCAATCGCCGCACGTGCCGAGGTCCTGAACGAACTCGCGGACCACTTCGGCTACAATGATCCTCGTGCGCCGGGGACGGGAGAACCGCCTGACTGGCGCCGGACTGTGCGCAGTATCGCGACCCTCGCGCGGGCAAATGGAATTGAGGCTGACCAGTTAGCCTCGTCGGCGCAGCGATCAATTGAGGCCTTTCTGGCATGCTTTCCACCTCCCGCGGCAGACGCCGCGGACCTCGACGCAGCACTGGCCAACGCGTTGAAGGATGCCTTCGAAATGCGCCCGGCCATCGTGAGCAGCACGGGAGCGGATTCGGTCGAGACGATCAGGGCGGCGCATGAACGCATTTTACGCGGCGAAACGCTCAGTTGGTCGACTTGGGCGCGTTTGACCAAGGTGAAATGCGCGCCCACCAAGGACGGACAGCCTTATAATCAGGCGTTGATCCATCTTATCGCCGCGGCGGGGCGGCACAGCGAGCATCCGCGGCTCCGGTTCGAATGCGAGCAGTTCATCACGGAGACGTTTCATTGCGCCGCCGAGGCGTTGACCGCTTACCAGGATTGGAAGGCCGAGCGTGGGCTATTGGATTTTACGGATCAGGAAGCTCTCGCGCTAGAGATCCTCAAAACACCTCACCTGGCCGCAAGGCTCAAGGAACGTGTCAGCCGTGTCTTCGTCGATGAGTTCCAGGATTCGAGTCCCTTGCAGCTTGCCGTGTTCACACTTCTTGGGGAGCTGGTCGACGAGAGCACCTGGGTTGGTGATCCGAAGCAGGCCATCTACGGCTTTCGCGGCGCCGACACCGAGCTGACCCAGGCTGCGTTTCTCGGCGCTGGGGGGAAGCCCGAGGACAATCCGGTCCTGTCCAAATCATGGCGAAGCCGCAAAAGCCTGGTCGATCTCTTCAATGCCATGTTTACGCCGGTCTTCGAACGGATGGGACTGCCGGCGGCGAAGCACGCGTTTTCGGATGCGGCGCGATCCGACGCTGGCTTTGACAAGCCTTCAGCAGGATGGTGGTGGCTGATGGGCAAAGTCGACGAGCAGGCACAAGCCCTCGCGGAGGGAATCCGGCAATGTCTGGCCGAAGCCGACAACTGGCTTGTCGAAGACGACAAGCACGATCACAGGCCAATCACGCCAGGTGACATCGCCATTCTCTGCCGTTCCAATACCGATGTCGGACGTTTTGCCCTCGCCCTTAGCCGTGCTGGACTTCCGGTGGCAGTTGAACGATCGGGACTTGCGCGTACACCCCATGTGGAATTCGTGCTCGCCGCTTGTCGGCGCGTGGCTGACGCGACGGATCGCCTTGCCCTCGCGGAGCTCGCCCGCTTCTTCGCTGATGATGCCGGTTCCAATGCATGGCTGCAGGCTGCTACCTCTGATGATGCCGACGCAGCGCTCCGGGCAGCCGTGCCGATATCGGATGCGCTTGATAGGCTCGCAGGTCAATTGCTCAATTTCACGCCGGCCGAACTGGTCGACGCCGTACTCGCGTTGCCAGCACTGTTGAGCCATATCGAGAGCTGGGGCGATACCGCGATGCGCTTCGACGACCTCGAGGCGTTGCGCGGTTTCTCACGCGCCTATGAGGAAGAGTGCGCTGCATCCGGCTCGCCTGCGACCCTGCAGGGGCTGCTGCTTGCGCTCGACGGAGCGGAGCCGAAGCGCCCCCCAAGCCTTGCCAGTGATGCGATCCAGGTCATGACCTATCACGGATCGAAAGGCCTTGAATGGCCAATGACGATCTTGACCGGACTTGCCTGGGAATCGAAGGCGCGGCTGTTCGAGCCGGTCGCCGAGACGACCGGCGAGCTTGATTGGCGCAACCCTCTGGCGGAGCGGTGGATTCGCTTCTGGCCGTGGCCGTATGGTCAGAGTGGAAAAGGCGGCACGATCGATGTTGAGGTAGCGAACTCAGAGACGGGGCGGCGTGCTTTGCAACGCGCTGTCGAGGAAGACACCAGGCTTCTCTATGTTGGCGCCACGCGAGCCCGCGACTATCTGATCTTTGCTCCGCCGGCGAAAGGCCCGCTCAATTGGCTGAGCCTGCTCAATGCGCCGGAGGCCGCAGCGCATGTCGTTCCTCCCCAGAACGACGATAACCAGCTTGGGGTTGGGAACCAGAATTTCACAGTCAATGTGAAGGCGCTTGCGACGAGTGGCGAATTGACGGAGCGTGGCAGGCTGCCCACCTACGTGCGAGCGCGAACGACCGAGCCGCAGGTCCGTCCGCCCTTGTTTCTGAAACCAAGCGAGGCGGTAGGTGGAAGCTGGAAGGTCGTCGAAAGGGTTGACCTTGGCGGAAGGCTCCCGATACACGGGATCGCCGACATTGCAGCGCTAGGCGAAGCGCTCCATTCCATCATCGGCTATGATGATCCAGACCGCGACCGAAGTCAGCGCCTTGCCGACGCGTCGTCTATCCTGACGCGTTGGAACGTGATTGGCTTCAAAGCAGATGATGCGCTTATCGCCAGTGACCGACTAGCAACCTGGCGCCGCGGCCGATGGCCGGTGACCAGGTGCATTGCTGAAGTGCCCGTCACGTCACCCGCAGCCGATCAGCTTCTCAAGGGCCGTATTGATATGCTGGTCGAAACCGGGATTGATTTCGCTATTATCGACCACAAGAGCTTTCCCGGCCGTTTCGAGCTTTGGGAAGAACGAGCCGTTGGCCACGCGCCGCAACTTGCTGCCTATGCAGGTGCGGTGGAATCAATCACCGGACGGCGTTGCTCTGAACTCTGGATCCATATGCCCGTAGTTGGCACAATGTTCCGATTGGCTCCAGTGACGCGCGATCCCTGAAACATAAGCCATGGCCGCCGGCGCAACGCCGGCCAATCTCCTCGAAAGTGTTGAGGTTAAGGTGCAGCAACTTAACGACGTTTTTTGTCAGGCTACGGCTTCCATCGGAGGCCTCTACTTTCATCTACCAGTCCATGGAAGCGATCCCAAATTTCGCGAACGCGTATATTGCTATGAATTATATCACCAACTTCGGCAGATCTGGCCGTCGGACACTGCGTTCGTGTTGAACGGTGAAGTAGACAAACAAGGACACGCTCTGATCAAGGCAACCGGCGCCCGTCTCGCGTCGCCGGATCTGCTTGTTCACATCCCCGGATCGATGGACAACAATCATGCCATCATTGAGGTGAAACCTGGTTCTGCGCGGCTTGGCGGCATATGTAAGGATATTCTAACGCTATCTGAATACTGTCGCCTCGTAGGCTACCATCGCGCTATTTACCTGTTCTATGGCGAACTTCCAGAACGTCTGATCACCCAAGCGATCGAGATTGTCACAAAAGTCAACGGGCCGATCACTCCCATAGAGTTGTGGTTCCACCCTCAACCCGGAACACCGGCCGAGCTAGTCGGCACATTGATTCACGGTGACTCTGCGTCCAAGGGCTTTTGAAATGCCTGGGCGCGCTAACGCGTAGGGGAGTTGACTAATCTTGTCCTGAAAGGGAACAAGCAGATTATCACACGGGGCTTTATGCATGAACAAACAGATCGATCCGCAAGACCGAAACATTAAATCTCTTTTCCAAGACTTTTACCGCGTTCCCGATTATCAGCGGGAGTACGTTTGGGGTGAGACGGACCCTCGCGGTGAGGGTGGCGAAGAGGTCGAACAATTTCTGAGCGACATCTACAGCGAGTACCAGAATGCCAGTAAGAACGACGCGCCTGAGTATTTCATCGGGACCGTTGTTGTTTGTCGCGAGGCCGGCGATGTTTTCGACCTCATCGACGGTCAGCAGCGAACTACAACCGCCTATCTCACATTATGCGCGCTCCGCGATAAGCTGGTCGCTTTAAAGGCAGATGTTCCAGAGGAACTTCCCGGACAGATAATTTACAGCTCCACCAACTGGCAGGGCGAGACAACGCAAAGTCTAAGGCTCGACCTTCAATACGAAGATGCGGGCGACGTCCTAAGAAGGTATGCGGAAGGTGCAGGCACCGACGCCCCCAGCGATGGAACGAGGTCAATCCGAAATCTCTACAATGCATATCTGACAATCAAGGAATTTATTGAGACCACGCTTAAAAACGATCCAGCCGAAGTACGCCGTTTCTACGGCTACTTCACCAACAAGGTGAAGATCATCCGGATCGAAACTCCGACCGTAGCCGTGGCGTTGAAAATATTTGAGACGATCAATGATCGTGGCGTCGGCCTCGACGCCATGGACTTGCTCAAGAACCTCCTTTTCATGAACGCAAAAGGTGAGGAGTTTAGCAAGCTGAAAGCTGTGTGGAAACAGCTCACCGATGCTATCTATCAGGCGAACGAAAAGCCGCTACGGTTCTTGAGGTACTATCTGCTTGCGGCGCATGACGTAGACGGAAGGCTTCGTGAAGACGCGATCTACGATTGGTTTCGGAAGAACGCGGAGCAAACCAATCACGAAAAAAAACCGCTCGCTTTTGCCGGAAAGCTGCTTGACGCTGCCAAGGCGTATGCTCACTTCGCGAAGGGACAGAACGTCGCTGGCGAAGAAGAGGCAGGAATCATCAACACCCGTCTGCTCGGAGGAAAGTCCATAAAGCAGCACTTTATTCTCCTGCTTGCTGGTCGCTCCCTGTCCCCTGCGAATTTCAGCAAACTTGCCGACGATCTGGAGAAAACCATGTTCGTTTGGCTACTGACCGGCACGTCAGGTAAAGAGTATGAGAGACGTATTATCGAAGCTGCGCATCAGCTCAACAAAATCTCTGATGCGCAGCTTGAACTGTTTTTGGAGAAAACCTTGCGTGCCGAGCGTCAAACGCTGGCCCTTGAATTCCGGAGGACGTTGCTTGGTTTGAAGACCTGGCAGCTCCGCGGCTTCCGTCTCCGCTATCTACTGGCAAAGCTCACGCAGTATATCGACCTGCAGGCATACGGCTCGAGTGCATCGCGCGACCGCCTGTCCGACTACACGGCCGGCGGCAACGACATTGAGCACATCTTGGCATCGAATGCTTCTTTCGAGGCTATGGAAGAGTTTGGCGAGGGTGCCGCCGATATTCATATTCGCCAGTGTCTCGGCAACCTGTTACTCATCGAGAAAGCGATCAACAGGGCGCTTCAGAACGGCCGGTATTCCGGAAAAATCGTAGCGTATGAGCAGTCGAAATTTCTGCTAACGAAGTGTCAGGCGGATGCTGCAGCGCACGAGGTGGGCAAGGACGACAGGATTACGGCAACCGTGCGCAAGCTTGAAAGCTGGCAAACTTGGAATGCGGTAGCTGTCACAGAGCGTCAGGAGTTTCTGAGTAAACTGGCGGAGGTCGTCTGGGATATCCCAATGCCTTCAGCATCAAGCAACTGACAAGGAGTACCAGCGGCTGCACGAAGGGTTATGCGCGGACTACCTGACACGACTAAGGTGCTGAGCCAGCGCAGGTAACCACATGCGATAAAGCGCTTCGAGCCCCACCTGCAGTGCGGGCCGGCCCGTCAAAAACGTCCGGGTTGAATATCGCTCCGTGGGACTCTGTATGGAAATCGTTAGGGCTGCTTGATTACAGGCCGCATCTCTATCGAGATCTGCAGATCTCGACCGTCACGCCAAGACCGGTTGGTCCGTCTCCGGGCCCAAAGGGTGCCTGGTCTCCAATTCCAAGATCAGCCGTTCGTTTCAGTAATCTCTGTCTGTTTCTATAGGTTCATTACGCCCGTATGCTTCCGTCAGTGAATGGCAGTTTGTTCAGCCAGATGGAACCCTTGAGGTCCCGCCTAGTCATTGGTCTCCATTGCGCACTCATTCGAGTCACCCAGCGTGGATGTTGGTTTGATTCCTCGTCCCGAAATAGCGCCTGCTTAGGCTAAATCGATTGGATGCGCGGTAATCAAAATAGGTGGTAGGCCGTCTCCGTGATCATTCCAAACCGTCCTAATGCAATAACTGCGGCCATTCGGCATCCCGACAAAGCAGTCAACGACTAGCTTCATTCCGAAGGCATGTTTCTCTACTGAAGCGACAGGATTGCAAGCAGCGTGCTCTCGCATCGTTTCCTTAAATGACTCAATGTCTTCACGTTTGTGGCCAACGCCTTCAAAAAATTTGGCCTTCGCTGCTCCTATTGAATGGTTGTTGTTGAGAAGGTAGTCAGCGACCTTATTGTCGGCAATGCGAAGGTCTTGGGGGTTCTCAATCCACGATTGCTCGCCCAATGGCTGCCAAGGCGGGGTGTCATGCATCGATCGGCTCCAGATCACTCCCGAAGACCGTTACTGTCAAAGCCGGGGCAAGCGAAACCTCAACCTCGTATGCATCTCGCGACGGATAGCTATCGACGATGACTCCTTCTGTGCCTGCGGGAATATCGATTCTCGCGGCCGTGAAAGCACGCCGCAGCCTGACTAGGGAATGTGCGGCAAACCGATGGCCCGCTGTCCTACGGATAATGTCCTCAATCTGATGGGGCGCGAACGCTACGTCCCAATCCCAGCGACCGAAGCCACCTGAAGCATTGATTGCCCCGATCCACTCGTCGAGCGCGAGCCTTTTTGCCTTGTCCTGAGGGCTGTCAGTGCCCTTGACTTCCAGCGCCAGCATCGTCCCACCTGTGAGGCGCACAAGGAAGTCCGGAACATAGCGTCGCCGCGAACCCGCCCACATGTAGTAGATCTGGAAGCCGAGATGATCGTTCTTGGCATAAGCGATGACGTCGTCGCGCTTCTCGAAGATGTTCGCTGCATGTCCCTCCCAGGATGAATCCCCAACCAGGTGGCTGATATGCGACTTGGTTGTCGGAAAGCACGGCTTGGTGGTGTACCAGGTCCGCATCTGGCCGGTGGCGCCGATCGGGTTTTCCTCGTCGAACACCGGCGTCAGACGTTCCGTGTTCTGCTCTGTCACGTTGCTCAGCACATGCTGAACGACGAGGTCGATGTTGAGTGCGATCAGAATCCGCCGCCGAAGCGGGTCGGAGTGGAACAGCGACGGGATGTCGAGGCGGTCGGAGTTGAGGAACGCCTCAACGATCTTGACCAGCTGCGCTGCGAGATACTCGTAGTTACCCGAAAAACCGTGGCTGAGTTCGGCGAAGGCCTTCCGTGCTGCCTGAAAGACGAGACGTTGCAGACGAAAGCCGTCAGGCAGTTTCTCGAGGTCGATGGCTGTCACCTTGCCCATGTCGGTCGCGCCGCCGAGCGCGGGGGCCAATTCCGCGCTGATTGGCGTGCTGGCAGGGTCGAGCACGAGCGGTGTTACCTTGCCCCAGTCCATGGCAAGTTGTGGTCTCACGACCGTTTCAACCCGCAGCACGTTCGGCCAGCGAAGTTCCAGGTGGGCCCGCTCGGGCAGGACTTCGATCTGAGTGGTCGGTTTCGGAGGCGGTGGAGCTTCCCCGCCTTCGCCTGTTTCCGAAATGGAAAGCGGCACACCGAAAACGTTGACGTATTCGGGCAGGAACAGGCCATTCTCGTCCGTGTCATAGGACACCCGACGCAATCCGCGCCCGACGACCTGTTCGCAGAGCAGCTGCGAGGTGAAGGCCCGGAGACCCATGATGTGCGTGACGTTCTTGGCGTCCCATCCCTCCGACAGCATCGCAACCGATATGACGTTCTGCAGATCCTGTCCGGCCCCATCCCGCTTTCCGACGTTGTCCACGATCTCACGCAGCAGTTCTTCCTTCTTCAGGGCGCGGAACTGCTGGCGGCGGGTCTCGGGGATGGTCGCAGCGTCGATGATTGCCTTCAGCCGCGCCTCGTAATCCTTGTCGGAGGTCGCGGTCTCGCCGATCTCAGCCTTCTCCAGCACCTTGGAATCGACCCGGAGCGTTCGGGTCGGTGCGTGCAATTCCGGCCAGTGCGCATCGCCCTTGTTGAAATAGGTCTCGATGCGGGCTGCGGTTTCGGTGCGGTTGCAGACCGTCAGCATGACCGGCGGGGAATGATGCCCGGCCTCCTGCCATTGCGCCCGAGTTTCCCGCCAGTCGGCGCCGAGCAGCGTATAGGCGTCCTGGACCAGCTTCGGCAGCGCTTCATGCGCTTCGGCCTTGCGGTTCAGATCTTCGGAAACGGTCGGGTCGCGGTAAATGTGGTAGAGTTTCGAGCGCAGCGTCTTAGCATCCGGAACCGCATCGTCCCTGACCACCACGCGCGGGGTCTTCACCAGCCCGGCCTCGATCGCGTCGTTTAGGCCGAAATCCGAGATGATCCAGTCGAACAGCGCAGTATCGGTGCTCTTCTTACCCGTCGGCGCGAAGGGCGTTGCCGACAGGTCGAAGCAGCGCTGGATGCGCCGGGTCTTGTGGATGCGGTCGAGCCCCTCGATCCAGCGCGTTGCCTCGTCGAGGTCGATGCCATGCTCCTCGGCATGCTTCTTGCTGATCTTCACCTCGGGCGGCTTGCGATAGGCGTGGTGTGCCTCGTCGTTGATGACGATGATGTCCTTGTGCGCCGCCAGCTTGCCCAGCACGCGCCGTGTGAAGGCTTCGTCGGATTCGCGCCCCTTCTTCACCACCGAGCGGTCCGCTTCCTTCAGCGGCATTAGCGTGTGCCAGTTCTCGATCATCACCTCCGCCTGGTTCAGTTTCTGGCGCAGGGCCTCGGACGGGCACAGGTTGAACTCGTCGTAATAGCTGCCCTCGCTGGGCAATAGCACCTGCAGCCGTTCCTTCACGGTTAGGCCGGGCGCCACGATGAACACCGCACGGCTGAAATCCTTGTTCCGCTTCGGATAGGTCAGCGCGTTCAGCACCTGCCAGGTGATGATCATCGCCATCACCGTGGTCTTTCCCGCGCCCGTCGCCATCTTGTTGCAGAGACGCTCCCATACTCCGCCATCGCCGGGGATCGCGATGCCCTGCTTGTAGCCTGCCGCACCCTCGACCCACCAGATCAGCGTCTCGATGGCCTCAAGCTGGCAGAAATAGAACGGATGCTGTCGCGCTTCGTGGTCGTGCCAGTGCTCCAACAGCTTGCGGGTGACGATGGTCACGCCGGGCCAGCCGTCTTCGCGCCACTGATCCACGCGGATGCGGATCGTGTTCACCAGATCCAGCACCTCTGTGCGTTTGGTGTTGTTGCGCGCGTCAAAGACCTCGTAGCTTGCCGGCCGCCGCTCGGGCTTGATCTCCAGCTTGCCGCCCTTGGCCTCGACCCAATGCTGCGCCGGGCAAACGAAGGGCGAATTGATGATGAGGGACATGGGCTTATCCCTCCAGCGACATGATCTTGAGCGACTCGATCCCGCGGTCGTCCACGATCTTGACCGCGATGCGTCGGTTCTCGCCCGCTTCGAAGGGCAGCGAGACGGTGCCGTGGAACTGCTCCAGCAGGTCTTCGTCCAGCTCTGCCCTCACGGTTTTGCGCAGGCGGTTCCAGCCGCCCTTCGCATCCGCTATCGGGAAGAACACCTGATGCGGCATCAAGGATCGGTTGTCGTAATCCACGTCAAGCGACCACATGGCGATCTGCTTGGTGCCGCCCGAGACCAGATCGCCCTTGCGCGGATCGAAATAGTCGAAACCGTTGACCTGAACCTCCCACAGCCCGTCCTTGCGCTTGCGCAGGTCCACATCGGGCTGGCCCATCAGCCAGAAGGACTGGTTGGAACTGCGGCCCTTCTTCAAGTCTTCGGTCAAAAGGTCGGTGTTCATCTGCGCCTTGAGCAGCGTTACGCCCGGCCAGTTCACCTCGGCGATGTCTTTCGCAGCCTCAGGGTCAAAGGTGAAGGCGCAGAATAGGATGAATTTCGGCGACGGGCGCAGGGTCTCGGCTTCGGTCAGCGCCAGTTCCACCTGCCGCTGCTCCAGCGCCGCGTGCTCGGGGCCGAAGCTGACGACGACGCGTTCGCCCGTCTCGGCCAGCAATCCGCTGGCGTGTATGTGTTTCAGCCCCGGCAGCGTCTCGAATTCGGCGAAGCGGAGCATGGCGCCGCCCTTGCCACGCACGCCGGTCTTCAGCAGTTCGTCGCGCCAGAGCGCTTGGCGCGACGTCTCGCCGGAGCGGGCGACGGTTTCGTCGGCCTCTTGTGGGGGCAAGCTGTCGTCCAGCGACAGGACGGTAGGCGCCGGCACCGCCTCGACTGAGAATGGCCCGCAGATGCGCAATTTGGATTTGTCGATGCGCGGCTTGTCGTAAAGCGTTTCCTGCTCGGCGTGGTCACTTATGCTCTGGTCCATGCGGCGCAGCATCGCCTGCCGGGCTTTGTGGAAGCTTTCGAAGGGCGCACGGGCTGTATCGGGCCATGCGTCGGGCCAGTCTAACGGCACTTCCCATTCGTGCAGGGTGTCACCTTTGGCGAAGTCTACTGGCTCACCCTTGCGCACGCCTTGGCTGGGCTTGAGTGGCTTTGGTGGAGTGGCGGCCAGCGCACTGATCAGATCGGCCAGCGCCGCGGCGATTTTGGGATGGTCTTCATCAAATATCTTGTCGATATCCGTATTGCTGCCAATCGACCCCAGGCTAATGCGCTTTGCAGTTTCATGATCAAATCCGCCCTTCAATCCTTCGTGCGGGTATTTTAGAATGTAGTAGTCAAAGCTGGCAGTCATCAGCCGCTGCTTTGCGAGCGTGATGGCAATACGTGAGGTATCGCAAGTGATCCAGCGGCGCCCCCATTTTTCAGCTGTAAACGCCGTAGTTCCGGAGCCGCAGGTAATATCTAACACTAGATCACCTGGATCTGTCGTCATCAATATGCAGCGCTCTACAATGCGGGTGTTGGTTTCGACGACGTATTGCATGTTGGATGCGCCACCAAACCCAAGCCAAACTGAGTGAAACACCTTGTATTCGAAATCAGTCGCAAATTTCTTCAAACGAAGCGACGTAGTTTTCGGAACTATCCGCCCAGCTTTAGCCGCGCGATCAAGTCCTTCGATCGGCACCTTCCAATGTTCATTCGCGCCGCACGGCCAGCTCTTTCCCATGAAATTGTATGGGCAGGTGGTCGTACTTCTGAAGCCATCCGATTTCAGCGGGTCTTCAGAATAGTCGCCATCCATATCCGGCTTTTTTTCATAGAGAGTTCGGTACTTCAGGCGATCTTTGTTCTTCGCGTAAAACAACAGGATGTCGCAAACCTTTCCGAGGTGGCTGCCAGTCACAGATCCTGTTTTCGAGAATGATATCTGCGAGACAAAATTTGTAACGCCGAATATTTCGTCAAGCACTCCCCTGACCAAATGTACATTCTCATCAGATATCTGCACGAAGACTGCTCCACTATCGTTCAGCAGCTCTCTTGCCAATATTAAGCGGTCACGCAAATAGGTGAGGTATGAATGGATGCCGAGTTCCCACGTGTCCCGAAAGGCCTTGATCATCTCGGGTTCTTGGTTGAGGTCCTCATCTTTATCCGAGTCTGACAGCTTTCTTTTGTTCGTGAAGGGCTGGAAGTTTGATCCGTATTTGATGCCATAGGGCGGATCGATGTAGATCATCTGCACCTTGCCGCGCATGCTCTCCTTGGCCAGAAGCGAGTTCATGACCAGAAGGCTGTCGCCCGCCACCAGCCGGTTCGACCAGCCCTTTTCATGGTGATAGAAATCCAGTGCTTGGCGCAGCGGCAGGTTCTCGAACGGTGCGGCGAACAGGTCCGGCTGCCGCCACTGGGTCGGCGCATCCTTGCCCTTCAGCCGCTTCGCCGCATTGGCGAGGATCGTCGCCGGGTCCACCCGTTCATGGACATGGAGCGAGACGGTATCGACCTCGAAGCTCAATCGCTCTGCCTTGCCAGTCCAGTTCAAATAGGGCGCCTGCAGCCGCTTCAGTTCCCGCAGCGCGTCCTCCATCCGCTCGGGATCTTCGCTGGCCAGCGCGTCGTCGATCAGCTTCTCGATTCCCGCGCGCGCAGAGTCAAAATTCAGCACCGGGTCGAGATGCGGGTCATAGGCCCAGACCGTCTTGTCGCCATCTGGATCTGTACCGGCATGGACCATCCCGACCTCGGGGTTGTTCACCCGCGTCTCGCCGTGGCGGTAGGACAGCACCTCCACGAGCCCGTCCGCCCTGCGCGCGACCTTCTTCCCGGCCTTGGCCCTTCGCTGACGCGAGGCGGCCTCTTCGGTGTGGATCAGTTCGAACTGGTCGTCCTCGTCACTCTCATCCTCGTCTAGGTCGTCTTTATCATCGTCCGGTTCATCCGTGACACGGAAGATCGACCCGCCACGTCCCTGGCCACTCCCCAGCACGCCCTCATCGATCAGCGCATCGCGCGCGGCGATGTAGTCGTCTTCGGCAAGGTCCGGCATGTGCTCGCGCAGCAGCGCAAGCATCGCCCCGTTGCCAATGGTGGAGCCATCTTCGGGTGTCAGGGACAGGATTAGATTGGAAATATCGGACATGGGGCCAGGAACTCATAAACGGTCTTGTTCTTCATTACCTATCGCGCCGGTTGTCCGTTTGCACCTAGGAATTCTATTTCCTGATGCCCGACTGAAGATCATAAAGCGAGCAAGTATGCGAATGGTCGCTTCGGCGAAGCTCTAGCGCAGCATCGAGGGTTGTCGCAAATGGCCCCTGAGGAGCGTGAGCGAGCCGCTCTCAACGCGGAACGTTTGCTTTACCCGCTGCACTCCAACAAACGGCCTGACAGGTTGCGGTCCCCTTCCGGACAGCCCATAGCAGACCAGATGCTTGATCTGGCTGATTTATTTACCGCCTTGCATCCGAAATTCTGGCGGGTCGTTGGTTCATATCCCTTCAAGGCGTCTATCTTGAACCTCATCCAATTCATTTCGTGGACATGGGTTTGGGTTTTGGTTGGTACAGGCGCCGTTTGACGAGCGCAAAGCGTTGCGGAGATCCTTGTCCACCACCGCAAGATCGAGCCATTCCGGATCGAAGTAGCCGCCGCACCACCGGATAGTTTCAGTATATTCCGGATCTTCCTTGTCGGCGATGATCTCCAGGAAGCGCTCATAGCCGGAAACGCCGCCAACATCTTCGGGTGGCCGCGCCCTTTCGCCAGCAATGCAGCTTCCCTGTTTTGGCGAAGGCGCGAGTGTCAGGAATTCCTCGACCGCAACGGTGTGCCGCCAGCCATCCCCGAAATCATAGTTATAGCTGAAGACAGAACCTTCTTCAAAGTCCAGCAAGCGAACCTCTGTCTGATCGAAGACGCGAGGATCGTCGTCGGTCGCGTCCTCTGTGAGGACCTCGATATCACCATAGCGTAGACCACCAATCCGAAACTCGTAGAGATGATAGTTCCACCAGTTGAAGGCAGCCTGAATTCCGAGATGCAGGTGCTGAAGATTCCAGTCGATGGGCAGGACTAACCGACGCCAGACTTGCGGCTGGATCTCGTCGATGGAAACTTTGATCTGCACGGCGTTTGCGGGCTTGAACATGACAGGAATGAACAAGGTCGCAAGGAGATCGTCAAGAAGGTCGCTCGACGATATGGCTGGGATCGGCACGCTCCTGGCAGCAACCTGCCGGCTTGTGCAGGCGTCGATGCTCACTATCTCTGGTATGGGCCTGAATTGGAGCATCGCCATGGATCAAAGCGCGGCCGATATGGTGTCGAAGGTGTGCATCGAAATTCTTCCGCCGGAACGGGAAGACACCTGCACTCCGGACGCAGCAATCTGTCCCTGCTGTCGAAAGTTGCGCCCGGCATCGAGCATGGATGACGATGGCTGTGGGATTTGTGACGAATGCCTGGCGCCCTGACCTCCAGCAAAGAAGCGTCTGCTGTTTCTGCCTCATTTGAAGCCGCGCTTGCCAGACTATCTGACGGCTATATTCACGGGAATTTCGGTGGTCGAGCATGGGGCGTGACCGTCAAGCGGTCGGAGGACGGAAAGCGGACTTGGCTCTATGGCGAGGAGCTTGGCGGAACAGATATCATCAGCTTCAACTTCTATCGATTGGCTGCATCAGGCTCGCTGCTGAAGCCGTGCGAAATGTCATCCACCAAGGTGATCGAGTTCGTTCTCGGCTTTGAGCCGAGTACGCAGAAAGCTGTGCCTTCATCATAGTGGCCGAAAAATAAGCAAAAGATTTATGTTGCAATGCAGCATACGCATGGCTGCATTGCGATCTGAATGCTGGCGATCAAAGAAGCCTCTGGTATCCTCAGGGCATCGAAGCAATGCACCTCCTCCCGCAGGGCTTCGTGTTTCAGGCGACCCACCCCTCCTCCCAAGGGACGTCTGACGGAACAGCGGCACTCCTCCTCCCAGCCGTTGTTCAATTCTTTCGAAAAGCCTGCCGCACCTCCTCCCGCTGCAGGCTTTTTCGTTTTACGACAGATTCGTGGTCTGAGATCAGGCGTCAAAGCAGACTACCCTGTTCCACCGGCTCTCCGGATTTCGACACGATCGTAGATCCGTATGGTTCGCGTGAAGAAATGATGAGCGCATCATTCTGTAGTGGTCGAGCGAGGTGCTTTGCCTCGTCCCAAGGCGCCCGCATCCAGATGTCGGTTTCTTCCTTTGTCAGCAACAGTACCGGCATGGCCTTCTCGTGGATGGGCTTGACGAGATCGTTGGGATCCGTGGTGAGAAACCCATAGAGGTCGTCAGTGGTCAGGCCGTCCCTGACCTTCCGCACGCTTTTCCACTGCGGCACATGAATGCCCGCAAAGAACATCAGCGATTTCGCCTCATCGCGGGCAAACCAGGTATTGGGTACCTTGCCGCCGGTTTCCTGGCTTGCCGGATCCGGTTCGGCAAAGCTTGTGACCGGGACCAGGCATCGATGCTCGATGCCAAACCATCGTGTCCAGTGGGGAAGGTTAAGCTTGCGGACATTGGTCACGCCCCGGTCCGGTTCCATGCGGATGAGCTCGTCCATTTCGACTGCCTGACCCTTGGCTCTCAGTTTCTCCGCCCGAGCTTCCGCAGCCTTCTTTTGCACGAAAATCGGCGATGGCAGGCCCCAGCGCGCATGCACGAGCTGCTTTCTTCCGTCAGCCGTGTTGCGGACGACCGGCCCCATCTGGTCGGGGTTCATCTGATAGGCCGGCATCAGATTGATCAGGCTTTCGGCATCCTGGGCCCACTTCGCGACCCAGTCCTTGTCTTCCATCCGGTAGAGATTGCACATCCAACGCCATCCACGTTCGCAAGGTCGTGGAAGACAATCTAACGGACGATACCGATTTCGCTAGTCGAGCGTGAAGACGTCGGCATTGTCCTGACGTTCCCGCAAGCCCTTGTAGGATGGATGCCGCAGTTTGCCGTCTCCGGTCCAGGCCCGAAACTCGATCTCGGCGATCAAGGTCGGCGCGACCCAGACGATGTCAGCTTTCCCGGCGAAGGACACAGGTGGCTGCTTTTGCTTCCAGCGCAGATTGTCGAGCGTCTTGCGCAGCCTATCCATCTCGGCTTGCTTGAAGCCCGTGCCGACGCTCCCAACATGAACAAGATCATGGTCGCGGTAGGCGGCAAGCACGAGAGACCCGAAGCCGCCAAGCGACGCCGTGGATGGCTCATAGCCGACGATCATGAAGGCTTCGCTCTCAACGCATTTGACCTTCACCCAGTCGCCGGTGCGGCCGGAGCGATAGGGCTGATCGAGGTTCTTGCCGACGATGCCTTCGAGACCAAGGCGGCAAACGTTCTCAAGCAGGACAGCGGGATCCGCGTCGAACGTCTCCGAAAGACGGATGGCGCCATCTTTCTCGGTGAGCGTATCCTCAAGAAGATGCCGGCGCGAGCGGTATTCGATCCCGCGCAGATCATGGCCGTCGAGATAAATTAGATCGAAGGCGTAGAGAATGGCGTCCGAGGCGCGGTTGCCAGCGGCCTTTCCAGAAGCGCCGAGCGATTGCTGCAGCAGCTCAAAATCCGGTCGCCCTTCTTGGTCAAGCACCACCGCCTCGCCATCGATGATCATCGTCGCCGGCCCGAGCGCCCGAGCGGCCTCTGCTATATCAGGAAAGCGATGCGTCCAATCATGGCCACCACGTGTAAGGATGCGCACACCTTGCGGCTCGATATGGACCGCCAGGCGATAGCCGTCCCATTTCAGCTCCCAGCTCCACTGATCACCTTTTGGCGGATGTGCCTTCAGCTCAGCCAGCGCTGGCTCAACCCGATCGGGCATGGGATCGAAAAGCAGCTGTGGCTGTGCCGGATTGCGTTTCCTGCGTGGCTTCGAGCGGATCGGAGCTTCGCCGTCACGAAGAAGCGGCTTTGTTCTAGGTGGGTTTGACCTGGGAGGCTTTGTCATGGCTGAAGTGCAGCACAAAAAGCTTAAGAACATTGCGACGAACTGACTTCTTTCCCCGCTATCCACCGGCAGGGCCCAAACGCCCGGAAACTGCGCCAAAAATTCTTTTCGGCCTTACGCGATTGATTCCGTTCGCAATCTTCAAGATCGCTAATGCTAGGCGAATATTCCTACGCTCAATGTGTCTTGACTCTTTGCTGGCACAAGAACAGATAGTGAACATATCGCCCGCCCGACATGATGTCGATCCCGCCAACGCGACCTTGAAGGGAGCCGTGAACGATGAATGCTGCCCGTGCCACGAGGGCCCCTGAGGAGGTTTCCGATGTGATCGCCAATCTGCGCGAGCGCATCGCATCAATGGAGGGTGCGCAGGCCAGACGTGCCGGCTGTCTGCCCTTCGGTCTGTCGGAGATCGATGCGGTCCTGCCGGGCGGTGGTCTCGCCCATGGAGCGCTGCATGAGTTCGCGGGCGGCGGTTCCGGTACTGTTGATGGCGCGGCGGCGGCACTCTGTGTGGCCGGCATTGCCGCGCGAACCAAAGGCCCCGTCGTTTGGTGTTTGACCCGACCGGATCTATTCTTTCCGGCGCTTGCCCAGGTGGGCCTCCATCCCGACCGGGTGATTTTTGTCGAGTCCGACAGGGAAGAGGATGTTCTGGCCAATATGGAGGAGGGACTGTCGTTCGGCGGTCTCGGAGCGGTCGTCGGCGAACTTGTCCGCCTGCCGATGGTCAGTTCCCGCCGATTGCAGCTAGCCGCCGAGCGAACCGGGACGATGGCTCTTGCCGTCCGGCGATGGCGACGGCAGACCGAGGCGAATGATTTTGGCCAGCCGACGGCGTCAACAACCAGATGGCGGGTCAGTGTGATGCCATCGGAAGAGCTGCCGGTACCGGGGGTGGGCAGGCCTCAATGGTTTCTTGAATTGATGCGCGTGAAAGCGGGTGAGTGTGCTGAGTTTCTCGTGAGGGCGTGTGATGACAAGGGTCGTCTCGATCTATCTTCCGGATCTGCCGACGGATCGTATTCGGCGGGCGGATCCCTCCATTTCGCCTGAACAGCCAATTGCCGTGATCGCAAGAAGCGGGTCGAAGCGATGGGTTTCGGCTGCCGACCCGGCTGCCCGGGTGGCAGGCGTGCATGTCGGCATGCCGGCGGCAAAGGCGCAGTCGCTGTTTCATGGCCTGATGATGGTCGACGCGGATATCGAAGCCGATCGGGTAGCCCTCGAACGCATCACACTGTGGGCACTAACAATCTATTCGCCGATCGTCGCGATTGACGGGATCGACGGCATCGTGATGGACACCGAAGGCGCCGACCACCTGCAGGGCGGCGAGCTGCCAATGGTGACAAAGATCGCCAACCAGTTTCTGGGCAGGAAGCTGACTGCCCGCGTGGCGGTCGCCGACAGCTGGGGTGCAGCCCATGCCTGCGCCCGCGCAATCAAGCGCGAGACGATTGTCATTCCGCCGGGTGAGACAGTGCGGGCCGTCGAAAAGCTGCCTATATCGCTCCTGCGCCTGCCGGCAACGATTGTCAGCGATCTCCGCATTCTCGGATTTCAGACGATCGGGGAGCTTGCCAATACCCCGCGCGCGCCGCTGACGTTGCGCTTTGGGCCGGAGGTTGGGCGCCGTCTCGACCAGATGCTCTGTCGCATCGCCGAGCCGATCAAGCCAATCCGGACGCCTGAGCTGGTCGAAGTCTCGAAAGCCTTCGCTGAACCAATTGGCGCTGCCGAAACGATCAACAAATATGTCGGCCGCCTCGTCGTCCAACTGGTCGATGAGCTTCAGAAGCGCGGCCTTGGGGTGCGCCGCGCCGACCTGATCGTCGAGAAGGTCGACGGCACCAGACAAGCCATTCGCGCAGGCACTGCCAAACCTGCCCGCGACGTTGCCTGGCTGACGAAACTGTTTCGGGACCGGACGGAAAAGATCGAGCCGGGTTTCGGGATCGAGAGGCTCACCCTTGTCGCCGTCATGGTAGAGCCATTGGAGGAGGCGCAGAAAGTCTCTGCTCTGGTCGAGGATGACATCACCGATGTGACACCGCTCATCGATATCTATGGAAATCGGGGCCAGCGGGTCTATCGCGTCGCGCCGGTTGCATCCGATGTGCCGGAACGTTCCGTCCGGCGGATCAGTCCCGTTGCTGAACCGATCCCTGTTGCCTGGGTGAGCCATTGGCGCCGTCCAGTCCGGCTTTTGCCACGACCCGAACTGATCGAGGCGATTGCGCTGATGCCGGACCGGCCGCCTGTTTCCATCGTCTGGCGCGGCAAGCGCCGTAAGGTCAAACGCGCCGACGGCCCGGAACGCATCTTCGGGGAGTGGTGGCAGCGTGACGCCGAGATGGAGGCGGTGCGGGACTACTTTCTCATCGAGGACGAGGCAGGCGAGCGCCTGTGGGTGTTCCGCTCCGGCGACGGAGTGGATCCCGAGACCGGGTCCCATCGCTGGTTCTGCCACGGGATCTTCGCATGAGCTACGCCGAGCTGCAGGTCACGACCCACTTTTCCTTTCTGCGCGGCGCCTCCTCTGCACAGGAATTGTTCGAGACGGCGAAACAGCTCGGCATCGAAGCACTCGGCGTCGTCGATCGCAATTCGCTGGCCGGGATCGTCCGCGCCCTGGAAGCATCTCGCGCCACGGGTCTGCGCCTGGTCGTCGGCTGTCGGCTCGATCTCGCGGATGGGATGTCTGTGCTGGTCTATCCGATGGACCGATCCGCCTATTCGCGCCTGACGCGCCTCATCACGCTGGGCAAATCGCGCGGCGGCAAGAACAACTGCATCCTGCACTGGGACGATATCGTCGCTTACTCCGAGGGGATGATCGGCATTTTGGTGCCGGATCTGCCGGATGATCTTTGCGCGATCCAGCTTCGAAAAATGGCTGAGCTGTTTGGTGATCGCGCTTACGTCTCTCTCTGTCTGCGTCGGCGACCGAACGACCAGTTGCGGCTGCATGAGATTTCCAACATGGCGGCTCGGTTCAAGGTCAGAACCGTCGTCACCAATGATGTGCTGTTTCATGAGCCGGGCCGGCGGCAATTGCAGGACATCGTTACCTGTATCCGGCACAACACCACGATCGACGATGTCGGTTTCGAGCGCGAACGCCACGCCGACCGCTACCTCAAGCCACCGGAGGAAATGGCACGCCTGTTTCCGCGCTACGCGCAAGCACTCGCGCGAACCCTGGAAATCGTGCATCGCTGCAAGTTCTCGCTTGAGGAGCTGACCTACCAGTACCCGGAGGAAGCCATCGTTCCGGGCAAGGACGCCCAGGCGTCTCTCGAGCATTATGTCTGGGAATGTGCGCCGGACCGGTACCCGGAAGGTCTGCCGCCGGACGTGTTGAAGACCGTACGCCACGAGCTCGATCTCATCCGCACCATGAAATACGCGCCGTACTTCCTGACGGTGTTTTCGATCGTGCGCTTTGCCAGAAGCCAGGGCATTCTCTGTCAGGGCAGGGGATCGGCGGCCAACAGCGCCGTCTGCTATATTCTCGGCATCACATCGATCGACCCCTCGACCAATGATCTCCTCTTCGAGCGTTTCGTCAGCCAGGAACGCGACGAGCCGCCGGATATCGATGTCGACTTCGAGCACGAACGGCGCGAGGAGGTCATCCAGTGGATCTACAAGACTTATACCAAGGAGAAGGCGGCACTTTGTGCGACCGTCACCCGATACCGGGCCAAGGGCGCAATCCGCGATGTCGGCAAGGCGCTTGGCCTGCCTGAAGATGTCATCAAGGCGCTGTCGTCAGGCATGTGGTCCTGGTCGGAAGAAATTCCCGACCGAAACATCAGGGAACTCAATCTCAACCCGGACGACCGGCGCTTAGCGCTCACCCTGAAACTGGCACAGCAGCTGATGGGCGCGCCGCGTCATCTCGGCCAGCACCCCGGCGGCTTTGTCCTCACCCATGACCGGCTGGACGATCTTGTACCGATCGAGCCGGCGACGATGAAAGACCGGCAGATCATCGAATGGGACAAGGACGATGTCGAGGCTCTGAAGTTCATGAAGGTGGATGTCTTGGCGCTCGGGATGCTCACCTGCATGGCCAAGGCTTTTGATCTCATCCGCGAGCACAAAGGGCAGGATCTTGATCTCTCGAAAATCAGCCAAGAGGATGCGGCGACCTATGCAATGATCCGCAAGGCTGACACGCTCGGCACCTTCCAGATCGAAAGCCGTGCGCAGATGGCGATGCTGCCGCGGTTAAAACCGCGCACGTTCTACGATCTCGTTGTTCAGGTGGCGATCGTGCGGCCGGGCCCAATCCAGGGCGACATGGTGCATCCCTATCTCCGTCGTCGCGAAGGCAAGGAGCCCGTCGAGTATCCGACACCCGAGTTGGAGGCGGTGCTCGGCAAGACACTTGGCGTGCCGCTGTTTCAAGAGTCAGCGATGCGCGTCGCCATGGTCTGTGCCGGCTTTACCGGTGGTGAGGCCGACCAGCTGCGCAAATCCATGGCGACCTTCAAGTTCACCGGCGGCGTCTCGCGCTTCAAGGACAAGCTGGTGTCA
This sequence comes from Rhizobium azibense, assembly GCF_004342325.1. NCBI lineage: Bacteria > Pseudomonadati > Pseudomonadota > Alphaproteobacteria > Hyphomicrobiales > Rhizobiaceae > Rhizobium > Rhizobium azibense. The sequence goes on along the minus strand of NZ_SMBJ01000018.1, from coordinate 32,135 downwards.
GGCATGGTCAAGAACGGATATTCGGCCGAGTTCGCCGAAAAGACCTTTTCGCAGTTGGAGGGCTTTGGCTCATACGGCTTTCCGGAAAGTCATGCGGCCTCCTTTGCGTTGATTGCCTACGCTTCGAACTACATCAAGTGCCATTGCCCCGACGTCTTTTGTGCAGCCCTTCTCAACAGCCAGCCAATGGGATTTTATGCTCCGGCCCAGATCGTCGGGGACGCGATCAAGCATGGCGTCGAGGTGCGGCCGGTCTGCGTCAACCGCTCGCGATGGGACTGCACGCTGGAAAGGATTGGAGGCAGCGATCGTCATGCTGTGCGCCTCGGGTTTCGGCAGGTGAAAGGGCTGGCTGTCGCGGACGCCGCACGGATCGTTGCAGCGCGCATGAACAACCCGTTCGCCTCAGTCGATGACATGTGGCGCCGGTCTAGCGTGCCGACCGAAGCGCTTGTTCAACTCGCGGAGGCCGACGCCTTTCTGCCATCGCTGAAACTCGAACGACGCGATGCGCTTTGGGCGATCAAGGCGCTGCGCGACGAGCCGTTACCCCTGTTTGCCGCCGCCGCCGAACGTGAGGCAACAGCAATTGCCGAGCAACAGGAGCCGGAGGTGGCACTTCGGCAGATGAACGACGGCCACAACGTGATCGAGGACTACAGCCACATCGGGCTGACTTTGCGCCAGCATCCGGTCGCCTTTCTGCGCAAGGGCCTGTCGGTACGCAATATCATCACCTGTGCCGAGGCGATGAATGCTCGGGATGGCCGATGGGTTTACACCGCTGGACTCGTGCTGGTGCGGCAGAAGCCGGGATCGGCCAAGGGTGTGATGTTCATCACCATCGAGGACGAGACGGGTCCGGCCAACGTCGTTGTGTGGCCGTCGCTATTCGAGAAGCGTCGGCGTATCGTACTGGGATCCTCAATGATGGCGATCAACGGGCGGATCCAGCGAGAAGGGGAGGTGGTCCATCTCGTCGCCCAGCAACTCTTCGATCTCTCAGCCGATCTGGTTGGCCTTGCCGATCGAGATACGGAGTTCAGGCTGCCGACCGGGAGAGGCGACGAGTTTGCCCATGGGGGTGGGCCGGATTCACGTGATCGGCTAAAGCCGGTCGTTCCGCGGGACATGTTCACACCCGATCTTCATATCGATACGCTGAAGGTGAAGAGCCGGAATTTTCATTGAGCGATCTGGGTAAATGTCTGGTCGGAGGCGCTATTGGTTCAAAGCGATGTTACTTCTCAGTGGCCACTTCGCTGAAAATCTAGATGTTGACCGAGGCGTCGGGGAATTTCGCGGTGATCTCGAACGTGCCGCCCAAAGCCTCCATATAGCGTCGCAGGCTGCTGACATAGATATCGCCACGCTGCTCCAGCTTTGCGACAGCCGGCTGCTTCACATAGAGTGCGCGTGCCAGATCCTGCTGAGTTTTTTCGGGCCACGCGCAGCTCGTGTAGCGCCAAGTCTTCGAGAATTGTCTTTGTCGCTTCATCTTGCGGGCACGGCCTTCTGGGCCATTCTGTTGTGCAAGGTGTCGGATGAGAAGGGGAGGGAAAGGAAGTTGCTGCCGTTTGGCTTCTAGAAGCCCCGACTGCCCTTACAATATCGTCCTGAACGGCCTCGATCAGCGTCGTGTACCACTCACCAAACTCGTCGTTTATTGGGGGAACAAGAGGCGTGCGAAGCATACGCTAAGGGCGAACGGAATGAGAATTTAGGCTCCCGCAATGCGACGCTCTCGCTGAGAACGTCGCGCAGTGTTCAGGCACTGTGATGATTAGTCCGGACCTGCGAGCGAAGCTCGTCTCGTCGCCCAAGAACCTAGAGAATTAGTAACGTAAGGTTGTTACTTAGGTGTATTGGCGGTGGCGAATGTATGGCGACCGGGCAAATGAATAGACGCTCAATGCAGAAACAGAGAATATGACCGTACACACTTTCAAATCCTCTTCCAGCTCTCCCGAAATAATTAAGATCAACAAAGGCTTAATCCGCGAGAATTACCGGAACCGAAGGCAGACAAATGTGATGGTGGACACCAACATCCTGCTGACGATTGAAATCGCGTATAACGGATCGCAGCGGCATAAGGACTTGAAAGACGCAGGCATTGTCGATCTGGCAAGGTTGATCGAGACGACGTCAAAATACGGCGTTTTCATATCGCCTGCTGCTGCCTACCAGGAGCTTCCGCCGGGGCGACGGGCTCCGGTCGAGGCTGCGTTCGAAAGGTTTTGCAGAGACTACCTGCCCAAGTTCCGGGATGACCCTAACTCAGTGAAGGTTCCTTTCGCCGGCGAAAGTTTTGAGCCCGAGGCCTTCAGTGCACTATCACCGGAGCGTCAGACGACCATCGCCTGCTCTTATGCGTCACTGCTGGCCTTAAACATTATTTATCGCCTGGAAGCGTTGGACGGGTTTGAAAAATTCACGCTCTACATCGACTACTGCGAGGAAGTCCTTAACCTCATCAGCCTGAAGGAATTGTCGATCGCGCGATACGTATTCGCTCCTGAAAAGGGTATGACTGACGTTGTGAGGACGCGGAAGTCGGCCACTGTGAACAATTTCACGAAACTGAAGAAGGGCGGCGCCAAAGGCTTGACCCGGGTCCAAGAGCTACACCGTATCGCGCTGAACGGTGCTAATGACCTAAAACTGATCTCCGCCGCTGATATCGTGAATAATTCACGAGAGCAGTTCATGTTTGGAGTGATCGAGCACGATGTGTGGATCGCGACTCGTGACGAAAAACTCTACGAGTTCTGCCGCGCATGTCCAGGTTTCGTTGGCTGGGGGGCCGGGGGACCCCTTGCCCGCTTCGTTGACACACACGCAGATATAAAAGGCACCCGCTATTGGAAGGACACCATAGACCTGCAACAGCAAAGGCTCGAAGCGCGTTACGCAACGGTTGATCGAGCCAAGGAAATGGACGACATCGTGGCGGCGGCTTTCAATATTGAAGCTGACCTCTTGGACGATAGGGCAATCGGGTACTTTTCAAAGAGATCATGGAGATCTCAAGGGTGACGAGCATTTGCGTCTAAAAACCTCGACAGAGCTATGGTCGGCACTGAGCAGGTAAAAAACCGTGCCACTAAGAGTCCGTGCCGAAACTGGTCATGATTGGCGTGCGATGCGTCTGACGAGGATCATGACGGCTGCCGCGTAGAGGAAAGCGGTGGCGGATTCGATGGTCGCCTCGGCGTCCTTCCATAGCCTGCGGTTACGGCTGATCCAGGCGAAGAAGCGCTCGACCACCCATCGCCTCGGCTGCACGGCGAAGCCGATCTGATCGGGCTTTCGCCTGACAATTTCGACTGCAATGGACGTGGCTTCGGCCACGCGCGGGCCTTGGTAGCCTGCATCGGCGAAGACCTTGCCGACAAATGGAAATGGCCGCCGCGAGGCTTGCAGCACCGGGCCCGCTCCGTCGCGGTCCTGGATATTGGCCGGATGCGGGAACAGCACCAGCGCCCGACCGTCGGTGTCGACCAGTGCATGGCGCTTGCGGCCCTTGATCTTCTTGCCCGCATCATAGCCGCGCGGCCCGCCGCTCTCGCAGGTCTTGACCGTCTGGCTGTCGATGACCGAGGCCGTGGGCGAGGCCTCGCGTCCGCATCGCTGCCGATCCTGCATCAGAAGCTGGTGATTGATCTTCTCGAACAGGCAGTCGTCGCGGAACCGGCAGAACCACCGGAACACCGTGCTTCTCGGCGGAAAGTCGGACGGCAGAAGCCGCCAGCCGATGCCGCCGCGCATGACATAGAAGATTGCATTCATGATCTCGCGCAGCGGCCATCCGCGCGGACGTCCCGTCTTCGCCGCAGCCGGCATCATCGGCGCAATCAAATTCCACTCGCGATCCGTCAGATCGGTTTCATAACGCAGGCTTTCTCGGTTATGCTGGCGACGGGTAGCTGGCGTCCACATCAGGTCTCTCCGATTAGGCTTCGACACCCAATTCGGAATCACGACCGCGCCAGCTACTCAACCCTTTCGAGACGGGCTCTTAGGTATGCTTCCGGATCACCGAGCATGTTTTGTATCGGAGACGTCACCGGGAATATGCCGTGGATCTATCAACCGATACAAATATACGTCTATTTCGCTCTCTTCGGGTGGTGCAGTTACATCGGCGTTCAGACAAAGAGAACTTGGTCGAAGTTTCGCGGAACTGATAGTGTCACCAATGCCAATTCCCAGGGTTAAGATCGGAACGCTCAAGATCATCCTTTGCTTTCTGAGCGGCATCGGCGATCCCCTTCGCGAGATCGGCGGCAGCCTTCGCGGCGGCATCTGCTGCAGCTTTGGCGTTGTCGACTGCGCCCTGAACGCCTTTCGTCCCCTCCCGCCAGGCGTTGTCAGGAAGATCTTTGAGGGAGTCGAAAGGCCGCTCGTAGAGCTTGGTCAATTCTTTTTTCGTTTCCTCCGCCACATGCTGCCCCGCCCGAACGGCGTCCATGATTGCTTTGGCAAGCAAGTTCTTATCTAGTAGCGTGACATTCCAAGACTTAAGAATGAAGTTGTCATCGGGCTCGCAGGCAATAGCGGGAACGGCTTCGTTAAGGGCTGTCTTGAAAGCGTCAAACTGTTCCTTCGAAACCGGACCCGCATCACCCGTTTTTGGAACTATCGAGTAACCTGCGGAGAGCTCAAGATAATCCGCCCCCACCACGACGTCCTTCGGATCCCATGCGACCTCAACACCTCTGCGACCGAAGTTCGTATACTCGCGTTCGTCGGGCCTTGGCTCCTCGTTTTTGCCGAAGGGGTAGAATGTCGGGAGGCTGGAGATCAAAATTGAAGGCGCTTGTTTCCCGCCGCCGATGTTGCGCTCAACGTCAATCCTCAACTGATGAATGGTAAGCCACGCATTCGCCGCGATGTCGCTAGGCGCGCTCGGGGTAACGCCAATGGTTATACGTCGGCAGGCAAGCTCGGGTATCAGAACAATCGCCGAGCCGGCGGCGACCGTTTGCTTCGCCACTTTTATCGAGACTGGAAGATCGAGTGACGTTTTGGCGTGAAGATCGATATCATTGCCAAAACCTCCTCCAACAAAGGCGGCATTCGTGTGGGTGTGCAGTTCCACTTTCAGGCTTGCATCTACTCGAAGTGCGGTTTGAAGGCCAACCCCAGGCACCCACTTGATGTCTGGTGGCTGAACGTCGAACAATCCGGAGAGAAATGACGGCCCACGTGGCGTGACGACAAGGCTGACCTCACCTAAGAGGTCGTCCTTCAGCAAGGCTGGGTGAGCGATCTCTCCGCTCGCATTGGAACTGCTGATCGAGCCCGTCGTTGCCTGACGGAGCTCTGAAGCCATCTCTAAAATCGGAGTATTGTGGATTCGGACATAGACGAGATCGCGATCGTCGCGGAAAGGGCGCAGACGGTCGGAAACCGATTTCCTGCGGCGCTCAAGCGCTTCAGAAGTCGTTTCTTTTGTTTCGGCCAAGTGCGAGAAGACCTCGTCGATAGTTTTTCCGCCGAGCATCCAAATGCCGTTTGTCGTCGATACGGGGATTTCGGCTGCAATGCTTCTATGAAGCTTGTCGCGATTGATCTTAATCGCAAGATCATACCCGCCGCTCACTTCGAACTTGTTGTGACTGGAATTCGCTTTGCCAATGTCCAGTTCTAAGTCACTCACAATGCTTGGCCCCGGAATAACGAGTTCCTTGCCCCAACCCGTAAAAGCTCCGTCGGCGATTAGTTCGGCTAAGAGGTCCCCCGAACTTAATGATAAATTTCCCCAATTGAATTTAGGCTTAACTGCGTACGGGACGAGATGAAGGCGGATTGCGTTCCGGCCTTTGTCGTCCTTGTCGGGCAGCGGAAGGAGCATGGTATCGAGTTCAGCAAATGCTGTCGTTCCTGCCCACCAAGACGTCTTTTTATCGGCTTGATAATGAGCGGAAAGCGATAATTTGGCATGAAATGAGCCATCGTTCGTGCTCAGCACCGCTTCTTCGACCCGCACTATGACTGCGCCATCATAGTGTCCTTCGGGATCCTTATCGCCGAGGCGAACGACGCGTTCGATCCCATTGAGCCCGCTTACAAGTCCTCTCAGCGCGCGCTCGGGTAGAAAGATGCGGTTGCTCCAGTCGTCTGGCTTGGCCCCGGTTTGTAGAATGGCTTCGGTGAGGGCCAGCGAGCGCTCTTGCAACGCAAGTGTCTCTTCGAGTCTCCGCTCTTCAAACAGATGATAAAGATATGTCCCAGCTACACCGCAGACCAACACGACGATGGCGGCAAGTCCAATTAAAAGTTTCCTCATGTCGTTCCCCCAGGTTGCCACAATGGTGCACATTATTATTGTATTTTTCACCATAAATCTTGCACCGGCTGGCGAACTCAAGCGTCCCTAAGATCGACCCGGACATATCCGGGCGATCATACATGAGTGTACGGCCGGCTCACTGAGCCGGAGCCGCTTCGGCATAGCCGATCTCGTCGAAGACGGTGAAGGTGATCTCGCTCGGGCCGGCAAGCTCCTTCATGCGGCGAGCGATATGGAACGCGATGACAACAATGCACCCGGAAGCGCTGCTTCGACACAACTTACTATTGACGCGCCCGGCTGCGATTGGACGACCCCATGAGTTTAACTGCGTGCTATCCCTTGACCCAGGATAATAGAATTCGATCGCATTGAGAACGACCGTTGCGCGGTCGCTCGATGGTAATATCTAAAAGATCATGCCGCCCGCGACGTCGATCGTGCTTCCCGTTATCCAATCCGCGTCGCTAGATACCGCGAAGGAGACTGCTGCGGCGATGTCAGTAGGCTCGCCTATTCGACCTAGCGGCGTTTTACCGATCAAGTAGCCATCGGACGCAACGTCTCGGATATCGGCGTTGCCTTCCGTGGCGGTGAAACCGGGGGCGATCCCTACTACCCGAATCTTGCGAGATCCCAGCTCAAGCGCGAGAGACCGCGTGAGCGTGTTGACCGCTCCCTTCGTTGAGCAGTAAGCGTGCACAGTAGGATAAGGACTTTGCGCCATTCCGGAGCTGATATTAACGATCACGCCTCCTTCACCCAATTCGCGAGCCGCGGCCTGCGTCATAAGAAGAAGGCCGCGCACGTTAAGAGCAAAGTGCTCGTCGATGCTCGCAGCGGTTAGGCTTTCAAGGCTGTCCATTTTATAGACAGCCGCATTGTTGATGAGAATGTCCAACTTTCCGAACTTCTCGATGGTAGCGCGAACGAGGGACGAAATTTCGGCCGGGTTGGAGATGTCGGCTTTGATTGCGAATGCGGAGCCGCCAGCCGCCGTAATTCTATCGACGACGGCCTGCGCCATGTCCGACGATCGGGCGTAGTTCACGATTACAGAGGCGCCATCCGCAGCCAAGCGCTCAGCAATGCCAGCGCCAATGCCCTTCGACGACCCGGTCACGATCGCGACTTTCCCAGTAAGCTTTTGCATATCTTAATTTCCTATCAATCACTAGGAAACACATTTATGGGACTTGAACACAGCCGTCAAGAGTTTAATAATGATCACTATGATTGACGACCTTTATCATGCGCCTAGGAAGGGTGGACGGCCCCTGTCCTTTGACCGGGATGCTGCTCTCCAAAAGGCGATGGTGCTGTTCTGGCGGTACGGCTATGAAGGGACATCTCTCGCCACATTGACCGCCGCGCTCGGGGTCAAACCGTCGAGCATCTACACCGCCTTCGGAGACAAGAAGCGGTTGTTTCTGGAGGCTGTCGAACTCTATCTCGCGAGCGGGCCGGCAGTTGAGGACGTGGTCAGCGACGGAAAGTCGCTCACGGAGGTCGTCCACGAGTTGCTTGTCAATGCGGCTACCAAGTTTACCGGAGAGGAAACCCCTCGGGGCTGCTTGCTGGCAACGTCGGTCATAAGCTGTTCACAAGACTCGATGGATCTGCAGGAGATGCTTGCCGGCATCAGGCGCCATCTTGAGGCACAGCTACTGATTCGAATTTCCTACGCCATAGATAAAGGCGAAATAGGCCCAGACGTAAATCCGGTAGCGCTTGCGGGGCTCATCATGGCTGTTGCGCAGGGCATGTCGACCCTCGCACGCGATGGCGCATCGCGATCCCATCTTATGTCGATCGTCGATATCACGTTAGCGTCATTACCTTTTCGAACATAAGTCTTAGGTGCCGTTGCTCTTGAATATCAAATAAAGCGGCGGGCCTCGCGCGACGTGCACTAATGGCGCAGGCTCATCGCGCCGTACGAATCGTTCGCGCTCAGCATCCTGGTTCCACGTGTGTAACAACGCCTGATCCCGCACTATATGGAGTCCCCGCCATTCCGCCGTATCCGCTTATACGCTTCTAACTGAGCGGCGAGATGTGCTTCACAGAGTATCAGGAATATCTGTGCCAGTGATGACGCTAAAGGCGGAATGGTGACCTTCGATGCTGATTTTGAATTGGTCATGGCGCGGCTACGGCCGCTAACGACTCCACAACACAGGTGCACTTCTGGCTTCGATACTGCAGTTCCCATAAATAGACTTTGGCAATATGTTATAACGCCACAGTGCAATCATCGGCACAGGCCGGCCTGCAGCCGGACGACGTTATCGTCGCTCTCGACCAGCAGCCGGTGACGGACGTCGGGCAACTCCTCTCAATACTCGTGAAGGAGCATGCCCGTGCTCTCATCACCGTCGTGAGGAACGGCCACCGCCTCTTCGTGGCCGCTGACGTGCAGACCCAGTAGCAGCCCGCAGACCGTGTTCTGTCCGCTGAAATTCCAAGGTCGCTCTCGTGCTTGATGAAGATCAACGACGAAAATCTGCGGCGCTGTCACGATCGGCACGTCGCAAACCTGAAGGAGGTTGTCATGAACGACATTCAACTCAGACAGAACATTCTCGACGAAATGGAATTCGAGCCCAGCATCGACGCGGCTGATATCGGCGTCGCGGTCGATAGCGGGATCGTCACACTGACTGGTCACGTGCGCACCTACGCGGAGAAAGAAGCCGCAGAGCGCGTGGTTAGTCGCGTCAAGGGCGTGCGCGGAATAGCTGCCGATATCGAGGTCCGGATTTTCGGGCCGAAGGAAACAGACGACGACTACATCGCCCGGCGCGCTGTCAAAATGCTCGACTGGAACGTTTCCGTGCCAAAGGATTCGGTGCAGGTGCGGGTCCTCAAAGGGTGGATCACCTTGCGGGGAGAGGTCGAGTGGCAATATCAAAAGAACGCGGCCTACGACGCCGTGCGGGATCTCGCCGGCGTAGTAGGGGTGTCCAACCTAGTGGAGCTGAAGCCGCATATTACGGCGGTGGATGTCAAGAAACGCATCGAGGATGCTTTCCAGCGCGACGCCGCTCTTGAGGCCGATGCAATCAGAATCGACGTCCAAGGCAGAAAGGTAATCCTCTCCGGCAAGGTGAAGACCTGGTCGGAACGGCAGGCGGCGGAGCGCGCTGCATGGTCCGCTCCAGGGATCAGCACTCTCGACGACCGACTGACGGTCGGGTGATCGAATATCGGGATTGGCTAGACATTACTGCTCTGCCCACACTCAGCAGCAAGGGCGCCGCTGAGCGCCCTTCGCATAGAGCCCAATTTCCTTGATCGACTTGCGCGCAGATCTCGTCTTCGGAACGAAATTCCGCACCACCCGTTGCAGAGCCTCCGTCGCGAGCACAAGGCGACCATTGATGTTCTTGGAGAGCGACCTTGGGTGGCGACGTAGGCTGGGATCTTCCGCGAAGAAAGATATGAGTCCCCGCAACGGCAGCGCGATTGAGGTTCGGGTTTGATTTTTCTAAATTGAAATCCTGCTGTCGAGCAGAATCGCTATTAGGCCTCGCGGCGAGCAGCAGCCTGAGACGGGTCGACATCTCCGATGCAGTGTACGGCTTCTTCAGCCAGCCGGCGCCCGCTTCGATCTCCTTGTCCGCGGCATGGGGTTCAGAAAAGCCCGACGTCAGGAGAATTTTCACCCTCGGCCAGCGCTCCCGGACATTCCGGGCCAGTTCGTCGTCGTTCATTCCCGGCATGGCCACATCACTGAACAGGAGCGCTACGTCATGCCCCGCCTCCAGCTCCTTCAACGCGTCGATCCCGTTCGTAGCTTCGATCACGAAGTAGGCAAGCGTCTGCAGGCGGCTGACCGTCACTCGGCGAACTCTCGCGTCGTCCTCGACCACCAGGATAGTTTCCGTGCCCCGAGGCGGGGCTTCCTCAGCCCGCTGCTCGTTCGGATGAGAATCCTTTCCGGCGTCGGCGCGTGGAAGAAAGAGGCGCACCGTCGTCCCTTCGCCAAGTTCGCTGTAGAGCTGCAGGTGCCCTGCGGATTGCTTTGCGAAACCGTAGACCATGCTCAGCCCAAGCCCCGTTCCCGAGCCCGTCGGTTTCGCGGTGAAGAACGGTCGAAAGCCCTCTCCATCACATCGGACGTCATTCCGGTGCCGGTGTCGGTCACGGAAATGAGGACGTAGCTGCCGGGGCGGATCGCCGGGTACATCAGGACATAGTCGGAGTCGATCTTGCAACAGAGCCCTTGCAGGCGGGCACCTCAAAGCAGACAGGAGCTGCGATGGAGGACAAGGCTTCGCAGGTTCTATCGAGCACGAAATACAGCACTGCTACCAAGCAGTTGGCAGGATCCGTGCTCTCACAATCCAACAAAAAGCGCTGATGAACGAACAAGAACTTTCGAACCAGTTTCTGTTGTTTTTCCCGGGCTTCTCGTCAACCAGTCTTATTCCGTTTCCTGCCACCTTAACTCATCATCTTCCGGAAAAGCGGCAGTTGGTTGCGAACATCCAGTGCCTCGGTCGGTGGACTCCGCTGAAGCGCCTATTTGAAGTCACTCTGCCCCACGCTTCAATGCAGCTAGGAATGGGAAGCGATGAGCAAAGTGCGTAGGAGATCAAAGTTTCCCACTCCTTGTGGCCTGCCGAGGTCGGCGATCGATGACAGGCGTAATCGAGAGACACTGGCCCCGAGACATCAATGCCGCTTGGGGGAGACGTATCTGACAACGTTGGTTGTAAATCCGCTTTTGTTTGCCGATGCACATTCAGTGCCATGGCTGGATCGCATGGTTCAGATACACGCAGATAGACATCGCGACCGATCGCGCGCGTGCCCGGCCTCGCCGAAAAGGTGCCAGATGTGACGGCAGCCTTGCATGCAAAGCTCGACGAGCACCGGGCGTTCGTACGGGAGCGTGGAGAAGACTTGCCGGAAATCCAGAATTGGCGCTGGGCACGCTCCTCCTAGTGCGACAGAGGACCGGATTGGGTAGCGACTACCACCAGCCATACTGCCGCAGCTACGCCGGCACGCAGGAGAAAGGATTCGAGTGCGAGGTGGCAACCTCGCCTTCGACTTGGGGTGTCCCACGGCAATCGCAGCCTTTGCAGCGTCAGCTATCTGTTTCGAGTCCTGTTCGTTCTGCAAACGATGCGATCTTAATACGTCCTGGAGAATGATCGCCGGGTCATGCTGCAGCCGTCAACGAGAGGCAGCTAAGGGTGAAGCCCGGTCCCATCGCCGTCAGGACAGTTCTCCTGGGTAGTCCTTGCGCAAGAAGCTTCTCGAGTACGAACAGCGCGGTTGGCGAGGACATGTTCCCATAGTCCGAGAGAACCTCACGTTCCTGGTCGAGGGTTCCCTGGCTTAGTTTAAGCGCCGATTCCAAGGCGGTGATAACCTTTGATCCACCGGGGTGGCACGCAAACCGGTCAACGTCGGCAGGAGCAAGATCTGATCGGGCGAGTATGGACGTTACGCCCTTCAGCACATGAGTTTCGGCGAACGGTGGTATCGCACGATCGAAGATCACGCCCAGACCCTCCGGATCGACGCTCCATCCCATGATGTCTAGCGTGTCGGGCCACGTATGCTGGCCTGCAAGTTCGACCTCGGCCAGACCGGTCTCACTAGCACGCACCACGCAGGCGGCGGCCCCGTCGCCGAAGAGGGCGGTCGCCACGATGTTCGCCTTCGTAAGCTTGTCCATGCGAAATGCCAACGTGCAGGTCTCGACGGCGACCACCAGCACGACTGAGCCTGGCCGGGATGCCGCCAGCCGTGACCCGATTGAAAGCCCAGAGACTCCGCCGGCACAGCCGAGGCCAAACACGGGAACCCGTTCGACATCGTCCCGGAAGCCCAGTTCTCGGCTTACCCTCGCTTCCAGACTAGGTGTCGCAATACCAGTCGAGGAGACGGTTACGATCGTGTCGACATCGCCTGCTGCAATGCCCGCCGACACGAGAGCTTTGCTGGCGGCGGCGACGAACATTGCACCCGCGCCCTCGATATGAGCGAGGTTTCGTTCGGGCCATCCCGACGTCTCGAGATACCACTCGATCGGCCGGACGGCATAGCGGCGCCGAATTCCCGAGGTTTCGAACACCCTTGCCAGCTTTTCGAAATCGTCAAATCGCGATGAGAACGCGGTGTGCGAGGCTCGCGCCGCGTCACGCTGGTCGATGACATGTGGCGGAACGGCGGTGCCGACGGATACCAGCTTGACGGGTTGCTGCATAAGACTCCTTGCGACGGCGCGGGAAGAATTTGGTACGCCGCGCGAGGACGAGACCGAACCGTAACGCCTCGATCCTCAATAAGTTGCAATGCGGGCGAGCCTGACGCCGCACTTCGTCGGAAGGCTTCAGAGACGACGACGCGTGAAGAATGCCTCCCGCGGCTTCGTGTCTGCCTTGATCCACGTCAATGCGCTCAACAAGTTGGCTCCGTAATTGTCCGATCGAAAAGGAGACAGCGCGATGCTTGCTAGAGACATCATGACGACCCCGTGACGACGCTCGACGAGGGACACAACGTCAGGGAAGCCGTCGAGATCGTCAACGCCAGCAAGATCGGCGCGGTGCCCGTCATCGATGGCGAAGGGCGGCTCACCGGCATCGTCACCGGGGAGACCTGCTGCGCCGGGTGGCGTCATCCTGGGCGAGACGGGCGGTACCGCATACGCGCGACCGCGAAGATGCACTGGCGGACTATGTGAAGGCCCGAAGCTGGCGCGTCAAGGACGTGATGTCGACGCCCGTCGTCAGCGCCGCCCCGAGCGCAACCGCGAGCCAGCTCGCAGAACTCCTGCAGGCCCACGACATCAAACACCGAACGGCAGACTCGCCGGCATAATCAGCCGTCACGACTTGATGCGAGCGCTTCTCGATGTTCGACGGCAGTGTACTGCTTCCGGCGACGAGGCCCTAGGGACGGCCGTTCGTGGCCGCCTGGAAACCGAGTTCGAAATAAGGTTCCCCATCGTCAATGCGACCGTCTCCAACGGGGCAGTCACCCTGAGGGGAGAGGTCGAGACGGAGCTGGAATGCTCGGCGGCCAGGGTGGCGGCGGAAAGCATCCGCGGCGTCGGCGGCGTGGTAAACAACATCACCCTGGCTACCGCATGGTGAGCTCTCTCAAACTATGAAATCGTCCCTGGAGTTTCCGTCATGTTTGTCAGGGTCATCGCAGACGCCGTCGTGTCGAGGCTTCTCCTCATCATCCTGATCCTCATGGTGGGGACGGTCGTGAGCGTCCTACTGGTGAGGCCATCCCACGACTCCCGAACCGGGCGCGTCGAGCGCTCTCTCTGACCCGTGAGTGCGCGATGAACATCTGGCCCTCCAGGATTTAATTGTCCGGCCGCGTCCCGCAAAAGACCGGAGGCGCGACGGATTCGATGCTCTCCGAACTATTCGGCTTCATCTGGCTGATGGGAAGGCGTCATCAGGCGTTGGTCGCAGGGCTGTCCCTGGCTCTTTTCGTTATCGGCGCGGCGCCTCTCGAACTCCAGCGCCGGATCGTCAATGAGGCGACCGAGCAAGCGTCATACCGGTCTCTTCTCTTTCTCGTATCCCTCTATCTCGCGGTCGCAGTGTTGAAGGGCGCGATAAAATTCACCTCCAACCTCTAAAGAAGCTGGGTGGGCGAAAAAAGCACGCTTTGGCTCGGGGCGCGCGTTCTGCATCGGGCCGAGACGCCGCCATCGGAATCCACGCTCGAGGGGGTTGAGCTGTCGATCATCTTTGCGGAAGCGGAACCGGTGGGCAGTTTCGTTGGGACCAGCATCTCCGAGCCGCTACTCCAGATCGGCATCCTTGTCACCGTGGGCGGTTATCTGATCTATCTCCAGCCGCTGATGAGGATGGCCGCCCGCAAAGCCGATCACCCGCTACAGCGCAATGAAACGCGCGGGCGCTCGGCTTTACTCCCTACCGTCACCTACGCCACGTACTGGGACACGATCCAGTAGAACGGCCACCTTTTCCCGCGTGCAAGTGGCCATATGGGGGTGGCGTAATAACCAGGCATACGCGAGGTCGGTATGGCAGGTTTGATCTCTCCTTCCAGGTCGCTCGCGTCATAGATCGCGACGACGCCGGGCACCGAGAACGCATCGCCGACATCGATGTTCAGGATTCGGGCATGTGGCTGGTCGGAGCGTCGCAATGCGATATGCAACATACCGCGGCGCCATGTATCGACATACTGACCAACACCCGTCAGCAGACGTGGATCTTCGGTGCGCTTGTCCCGCTTGCCGACAAGTTTGGGCCGCAGCTCGACGGAATGGTCCTGCTGGCTCATTCGTAGAACTCCACACCCTTTCGCAACTCTTGCCATTGCGCGTCGTCGTGGCCGAAAATGATAGAAGCTCCCCGCTCCCGAAGAGCTTTCAGGCGAGCGAGTGCCTCTGCGGCGAGTTCGATGTTCCAAGTATTTCTCGGAGCGATACCGGTGTCGACGCTCGCCTGGAGCGGGGCAGCATCTGAAGCGAGTATAAATGAACCATCTTTTTCCAGCTCGACACGGGCGACGGTCATTCCGGGGGTATGACCCGGCATGGGCAGCAAGACGATGCGCCCGTCGCCAAAGACGTCATGCTCGGCATTGAAGGTCTGGAAACCCTGGGGCTGGTCCCATTCTCCTCGAAGATAGCCTTGATTTTCTGCACCGCTTGCCGTGGCGGCCTGCGCCTCCGCTTCGTGGCAGAGGATCGTTGCGCGCCGAAAGTACGCGTTGCAGCCGCAATGATCGGGATGCAGATGTGAACAGATCACAACATCTATGTCCTCGGGATCGAGAGCAAGAGTCTTCAACTGATGAACGACCGTCCGCTCTGGCGAAAAGATCGGGGTCATAACCTTGCTTAACCCACCCCATCGCGCGCCTGGATCGATGGCGGCCTCTGGATTGCATCCGCTATCGAACAGCGCGTTGCCTTGGGGATGGCGCATCAGGGTGGCGTGAACCGGCAATTCAATCGCTTCTTCCTTCAGCGCCCCAGGGACGTAAATGGACCGGCGCATACGAAGCCGGCCGGCCTCGAGAAAATGCATCTTCATCTTAAAGGTCCTCTCTTGCTAGCCAGTTCGCGGACGGCGTTGACGATGTTTTCATAGCCCGTACAACGACAGATGTTTCCTGAGAGCGCTTCCCTGATCTTATCATCGGTTTCCAGCGGATGGTGGCGAAGAAGGTCGATGATCGCCAACGATGAAACTGGGCCTACAAATTCGCATTGCAGGCCATGATGCTGGCGGAACGCTTCTTGGATTCGTCCGAGTATCGACGCTTCCCTGGCCATGGTTTCGATTTCGCTCCCGTCTGCCTGCACTGCAAGCATCAGACAGGAGCGTGCGCTCCTTCCATCGAGAATGACGGTGCAGGCACCGCAAACGCCATGTTCGCACCCGACATGGGTTCCGGTCAGGCAAAGGATCCTGGCGCAGGAAGTGGCTCAGCAGCGTTCGTGCTTCGATCGTGCGCGTCATATACGCTTCGTTGACGCTGACGGTGATCGTCTTCTCACTCATCTTGCTTGAAGCCTTTCGTGGTTCGCGCGGCTCCAGGCGGCGCGAAGGGCCCGTTTGGCAAGGACGCCTGAGAGATGCCTGCGGTAATCTGCAGAGGCATGGATATCCGTGTTGGGCGTGAGGATTCCAGCCAGGCGATCCGCCACCGTATCGAGAACCGGCTCGGAAACATCCGTCCCCTCGATGATGCCCTCGATCTCTTCAAGCCGCAGCGGGGTTTCACCAACGCCCATCATGCCAACGCGAACGTCAGACGCCCTGCCATCTACACAATGCAGCGTCGTCGCAAAGCAAGCGAGTGCGAAGTCCCCGTGGCGTTTTGCAAACTCCTCAAATCCCCATCCGGCATCCGGTCTCATCGCGTCGAGCTCGACGCGAATTACAAACTCGTCCGGTTCCAACGAGTTGACCAGCGATCCGACAAAAAAATCGGCTGCAGGTATTTCGCGTCTGCCGCGCTGAGAGGAGGCGATGACCGTCCCACCGAGGAACCGTGTCATCATCGGCATCTCGGTCGCTGGATCCGCATGCGCGACGCTGCCGCCGAAGGTGCCGCGGTTGCGCACGGTCATATGGGTGACGTGATGCATCGCCTCATGCACGATCGGCAAGTGTTGGCGGATGATCGGGTCTGTCGCGGTCATGTGATGGCGTACCGTCGGCGCCGATTCTCACCCGATCTCCGTGCAGTTCGATCCGATCTCCATGAACCGAAGTTACTACGCGCGGCGCCCAAAATCCCGCGGCCCTGCTCGGATGGATACGATCTCTCTGAGCAGTTCGAGGTTCTCGCCGGTCATGGTGGCCACGTCTTCGATCGTGCAGATATGCATCGAACGAGCCATCAGGCGGCCTTTTGCGCAGTGGAGACCGTCGGAAGCATATTCCACGGCAACAGGTCTTCAAGCCTATCTACCGGTTAATCTTTGATCTGGGTTAGGACGTCCGTGAGGTAGCTCTCGGGGTTGCGGCCATGCAGTTTGTCCGTTCCAATGATGGTCAAGATATTAGCGTTGCGCTATCCCGTTCGTAATTTGCATCGTGTAAGTCTTCACTCCTGATGCTCGTTCTCGGGCCGCGCCACGCAACGCGCGGCCCGTCTTTCGGTTTTCTCAACCCGGGAAATTGCTACTCGGATTGATTGATTATTACGAGTTTATATGCAACCTTCGGTACGATCGCCGACGGTCGGCGCACATCAGGAGGAAAAACCATGATCCGTACTAATGCAGTTGCAGCACTTGTGTTTGCTGTAGCAACCTCAGCTCTTGCTTTCGATGCAAGCAACTTCAAGGATTTTTCAAGCATCGCATCGGCTTCCAGCAGTTGGCAGAACCAGTCCGGCTCGACGATGATCATTCAAGTCGACTCGTTCGGAAACGTCTCCGGCCAATATGTAAACAGAGCCCAGGGCACCGGATGCCAGAACTCGCCCTATCCGCTAACAGGAAGGGTAAACGGGACGTTCATCGCATTTTCGGTCGGCTGGAACAATTCGACGGAGAACTGCAATTCCGCAACCGGATGGACCGGCTACGCACAGGTCAACGGCAACAACACTGAGATAGTCACGAGCTGGAACCTCGCTTACGAAGGCGGCTCCGGTCCGGCCATTGAGCAAGGACAAGACACTTTCCAGTACGTGCCGACGACTGAGAACAAAAGCCTCTTGAAGGATTAATCTCCTCTGCCCTGCCGGCGCTGGCCCGTCAGAGATTGTGGAGCAAGAATTCATCGAATATGGCCAAAGGCTTAGACGAAGCTGCTTTCCCTGCCGAATAAAAGCGCCGCGTGCTCGTCCGCGCGGCGCAAATCCTTATTTGATGAGTTCAATGCGGCCAAAACGGCAAGCTTTCCGGACAAAAGTAAGCATCCGAGGATGCGCCGCCTTGGGGCAAACGCGGCGATCTGATCAAGGTCGTTTGGCACGATGGCCAGGGGGCCTGCCTGTTCACGAAAAAATTGGAGCGAGGAAGGTTTATCTAGCGTGACGGCCAGGGCGCTTGTCTGTTCACGAAGAAGCTGGAGCGCGGCCGCTTCATCTGGCCGTCAGCCGCTGACGGCACGGTGGTGATCACACCGGCGCAGCTCGGTTATCTGCTCGAAGGTCTACAGAAATATCCCTGCTTGTGAGTCTGACGAATCATCACCGGACAAGATCGAGGTGCTGGATCCGAGCCATCCGTTATTTGGACGCTCCTTTAATGTGATCCGTGAGGTGGGACGTAGAGGCGGCAACTTCGCGCCGTCGTATGAGGTTGAACATCGTGGTGGATCGACCTTGCTGATACCCGTGTCTGCGACACAGGGATATGTCGAAGCCTGAAATACTGACGCGCAAAGGACACCATTCGCCCAATTGTGAGGAGAAGGTTTTGCCAATCACTGTGCAACGCCTCCGCCTTGCAGCGGGCATCTAGGTAAAGGCACAGCGCAACAGATGGACACACGAACCTAGTTTGCTCAGCGCCGTACAACTTGCCGCCAGGCTCGATATTCCCGTCAATTGGATTTACGTTCAAATCAGGCGGAAGCGCCTGCTCATCGACCAGCAATCAACCGGAGCATATTTGTTCCAAAATTCCCCGGCGGTCGTCAACGCGGTTCGCGACCTTCGCAACCGTACCATTCATCAACTCGATCTGAGAATCATTCAGCCTCACCAGGAGGGGCATCAACATCCGTTGTCGCTGGAGGGAATTGACTGGCGCGCACGGCAGGAAACCTGGCGCCCCAGCCGGGTTTGACTGAATTTTTACATTGAGATTGTTGAGAAATCTGATTCAATGTCGTTATGACATTGCCGCCGCTTACCCTGCCATCGGACCTTGCCAGCGCTCATCCGGCGCTGCTGGCCGAACCTGCTGCGCGGCTGCAAGCTGAGGCGGAAGCGGCCAACGCGAAGGCGCGGCTGTCGAACATTGAGGCGCTCAACGTGCATTTGCAGTTGCTGATCGGCAAGCTGGAGCGCGAGAAGCACGGGCCGCGCCGCGAGCGCACGCAGCGGCTGATCGATCAGTTGGAATTTGCAGCTCGAAGAGCTCGTGGCGTAGGCCGCCGAGGACGAACTGAGCGTCCAAGAGGCCGCGGCCAGAACGCAGTCCGTGCGCGCCTTCGCCCGCAAGCGTCCAGTGCGCAAGGCGTGGCCCAAAGACGTCGAGCGCGCACGCATCGTCATCGAAGCGCCGACGGCATGTGCCTGCTGTGGCGGCTCGCGGCTGTCGAAGCTGGGCGAGGACGTGACGGAAACGCTGGAGGATATCCCGCGCCGATTCAAGGTGATCGAGACGGTGCGCGAGAAATTTACCTGCCGCGATTGCGAGGCGATCAGTCAGGCTCCCGCACCGTTCCATGCGACGCCCGCGCGGCTTCATCGGCCCTCAGTTGCTGGCGACGATCGTGTTCGACAAGTTCGGGCAGCACATCCCGCTGAACCGCCAGAGCACGCGGTTCAAATGTGAGGCATCGGTCCGTCGACCCAGACCCTGGCCGGTGAATGTTGATCCGAATGTCTTCGAGCTGCGGCAAATGCTGGAGCATCACTGTCGCACGGCATACCAGGAGGCAACGTAGCCGGCTGCGGCGACCCCATGCGAATGCGGGACGTCGCGGACGATGCTACCGACAATGGCGTCCCTTTGATCGACGCCATTCGGCCAGTTCGGCACGATGTAGCCGCGATAGCTGTAGATCCAGGTCTCGCCGGCCACATCGCCCTTTCCAGTGAATTGCAGCTCGACAGGGTCTCCCGGACGCACCGTACCGGTCAATTCCAGCGACCACCCGGGCCCACCAATGGTTCCGCCGACCTTGCGCCGAGCCAACTCGGTCAGCACCAGCGTTCCCTGGCCAAATTCCAGTGCATTGAAATCAACCGATAAATCGGGATTGTTGATCAGGCTGCGATAACTCCAAGTGCCAGTGAAGCTCATAGTTCCTCCCAATGGCGATCGACGCCCTAATGATGGCCGGAAACGGTGCCACCCTGGCCGTCCGGCAGGGTGATCCTGATGTTCTGCATCATGCCCTGGTCCTCATGATCGAGGATGTGGCAATGCAGAACGAACTCGCCGATATAGCGCTGGTAGTGCGTCCGCACGGTGATCGTGTAGCGCGCCGACGGATCGGTGCCGGGATTCTTGATCCACAGCGTGTCCTTCCAGACATTTTTCAAGCCTGGATATTGCGGATCGCCGTCGTCATCGGCGCCAAGCGCGCTGACATCGTTGCCGGCCGCATCGACAATTTTGATGATCTGAAACGGATTGACATGGATATGGAATGGGTGGCTGACGAAATCCGAGCGGAGCGTCCATTCGTCGACTCCGCTCAGCGGCAACGTCCGGTCGATGCGGTTGGGATCATAAGGTTTGCCGTCAACCTCGAAGAAGGTGGCACCCGGCTGTTTCACATCGATGTTAAACACCAGTTGCTGCTCGCCGGTGACCTCGCCCGCGTCGATGTCCGGATGGGGAATAAAGCTTGAGAGCGACATCTCGTTCTTGAGGTCATCGATAACCTTGCCGGCGACATTCTGTGACATCGTGCGCTCAGCCGCCGAAATCAGCCAATCCTGCAGATAGGTGCCGATCTCGCCATTGACGGCATGGCCGCCTACTGCAGTGACTATGCCGAGAAGCCGTCGGCTTGGAGCCTCCTGGTTGACGCTGGCCGCTGCCGGTGCGGCGCCATCGATGATGCAGTAGTCACCCGCTCCTGGCAACACCACCAGCGCGTCAACGCGGTAGCCCGGTTGCAGGATCGCTTGCTGCCGCATCTGCACCTGCGCCATTGTCAGCCCGTCCTGGGCCACCACCCCATACGGAATAGTATCCTTGCCGCAATTCTGATCGATCCATCTGTCGGTGTCCGCTGCCGCAAGCGTGCGGAACGCGGTCGTCCCGGTCTTGCGCCGGATTTCGAAATTGATGGTGTCGCGAACCCCGGCGTGTATCATCCGCCACCGCTCGACCGAGCCAGCCTCCGCTAATGCCAACTGACCAAGCACCTGGCCGTTGACGCTGGTGAAGCGGCCCGAAGCCGGCCAACTGCCAGGTCCGAACTGATCGTAGCTTTCGATGCCGCCCACCTGTCCTGGCTGGCAATCATAAGTGATGTCGCCATTGTTATCGGTGCAAGCATATTGAATCTGCTGTAGCACCAAAACCCGTTCGGCGATATCGGAGCCGCCCGGCTGCTTCAATAGGCGGTCGATATCGCCAGTCTCGGTCGGTGTCGGCATGCGATCGCCACGGATGATCAACGCCCCGGACATGCCACTCGACACCTGCAATGCGGTTGATCCGTGTAGGTGTGGGTGATACCAGAAGGTGCCGGCGGGATGCTCAACGGCGATGTTGTATTCATATTGGAACGAAACGCCGGGACGGATTGAGATCAGCACATTATCGCCATTGCCAGACGGATTTACCCAGAGACCGTGCGAATGCAGGTTGGTACCGTTGAAGCAATGGGGGGTATTGGCACTGCCACCGCCGATGCCGCAGGTGGAATCCTGAGGGAACAGGTTGTGAAGCGTTACCCGCACCGTCTGACCGGGCCGTAGATCGATGGTCGGTCCAACCAATGGCGTGTCGGCACCGGATAAGCCGGTCTGGCGGGCGTCTTGATAGCCGCGCAGTTTAACGTGGTCGTAGCGCGCCGTGGCCGGATTGTAGATCTGTCGGTCGAGATAGGTAGCGTTCATATCGAGCAGAACCTCGCCCGGAAATGTCTCCCGGCTTTGTTCGAAGGTTTTCAGCATCCCCTGGGATTTTGTGATAGGTTGCAGCATATAGGCCAGGGGGTTAGTCACGGCCCTGGCCTCTTGAGCGACTGCGAATAGCGCATGGGTGACCGAAAAAACGCTCGCCATACCGAAGATCGCAATTTTGTCAGACACAGACAAACAACCCTCCCAAACCTCTGCCCGGAGTTTTGTTCTCCCCGGGTCGAACCGCATCCACAAAGTTCTACTGCGTCACCATGCGTTCACCTGCAATTCGACTTTGACTCGCGCGCTTTCTCGGGAGAAGACAGCTGCCGCCGCGCGACGAGAAAGTTTCAAGACTCATGCCACTCTGGCCGGATCGAGCCTCAGAAGGAATCTTGTGCCTATGCTTCAAGGACTTCCACGAGAGCGCGGTAGGAAGTCGGGCGGAACAGCACCATGGCGCGCACCTGACAAACCTGACAGCAGGTGTAGTAGGCCCGACATTTTTGTGGGGAGCATCGTTACGTGCGGCAATACGCGTCTCACCTTGTTTGTTTGTCGAGCTGCACTCGAGCAACGCCTTGACGCTCATATCGCGGTCACCGCCGCGGGCATTAATGTCGGCGTCACATACCGTTCATCACACCGCCTAATCGGAGAGACACCACGGGCAGACTACGCCAGTTCTTCCGGCTCTCTGCGCTGCGCGATGATCTCGAAACAAGGTTGCTTGCTCAGGAGTATCGCGCCCTGCTCCTCGACGATCATTTCGACGACGGCAGGAGGGAGCCCTTCCACAATCTTCTCCTACGGACGTCTCTTATGGACGTCCAACGCGATATCTCAGATGCACGGAGCCGAGGCCAGCGGCTTCGGCGCTGATAAACGTGAGCCTCGCCCTGCCGGCAAGCCCATCCTCGCCGCCCTCGAATATGGCCGGTGTATTCGACTTGCCTCCGATCGCAGGGAAGATGACCAGGCTGACCTCGTCAACAAGACCCGCCTTCAAGAAATGGCCATTGGTTTGCGCCCCGCCTTCCAGCATCAAGCGCTTCACACCGAACTCGGTTCCAAGAAGGTCAAGCGCGTTTTTCAGATCGACGCCATCTTTCTCCGAGACGATATAGGAAACGCCAGCCTGGGTGAGGCCCGCCAGGTAAGCATCATCCACGTCAGATCCTGTCAGGACCACAAGGTGAGCTCCCTCAATGTCGCTCTTGTCCCAGCGTAGCCGACCGTCCTTATCCACGATGACAGCGAACTCGCCGGCGTCCGGGTTGGCGATATGGATCGGTCGCGCGGCTGTGCCGGTTGCTTGATAGGGGCGGTCGACGGCGTCCGCGAACTCTTCTCCCGTCGCTCTTCCCGAAAGCCAGGCGTCGGCACCGATCTTCTCATGCAGGCCGTCATAGATCTTCACGAGCTCATCGACCGAATGGCCGGTTGCCTCGGCCCAATCATTGACGATCAATCGGCCATCCAGCGGCGACATCATGTGACAGATTACATAGGGTCTGGGCATTGGATTACTCTCCTCTACAAACATTCCACCGTCAGTGGCCTGCCTTCAACCAGGCTGCGAATTTATCCATCCAGTCGGGGTGCCAACGTGAAAGCGCGGGTCGGTTCAGAATCATGTCATCGGCCGCCCAGCGGATCCGTCTGGCATCTATCGCAGACGTAACCGCGTTATCCGGACAGATGATGTAAAAATTCTCGTCGAGCAGACGGACCAGGAAGTATTCCACCAGTTGCTCTGCGGTCCATGCCTCATCGGGTTTCGCAATGCCCTGCGGCTTGAGTGCGATGTTCATGGGTGTCCACGTGTAGCCAGGGACGAGGAGATGAGCCGAAACACGACCTCCCGTCTCCTTCAGAAGCTCGTGCGACAGCTGTTCGGTCAGGACTTTGACAGCTGCCTTTGCCACCGAATATGCGGCGTTACCTGGAGGAGTCGTAATACCTTCCTTGGAGCCGAGGTTGACAACGGCCGACTGGCGACCGGCTTCGATCATGTAGGGCACGAAGACGTGTTGCGCGGCCAGAACACCTCCGAAGTTTACATCGATCTGGCGTCGCCACTTTGCAGGATTGTCCCAAGGGCCGGCTCCTTGCGTTATGCCCGCGTTGTTTACTAGGACGGCCACGTCGCCAAACCGCGAAATCGTTTCGTCCCGCAACCTGGTCAGTGCCGACAAATCTGATACGTCGCCGCTCACGATCAGGATGTCCGTGTCGAGTGTCGAAGTAACATCCTCAAGTGCGTCGGCGTCGAGATCCAGCAGCGCGAGCTTCATGCCGCGGGCCGCGAGAGCCCTCGCGATTGCCAAGCCGATGCCCTTCGCAGCTCCCGTGATGACCGCAACGCGGCCAGGAGCAACGACGCTGTTCATTCTCTCGCTCATTTTTTGTCTTTCCCGTCATTGGACCGTCACCGCTGGAAGGTGTGCCGGACAAGCCGTCGCCGTGGAATTTTTCTCCGAGAAGCGTGCCGGCCGATGGCACCAGCGCAGAGAAGTCCATCAACGCTACTCGGGCGCTTGGGTCGTCGGATCATATCCGCGGGCTGCGAACGACCGTTCGATCGCACTATAAGAATAGGGTAGCGCGACGGCTACTTGAAGTGAGCGGGATCGCACGCACCGATGAGCCGTGTTCACTCAAGGGCCTTCGTGACGTAGGGAATGCCTGGCCAGTTCGACCGCGGACGGGACCAAAAAGGTAACGCACTCCTGGTCCCTGCCAGATCGGTGGATGATTTTCACTCGCCGCCCCGATCAATTTTGCTCATGTAACCAATCGGCTCCACGGGCATTTGGTCACCAGCGCCTCGAGACGATCGTGGTGCTGACCAAACCAAAGGAGTGAAATCATGACAGGGAATAAACCACTCGCAATGATCACGGGCGGCTCATCTGGAATAGGCTTCGAGCTTGCCAAACAATTCGCCAAGAATGGATTCGATGTCGCCATTTCAGGCTCAAGCGACAAGGTGAACGAGGCCGCCGATGCGCTACGAAGCCTTGATGCCGAAGCATATCCGTTCAAAGCGGATGCCTCGACGTACGATGGCGTCGAGAGGTTCTGGACCTTTACGCAGGGGCTGGGGCGCCCCTTGGAAGCCGCGGCTCTGAACGTCGGTATCGGTATTGGCGGCGCCTTTGTCGATAACGATCTCGAGGATGAGCTTCGCCTGCTTGCGATCAATGTAACCGGGACCGTCCATATGGCCAAACGCGTCGTCCAACATATGGTCAAGAACGGCCGCGGCAGGATTCTCATCACCTCCTCGGTTTCGGCGACCCTGCCCACGCCATACGAAACCGTTTACGGCCCGTCGAAGGCATTCGGTTACATGGTCGCGGAATCTCTGCGCGAGGAGTTGCGCTCGACCGGGGTCACGGTGACGGCACTCCTTCCGGGCGCCACCAACAGCGACTTCCACGCGAACGCTGGAATGGGCGGTACGAAGCTCGGTGGCCAACAAAAAAACGACAAGACGCTCGTCGCCAAGCAGGGCTTCGAGGCCCTCATGAACGGCATCGACCATATCGTCGGCGGAGATCAGAAAACCAAGCGGCAGGTGTTGGAAAACCGGACGACCCCCGAGCCCGTCAAAGCCGCGCGGCAAGCCGAATTGACCCAACCGCAGTGAAGGAGCACGTCATGTCACATCTGAAAAACAAGGTCGCCATCGTCACAGGGGCTTCCTCGGGCATTGGAGCGGCGACCGCCAGAGGATTGGCGGAAAAAGGTGCGCGCGTCGTCCTTGCCGGCCGCAATGAGGAACGCCTCAGTCAGATCGTCGAAGACATCACCGGTTCGGGAGGTATTGCCAGCTACAAGGTTGCTGATGCCACGGATTTTGAGAGTACCAAGGCCCTCGTCGCGTTCGCCACAACGACGTACGGCCCGGTCGATATATTGGTCAACAATGCCGGCCTCATGCTCTTTTCCTATTGGAAGGATGCCGCCGTCGGCGATTGGAACAAGATGATCGATACCAACCTGCGTGGCTATCTGCATGCGATCGCCGCGGTGCTGCCGTCGATGTTGGAGCGCCGGTCCGGCCGCATCCTGAATATGAGCTCTATCGCCGGCGTTCATGTCGGCGAGGCGGCAGGGGTTTACGGAGCCACGAAGTTCTTCATACGCGGTATTACCGAAAGCCTCAGGAAGGAGGTGGGCGTGGGTAGCGGGATCCAAGTGTCTATGATCAGCCCTGGCGTGATCGATACCGGCTGGGCCGACAAGGTTCATGACGAGACGGGCAGAAAGATCGCCGGAGAGCTCAACAAGCAGGGTATTCCGCCGTCGTCGGTGGCTGAAGCCGTGGTCTATGCACTAGACCAGCCCCCGGAGATCACGATCAACGACATTTCGTCCATCCAACCCGGCAGGACTGGTAGCCCGCGTTTTCGAGAGCTCAGAACTAGAACCTCCGGGACTGTTAGACCGCCTCGCGGAACCAACCGGTGCCGTCTCTCGTGGCTGTGGACACGAAGATCTTCATTGCATGACGATCTAATCCCGGACGTTTTCGTTTTTCAGCGACCGGGCCATCTCCGCCGTCCTTCGCAGGATCCAACATGGATCACTAGGTCAAATTTTTGACTGCTTCCTCGGCCATCACATACCAAATACAGGGCCAGTTAAATAAGGATTGAAGGTGCCGGCCGGCCTGAAGCAAGGTCGGCGCCGGCAAGGGCGATCTTTTTCAGTACAAGTGCGAGTATCCATAACTCATGGTATCAACGCGGGCCGATCTGGCCGACCTTGAAACTTTCGTCGCGATCGCGCGTGCGGGGGGGTTCCGAAAGGCCGCCGCGCTTCGCGGCGTTTCCGGGTCTGCCCTCAGCCACTCGATCAGGGGTTTGGAGGCCCGTCTGGGCGTCCGTCTGTTTCATCGGACAAGCAGGAGCATCAGTCTCACCGCCGCCGGCGAAGTGCTGCTTGCCGAACTGGAGCCCCGTTTCCTCGGCATTCAAGCTGCGATGGATCTCCTAGACAGTTTCAGGAGCGGGCCTACGGGCAGAGTGAGAGTGACCACCCTGCGTGACGCCGCCGAGCTGCTGATCGCTCCTCGACTGCACAGTTTTCGCAAGAGCTACCCAGATGTCGAGGTCGAAGTCAGCGTCGAGGATCGCTTCATCGATATGGTCGCCGAAGGTTTTGACGCGGGCATCCGTTATGGGGGAACGGTTCCCGAGGGGATGATCGCGTCGCGTCTGACATCCGAACTCGAATGGATCGTAGTCGGTTCTCCGGCCTATCTCAACGAACGAGGGCGGCCCGCGCGGCCGGAAGATCTCTTGACGCACGAGTGCATCCGGATCCGAACCGGTACGGATCACCTCTGCAAATGGGAACTTGGCGACGGCGATCGCATGGTTTCTCTCGACGTTCCGGGACTTCTCACGCTCGGAGATTCGGAACTATCTATCCGCATGGCGGAGGAGGGAGGCGGTCTCTTTTATTGCCTGCAGGCCCGGGTCGAGGACAAACTTGCGGCCGGTTCACTCGAAGTCGTGCTGCCGGACTGGACCTCTACCGGGCCGGGTTTTCATGCATACTACGTTTCGCATCGACAGGTGCCGTCCGCTCTCCGGACGTTTCTCGACTACCTTAAGGCGCCGGTTGCGGGCGATTGAAGTGACGGCCAGACGAGACAGCTTCACCAGGCAGGAGAATCGCATATGGATGGTAAGGAGTTGTTTTGCTGAGGCAAATCGACTCAAGAACTCTCCGATAATTTGGAGGTACGGATGAATCGATTTGCCACCTGTTTTAAAGATCTGCCCGACCCTCGGGGCGCAACACACGTCATCCGCTGATGTCGATCCTGTTCATTGCCATTGCCGCGATCGTTTGCGGCGCCGAAAGCTGCGCCGACATGGCCGATTCGGCGTTTCCAAAAAGAAGTGGCTCAAGACGATCGTGCCGCTGCCCTATGGCATCGCCGGCCATGGCACCTTCTCCACCGTTTTCCGCTGCCTCAATCAGGTTGCCTTCGAAGCCGCTTTACCGAAGCCTTTGCAAAGGGCATGGAAGGCGTGGTGGCGGTCGACGGCAAGGCGGTACGAGGCGACGCCGCTGCCCCTCGTCAAGGTCTGGGCTGCCGGTTGCGGCCTGGTCATCGGCCAACAGACCGCGCCGGGCCGCAACGAGGTCCAAGGGGCGCTCGATGCGCTTGCGCTTTTGTCGCTGGAAGGTGCCATCGTCACCGCCGATGCCCTGCATTGCCGCGCCGATACCGCTCATGCCATCCTTTCCGCCGGCGGCGACTATGCCCTGGCGTTGAAGGCCAATCAGCCCGGCCTCCTGGCACAGACGATTGCTCGTCTGGACGACGTCGAGCCACTCGGCGTCCAGACCGCCGCCGAGAATGACCATGACCGCTGCGAAAGACGCCGTGCCTGCATCGTCGCCGTCAATGACATCGACTTCCCCGGCCTGCAGGCCATCGGCTCCGTCGAGGCCACAAGCCGTCATGCCGATGGCCGTCTGACCAGCCATGTCCGCTACTTCCTGCTCTCCACCGTCATGTCGGCTGCCGCCCTGATCGAGGTAACCAGAACTCATTGGCAGATCGAAAACAAACTGCACTGGGTGCTCGACGTCCAGTTCCGCGAGGATGCCGCCAGAAACCGTAAGGATCACGGACCGGCAAACATTGCTCTGTTACGAAAGATTGCCCTCAACCTCATCCGGGCCCATCCAGATAAGGCCTCCATTCGTCGAAAGATCAAGAAGGCAGGGTGGGACGATCAGTTCCTCATCTCTATCATCGCTCATATGCGATAGCCCTGCTTCACCAGGGGAATTTGAGTGCCGGCAGAAAGCGGTCGCTCGCAGCCAGAAAAATAATTGGCAGCAAGATCGCCTGGCATCCTTTAACATGCCGAAAGCGGAAAAAAATACGTGACAGCCTCCGATCCCTCTCTGAGCCGAGGCCATCCATGATGGTAGAGAATCCGCAAGTCTTCGGCTGTCTGACACGACCAGCCGGTACGAATGCGGTACTGCCACGGCTCTCCTCCAGGCGCCCGTTTTTGATCTCTCGATATCTAAATTTGTGCAGACGAGCAGGCAAAGCTATAACGGCAGGATCAACGAATACTGGTAGCTCTCAGACAATCTGGATCGATATCAACCGGGAATGCCTGCATATGTAGGGAGGATTCAAGCACGGCGTGAGGGCGATGCAGACGGACGAGGCGGAGACGTCACGGAAACCCGAGAGCACCTGCATCACCTCGCTCGAGGTTTCCAGGCGGCCTTGTAGGAGACCCGCGGCGTAGTGCCCCGAAAACCCCACCGCGCAAATGCTGATTATGAAAGACAGTACGAAAATGATTACTCTGTAGCCGGAAACGGGACAACAGCCTGTCCATTGTGGTCGATCCTTGTCCATAGGCGGTGAAGAAACTTCATCAATCGGGATCCGCCTCCGAGGGAAGCATCGAATCATCAATGACGACACGAAAGCTGCGCGACCGAGGTTGTCTGTCAACAGATTGTCTGATAAAGCTTGCTAATGTTCGAACTGTCTCACAAACTTGCGGAGGAATAACTCCGTAACAGAACCGGCGCTGCCGCAGCCGGCACAACTTTCACTGCTGAAATCGATTGCCGCGATGTTCCTTGTTTTCAATGGAAAGCGGTGACCGCATCTCGGCTATGTGAAGGCTTCGAACATGTCGTCGTCCTCGCGACGGCGGGACGCGACGCCTTGATGAACAAACGGGCGTCCTTTTTATGGATGGACGGCTCCATGGCGCCGAGATCACCAGCTTCCCCGATATGCATCTTGAGATGTTGATCTGGGACAGGTAAGTATTGAGATTCAAGAAGCAGAGAAGATGATTGATAAGAAAGCATTGCTCGATAATATGACCTTGGCGGAGCAGGTCTCGCTACTTTCCGGCGATACGTTCTGGTCTTTACCGCCCATCGACCGCCTAGGGATAGGGAGATTGCGCTTGACCGACGGCCCCAACGGCGCCCGCGGGGCGGGGTCTTTTGTCGGAGGTGTGACTGCAGCGGCTTTCCCGGTGGGCATCGCCATCGGAGCGAGTTGGAACCCGGATCTAGCCAAGGAAATCGGCAGTGCCCTAGGTGACGAGGTTCTTTCAAAAGGTGCCCACGTCTCGTTAGCCCCCACCGTTAACATCCAGCGTAGCGTCACAAACGGCCGCAACTTTGAGTGCTTCTCTGAGGATCCGATCCTGACGGCGGAACTTGCAGTCGGCTATATCGAAGGTCTGCAGTCCACGAAAGTCGGTGCCACGATAAAACATTTCGTCGGCAACGAGTCCGAGATTGAACGTACAACCATCTCTTCAGATATCGATGAACGCACGCTGCGCGAAGTCTACCTGATACCCTTTGAGACGGCGGTGAAGCGGGCAAAGGTCTGGGCCGTGATGTCTTCGTATAACAAGCTAAACGGTACTTACACGGCGGAAAGCCATTGGCTGTTGAACGAGGTTCTGCGCGGTGACTGGGGTTTTAACGGCGTGGTGATGTCGGACTGGTTCGGCTCGCGTTCGACCGCACCCACCGTGAATGCCGGGCTGGATCTGGAGATGCCGGGCCCGACTCGCGATCGCGGCTCCAAGCTACTGGCTGCGGTCGAAGGCGGCGAGGTTAGTGTCGAGACGATCCGCGCCTGTGTGCGCAATATCCTGACTTTGATGGAACGCACCGGCGCTATCAACGATCATCGCGAGTTTAAGGAGTACGCCATTGATCAACCGAAACATAGGGCATTGATCAGGCGCGCGGGAGCGGAAAGCGCAGTTCTGCTACAGAATGACGGGATCCTGCCATTGGCTCAGCAAGGTATGGTCGCCATCATTGGACCCAATGCCAAGGTCGCGCAGGTGATGGGAGGCGGCTCGGCGCAGTTGAACCCTCACTATGTCATCAGTCCGTGGCAGGGGCTGGTGGACGCGCTGGGTGAGGAGAATCTGTGCTACGCTCAGGGCTGCAACAATTATCGGTTTCAGCCGCTAATCGAAAACCCCACAACCTTCGAGTTTTTCCAAGGAAGGGAGCTAGCTGGCGAACCGGTGAAGGTCGTCGAGGAACCGTCGAGCCTTGGTGTATGGTTGCCCCCCGTGGCCGAGGGCTTTGTCGATCCCCTTCGCTTTTCGGCTAGAATGCGCACCATCTTCACAGCCTCGGAAGCCGGCGTCTATCGCGTCGGACTAACCTCGGCCGGGCTTGGCCGGGTCTATGTGGACGGCAGACTTGTGGTGGACGCTTGGGCTTCCTGGATACGTGGTACCACATTCTTTGAAGAAGGCTGCGAAGAGGTCGTGGGTGAAATCACGCTCGAAGCCGGCCGTACATACGAGGTCGTCGCCGAGTACGCCCGGCACGACCACGTCAACCTCTATATCGCCGCAATTCGGGTAGGAATAGGCAGATTTTCGGCCGAAGCGGAGATTGCCGAGGCAGCAGCCGTCGCGGCAAAGGCTGATCATGCGGTAGTCTTCGTGGGCAGAACGGGCGACTGGGATACCGAGGGCTCCGATCTTCGCGGTATTGCACTTCCCGGTCTGCAGAACCAGCTTGTTGAGGCGGTAATTGCGGCCAATCCGAACACGATCGTCGTACTACAAACCGGTGGACCGGTGGAAATGCCCTGGCTTTCCGGTGCTCGTGCAGTACTGCAATGCTGGTATCCCGGACAGGAGGCTGGCAACGCGATCGCCGATGTGCTCCTCGGCAAGGCCGAGCCCTCGGGCCGACTGGCACAGACCTTCCCCGTGCGCTGGGCTGACAACCCCACACATACTGAGGATGACGCGGTCTATCCAGGTAAGGACGGCCATGTGCGATATGACGAAGGTGTGTTCGTCGGTTATCGGCACTACGACCGCCACGGCATTAAGCCGCTGTTCCCGTTCGGTCATGGTCTCGGTTATTCAAGCTTTGCGATGTCGGACCTGACGGTAGGGCTACCAGACGCTGCCGGCGCGGTGACAGTGACACTGGAATTGACCAACATCAGCGAGCGGCCAGGTTCGGCAGTGGTGCAAATCTATGTCGGCGATGTTGAAGCATCTATACCCAGACCGGTTAAAGAGCTGAAAGCCTTCTCGAAAATTGCCCTGGAACCCGGTGAGAAACGAAGGTTGCGTTTCATACTTGACGCCCGAACATTTGCCTTCTTCGACACGACCGAGCGGCGTTGGCGGATAGAGGCGGGGGAATTTGCAGTGATGGCTGGGTTCTCGGCCACCGACATCCGTTTGAGTTTAACTGTCACGCAAAAGGGCGCTGTCTTGGCGCTCTGAATGGGCCGCAAATCAATGACCACATTGGGCAGTGGTCGAGTTCCAACGTATGCAGTTTTGGCGGTGAAGCTGGGTGAGTTGAGTGAGAGAATGCCTCAAAACCGGTACTTGGTTAATGGCATGGCGAAACACCGCCTGCGCCTCCAAAAACAGGCAATGTTTTCTGAACGATCGTAAGCGCGATTTTCCCCGCACCTTCTGCAATTGAGTGAGCTTTGGCATGAGGTGTCCACCAAAATAGGTGGACACCAAGGGATGGAAGAAGTGACCTGCCACTGAATTTTCATCCGGCG
>NZ_SMBJ01000017.1:0-73272 GCF_004342325.1 Rhizobium azibense | reverse complement strand
ACCAGAACCTCGCCGGCCCGCGGGCCTTCAAGCTGTACGGTCATGACTTCCAGCGGTTTTCCAGCCTGAACGGCAACGGCGGCGCGAACGTCCATCGTCCAATCTCCTCGTGATCTTCCGGCATGACCTTGGCATGCCGGGCGACGGCAGCTCAAGACAAAAGGAAAGTCGGCCACCACATTATCGCAAAATCAGCTACTTGCGACAACCCGTTTGCTCAGAGTCTCAAAAAAGCTGCTCCGCGGAAAAAATAACTGCATAGCCGTGAATGAGGATCGCAGCATAAAGACCGAAGGTGACCAGCAGGCGCTCATAGGCCTTCATTTCCTCCAGCTTGTGGCGCGGCTTGAGGGATCCCGCGCCAATCATGCTGAGCAGGATGAAGACGGCAAGCGCTGCAGCCAGGATGCCGCTGGGAACGCCGATCTCCCAGCCGATGACGAGAATGCAGGCCGTAATGGCAAAGCTCGCTGCGATCAACGAGCGCGGCGTTCTGAAGATCTGTCGCAAGACCTGACCACCGTCGAACCTTTGCATTGGCAGAAGATTGAGCAGGTTGAAAGCACCGAGGATGAGCAGAAAGATCAATAGCGGGGCGCGGAAATGCTCCGACAGCAGGCCATGCGCCGAGATGTTGTCGGCGGCAATCAGGATAGGCACGAAGAAGGCCGAGATGCCCGGCCCCATCAACGCACAGGTGGCCACCTCGAAATGGCTCTTGTAGGGTCTGCCGCCAATTGCGATGCCGCCGAGGAACGGCACGAAGATCATGCGCACGGATTCATGTCCGAAAGTCCGGTAGGCGGCGAGATGTCCGAGCTCGTGCAGAGCAATGACAAGGGTGAGAAATGTCGAGATCATCAGCCCGGATGTCGTAAGTCCGAAGAACGGCCAAAGCAAAAACGTCGAGAGAACAGCCAGGCCGCATTGAAAGGCGGGATGTTCGAAATATCCCTGCGGGACCGATGCACCGGTTTCCAGCCACCCCTCGAGCGCACGCAGCTCCCGGCGCAGCATGACATATCGAAAGAGGAGGAAGGCGAGGCCGCGGTAACGATCCGTCTGCGTAATCTCGATCTCGGCGCCGTCGGGCAGTCGGCGGACGATCCTGCTTTCGCTGAAATCCCGCCAGAAGGCCACATCGAGAGTGCTGTCGTCGGCGATGCGCGAACGAAAGCCGCGTCCGCCGGCGGCCGGCAATGGCTCCAAAGCCAGCAAGCGGCGCAGAGGCGCGCCGTCGCGGTCCAAATGGCTGTAGATCTGCTCGACGATTCCTGCGCGGTTTTTGAGCGGCTTGCTGCTGATGACGCAATGGTGCCAGTTGGCGTCGCTACCGGCGGGATTGATCGCCCTCCACAGCTCCTCCGGCGGTCTCTGGAATGTCTGCTTCAGGCGAATCGTGCGCACGCCGAGTGGTATGCGCATGAGCAGCCAGAGCAGGCCAAGATTGATGAAAAGCAGCAGGGCGGCAGATTGCAGCGCCGTCATTCGTGTCTCCGGGGATCCCAGCCACAGGACGAAAACGCCGCATACTAGGCTGCAAGACCTTAACAAATGCGTCGCCGCGTCGCCGGCGGCACAGCTGGGCCTGTGCCAATCCGGATCAGGCGAATTCCAGGATCACTGCATCGACCGCTAGGCTTTCGCCGGGCTTCGCATTGATCTTGCCGATCACCAGATCGCGTTCGGCGCGCAGCACGTTTTCCATCTTCATTGCTTCCACGACGGCAAGCGTCTCGCCGGCCTTGACTTCCTGGCCCTCCGCGACGGCGATCGAGATCACCAGTCCCGGCATCGGGCAAAGCAGCAGCTTTGAGGTGTCCGGCGGGAGCTTGACCGGCATCAGGGCGTCGAGTTCGGCGTGGCGCGGCGTGAAAACCGTGGCGCGGACTGCGAGGCCCTGCCAATCGATGCGCATGCCGTTCAGAACCGGCCGAATCTGGGCCGTCACCGCCCGTCCGCCGATTATCCCGTTCCAGACGGGCTCACCGGGTCGCCATTCGGTGACAACGTGAAATTTTTCTCCCGCTGCTTCCATCTTCATGTCGAACGGGACCGTTACCAGTCCATCGGCAAGCCTGATCGGCACATAGTCCGTGCCGATCTTCACGACCCATTCCTCTCGAAGATTACCGTCGGGGGCGCGCAATCGGTCGATATGGCGTTCGCGGCGATTGGCTTCGATCAGCGCTGCGGAAAGCGCTACGGCCGCAAGCAGCGCCTCCTCGCCCCGATCGGGAGCCATCGGCGCAAAGCCGTTTGGATATTCCTCGGCAATGAAACCGGTTGAAAGTCGGCCCTCGCGCCAGCGCGGGTGCTTCATCAATGCCGAGAGGAACGGCAGATTATGCGCGATGCCGTCAACCACGAAGCCGTCGAGTGCCTGGCTCATGGCCTCGATCGCTGCCGAGCGGTCCGCGGCCCAGGCGCAAAGCTTGGCGATCATCGGATCGTAATACATCGAGATTTCCGCGCCCTCGAAGACACCGGTATCGTTGCGGACGATCGAGCCGCCATGCCGGCCTTCGGCGGGCGGGCGGTAACGCGTCAGGCGGCCGATGGACGGCAGGAAGTTGCGATAGGGATCTTCGGCATAGAGGCGGCTTTCGATCGCCCAGCCATTCAACTTTATTTCCTTCTGGCTGTAGGCAAGCGTTTCACCCGCGGCAATCCGGATCATCTGCTCCACGAGATCGATTCCGGTCACCAATTCCGTCACCGGATGCTCGACCTGCAGCCGTGTGTTCATTTCGAGGAAATAGAAATTGCGGTCGCGGTCGACGATGAATTCTACCGTTCCTGCGCTCTGATAATCGACTGCCTTCGCCAGCGCCACCGACTGCTTGCCCATCGCCTGTCTGGTCTTTTCGTCGAGGAAAGGCGAGGGCGCCTCTTCGACGACCTTCTGGTTCCGCCGCTGGATCGAGCATTCGCGCTCGCCGAGATAGACGGTATTGCCGTGCGCATCGGCCAGCACCTGGATTTCGATATGGCGCGGATCGACAATGTACTTCTCGATGAAGACGCGATCGTCACCGAAAGAACTCCTTGCCTCTGAGCGGGCACGCTCGAAACCATCGCGGACTTCCGCCTCGTTCCAGGCGATGCGCATCCCCTTGCCGCCGCCGCCGGCCGAAGCCTTTATCATCACTGGATAGCCGATTTCACCGGCGATCTTTTCGGCGTGCGCTGCATCCTCGATTATGCCGAGATAGCCCGGCACCGTTGAAACCTTGGCGGCATTGGCGAACTTCTTCGATTCGATCTTGTCGCCCATCGCCCTGATGGCCTTCGGCTTCGGCCCGATGAAGACGATGCCCTCCCTTTCCAGGGCTTCGCAGAAGGAGGCCCGTTCGGAAAGGAAGCCGTAGCCGGGGTGGACAGCTTGGGCGCCGGTCTGCTTGCAGACGGCGATGATCTTTTCGGCGGCGAGATAGCTCTCGGCTGCCGCCGCCGGGCCTATATGCGCTGCCTCATCGGCCATTTCGACGTGAAGGGCATCGCGGTCTGCGTCCGAATAGACCGCGACCGTTGCGATGCCCATGCGGCGCGCAGTCTTGATCACGCGACAAGCGATCTCGCCGCGGTTCGCGATCAGGATTTTCTTGAACATGCAGACTCCACCCGAAAAATGCGTCCAGAAGTTCTACGCACAAACGCGGAGGCGCACAATCGTGCGAAATCTGTCGGTAAGGAGGGATCTGTCCTAAGGCAATTCACGCAACGGCTTGTTCATCGTCCACGATCCGCAGCCACCGGCTTGTCCGCGGCTCGGCGTACTCGCGAAGCTGGAGCGCCTGCAGGATTTCAGCCCAGCGGGGATGATTGGCAGAAGGAAGGGTTTCCGCTTCGATCCGGCGTAAGACGCTGTGGGTGAGATGCGAAACCGGAATTACACCGCCCTCGCAGACGTTGCGCAGCACGCGCATCACGAAATCGATGTCCTGGCGAGCGATGCCCTTGCGCTCCACTGTGCGCGACAGCTTGTAGCCGCCGACATCGTCGGTAATCGCAAGGCGCAGCTGATCAAGCGCAAAGGCGCGCAGCTCGTCCGGCACATGGGAGGAAATCTCAATGATGTGCAGCACGAGTTCCAGTTCGAGCGCCGAATTGATGACGCCGTCGGTCGCGAACATGCGCATGATCCATGCGGCGTTGATGTCGTCCAGAGAGCGTTGCGGATAGCTGTAGTTGACGATGAAACCGGCGAGTTCTTCCACGAAAAAGGAGCTCCATTCGGGGCATTTTTCAGGACAGGAATTATTCAGCGCCAGCATGACAATGACGTCGTCGGCCCTCCGGACGCCGTTCGGAAAGCTGTGCTTGCGCAAGAGGCCGATATCGTCGGCGGTGAGCCGATGCTTTCCCGCAATCACGCATGCCGGAAAAGCGAGTCGGAATTCGCTCATCTTTCATCTCCAGACTTCTTCATGAAGCCGGAAATGATTTTAGCCGGGCGGAATTGAAGAACCCTCAACGACAAGGGTTAATCGACTACGCAGTTGTTTCGGATGATTTTAGCGACCTTGACTGTGCGCGTTCGCGCCAGATGATGTAGAGGCCGGACGCGACGATGATGAAGATGCCGATCCATTTGGAAAAACTGGGAAAATCGTTGAACAGCGCGTAACCGAGCACGGTCGCCGAAATGATCTCGAAATATTGGAACGGGGCAAGCAGCGACAGCGGCGCAAGGCGGAATGCCTTAACGACCAGCATATGCGCATAGCCGGAGATGGTGCCGAGCACGAGCAGCAGGACGAGGCCCGATACCGACGAGGGAAGCGACATTTCGAAATCGGGCATTGCCAGCGCATTTCCGCCAAGCAGCGCTGCCCCCATGAAGAGCGTTCCACCGATCCCGGCCAAGGTCTGCATCGTTAACGGCGAATCGGCCTCACCGATTGCCCGGTTGAGGAAGAGATAGAGCGAGAAAAGAAAAGCACAAAGCACTGGCAGCAGCGCCTTCAGGCCAAAGATTTCGTAGCTCGGCTGTATGACGATCATCGCGCCTGCGAAGCCGACGACGATCGCCGCCCAACGCCGCCAGCCGACCTTGTCGCCGAGGAAGAGCGCTGAAAGAGCCGTCAGCATGAATGGTTCCACGAAATAGATCGCGAAAACATCCGCGAGCGGCATGTATTTCACCGCGACGAAGAAAAGTAGGCTGGCTGCGCCATGCAAGGCGCCCCGCAGCAGGTTCATCCTTGGCCGCTTTGCCGAAAGCGCCTTCCAGCGGAAAACGGCAAGCAGGATAGGAAGCGTGCAGGCGACCTGAAAGAAGAAGCGGTAGAAAGTCACCTGCCCCGGCGACATCGCCTCGAAGGTTGCCATGTATTTGGCGATCGCGTCCATGGCGGGAAGGACGATCATGGCGCCGGCCATGATCACCATGCCTTGGAGCGGATTTCGCGGAGATTGTTCTTGGGACATGGTGCAGGCTTTCGCAAACGAAGCCATCAACCACAGGATTGGATGCCGATCAATATGGCACCTAGCGCTCGCCCACCGTTTTGCCGAAGACCGATTCGAAGGCTTCCCGCAGGCGCATATCCACATCCACCATCATCACCGGCAGGCCGAGATCGACAAGGCTGGTCACGCCGTAGGCAGAAATCCCGCAGGGCACGATGCCGGCGAAATGGTCGAGGTCGGGATCGACGTTGAGCGACAAACCGTGAAACGTCACCCATCTGCGAAGCCGGATGCCAAGCGCAGCAATCTTGTCCTCGCTCATGCTGCCGTCCGGAAGAAGCGGTTTCTCCGGCCGTCGCACCCAGACGCCGACGCGGTCCTCGCGCCGCTCGCCGCGTACATTCATCGAACCGAGAGTAAGGATCACCACTTCTTCCAGTGCCGCGACGAAGGCGCGCACATCCTGCCGCCGGCGTCTGAGGTCAAGCATCACGTAGGCAACACGCTGGCCGGGGCCATGATAGGTGTATTCGCCGCCGCGGCCCGTCGCAAAAACCGGAAAACGGTCCGGCTGCACAAGGTCCTTCGCATTGGCGCTGGTGCCTGCCGTATAGAGGGGCGGATGCTCGACGAGCCAGACGAGCTCGTCGCCGCCCTCGGCGATCACGGCAACCTCGCGCTCCATCGTCTCGACAGCTTCGCTATAAGGAACGAGCCCCTCGGCGATGCGCCAACGCACCGGCCTTGAAGCTTCAACCGGAAACATCGAGAATTGCAGATCGGTGCGCAGCATAGACTTTCCTCGCCGCACGGCGGTTGCAGGCGGCAGACCGCCTATATGACCCCGTTTGACGGCCAATTCAAATGCTGTGATTTGTTTTGCAAAAATCTGCCATATCGCCCTTGTGCACCCCAAATGCTTTTGCTACATGCTGCCCCGCCGACGCAAATCGGCATCTACCACGATGCGGTCGTGGCGGAATTGGTAGACGCGCAGCGTTGAGGTCGCTGTGGGGCAACCCGTGGAAGTTCGAGTCTTCTCGACCGCACCATTCTCTTCCAGAGAAAATGTAAGAATCCGCATGTCGGGTGCGGCATGCGGATGGGTCGTTGCCTTTCTGCTCGGGAACTTCAATCCTCGTCCGGAAGATGCGAATCAACGCCGATCGTTTCCAGGCGATTGCGGATCTGATAGACCCCATCAACCGAGAGCGCACCGAGTTCGACCTTCCTTGCCATGCCGATGGTCTCGACCGCGCCTTCCAGAGTGACGGTATGGCCGTCGGCATGAACTTCGATGCTGTCTAGGTTCAGATCGGGGATGTTTTCCAGATTCTCCGTCACGCGCGCTTCGAGATCGTCGCTTTCGTCGCGATCGATCGTATTGGCCCTCAGCGAATCCTTGAGCCGGTTTTCGTTTCCGTGCTCGTCCGTTCCGTCAACGCGAAAACCGCTGTTGGGGTCGCGGTCGAAGTTTGC
Source organism: Rhizobium azibense (assembly GCF_004342325.1). Lineage (NCBI taxonomy): Bacteria > Pseudomonadati > Pseudomonadota > Alphaproteobacteria > Hyphomicrobiales > Rhizobiaceae > Rhizobium > Rhizobium azibense. The sequence continues at coordinate 66,378 of NZ_SMBJ01000017.1, read as the reverse complement.
CGGCGTTTCGCCATAGGCACGATTTTTCGGTTCAGGTGATCGCGCACCTGCTTCGTCGGAATAGGGCCAGCCTTCGTCAAGATTGCGCTCTTCGTAATCGCGATAATCGTCTTCGCGAGAAAAGGTGGTCTTGTCGTTCTGCCTTGGCATCGTCATTCTCCCTCAGGCGTTGCGTTGATCGAAGAACGCGCGTGGTCCGGAATGGTTCGCCAAAGTTTCGTGAAATCACCGCGTCGCTTTTACCCACTTGCGGATCAAGCGGTCGCGCTTCAGCTTCGACAGGCGCTGGAGCCAGAAAATTCCGTCAAGCTGGTCGATTTCGTGCTGAATGCAAATTGCCAGTAATCCATCGGCATGCTCTTCATGCTGGACACCGTTGATGTCCTGGTAGCGGAAATGGACTTGGCGGGGTCTCGTCACCTCGTCGGTCATGCCCGGCATCGACACACTTCCTTCGGTCTGGCGCATGAGCTCATTCGAAACCGAAATGATATCAGGATTGATAAAGATCCGGACCCCGTCCGCCTTGTTGAGCTCAATCACGACCACCCGCAGGAAGACGCCGACATGGGCGGCCGTGATGCCGACGCCGGGTGCGGCACGCATCGTCTCCAAAAGATCGTCGGCAAGCTGACGCAGTCGCGAATCGAAGACCGTCACCTGTTCGCACAACGTGTTCAGGCCGGAATGCGGATAGCGAAGAATGGGGCGAATGGCCATCGGCGGCGGTCCTTGTTGGCTGGCGGGCGCAAACTATCGGCAAGACGGCGCATTGTCATCTGCGCCAAGCGCTTTGCCGCTTTACGGCGCCGAGCATTTCGGTTAGCAGGGGCTGGAATCCGGGCGGGCCTAAAGGGCAGGCGGAATTCGCTTATCCGCTTGTTGACAATGCTTTTTCAGCCGCCATTCTCGAATGAAGCGCGGCAGTCGTTTAATCTTGGAATGCGAGGACGGCAGATGACGGAAACCGGAGAAGACGACCGAATCCGCAGGCGTCCGGACGACGAGGGCGCCGATATCTACGACGAGGACGGCAATGTCCGCAGCGACTTTCTGGCGCTTGTCGGCGCTGCCATCGCCGACCGCGATACCATCTTTCTCCGCCAGAACGTCGCGCGCCTTCACGAGTCAGAAATAGGCGACCTGCTGGAATCGATCCAGCCGGATCAGCGCCTGGCGCTCGTCCGCCTCCTCGGCGACGATTTCGACATGACGGCACTGACCGAGGTCGATGAAACGATCCGCCGCGAAATTGTCGATCAGATTCCGAACGAGCAGATCGCCGCTGCAATCGGGGACCTCGATTCGGACGACGCTGTCTACATTCTCGAGGACCTGGACAAGGAAGACCGGGAAGAAATTCTGGCGCAGCTGCCGTTCACCGAGCGGGTGCGCCTGCGCAGGGCACTGGATTACCCAGAAAGCTCTGCCGGCCGCCGCATGCAGACGGAATTCGTTGCGGTACCGCCCTTCTGGACCGTCGGTCAGACAATTGACTATATGCGCGAAGAGGAGGACCTGCCTTATTCATTCACGCAGATCTTCGTAATAGACCCGACCTTTAAGCTGCTCGGCGCCGTCGATCTCGACCAGATTCTCCGCACCAAGCGGCAGACAAAAATCGAAGCGATCATGCGCGAGACGACCCATCCGATCCCAGCCGAAATGGACCAGGAGGAGGCGGCGCACCTCTTCGAGCAATACGACCTTCTCTCGGCCGCCGTCGTAGACGAGAACGAGCGTCTTGTGGGTGTTCTTACCATCGACGATGTGGTCGACGTCATCCACGAGGAAGCGGATGAGGATATCAAACGCCTCGGCGGCGTTGGCGACGAAGAGCTTTCCGACAATGTCATCTCGACCGTCCGATCGCGCTTCCTCTGGCTGATGATCAACCTCGGTACGGCGATGCTCTCGGCCAGTGTCATCGGGCTCTTTGACGCATCGATCGAAAAGATGATCGCACTTGCCGTACTGATGCCGATCGTCGCCTCCATGGGAGGCAATGCCGGCACGCAGACGATGACCGTGACCGTGCGCGCGCTCGCGACGCGCGATCTCGACATCTACAATGCCGGCCGCATCATCCGCAGGGAGGCGGGCGTCGGCATCATGAACGGGATCGTCTTTGCCAGCATCATGGGCACGATTGCCGGCACGTGGTTCCACGACTACCAGCTCGGTATGGTCATCGGCGCCGCCATGATCATCAATCTGATGGCTGCGGCGCTGGCAGGCATTCTTTGGCCGCTTCTTTTGGATAAGGTCGGTGCCGACCCGGCTATCGCGTCGTCCGTTTTCGTGACCACCGTCACCGACTGCACCGGCTTCTTTGCTTTCCTCGGTATCGCCACCTGGTGGTTCGGCATCTGAGCGGACTTGCCTAAATTGACTATTACGTAAAAGTCAATATTATGGGCTGCGAGAGTGGGAAGCCAATGCCAGTGAACAAGTACTATAGCATAACGGAGCTGACGCGCGAATTCGGAGTGTCGACGCGCACGCTTCGCTTCTACGAAGACGAGGGCCTGATCCATCCGGAACGCCGCGGGCGCACGCGCCTCTTCCGTCCGGCCGACCGGCGCCTGATACAGGAAATCCTGCGCGGCCGCCGCATCGGCTTCACGATTGCGGAGATTCGCGAGATCATACAGGTCTACAAGGACCCGCCGGGGGAACTCGGCCAGCTCAAGCTTTTGATGAAACGTGTTGACGAAAAGCGGGAAGACCTGCGTAAGAAGCGCAAGGATATCGACGACACGTTGATGGAGCTCGACAATATCGAAGAGGCCTGTCTTGGCCGCCTCGCCGAAATCGGCGTGGGTACCTGAGCGTCAGATCCAGCGCCTGGTTCTTCTGCAATAGCTTTCGAAATCGCAGCCGAAGCGGGCCTGAAGGTGTCTTTCCTCGCGCCGGATCGCCAAGACGGTGGTGACGATCGCTGCGAATGCCGCTACGACGAAGAACCAGCTGTTTCCCGTCATGAGGCCGAAGGCGATCGTTGCAAGCGTGTAACCAAGATAGATTGGATTGCGCGTGTAGCGAAAGGGACCGCGGGTGACGTGATGGGATGTCGCGCGATGCGGCATGATCGTCGTCCCGCTTTCAAGCAGGGTCTTGATTGCCCACATGTCGAGCGAGACGGCCGCGACGGTGAGCGCTGCGCCAATGATCCAGCCAAAGGCGGTATGCATCCGGGGTAGCGGAAAAGCGGCGATATCGCCGAGCAGGAAAGCGGAGAGAAAAGTAAGACCGTACAGAACCGGCGGCCAGGGAAATTTCAGCGGCTTCGAACGATAGGCATTCATCGAACTACCTTCATTGTCCTTCGGTGCTGCACTCCATTGCGATACGCTGTACCCTTTCATCCTTGTCCGCCTGGATTGCGCCAGACTGGAGTGGCGTGAACAGGTTCTCACCCTGCAGTCTTTCCAGCGTGCACCGGCAAAAGCTGCGGCAAAGCGCTTCGCCTTCCTGGACGACGCAGGAGGACTGGCACTGCTGCAAGTAGGTCTGCACAGGATCCGGCTTTGCGGGCGGGAAGGCGACCGAAAGCGCATAGGCGATCGCGATCAGGATCGGCTGGTGGATAAGGTAGATGGCGAGGCTGTGCCGGCCAGCTTTTGCGAGCAGGGTTGTGCCGGTGCCAAACTTTGCAAGCCATTCCGCCCAGCGCCGTTTCAACGCTATGCTCGAAACGCCCATGCCGATGAGAAAAGGCCCGATCCAGGGCAGAACCGGGACATAGTCGTTCGATCGGGGAACCGTCTGGGAAAGTCCCACCCACCAAAGCCACGGCGTATCGAAGAATGGAGAGCGCAGATAGAGGGGGGCGATGACGGCCGCAATGCCGGCGGCGATCGTTATAATCCCGGGCATTCGCAAAAAGAGCAGGCCAATGACGCTTGCCGCTGCGATACTGTGCAGAATACCGAAGAAGATCGTGCCCTGCGGCATCGCGATTGCGGTCGCGGCGGTGATGAGCGCTGCAGCTGAAACGATCATGCCAAGCCGCCGGAGATAGGCCTGGCGCCGGATGCTTGGTGTTCCGGCAAGCATCAAGCCTACGCCAGCGAGGAAGAGGAATGTCGAGGCGATTGCACGGGCATAGATCTTCAGCCACCCAGCCTCCGCTGTTCCGCGTGCCAGATAGCCCATGAATTCCATATCCCAGGTGAAATGATAGGTCGCCATCGCAATCAGGGCAATGCCGCGCGCCGTATCGAGCAGGCCAATGCGCGGCGGTCGGGCGGACGCACCGTTTTCGTTCGCCGAAATAGCCATCATAATCCCCCGGGCAAATCACTTCCGCCATCTGGCGGCATATCGCGGCGAATAGCAGAAAGGTGGAGATTTGATGGCGGCTTGACATCCATGATCGCCAGCCGCGCCTCCGAGAAGAACTGCCTGCGCGTGAGTACCACGACGATGATCGCCGTCGTCGCCATGAAGACGTAAGCGTTCACGAACCATCCGAGATAGCCGATCGACAGGAAGATGGCGCGAAGGCCTTCATTGAAATGTCCAGCGGCGATCACATTCATGCGAATGACCCGTTCGGCGGCGCGCTCGGCGGCGATGATATCGGTCTCGCTGTCGCGCACCATCGGGATCGAGCCGAACAGGATGCTGCAGTAGTTGAAGAGCCTGTAAGACCAACCGAACTTGAAGAAGGCGTAGGCAAAGAGGGCCGTCAGCCCGCCGACCTTGAGTTCGAAGCTCGCGGTGCCGCTGCTGAATACATAGGGCAGATCGGCGAAGATGGCATTTACCTTGTCCGTCGCGCCGAGCAGTGCAAAGCAGCTGCCGATCGCGAACATTGAGGTCGATGCAAAGAAGGCCGTGCCGTTCTGCAGCCCGGCCATGATCTGCGTGTCGATCATCTTCAGGTCGCGGCGAAGCGAATTGTAGATCCATTCGCGCCGCCGCTCGGTCATGGCATGGGTGAGGCTCGTGCGACCGAAGAATGTCCTGCCGCCCAAAAGCCAGGAATAGCCGATCCACAGAATGGCGAAGAAAGCCAGTGCGATATAATCCGCAACCGTCAGCATCAATGTTACAATCCTGCTTCGACGCCGCCACTCTACAGATGCAATTGCATGCTGCAATGATTGGCAAGACGCGCCCTTCGTTTTAGTGTCGCGCCAGTTAAACGCGATGTCGGTTCGTCGCGAGTGCCTGATTAGCCTTTTGGATAGTCTGGCGGAAGATTTTCACAGGAAGCAGGCATGTTCCTTTCGGTATTCGACGTTTTCAAGATCGGTGTCGGCCCATCGAGCTCGCACACGATGGGGCCGATGTCGGCTGCCAACCGCTTCCTCGAGCTGATCCTTTCGAGCGAATGGCCACGTCCGTCCTCTGGCGGGCAGGTTGGCGCGATCAAGGTCAGCCTGCACGGCTCGCTCGCGCATACCGGTATCGGCCACGGGACGGGCAGGGCGGTCATTCTCGGCCTGATGGGCGAGAAGCCCGACAGCGTCGATCCGGACAAGATGGACGGCATCGTCTCGCAGGTCGAGCGCACCGGCCGCATCACGCCGCCCGGCCACCCCGCCTATTTCTTCATGCCGAAGAACGATCTGGTCTTCGACAAGAAGCAACCCTTGCCTGGCCACGCAAACGGCATGTCCTTCTCCGCCTACGACAAGGACGAGCGCCTGCTTTTAAAACGTATCTACTATTCCGTCGGCGGCGGTTTCGTTGTCACCGATACCGAGCTCGAGCAGTTGCGCGCCAAAAAGAAAGCCGTCGCGGGTGCGACCGCGGTCCCCTATCCCTTCGCCACCGCAAAGCAGATGCTGGAGATGGCAGAGCGCTCCGGCCTCAGCATCGCGCAGATGAAGCGCGCCAATGAGGAGAAGCAGCGCAGCCGTGAGGAGCTCGACGAAGGTCTCGACCGTATCTGGGAAGCCATGCGCTCCTGTATCGAGCGCGGCCTCAAGGTCGACGGCGTCATGCCGGGCGGTTTGAACGTCCGGCGCCGTGCGAGGAAGATTCATGACAAGCTGCAGGAGGAGTGGAGGAGCAACCGCATCAATCCGCTGCTCGCCAACGACTGGCTGAGCGTCTATGCCATGGCCGTCAACGAGGAGAATGCGGCTGGCGGGCGCGTGGTGACAGCGCCCACAAATGGTGCAGCCGGGGTCATTCCCGCAACGATCCGCTATTACGAGCATTTCCACGAGGATTGGGATCAGAACGGCATCCGCGACTATCTCCTGACTGCGGCCGCTGTCGGCGGCATCATCAAGCACAATGCCTCGATTTCCGGCGCAGAAGTGGGCTGTCAGGGAGAGGTCGGTTCTGCGGCTGCGATGGCGGCTGCGGGGCTTGCCGCGGTGATGGGCGGCACACCTGCCCAGATCGAGAATGCAGCCGAAATCGCACTCGAGCACCATCTCGGCATGACCTGCGACCCGGTGGCCGGTCTCGTCCAGGTGCCGTGCATCGAACGCAATGCGCTTGGTGCCGTCAAGGCCGTTACCGCTGCGTCGCTTGCCGTCAAAGGCGACGGCCAGCATTTCGTGCCGCTTGACGCATGCATCGAGACGATGCGTCAGACGGGCTACGACATGAGCGAGAAATATAAAGAGACCTCAACCGGCGGTCTCGCTGTCAACGTCGTCGAATGCTGAGCCTGTGGACTTGCGACCGTTAGTCGCTTGACGCTGCCGTTCAAAAGGATTTCAACGACGGCATGGCATTGCATCTGATCAAATTGTGCGTCGGCGCGGACTCGATCGACGACTTGCGCGAATGGGTAGCGGAGCGTTCGCTGCGGGCGATTGCAGGCGGCCTCGAGCCGCATTCCGTTCACACGACGCGTATGGCTCCCAAACGCGTGGACGAACTGCTTGACGGTGGCTCACTCTATTGGGTCATCAAGGGGCAGGTGCAAGCGCGCCAGAAGCTCTTGGACATCCAGACCTTCACGGACAGCGAAGGAATCGGCCGGTGCCGTCTGGTTCTGGGGCCGGAAGTGATCGAAACTGCGCCGCAGCCGAAGCGCGCCTTCCAGGGCTGGCGCTATTATCCGGAAGAAGACGTGCCGCGGGACATCACGTCGCTTGGAAAGGGTGTTGCCGAGATGCCCGCGGAATTGCGCCGCGAGCTATCGGAGCTGGGATTGCTGTAACCTCAGCGCAGGCGCAGCATGACCGGCGATTTGCCGTCCGGGCACGTCACGTGCAGGTGGACGGTGGCCTCCGGCTGCGAATAGCGCCAAGCGCGCGCGCCGTGGCAGAGCAGCAGATTGATGAGATCCTTGGTCTTCGCCGATTTTCCTCTTGGCCGGTGCAGGCCGAGCTCAGCAAGCCGCAGCGCTGCCTCGTGCAGCGGATGAAGGCCGAACCGCGCCGGTTTGCCTGAACCGCGGGGTGGAAAACCCGTTACATTTCCATTGCTCGCCATGATCGTCCCCGTACGCATTACAAATCGAGGTTATGAACTGTAGCCGGTGCCGCAAACCCCGGTTCCGGCCGTGAACGGTGCCGTCAGGAATGCTGGCGGCACCGTATCTCTCATTGGGCTGCCGCCCAGCACTTGACGCCTGCGCGCTTGAGCGCCTTGCAGGCATTTACGGCTTCGCGCTGGTCATCGAAGCCGCCGAAGCGGGCGCGATAGACCTGATCCCCGCCGTTTGCATAAGCGACTGCGAAGGGCTTTGCGGAGCTCAGGGCCTTGCCGCCCTTGCTCTTTGCATTCTCCAGCAGATCCATTGCCATTTCGCGGCTCGACGACACGCCGATCTGAACAACCCAGCCGCCTTGCCCCTGCTCGGCAACCGGAGCCGGTTTCGAGGCAGCGGCGGCGGGACCCACCGAAGCCGTCGTTAGAGCGTCGACCGAGTTGGCGGCGGTCTCTTGCGCCGTGTAGGCTGGTGCCGGCGAGGGGACAGCAACGGAGGCTTGCTTGAAGCTCTTGGTCTTCACCTTGGTCGGAGCCGGAATCTCGGCCTTCGGTTCGGCAACGAGCGGGTTTTCGGATTTCGCAGCAGGAGCGTCTGTATAGGCGACGGCAGCGGACGCCACCTCATAGCGCGCATCCGGCGTCGGGCCCTTGTGCGGCAGATCGACTTCGGCGGCCGCGACAGGAGTTTCAGCCACAGAAGCGCCAGGCGACGCAACCGGTGCGGGCGCCGCTTGCGCAATCAGGTTGGAGCCGCCGCGCGTGGAAGCCTTTGGAAGGTAGGTCGCGATCAGCTTACGCATTTGCCCATCGCGGGCAGGCGTAGACGTTCCACCCATGACGACACCGACGATCGACTTGCCGTCGGCCTGCACTGAGCTCACAAGATTGAAGCCGGCAGCCCGCGTATAGCCGGTCTTTATCCCATCGACACCGCGCACCGAACCGACCAGGCGGTTGTGGCTGCGGATGACGCGGTTGCCGAACTTGAAGCTGCGTGTGGAGAAATAGCTGTAATACTGCGGAAAATGCTGGCGAAGTGCGATACCCAGGCGGGCTTGATCGCGTGCCGTGGTCATTTGTGCCGTGTTCGGCAGGCCGTTGGCATTGCGATAGGTCGTACGGGTCATGCCGAGCGCATGCGCCTTGGCGGTCATCGTCTGCGCGAACCGGCTTTCGCTGCCGGCAAGCAATTCGCCAAGCGCCGTTGCCGCATCATTTGCGGACAGTGTCACAAGACCAAGGATGCCCTGTTCGACGCTGATCGAACCGCCGGCCTTGACGCCGAGCTTGGTCGGAGCCTGGGATGAAGCATAAGCCGAGAAGGGAACTCGCGTGTCGAGGCTGATGCGCCCCTGCTCAAGCGCCTCGAAGACCATATAGAGCGTCATCATCTTCGTCAGCGAGGCCGGATACTGCAGGCGATCGGCATTCTCGCTGTAGAGAACGTTGCCGGATTTCGCATCGACGACAATGCCCGCATACTTCGAATTTGCAGCTTCTGCTTCGGCTGTGGCCGACTCAACCAGGAAAGCCGTTGTTGCGATCGCGATCGCCGCTAGCATCTTCACCAGAAAATTGCCGGATCGTGGCGATGATACGAAGGATATTGACCTTGACACTATTTCACTCTTCGCTTGCATTTTAAATACCGGCAAACACACGTCCTCGTTGTGTCGGCCATTGTCTTTTTGAATCTAACCGAGCAGGGTTACCAATCCGTTTATGATTAATCGTTTACTTCGCCGTATAGCTGCATTTTAGCGGGGTGTTGCGGAACGGGTCACGATACGGGCCTCCACAAATCTGCGAATAGCGGCATCAATATGGTCCCAGTCCCTTAAATGGCGACTTGAGAAGCGGTAGAGGACACTGAGGTCTTTGCCAGCCTTGATGTCGCGCTGGCAGTCCCCGCTTGTTTGGCTGACTGTCAGGGAGGGGAGGATGCAGCGCACGGCATATGTGGCCTCATTGGCGCGCGGCGCCGTCAGCAGAACCTCGCCGCCGTAGCCTGCCTCAGCTTTCAGTTTGTGAAGCGTCAGTCCGCTGCCGTAGGGCACGGCGGCGCCTTCCATCACATGCTTATAGATGAGCTCGACTCGGCCGGACATGTCGCGTGACATCGTGCTCTGGGTGATCTGTAGAAAGATGAGATCGGCAGACTGCGAGACGTCGTCGAACCGCTCGCGGTGTTCCTTCGTGTAGCCCTGCAATTGCGGCCAGGTGAGATAGACGTCGGCGCGTTCGGAGACACCGCTACGCCTCTGGTTCGGGAAGCGGATCACGTTCTCGGACAGATTGAGCGTGTCGCGGCCGATGGTGATCGTGACGGTGGCAGTATTGTCGGTATTGCCGGCCAGCGTAATGTGCCGGCCGATCCAGCGGCCGCCGATGCTGATGGCCAGCGTCAGCATCGCAAGCACTGCGACAACTGCGGTCACACGGAGGATGAAGCCATTCGAGAAGAGGGGCGACTCGTCGGATATGCCGGTTCTGCGGGCGAGATGGCTCATGGCGGTTGTTCAGTGTGTGACCGCCGCGAAAGAGACTGGAGTCGCCGGTGCCTGGATGAATCTTACGGCATCATCAGGCGATGCGGTTAAGGAAACATTAATGCTGATTGCCGCCCCCTCAAAACGGGCAAGCCGCTCCCGGGACAGCGGGAGCGGCTCCAGGCGCCGGTCGGGACGGGGATGTAGGGGATTGACCGGGCCGAGTGGCGCACGCCTGGATTTTCGGCGAGGCAACTTGTCTTAGCGTACGCTACCAACCGCGACGGCACGGCCGTCCTGCAGCTTCATCCAGCGTGCCGGATCATCGGCGGACTGGCGCTTCAGGAAGGTGTACTCGGTATCCGCCCACAGCATCACCTTGTTGCGCATGTTGTCGAGGATGAAGTCGCCATGGTCGGTGCGCACTGTCAACACGGCATGTCCTTCACCATTCGGCTGCATGACAACCGTTATCAGCGCATCGGATGGTGAGATGCCAGCGTCTATCAACATCTTGCGCTTCAGCAGCACGAAATCCTCGCAGTCGCCGACGCTGCGCGGGTAGGCCCAGCGCTCCTCGACGCCGTAGATTTCCTTGTCGGTCATGGGCTGGATCTGCGAGTTGACCTCGTAGTTGATCTTGAGAATGGCCTTCCAACGCTCCTGGGTCAGGATCGCGGGCCCGGCGTCGCCACCCTCATAGGCGCATTCGCTCGAGTTTGACCTGCAAAATTCATAGTGGCCGATCGGCGGGCTTGTGTTGCCTGCAAGCGTCATGTTGGCAGGCGTCGCTTGGCCCGCGCTCACCATTGCCATCATCAAGATACCGGCCAGAAAGGTGCCTTTGAGTGCATTGAACATTGTCTTTGTCGTCCCTGTTTGTGAGGATGACAATGACACGGACGTTTTTATCCTGCGCAAAATTACGCAGTAAATTTAATAGCTTAGTTGATTCAAAAGCGCGTAAAACCTGACTAAAAACAAAATCGAATACGCATAAAACTCGGCGCAGTTTCGATGTAAATTCGAGTAAAATTTTATGTGTTGACGCAAGGCTTGAGCGCGCCGCAGGCGCTGTCGTTCAGCGAAAAGGTTAACAACAGCGACCGATGCGACCAGATATTGCAGCGCGCTGCCCGGTGGAAAGCAAGCTCGCGCGGCATGAAGAAGACACCGAAATCCTCAATTGGGTCACTTCGAACCGCGGTTGCGGCGCGTTTTTCGCAGCAATGCCCCGAAAATTAATTTTGGGAAATTTCGCGATATTCATCGATTGCGGCGATGATGGCGGAAGAGATAGCGTGTTCGATGTGGAACGCGTGGCATTTTCAACCACGTCGAGGCGGCTGCCGGTCCGCGCTTCGGCAGTTCCCGGGTGGTCGTCAGCGGCGCTTCAAGGTCGAAGCGGCCCGGCACCGGTAATTTCGACAGCCGTCCTGGATTGCGAATGAGGACTTAGTCATCAAGCCATGCGCCGTTGCAGAAATGGTGCGTGACGATCCTCGCTCGGGCCAGAACACAGTCCTGATCGCGCCAGCAGTTGGGCAAACCGTGCCGATCGGCGAGAAAGATAGGTGCCGCCTCACGGTCGTGCAAATTGCACGCTGCCTTCATCGGTCATATCCATGACAGCAGTCACTTAGAGGAATTCGCGCAACGTCTCGCGGGACTGGAGCGAGAGGAACTCGAGCGCGACACCCTCGCTGAAGTGGCGCACGACGCGGCCGCGCATGTTGCCGAGGCGCACTGGCGTGCCGAGAGCGGGGCGCACCTCCACGTCAACTGCAGCACCCGACAACGACAAGTCCATGATGCGGCAAGTGTAGCGCGTGCCATCCTCAAGCGTTAGCTCTGTCTTCGTCTCACGCGGGGTCAGGCGATCATGACGCCGGTCTTCCGGCAGGCCGAGCTCGTGCTTGTTGGCAAGCCAGGTGAGCTGTGCGGCAAGCTTCTCCCGCTTGCGCTCGGTGGCGTTGATCGACATCGTGAAGCCGCGCACGTCAACGGTCAGAACGTTACCCTCGACACGGCCGAGGTGATCGATATAGGCGACGACGCGCTCATTGGCGCGCGGCCGCCCGGCGCAGGTGACATACATGTCGCCGGGCGACATATCGATCACCGTGCATTCGTATTCCTCGTAGTTCGCAAGCATGAGGCGGCCCTGCATATTGATGGGCACGCGCTGGAAGACACCCTGCTCAGGGCGCGGCACTGTTGTCCGTGGCGTCTGGGCTTGCTGGAATGAGTGCATGAAAGCGCTTCTTCATAAAATGTTATACGACAATCATTACCCGCAATCCCTTAACAGAAGGTTGTCCTGAAGGGCGCGACTACACCTTGAAGCATAGGATAAGGCTGTGCCGGAATGAGACGTTCAGCGCGGTGCCGCACCGGAAAACAATGAAGACATCATGCGACCGAGGACAGCACTTAAGCCATTCGGAGGCTCGGCGGCAGCTGTGTATGGCCAATTGGACCCGCCGCCATTCTGCTCGGGGTTATCGCGAAGCAGGCGGCTGCGGTCGAGCGCCAGAAAGTCGAGCGGCACGATTTCCAGCCAGCTTGCCGTAACAGACGGCGCAATGGCCCCGAGCAGCCGGGCGCGGCAGCCGTTTTCGCAGCGCAGCGGCATGACGATGATCTCGAAGGTGGCCTGATGGCCGGCGGTGCTGTAACCGGTCGCATTCAGCAGGGTCGGGATGACGTGATGCATCGCGCCCAGAAGCGTTGCCTCAATATCATCGGCATGGCCATCGCCGAAAAGTTCGGCAAAGCTCTCGTCGCGCAGATCCCGTCCGAAGAGGTCGCAGATCCTGGTGCCGGCAAGCCGGAAGGTGACGGCGCCCAGATCGTCGTTCTTCTCAAGGATGAAGAGGCTTGGCAGAAGGTTGCCAAGACTCGACGGTTCGATCTGCGATTTCAGCGGTGCATCGCTGGCACCGCGCAGGCGGTTCCAGTAATCGTAAATATCGATGATCGCCTGATGACGCACGGCACACCAACCTGTTTCATTTCGGTTCAAATTCACGCCTGAATGGCTCTCGTAATGCTTACCATGCGGATTTCATGCCAACCGCTGCCGGTTAAGGTTAAGAAACGGTTTCGATTGAGGTCTGTCACGTGCTGTGCAACTGTCGGGTATCGCTTCGGAAACGAAGTTCAGCACTTCACTGATCGGGCGCGGGGTCATTCTCGGGGCACGCTCGCAAGCCGTCCGGTTCATCCGGGCGGCTTTTTTTTTGATCTTCGCTCCTGTAAGGCTGAGGCCTCAATCCGGCGAGGACGCATATGGACAATCACAAGAGGGAGCCGGAAACGGTTGAGGACATCCCGATAAAAAGAAACCGGACGCCGGTTTTCAATCTGCCGGGCATTCTGCTGGCTACACTCGGGCTGCTCGGTGCGATCCATGCGGTCCAGTCGTTGCTCCTCTCCGCAAACGCGGTCGACTGGCTTTTCATCACTTTCGGCTTCATTCCGGTACGCTATGTGATCCCGTTCTCCGAGCAGGGGCTGCAATGGCTCTGGTCGCCGGTGACCTATTCGCTGCTGCACGGCAGCGTGGAGCACATCCTTTTCAATGGCCTGTGGCTGATGGCTTTCGGCGCGCCGGTCGTGCGCCGCATCGGGAGCTTGCGCTATGTCATCTTCTGGATTCTTTCATCTGTCGCCGCGGCAGCGCTTCATGCCGGATTGAACTGGGGCGACCCGACCCTGCTCATCGGCGCGTCCGGTGTCGTTTCGGGGCTCATGGGAGCGGCCTGCCGTTTTGCGTTTCCGCCGGAGCGGAAGGTGCCGCGTCCGGCACATCTCAATCCGCGCCTGTCTGTGGCTCAATCCTTTCGTAGCCGCACGGTGGTCGTTTTCACGGTCTTCTGGCTGATTGGCAACGGGCTGATCGCCGTCGGCATTCCGCTGATCGGCGATCCAAACCAGCCGATCGCCTGGGACGCACATATCGGTGGTTTCATTTTCGGATTCTTCCTTTTCTCGTTCTTCGACCGGAAGATTCCTGCAGAGCCTGAGATTTCACAAGAGCCGGATATATTGCAATCTTGAACTTTGGAGTGCACCATTCGGGTTGATCCGCGTTGGGACGAAGAGCCCTTCGCAGGTGCCTCTGTTCAGCTAAGTGTTTCACTTTCGACATGGGAGGTTTCGAATGTCCAACACCGTAAAGGCCATCCTCGACCTGAAGGGCCGCAACGTCGTCACGGCCGGGGCGAACACGACCGCCGGCGAAGCGGCGAAAGTGCTCAGCAGCCGCAAGATAGGTGCCGTTGTCATCGTCAGCGAGGAGGGCCGTATTGCCGGGATCTTCACCGAACGCGATCTTGTCAATGCGGTTGCAAAGTTCGGCAAGGACTGCCTTGATCAGCCGGTAGTCTCGCTGATGACATCGAGGGTCTTCCGATGCCACGAGAACACGACCGTCAATGAATTGATGGAACTGATGACCAGCCGACGTTTCCGCCATCTGCCGGTCGAAACCAACGGAAAGCTTGTCGGCATCGTATCAATCGGCGACGTCGTGAAGACGCGCATCGCAGAAGTCGAGCGCGAGGCAGAAGAAATCAAGGCCTATATCGCAGGCTGAGGCATTCGGCCCACCATCACGCCTGGGTGGCGAACGCTTCCTGCATCCGCCGGAGTTCGGGAAGGCGCGCTCTGGCTTCCTCGTATCCACGCTCTATCGCTTCGCCAGCCCTGTGGAATTCCGAAAGGCCGATGTCGCTGAGACGTGGATGCAGCGAAATGTCCGGCGGATCGCCGGCAAGGCGAGCGCGCGAAATCCTGTCCTGGATGATGTTGAAGGCTTGCACCATCACGCCGGTCATTCCCAGGCGCGCATAGGGCGCTTCCTCCTGCTTCTGCATCTCCTGAAGCGTGAGGCTCGCATTGTGCTTGACGACTGCGGAGCGGCCGAAGAGGTCGTAGTTCAGGTTAACAGCCACGACGAGCTGCTGCTCGTAGCTGCGGCAAACGGAAACCGGCACCGGATTGACCAGCGCGCCGTCGACCAACGTGCGGCTGTTACTGCGGACTGGCTCGAAGATGCCGGGCAGGGCATAGGATGCGCGCAGCGCCGTAATCAGCGACCCGCTGGAGATCCAGACCTCGTGGCCGGTATTCACCTCAGCAGCTACGGCGACAAAGGGACGGTCGAGGTCTTCCACGTTCAGACCTTCGAGATGCTCCTGCATGCGCTTGGTCAGGCGCATGCCGCCGAAAAGTCCGCTGCCGCCGATGGTAAGATCAAGCAGGCTCGCAATGCGGCGCATTGTCAGCGAACGGGCAAAGGCCTCGAGCTCATCCAGCTTGCCGGCAAGATAGCAGCCGCCGACCAGCGCACCGATCGAAGTTCCAGCGATCATGCCAACTTCGATCCCGGCCTCGTCCAGTGCGCGCAGCACGCCAATATGTGCCCAACCGCGCGCCGCGCCGCCGCCAAGCGCCAGTGCAATCTTTGCTCTTTTAGGGGGAAGAGTGGACGTCGGAGGAGCGGTCATTTCTGGAACTGTCGAGACACCGGAACCTGAACCACCTGATTCAGAGCTCTGACGATGCAAACTCCAGTTCAGCATGGCATGCCTCCTCAAGGCAGAAATATTTCAGTTTGTTATAGTCTCCCCGTTCCCTTTCCAAATCGTATACAGCAGCGCTATCTGTCTCAATAGCGAGCAGGTCACCGACACGCGCGCTATTTTCCGTAGACGTCTTTCGGGTCGAAATGCCGCTCGTCATCCACGATATCGAGCATTGGTTTTCCGTCCTGGAGCGTCACCGTGCGGTAGAAGCAGGAACGGCGACCAGTATGGCACGTCGCGTCGTGGCCTGCGACCTCTACTTTAAGCCAGATTGCATCCTGATCGCAGTCGGTACGGATCTCCTTGACCATTTGGAGGTTGCCGGAGGTTTCGCCCTTCATCCAGAGCTTGCCGCGCGACCGACTGAAATAATGGGCCTTGCCCGTTTGGATCGTCAGTGCCAGCGCCTGCGCGTTCATGTGTGCAACCATCAGGATCTCGCCGTCATGCACGTCGGTGACGATCGCGGTGATCAGACCGCGATCGTCGAAGCGAGGCGTGAAATCGCCGGCATCTTCCAGTTCGGATTTGTCGTCGGACGGCGCATTGAATGCAAACGGCATCATTCGGCTCTTTCAATTGAGCCGTATCAGCGGCTCCGCACCATGGTCATGAATCGCGCCTGTTCGGCGGGCTCGGCCTTGAAGGTCCCGGTAAAGGTTGTCGTCAGCGTCGTGGAACCCTGTTTCTGTACGCCCCGCATGGCCATGCACATATGTTCGGCTTCGAGCATGACAGCAACGCCGCGCGGAGCCAGCGTATCATCGATCGCCTTGGCGATCTGTGCAGTCATTGTTTCCTGTGTCTGAAGGCGGCGGCCATAGATCTCGACGACGCGGGCGATCTTGGAAAGTCCAAGCACCTTGCCGTCCGGCATATATGCGACATGTGCCTTGCCGATAATCGGCACCATGTGATGTTCGCAGTGCGAGTAAAACGGAATATCCTTCACCAGAACCATGTCGTCGTAGCCGGCGACCTCTTCGAAGGTGCGGCCCAGGACGTCTTCCGGATCCATTTCGTAGCCGGCGAAAAGTTCGCGATAGGCTTTGGCGACACGGGCAGGCGTATCGATAAGCCCTTCGCGCGAGGGATCGTCACCAGCCCACCGAAGCAGAACGCGAATCGCCTCTTCAGCTTCCTTCTGGCTGGGGCGCTCGGTGTCACGGCTGGTCTGCGGAAAATTCTTTACGATGGCGTCCATACTGCTCAAGTCTCCTGGTCCACAAAGTCTGGACCGTCGTTCGGACTCGCCACTGGTATCCCTTGTCAGGAATGTTGCACCTTTGGCAGGCTCCGGGGCTTTCGGGGCAACTTATAGCCCGTCCGGCACGGTTTCCCAATCAAACTTACCCGAGGACCATTGCATTTTCATGGTCTTCGAACGACATACATATAGGAAGACGGCGTCTTCATGTAAGTATGCTAGCACGACACGGTGTGTTTTTTGTTTATGATACAATGACCGCCGAAATAGGCCGATCCGCGGCAATCTGGAGCGGAATTTCTCATGGAAGACATCTATAACAGCAAAATCCTCGAATTTGCAGGCAATATTCCGCTGACAGGCAGCCTCGCCGATGCCGATGCAAGCGCACAGGCGCATTCGAGACTTTGCGGTTCAAAAGTGCGGATCTGGCTGAAGATGGAGGGCGATACGGTCACCGCTTTTGCCCATGACGTCAAAGCCTGCGCACTCGGCCAGGCATCGTCCTCGATCATGGCCCGGCACGTGATCGGCGCAACGGCCAGCGAACTCCGCAAGGCCCGCGAAGACATGCTCGCCATGCTGAAGGCGGACGGAGAGGGCCCGGGCGGCCGCTTCGAGGACATGCGCTACCTGCGCCCGGTCAAGGATTACAAGGCTCGCCACGCGTCCACCATGCTGACTTTCGACGCTGTCGTCGATGCCGTCGGGCAAATCGAGGCCATGCGCGCAGAAATGGCCGAGGCGTGAACTTGAGTATTCCGCTATGTGACATCCCCATCTGTCAGCTCGCGACATCACCCCCACAAGGGGCAAGATCGGCATCGTGCGGCACTGCAGGCTCCTCCTCAAGACGCGGAGGTTAGGCCATGTGCGAATCTTGCTCTCTTAATCACGATGACGACGAAGATCTCCCCAAAAGCCGGGTCTCCCGGCCAATGGCCCCGGAAACCTCACGAAGTGACAGAAGGTACTCCGGACAAGCGGCAAGATACTGTCGAAACTATACCGGACCTTTTCGCAAGACCCCGGACCGGCTGCTCGGCATGGAGTTGATCCGGCTTTATCAACTGACCTTATCCGGATTTGTGGGCAACTCGTGCAGGCATATTCCGACGTGTTCCGAATATGGCTACGAGGCGATCGCACGCCACGGCCTGTGGGCAGGCGGGTGGATGACGCTCTTTCGCGTCGGGCGCTGCGGGCCGGGCGGGACGAGTGGTCTCGATCCCGTGCCTGAAGGGCTGGAGGAACGATTCCATTGGTGGACGCCCTGGCGCTATTATGTGCTCAAACGGAAGTCAGGTTGACGGAAAGCCATGAACGGTAAAACCGTCTACGTTGCGCTCCTCCACAGCATTGCTCTTGCGCCCGGGCGCCGGGTCGTCATGTCTGATCTACGCGACATCGCCGCAGCGCTCGGCTTCAACAATCCGCGCACGCTAGCCTCGACCGGCAATATCGTCTTTGAAGCAGACAGTGCGCCGCTCGGTGACATCGAAGCGAAGTTTGAAGCTGCCTTCAAAACAAAGTTTGCAAAACCCGTCGACATCATCGCCCGCAAGGGCGCGGACTGGCTGACGATGGCGAACTCAAATCCGTTTCCGGATGGCGATGGCAGCCAAGTGATCGTGCGCGTGATGCGCAAGCCGCTCGATCAGTCCGCCCTAGATAGGCTTCAGCCGTACGTCGAAGCCAACCAGCATTTGGCGGTTGCCAACGGCGACCTCTGGATCGATTTCGGCGGAAAACCCAGCGAATGGAAGCTGCTGTCGGCGCTCACGACCGGGCGCATGGGCGTCGGAACGCTGCGAAATTGGAATACCGTGCGCGGCCTTGCCGAAATGATCGGCTGAGGGGGCCTTGCCTTTACTCACACGCCAAATCTCGGTATCAGGCGGCAGCACGATTGTGCCGAAGAAGCGTTTCATTGCAACCACCCGCATTCGTTGGCGGGACTGGACAAGGAGAATATCGATATGTCCCAATCCGTTTCCCTGACTTTCCCCGATGGCAATCAACGAAATTTCGAATCCGGCACGACCGGCCTCGACGTTGCCGAATCCATCTCCAAGTCACTTTCCAAGAAGGCTGTCGCCATTGCGATCGACGGCACCGTGCGCGACCTTTCCGACCCGGTTACGACAGGCAAAATCGAGATCATCACCCGCAATGACAAGCGCGCCTTGGAACTGATCCGGCACGACGCAGCACATGTCATGGCAGAAGCCGTGCAGGAGCTCTGGCCCGGCACACAGGTGACGATCGGTCCGGTCATCGAGAACGGCTTCTATTACGACTTCGCCAAGAACGAACCTTTCACGCTGGACGATCTGCCGAAGATCGAAAAGAAGATGAAGGAGATCATCGCCCGCAACGCCCCCTTCACCAAGGAAGTGTGGTCGCGTGAGAAGGCCAAGGAAGTGTTCGCCGCCAAGGGCGAGCAGTACAAGGTCGAACTCGTCGATGCGATCCCGGAAGGCCAGGATCTGAAAATCTACTATCAGGGCGACTGGTTCGACCTTTGCCGCGGCCCGCACATGGCATCGACCGGTCAGATCGGCTCGGCTTTCAAGCTGTTGAAGGTGGCAGGCGCCTATTGGCGCGGCGATAGCAACAATCCGATGCTCTCGCGTATCTACGGCACGGCCTTTGCCGAACAGTCCGAACTCGACAACTATCTCAACATGCTCGCCGAAGCCGAAAAGCGCGACCATCGCCGTCTCGGCCGCGAGATGGACCTGTTCCACTTCCAGGAAGAAGGACCGGGGGTTGTCTTTTGGCACGGCAAGGGCTGGCGTATCTTCCAGACGCTGGTCGCCTACATGCGCCGCCGCCTTGCTGCCGACTATCAGGAGGTCAACGCGCCGCAGGTTCTTGATGCTTCCCTTTGGGAAACATCGGGTCATTGGGGCTGGTACCAGGAGAACATGTTTGCGGTGAAATCGGCGCATGCGCTGACGCATCCGGATGACAAGGAAGCAGACAACCGCGTCTTCGCACTGAAGCCGATGAACTGCCCGGGTCACGTGCAGATCTTCAAGCACGGGCTGAAATCCTACCGCGAACTGCCGATCCGTCTGGCGGAATTCGGAACGGTCCATCGTTATGAGCCGTCAGGGGCTCTACACGGCCTGATGCGGGTGCGCGGCTTCACGCAGGACGACGCGCACATCTTCTGCACCGACGAGCAGATGGCCGCCGAGTGCCTGAAGATCAACGACCTGATCCTCTCGGTCTACAAGGACTTCGGTTTCGACGAGATTACCATCAAGCTCTCCACGCGCCCGGACAAGCGCGTCGGTTCGGATGAGCTGTGGGATCGCGCCGAGAGCGTCATGATGGACGTGCTCACTACGATCCAGCAGCAGTCGAACGATATCAAGACCGGCATTCTGCCGGGCGAGGGCGCGTTCTACGGCCCGAAGTTCGAATATACGCTGAAAGACGCGATCGGCCGTGAATGGCAGTGCGGCACCACGCAGGTTGACTTCAACCTGCCCGAGCGCTTCGGAGCTTTCTATATCGACAGCAATTCGGAGAAGACGCAACCGGTGATGATCCACCGCGCCATATGCGGCTCGATGGAACGCTTCCTCGGGATCCTGATCGAAAACTTCGCCGGTCATCTGCCGCTCTGGGTCTCGCCGCTGCAGGTCGTGGTCGCGACGATCACCTCGGAAGCGGACGGCTATGGCGCAGAAGTTGCCGAAGCGTTGCAGGAAGCGGGACTCAACGTCGAGACCGACTTCCGTAATGAGAAGATCAACTACAAGATCCGCGAGCATTCCATTACGAAAGTTCCCGTCATCATCGTGTGCGGACGGAAGGAAGCAGAGGAACGGACTGTCAACATCCGCCGCCTTGGCAGCCAGGACCAGACGTCGATGCCGCTCGAGGCGGCGATCGAGAGCCTTTCCTGGGAAGCGACGCCTCCGGATATGCGCCGCAAAATCGAAGCCAAGAAGTCGAAGGCTGCCTGAGTCACGCTGTCATCGCTTTGAAATAGCCCTCCGGTCTTTCACCTGGGACCGGAGGGCTTTGCGTTTCAAACGAGCTGTGATGTGCGAGCAGCCGTCGCGCTCGAATTGAGACGCGCCGGCAGCTTGGTCCGAAGGAGGGATTGCAAACGCATCTCAAAATTCAATCGGTATCGGCGCCCGCCGTGGCGCTGCCCGGCAGCAGTTGCTCATAGGAAGGCAGCGCCTGCGTGGAACTCTGCGGTTCGCCGGCCGCTGATGGCTGCGGTTCCTGCTGCAGCGTCGTTGCCGCGCTTGCCGGCTCCTGCGGCTGCTCGTTCTTCATCAGCACTTCGACATCGCTATTCTTACCCGCCTCGACCTTGAAGTCGCGCTGATAGATCTTGTCCTTGTTGCGCGCGACGGCCGAATATTCGCCCTCGGCCAGCACCATCGTGGGGAAAGCGCTGACGCTTTCGCCGACGCTATCACCCGCAGCCGTAAGGATCGACCATGCCGTATCAGCGATCGCTTCGCCTCCGGCTTCGGAAACCAGCTTGAAGGTGATCTGTGCTGCACGATGCTGAATGGTCGCTTCCGTGAGTCCTCCCGCTTCCACCTGGATATCGGCGCGGATGACGGCGTTGACGTCGCCATATTCGGAAACGATGTGGTAGGTGCCGGCATTCAGCCTGACGACGGTGTTCGGCGAGACGTCTGCCGTCACCAATCCGCGTTCGCCGTCGTCGCGGACTTCCGACGAGTAGATGGAGAAGCGCAGCTGATCGGGGCGGATGCGAACGTCGGAGCCTGACACGGCATTGAGCAGCAAGCCGCCCGCATCGAGCACCATCACCTGCTTGTCGAGCTTGCCGCTTTCGGGAACGTTCACCTTCCGGGTCACACCGGCGCGGCCGAAGGATACGTTTACCAGATAGTCGCCCGGCGCCAGTTGGAAGGCCGCCGACCCGCCTCGGGCGCTCGCCACGAGCGGCAGCTTGCCATCAGCGCCGGCGATGGGGCTGAACACGTACCAGGAAAGGCCGTCTTCCACCGGCTGGCCGTCGGCCGTCAGCTTCGCCTCGATCTCGACCTCGTGCAACGCGCCTCCCTGCGGCGCGTTGCCGGGGGCGATGAAAGCATTGAGCTTCGGCATTTTCGCCGTTGTATCGAGCTGCTTGAATTCCTTAAACGCGTCCTGCGCGCTTGCGCCAATAGGCACCCAAGCCGCCAGAAAAAGGGCAAGAGCCATATGCGCGAAAGGCGAAATGCCGGACATGTGTTTCCTGAACAAGATTGACTTCTGAAATCACAGAGGCCACTTCAAGACCAACGCGATGGCAAATTCAAGACCCATCCATCCCGCTGTCATGAAAATGAAAGTTTCTCCCGCATGAAATCCGATATCAAGCTCATCGATTACCTCGCCGTGCGCCGTTCCATCCCCGCATTCCAGATGTGCGAACCCGGACCGGAAAAGGCCGAGATCGGGGAAATCCTCCGTCTGGCATCTCGCGTTCCCGACCACGGCAAGCTCGCGCCCTGGCGCTTCATCGTTTATCGCGGCGAAGAGCGCGTCCATATCGGCAAGGAGCTTCTGAAGCTCGCGCTCGAAGCCAAGCCCGATCTTTCCGAGGAAATGACCGAGGTCGAGCGGACGCGCTTCACCCGCGCGCCGGTCGTCGTCGCCGTCGTCAGCAAAGCCGGGCCGCATTCCAAGATCCCGGAATGGGAACAGATCATGTCAGCAGGCGCTGTTTGCCTCAATATTATCTTTTCGGCGAACGCCCATGGCTGGGTGGCCAACTGGCTGACCGAGTGGTTCGCCTATGACGAGCGTGCCTATCCGCTGCTTGGCGTCCACCCGGGCGAGCGGATTGCCGGCTTCGTCCATATCGGCTCGACAAATTTTCCGGCTGTTGAACGACCCCGTCCGGAAATATCGGAAACCGTCACTTGGGTTGGTGGAGAGGCTTGATGTTCTATCCTACCGATACGAACAGCCATGGCCTGTCGCACGATCCGTTCAAGGCGATCGTCGCGCCGCGTCCGATCGGTTGGATCGGAACGAAGGGCAGGGACGGCTCTCTGAACCTCGGCCCCTACTCCTTCTTCAACGCCGTTTCCGACCGGCCGAAGCTGGTGATGTTTTCCTCCAGCGGCCGCAAGCACAGCCAGCGCAACGCAGCCGAAACCGGTGTCTTCACCTGCAATTTCGTCAGCCGCAACCTTGTCGAACAGATGAACCTGTCGTCGGCCGCGCTGCCTTACGGGATCGACGAGTTCGAGCTGGCAGGCTTGACGGCAAAGCTGGGTGAACTTGTCGATGCGCCCTATGTTGGCGAGGCCTTCGCGGTGCTCGAATGCAAGGTTACCGAACTGATCGAACCAAAGAGCCTCTCGGGCAAGCCTTCTGAAAGCGTCATGGTCCTCGGCGAGGTCGTCGGCATCCATATCGACGAGCAGATCATCCGCGAGGGGCGCCTCGATATGTCGATCGCGCGGCCGGTGGCACGCATGGGGTATATGGATTACAGCGAAGGCAGCGACGTCTTCGAGCTGCTGCGCCCGCAGGTGCGGAACGATCTGATCGCGGCCGGGAAGGGTTAATGAATATGGTGAACCAATCATAAACCATTTCTCAGTAGCCTCATTCCAAGGGTAGAACGCGAAGGAATCGCCTTCGCAGGTTGGGGCGCAATGTGATCGTAGACGCTTTTCTTCGCTGGGTTGAAACGGCCAAGGCCGGAGACAGGGCTCGCGCTGCTAGTGCGCTCGGCCGTGCCTATTTGCAATCCGAAATGCTTCCTGAGGAACGCAAGGCCGCGGAAATGGCGATGACCTTCCTGCTCGACGATCCATCGCCGCGCGTGCGCCTGGCACTGGCCGAAGCGATTGCTTGGTCCGACGAAGCGCCGCGCGCGCTCATTCTTGCCCTCGCCGAAGACCAGCCGGGGATCGCCTGCCACGCGGTGACCTATTCCCCGCTTCTTTCGGACGCCGATCTCGTCGATCTTGCAGCCCGCGGCGGCAGCGTCACCCGTATCCTGATCGCCGCACGTGCATCGATCTCGCGTGCTGTTTCAGCTGCTCTTGCGGAAGTTGGCGATGAAGAGGATATCCTATGCCTTCTCGAAAACCAGGGAGCCGCGATTGCTCCAGTATCCCTAAAGCGTATTGCGCAGCGGCTGGGCGACTGTTGCGATATCCGCAATCTTCTGCTTGATCGCGCCGATCTGCCGGTCGATGCCCGTCAGCTGTTGACGCAGCAAGTCAGCAATGCATTGATCGCCTTTCCCTTGGCCCAGGCAGCGATCGGCCTCAATCGTCTGCAGCGCATCAGCCGCGAGGCGACGCAGGCGGCCGTCGTGTCGCTTGTCGGCGATGCCCGGCCATGCGAGATCGGCGATCTCGTCGAACATCTGCGTCTTAGTGGCCATTTGACGCCGTCATTTCTCATGCATGCCCTCTGCTCCGGCAAGGTGGAATTCTTCGCCGGCGCTATCGTCAATCTCACCGGCTGCACCGAAAGGCGTGTACGCTCGATCCTCGCCACCGGTCGCATGCATGCGGTGCGCGCCCTCTACGAGGCCGCCGGGCTCACCCGCGAGATCAGCACGGTGTTCGTCGAGGCGACGCTTCTCTGGCGCGAAGCTTCCAAGAAGACCGCAGGCACAATGCTTGCCAACGTTTGCGGCAGGCTGCTCGAACGATTCCGTCACCACGACGGCACCCACGACGCCGTTAGCGAGTTGCTGGATCTGGTCGAGAAGCTTCACATCGCTGAGCAACGCCAATCGGCCCGCAGTTATGCATCGCTGACGGCGCTCGCGGCAGCCTAGTTTTCAATTCTTGAATCGCTGAACCGCCCAGGAATAGCCATCTGTAACGAAATGCACCGGCTTCTCCAGCGTGTGCTTGACGCTTTCGCCGGTTGGCAAGTGCGCGCGAACCTGATCGGGAATGCGTATGGCGAAAGCGCCAACGCCTTTTCTTCCAGTCTCCTGAAAAGGCGGCACCTGAGCGGACAGAGATTCAGCGACTTTGGGCTGGTCCGGTGCGATCTCGGGCTTCGGTGCTTTGCAGACGGCGACCACGGTCGGGTAGTTGGCACCGGTGAAGGACTTTAGCCGCTTTTCCGACTGGGCATCGCACATGGCCACCGAATCCCAGTGCTTATCGATCGTTGCGACATAATTGCATTGCGTCACTGAATCATTGCATCCGAGAATCGTCATGGCGACGGCTTGCATAATCGAACCCTTTGGTTATTGAAATCCATGTCATAAACGGGGCAATTCCAACCGAAAGATGGCGGCTGCATTAACCTTTCGTCATGCGCCGCGGGGTGGGGCCCGAAGAACCGGGGAATGCCATGTCCGTCACCGTCGCTCTTGAATCGCCGCGTCAGAAGGAAATCATCCGCCTGCTCGAGCTTTCGGATGCCTATACGCAGTCGCTTTATCCCGCCGAAAGCAATCACCTGGTCGATCTCTCGACCCTGGAAAAGTCCATGGTAAGCTTCTTCGTGGCGCGGAATGCAGGAGAGATCGTCGGCTGTGCGGCACTCCTGGAGGCGGGAGACGGTACGGCGGAGATCAAGCGCATGTTCGTCGATCCGCAGGCAAGAGGACTGAAGATCGCGAGCCGCTTGATGGAGCGGCTGGAGGAGCATGCCCGGGCGGTGGGTCTTGATGCAATCCGGCTCGAGACCGGCATCTATCAACCGGAGGCGGTCGGTCTCTATCGCAAATACGGCTATGCCGACATCGGACCCTTCGGCTCGTATCTGCCGGATCCGCTCAGCCTCTTCATGGAAAAGCGGCTCAAATGATCAGCCGTCGGCAGCGCGCTGCACCGGCGGCGCCTGCTCGTCGATCATGACTTCCGGGCCGAGCGCGGTCTGATCGTTCGTCTTCACTTCGTGCATCCATTCGCGCCAGATCGCGACGAGCAGTGCCATCAAGACCGGGCCGATGAAGAGACCGAGGAAGCCCATGGTCTTCACGCCGCCGACGAGGCCGAAGAAAGTCGGAAGGAAGGGAAGCTTGATCGGCCCGCCGACAAGCTTCGGACGCAGCGTCTTGTCAACGATGAAGAGTTCGACGGTGCCCCAGATGAAGAGTGCGACCCCGGCGACATGCGATCCGCTGGCGACGAGATAGATCGAAACCAAGGTGAACGAGAGCGGCGCGCCGCCGGGTATCAGTGCCATGATGCCCGTCAAGACGCCGAGTGTCACAGGCGATGGGACGCCTGCGATCCAATAGGCGACGCCGAGGACGATGCCTTCGCCGATCGCGATCAGCGTCATACCCATCACGGTGGAACTGATCGTTGCCGGAACGACGCGCGAAATCCGTTCCCAGCGATTGGGTAGGATCCGTTCGCCAAGCATGTCGATCTGACGCGAGAAGGACGCGCCGTCGCGATAGACGAAGAACAGTGCAATCAGCATAAAAAGCAGCGTCAGAAGCAGGTGGAACGACGCGCCGCCGGCTGCGAGGACCGCGCGGTAAATATTGCCGATATTGGCGCCGCTGACAGCCTGAATGACCTCACCCACGGAACCGGGACTGCCGATATATTTCACCCAGAGATCGTCGAGATAAGGCCCTGCAAAAGGCAAGGCGAGGATCCACTGTGGCGTCGGGGCACCCTGCCGGTTGGCGTGAATTATCCAGGCGACCCATTCGCGCACCTCGCCCGTCGTATAGGTGATCGCGAGCCCGATCGGAATAACGAGGAAGGTCACGATGAGGATGATCGCGATCGTGGCTGCGATCGTCGTATTGCCGCCGACGCGCCCAAGAAGTCTGCGATAAAGTGGCCAGCTTGCAAAACCGATGACGAGTGCGGCCAGAACCGGAACGACGAAGCCGTAGAAGAAATAGACGCCTGCAGCAACGATCAGGATCAAAAGCCACCGGGCCGCGGAAATCGAGGGAATGAGCGGCGTGCGTGTGGGCGCAGAAGGCCCAAGCCACCGCGGCTCGCCAGGCAGTTTCTTGTTGTTCGAGAGGCTCACGTCGCTTTTTATTCCTTCTTCTCAATCACGGATATGCGCCATTGGAAGCGCGGACGCAAGCATGTCGATCGTCTAATGACCGGCGCCTCTTCCAATCGAAGGCGCCAAGGCACCGGGGCAAGGGGATATCTTAAGCCTCTGTACGGAATGTGACGGAAATTTCCTCCGGACCTTGTTAGCCGGTGAAAATGGCCGCAGGGTGGGGCATCAGGTTTCATAGGAATCGTTCGACCGATGACGAAATTTTCAGCGGAAGTATCTTGGCAGCGCGGCGGAGGTACTTTCACGGACGGAAAATACAGCCGCGGTCATATGTGGAATTTCGATGGGGGCCTTTCGGTTCCCGCATCGGCTTCGCCGCACAACGTACCGCTTCCGTATTCGGTCGCCGAGAACGTCGATCCTGAGGAGGCTTATGTCGCGGCGCTCTCCAGCTGCCACATGCTGTTCTACCTGTGGCTTGCCTCGAAGAAGGGCATCGTCGTTAACAGCTATGTCGATACCGCGACTGGGATCATGGAGAAGGTCGACGGAAAAATGCTCGTGAGCCGCGTCGAGCTGAAGCCCGCCGTGATCTATGCGGACGAAGCGCCGAGCCGGAAAATGGAAGAAAAGCTTCATCATGAGGCCCATGAACTCTGTTTCCTCGCCAATTCGGTGAAGACGAATATCGAGGTTCGCCTCGACTAGCTGCACGGGTTGCTACTTCGGACGGCGCAGTATTTCGAAGACGTAAAACTGCGTTTTTTGGCTGGTCGAGAAGTTGTTGTCGGAGCCGAGGATCAGCACGTCGCTGCCGTCCTTAGCCTTGCCGATCGCCATGGACTCGATATTGTCCGGTATGAGGCCGGATGCACGCAGGTCGAGAACTTGGCTCTTGCGGACGGGAACCACACGCTGATCGGTCTTCGAAAGCGAGGCGATCGCCGAGACGTCGGTAGCGCCATCGAGATCGATCATGAAGATCTTCACATTATTGCCGACGCCCTGGGCATAGCTGCGCTCGACAGTGAGCAACCGGTGGTTATCGAGCGCGATGATCTCCGACATTCCGTTGTCGTTGCTGCCGTCAGCCTTCTGCGCGGCCTGTGGGATCGGCGAGATTGGATAGACATATTGCGCCTTTGGCTCGCCGGTCGTCCCATCGTAGCGGATGATGCGCGACAGGCTGGCCCCCATCAGCGAAGCTGCCGGGCCGTCCTGGTAGAGCGCCGCCTCGACGCCAACAAAGACATCCCCGGAAGGCGCGATTGCCAGGTCTTCGAAGGCGAGGTTGTCGCGGATGCCCGTCGACTTGTCGGCCGTCGGCGCGAAGCCTTCCGGCAACTTGAACTCGCGCATGAACACGCCGTCCTGCGAGGTCACGCGGACGAAGGGGGCGATCAGCGCCTTGCCGTCGCCTTCGCTGCCCCAGTAGATACCATCCCGGCCGAGCCGGATCGACTCGGGATCGACGGTGCGCCTGGCGAAGGGTTTGCCGCTCCTGTCCTTCAGTGTCACTTGCTTGACAACGGCAATACCCTTCAGGCCGGCACCGTCGACATCGACTGCGAGCTCGTAAAAGCGAGCCGGACCTCTTTCCGAGCGGTCGTCGCTGATGGCGATGTAGTGGCCCGTTGCCGCGTCGAAATCGAGGCCGGAAATGCCGCCGAATTCGACACCGTTTTCCCTGTGGCCTGTCGGGATGACGAATTCACCGAGATAGGTGAGGGAGATGTTGGCCGCGCAGTCGCCGAAGGGGCATGGAGTCTCGAAGGTCGCGCCGATATCGGTGGCGTGGAGAGCGGCGCTGGAGAGGAGCGAAAAGCTGGCAGTCGCGAGGAAACGCTTGGTCATGGCAAACATCCGGCAGGCACGCGTGAAGAGCGGAACGAACCGCGCTACCCCGTCTGCAAAGAAAAGGATGCGCCGGTCGCGTCTTTTCTCATGCACCGGTTATTTGACGAAGTTGTTATGGTTCTTCGTCAGTTCCGTGAAATTGCGGAAGCTCAAATATCGAGGTTTTCGGCAAAGGCAGCACGCTCCTGAATGAATCGGAAGCGCGCATCCGGCTTCGTGCCCATCAGGTCGTCGACCGCGGTGCGGGTTCCTTCGAAATCGACGTCGTCGATCACCACGCGCAGCAGCGTGCGCTTGGTCGGATCCATAGTCGTTTCCTTGAGTTGCGCCGGCAGCATTTCGCCGAGCCCCTTGAAGCGGCTGATCTCGATCTTCGCCTTGCCCTTGAATTCCGTTTCCATCAGCTCCTGGCGGTGGGCGTCGTCGCGCGCATAAGCGGACTTGGCACCCTGGGTGATCTTGTAGAGCGGAGGCACGGCCAGGAACAAGTGGCCGCCGCGCACGAGCTCGGGCATCTCCTGATAGAAGAATGTGATCAGCAACGACGCGATGTGGGCACCGTCGACATCGGCATCGGTCATCACGACGATGCGCTCGTAGCGTAGGTCTTCCTCGCGATATTTGGAGCGGGTGCCGCAGCCGAGGGCCTGGACGAGATCCGCAAGCTGCTGGTTGGCGCCCAGCTTTTCGCGGCCGGCGCTCGCAACGTTCAGGATCTTGCCGCGCAAAGGCAGGATCGCCTGATTGGCGCGGTTGCGCGCCTGCTTGGCGGAACCGCCTGCCGAATCGCCTTCGACGATGAAGAGTTCGGCACCCTGAGCGGTGTTCTGTGCGCAATCGGCTAGTTTGCCCGGAAGGCGCAGTTTGCGCACCGCCGTCTTGCGGTTGACTTCCTTTTCCTTGCGGCGTCGCAAACGCTCTTCGGCGCGCTCGATTACCCAGTCGAGCAGCTTTTCGGCCTCGTTGGGATTGTCCGCCAGGTAATGATCGAAGGGATCGCGAAGCGCATTCTCGACGATGCGCTGCGCCTCGGCAGTCGCAAGCCTGTCCTTGGTCTGCCCGACGAATTCCGGCTCGCGGATGAAAACCGACAGCATGCCGACTGCGGAAATCATCACATCGTCGGTGGTGATTTGTGCTGCGCGCTTGTTCTGCGTCAGGTCGGCATAGGCCTTCAGCCCCCTGGTCAGCGCGATGCGCAGGCCCGCCTCGTGCGTGCCGCCCTCTGGCGTGGGAATGGTGTTGCAGTAGGAGTGGATCTGCTGGTCGCCACCGTACCAGGTGATCGCCCATTCGAGCGAACCGTGACCGCTTGCTTTCTCTGTCTTGCCGGCGAAGATTTCGCGCGTGACAGTGAATTCCTTGCCCATCGTCGCCTTCAAGTAGTCTTTCAGGCCACCGGGAAAGTGGAAGACTGCCTTATCCGGGATTTCCGAGCCGTCCGCCAGCACGCCTTCATCGCAACTCCAGCGGATTTCGACGCCGCCGAAAAGATAGGCTTTCGAGCGTGCCATGCGGAAAACGCGCCCGGCATCGAATTTCGCATGATCGCCGAAAATCTGAGGGTCGGGATGGAAGCGCACGCGGGTGCCGCGGCGGTTATGCACATCGCCGAGCTCCTCGAGACCGCCTTGCGGCATGCCGCGTGAGAAACGCTGGCGATAGAGCTTGCGGTTTCGCGCCACTTCAACCTCGAGATAATCCGACAGCGCGTTGACGACCGAAACGCCGACGCCGTGCAGACCGCCTGAGGTTTCGTATGCCTTGCCGTCGAACTTGCCGCCGGCATGGAGCTTGGTCATGATGACTTCGAGCGTCGACTTGCCCGGAACCTGGGGATGGTTCTCGACGGGGATGCCGCGGCCATTGTCGCTGACCGTCAAATAGCCCTGGATATCGAGATGCACCTCGATGAAGTTCGCATGGCCGGCGACCGCTTCGTCCATCGAGTTGTCGATGACTTCGGCAAAGAGGTGGTGCAGCGCCTTTTCGTCCGTGCCGCCGATATACATTCCGGGACGCATGCGCACCGGTTCCAAGCCTTCGAGAACCCGGATGGAGGATGCACCATAGTCGTCGGAGCCCGATGCTACAGGGGCAGGACGCAACGCAGAGGCCGCAGCAGGCTTTTCGGCTGGCTTTGCGGCCGCCTCCTGCTTCGGCATCAGGGGCATTGCGGAAAAGAGGTCGTTGCTGTCATCCATGGAGTCGTTCAGATCTTCAATCCTGTCTTGGGCCGCATGTGCGCTAGGGGGCAGACCCAAAATCACCGCATTTGATGTCACGTTAGCGAATCAGGCAGATTCTGCCAGAAATCGCCTCGTTAGGCGACGCCGCCCGTATGGCGGGATTCTATCGATTGGTTTGCGTTGCCGGGCCTAGAATGGCAAGCGGCATGATGGTTAGGAAACCGCCCGAATGAGAATGTCCACAAGTCATTGCACGATTGTCGCCGCAATTGCGACCTTTTTCCTGTCCGCCAGGATCGGCAGCGCAGCAGCCGACACGCTGGCGCCCTACAAGGAGGAACTTTTCTCCAGACAGAACGTGTTGCAAACCTCCGATGGCGGTGCCTTCGAAGCCATCGAATATGACGAGATGCGCGACATCAACGGCCGCGACCAGATCCCGCAGAAGCGCGTGCAGCAGAAATACGTGTCGCTCGCTGTGCGCAAGCAGCAGCAGGACCAAACGCTGTCGCTCAATGGCCGCAGGGTGGAGCTCACGAGGGTGGGACCGGTAGACAATGCGCAATTCACCGTGATCTTCATCCACGGGCGCGACGGCGACCGGCGGCTCGGCGTCAACGACTACAGCTTCGGCGGCAACTTCAATCGGCTCAAAAACCTGGCCGTGGCCAATGGCGGAGTCTACTATTCGCCGACTGTGCGCACCTTCGACGGCGAGGGCGTGACAGACATGGCCGAGCTGATCCGCTATGCGAGCTCGAAATCCGGCGGCCGCCCGGTAATCCTTTCCTGTGCTTCCATGGGCAGTCAGGTCTGCTGGGGAATTGCGCGCGATGCAGGCAGCGTCAAATTGCTGAAGGGCATGGTCGTCATGAGCGGCGTCACGGATCCGGATTTCGCAAGGAGCGCGTTCTACAAGGCCAAGCTGCCGCTTTGGTTCGTCCATGGCAGCCGCGATCCGGTCTATGCCGCTGCCGGCCAGCAAGCTCTCTTCGAAAAACTTCATGAGGCGAAATATCCTGCCCATTTCACGCTTTTTCAAAATGGCAATCACGGCACGCCGATCCGCATGATCGATTGGCGGAAGGTTTTGAACTCGATTCTCGCTTCTTAGACGGTGCGCCGCCATTTTTTTGGCATTTGCACGGCAAATCGGCCCCTATTTCCCTTACGTGAAGGTTCAAAAGCTTTTCAATGCCGACTGCTTTTGCTAAGGCCGCTCAATACGGAGAAATTGGGAAGGCTGGCATGACACCTGACGTGCGCCCGCTCGTGGCGGGAAACTGGAAAATGAACGGCACGCGCGCCTCTCTCGATCAGATCAAGGCGATTGCGGAAGGCGTGCATTCGCCCATCGCCGAGAAGGTCGAGGCGCTCATCTGCCCGCCCGCGACGCTGCTTTATGTCGCGACCGCGCTCTGCACCGACAGCCCGCTTGCGATTGGTGCGCAGGATTGCCATCAGAGCCCGTCGGGCGCGCATACCGGCGATATCTCAGCCGAGATGATTGCCGATTGCTTCGGAACCTATGTGATTGTCGGCCATTCGGAGCGCCGGACGGACCATGCCGAGACCGACCATCTCGTCCGCGCCAAGGCCGGGGCCGCCTTCGCTGCCGATCTGACCGCCATCATTTGTATCGGCGAGACGGCCGACCAGCGCAAGGCCGGGCAGACGCTTGACATTCTCAAGCGACAGCTTTCCGCCTCTGTCCCAGACATCGCGACCCCGGAAAACACCGTGATCGCCTACGAACCTGTCTGGGCAATCGGCACCGGCCTAACGCCGACAGTGCAGGACGTCGAGAGGGCGCATGCCTTCATGCGTTCGGAACTCATTGCTCGTTTCGGCGCGAATGGCGGGAAAGTCCGGATTCTCTATGGTGGCTCCGTCAAGCCCGGCAATGCCAGGGAACTGATGGGCATCGCCAATGTCGACGGCGCGTTGATTGGCGGCGCGAGCTTGAAAGCATCCGATTTCCTCGCCATCTACGGCGCATACGAAGCGCTGCTCGCGTGATGCCATATATATTCTGGGCCCAAGGGCTTGGAATAGCGGATCACCTCATGTAAACAGCGCCAGATTTTATTCGATGCCCGCCGCATGCGGGCAGGACTGGACCCATGCAGACAGTATTGATTGTCATCCACCTCATGATCGTGCTGGCGCTTGTCGGCGTCGTGCTCATCCAGCGCTCGGAAGGCGGCGGCCTTGGCATCGGCGGCGGTTCCGGCTTCATGTCGGCGCGCGGAACGGCCAATGCGCTGACGCGTACGACTGCTATCCTCGCAGCGCTGTTCTTCATCACCTCGCTGGGGCTCGGCATCCTGACGCGCTATCAGAGCAATCCGACCGATATTCTCGACCGCATCCCCGCAACCAGCGGGCAGGGCAACGGAATTCTCGATTCGCTTGGCGGCGGCACTCAGCAGCAGCCCCAGAACCAGCCTGCCGGCAACGGCGTTCCAAACAGCGGCGCAGCCCCAGGCGCTCAGGCGCCTACGACTACCGCACCTGCGACAGCCCCGGCAACGCCTGCGACTCCGGCAGCCCCGGCACAAAACGGAACGGGCGTCCCAACGGGGCAATAACCCGGTCAACCAATAAACCGCCGGCAGGCCCCAGGGTCTGCCGGTTTTCTTTTGTTCAGATTCCGAGCTGGCACCAAAAGTTCTGGAAAAGAATTTTTGGGCTGGTGGAATCGTTTTTGAAAAGGTATCCGGTGACTCCCATGGCGCGATACGTATTCATCACTGGCGGCGTGGTTTCCTCTCTCGGCAAGGGAATTGCGGCTGCGGCTCTCGGAGCGTTGTTGCAGGCCCGTGGTTATCGGGTGCGGCTTCGCAAACTCGACCCCTATCTGAACGTGGATCCGGGCACCATGAGCCCGACCCAGCACGGCGAAGTCTTCGTCACTGACGACGGCGCAGAAACCGACCTCGATCTCGGCCACTACGAGCGTTTCACCGGGCGTTCGGCGACCAAGACCGACAACATCACCACCGGCCGCATCTACAAGAACATCATCGACAAGGAACGCCGCGGCGACTATCTCGGCGCAACCGTCCAGGTCATTCCGCACGTTACCAATGAGATCAAGGATTTCGTGGTGGAGGGAAATGACGACTACGACTTCGTCATCTGCGAGATTGGCGGCACGGTCGGCGATATCGAGGCGATGCCCTTCATGGAGGCGATCCGCCAACTCGGCAACGACCTGCCGCGCGGCGCGGCGATCTACGTCCACCTGACACTGATGCCCTACATACCGGCTGCCGGCGAGTTGAAGACCAAGCCGACGCAGCATTCCGTGAAGGAACTGCAGGCGCTTGGCATTCACCCCGATATCCTGCTGGTGCGCGCCGACCGAGAAATTCCGGAAGCCGAGCGCCGCAAGCTCTCGCTCTTCTGCAACGTACGTCCGTCCGCCGTCATCCAGGCGCTCGACGTCGCCAACATCTACGATGTGCCGATGGCCTATCACAGGGAAGGCCTCGATAGCGAAGTGCTCGCCGCCTTCGGCATCGAGCCGGCGCCAAAGCCACGTCTTGAGCCGTGGGAAGAAGTCTGCAACCGCATCCGCACGCCGGAAGGGGAAGTCACGATCGCGATTGTTGGCAAGTACACTGGCCTCAAGGATGCCTATAAGTCGCTGATCGAGGCGCTGCATCATGGCGGCATCGCCAATCGCGTCAAGGTCAATCTCGAATGGATCGAATCGGAGATATTCGAAAAGGAAGATCCCGCGCCGTACCTCGAAAAGGTCCACGGTATTCTCGTTCCCGGCGGCTTCGGCGAGCGGGGTTCGGAAGGCAAGATCCACGCCGCCCGCTTCGCCCGCGAGCGAAGGGTGCCGTATTTCGGCATCTGCTTCGGCATGCAGATGGCGGTCATCGAAGCCGCACGCAATCTTGCTGACGTCGAGCATGCCTCCTCCACCGAGTTCGGCCCGACCAAGGAGCCGGTCGTTGGTCTGATGACCGAGTGGATCAAGGGCAATGCCCTGGAGAAGCGCACGGCTTCGGGTGATCTGGGCGGCACGATGCGGCTCGGCGCCTACAAGGCGTCGCTCAAGAGGGGTACGAAGATTTCCGAAATCTACGGCTCGACAGACATTTCCGAGCGCCATCGCCACCGCTACGAAGTAAACGTCGACTACAAGGACCGCCTGGAAAACTGCGGCCTTGTTTTCTCCGGCATGTCGCCGGACGGTGTCTTGCCCGAAACGATCGAATATCCGGATCACCCCTGGTTCATCGGCGTCCAGTATCACCCAGAACTCAAGTCGCGCCCGCTCGACCCGCATCCGCTCTTTGCAAGCTTCATTGAAGCCGCAACCGAGCAGAGCCGGCTGGTCTGATTTCGCCCCTGAAACACGTCGCCTCCATGTGACAAGAGGAGGCGACTACACCTACCAGATGCCCTTGCATTCGGCATCCGTAACACCGCCATGGCCGAATGGTTGCCGGATGCCGTGGCCACGCTCTTCAAACGCACTACGACTCCATGGCTGGCAACACGGTCATTGCCATTGCACACCAGCTCTAGACCGTTTCTGCGGTTGGATCGGATCGTCGTTTCCCGGCTTGAGGAGGCGGCATCTATGCCAGCTCCAGGCCCGCCACGGGCACGGTTCATCGATGTCTAAAATCGCGGGAGCCTGCAGA
Source organism: Rhizobium azibense (assembly GCF_004342325.1). Taxonomy (NCBI): domain Bacteria; kingdom Pseudomonadati; phylum Pseudomonadota; class Alphaproteobacteria; order Hyphomicrobiales; family Rhizobiaceae; genus Rhizobium; species Rhizobium azibense. The sequence continues at coordinate 30,999 of NZ_SMBJ01000017.1, read as the reverse complement.
TCCGGAGGCGGGCGTGAACCTGCCGCCGGAGCGCTGTTCATGCCGCGATCGGAAAAGGCCCAACATAAACAGACTTTGGCCTGATCAACCTGCCTTCAAGCTGCTGCTCGCGCGCATGCGCAATCCAGCCGACAGTGCGGCCGATCGCAAAGACGCCGGTGAAGGCCTCGCGCGGGAAGCCAAGCGATTCCAGAAGCAACGCAGTATAGAATTCGACATTCACGTCCAGGCGACGATCCGGCTTACGTTCCTTGAGGATCGCGAGCGCAGCCTTTTCGATCGCCTCGGCCAGAGTGATTCGCGCTGGATCGACCTGGCCGGTTGCAACAAGAGGCTTCAGGGCATTTTTCAAGGCGTCGGCACGCGGGTCGCGGACCCGATAGATGCGATGGCCGAAGCCCATCAGCCTCTCGCCGCGGTCAAGGGCGGTTGCGAGCCAGTTTTTCGCATGGCTTTCGGCGCCGATCGCATCCAGCATGTCGAGGACAGGTCCCGGCGCGCCGCCATGCAGCGGACCTTTCAGCGCGCTGATCGCTGCGAGTACTGAGGATGTGAGGCCGGCATTCGTCGAGGCGATCACCCGCGATGCGAAGGTCGAGGCGTTCAACCCGTGATCAGAAATCGTCACCAGATAGGCGTCGAGCGCAGCCGTTTGCTCGACGCTCGGGAGCCTGCCCGTCATCATGCGTAGGATGTCCGAGGCTTGCGATATCGAGGTATCCGGCCGAACAGGCGCTTGTTTGCACTGCAGCCGCAGAACCGCCGGCAGGAACACGGCCGGGGCCGCAAGGAGCATGACCGCCGTTTCGAAATCCTCGCCGTCAGGAAGTCGCGCAATCAGTGCCCGCATGGCATCGACCGGCGGCAGGGCGAGGAGGGTGGCGTCGGCCACGACATATGCGTAGATTTCTGCGCGTGCGGCTCCGAGCCGTTCTTTCAAACCCTCGGCATTGACATGCGCTTCCATAACTCCGTCGAGCAGCAGCGCCGCGACGCTTTCATAGGTGCCGTCAGCAACGAGGTCGTCGAGCGACACGCCGCGAATGATCAGCCGACCGCCCGGGCCATCGACATCCGAAAGCCGCGTCTCTGCGGCAATCACATCGTCCAAACCGTTTTTCATAACCATTCTCCTTTACGGATAAGAAGATCGACCCTAGATTGGTTGACGTCAATCTTGATGAAATTGATCAATATGAGGTTTCGATGTCCTGGTTGACTGCAGAGGAAGCGCTATCCCGTCTTGGCACCAAACCGCAGACGCTATATGCCAATGTCAGCCGGGGACGCATACGCGCCAAACCCGATCCGTCCGACCCGCGCCGCAGCCTCTACCACACCGCCGACATCACACGGCTCGCCGAGCGCCACGCAGGGCGGCGCAAGATCGAGACCGTCGCAGCGGAGGCCATCCGGTGGGGCGATCCGGTCCTTCCGTCAGCGGTTTCAACCGTCGTCAATGGCCGTCTCTACTATCGCGGACGTGATGCCGCCAAGCTTTGCGAATATGCAACGCTTGAAGAGGCAGCGGCACTTCTTTGGAGCAAGGCCACGCCTATCAACATCGCCGAAGGCGGGAGCGAGGCGCGCGTTCCGTCCGTTGCTGCCGCTTTCTCGGCCCTCGCAGCCCGCGTGCCTCAAGACCTGCCGAGCCTCGGCCGTTCGCTCGCGACCTTGAGAGCCGAAGCGCAAGATGTCATGACGACGATCGCCTCTGCGCTCGCGCCAGGCGCATCGGACCAACCTCTCCATCGGCGCCTTGCAAAAAGCTGGGGCCGGCCAGAAGCCAGCGATGCGGTGCGCCGCGCTTTAGTGCTTCTTGCCGATCACGAGCTCAATGCATCGGCCTTTGCCGCACGCGTCACGGCTTCCACGGGTGCGCCCTTTTCCGCATCGGTGCTTTCCGGCCTTGCAACGTTGACGGGTCCGCTGCACGGCGGCGCTTGGGAGGCCGTGGCAACGCTTTCCGAGACGGCTACGCGCATTGGCGCCAGGCAAGCCATCCGCCGCATCCTGGCGCAGGGCACTGGGATTTGCGCCTTCGGTCATCCGCTCTATCCGGAGGGTGATATCCGCGCTGAGGCACTGCTTGCGCATTTTACGCCATCGGAGGTTTTTCTCGAGATCCGAATGGCCGGCGAAGCGATGATCGGCGAGCGCGTCAACATCGATTTCGCGCTGACGGCAATGGCGGAACGCTTCGAGCTCCCACAGGATGCGCCGCTCGTGATCTTCGCGCTCGCCCGCAGCTGCGGATGGCTGGCGCACGCGATGGAACAGGTCGAGAGCGGCCATCTCATTCGTCCAAGAGCCCGTTACACCGGTCCGTCGATTGAAACCGCTGGTGCGTAAGGCCGGCAGGCCTTGCCAGCTTGCGCTTTTCTGCATACGAAATCCTTGTTTTGTTTTATGGTGGCGGTGCCGGGTCAAGCGCTTGACCGCATGGCGAACACCATGCCCGTGTGGAGTGCTTGCGCGAGGTGGGGACGTATCATGAGCGTAATGGCAGCATTCCTGCGCGGTTCTGCCGCAACCGCCCTTGCAGCATTTCTGCTGCCGGCGGGCGCAGCGCTTGGCCAAACGGGCGGCTGCACTGTCGAGAATGCAGCGGGCGGGCGTGAGATTCTCCGCTGCCCCAACGGGGTAACGGTAACCGCCGAGGCGGGTGCCGCCTTCAGGCTGAATGACCGCAACCGCGATGGCAGCCCCGATGTTGTGTCGCTGCGTGGCAAGGCAATCCTGGTCGATGTCGACGACGCCCGCAACACGGGCGGCTTTCAGGTGGTGACGCCGCAGGCAATCGCTGCGGTGCGCGGTACGCAATGGGCGGTCGATGTCGCAGGCGGCCAGACCTCCGTGCTCGTGGTCCAGGGCTCCGTTGCCGTGCGCCGTCCTGCCGGTGATCCCGTGGTGCTGGGCCCCGGCGAGGGTGTCGACGTTGTGAGCGGCACGGGTGCGCTCGAGGTGCGCCGTTGGCCGGCCGCCCGCGCCGCCGCCCTGCTTGCCCGCCTCGGCCAGTAGACCCTCATGCCGCGCCAGCGATTTCTGATCACTGCAGCCCTTCTTCTGTCGGCGCTCTGGGGAGGCTTTCTAGGCTCCCTGCATCTCACCGGCAGCGCCGGGTTCCTCGACCGCATGGAAGCTTCGCTGACCGATATTCGAAGCGTGCTGATCGGTGGCAAGACGCCGCCACCTGCCGTCGCGATCATTGCGATAGACGACCGCACCGCAGCTTCGCACGGTTTTCCCGTCGGTCGGGCAACTCTTGCCCGTGCAATCACTGCCGTTGCCGCGTTGAAGCCGAAGACGATCGCAATTGATCTTCTCTTGATCGATCCCGGCCCCGAGGAAGGGGACGTCGCACTTGCATCGGCGCTCGGGCTTGTGCCCTCCGTCATCGCGGCTGCCGCCGTCTTTCCGGAAAGTAAACAGATGGTGACGAGCGATCCGAACGATCCTCTTTCAGGCATTCCCGTGGCCGACAGCCTGCTCCTTCCTCTCAAGCGCTTTTCCGATATCGCAGCCACCGGCGTCGTTAATGTTGCAACGGATGAGACGGGGGTCCCCCGCTTCATTCCGCTGATCTCGCGAAGCGCCGGGCGCGTGGATCCCTCGTTTCCGCTGCGCGCGGCCTCGCTGGCGCTCGATCGCGATCCCGCCTTCCAGCCGGGCAGAATCTCCTTTGCCGACAAGCATATTCCGACCGACACTGGTCAGCGCCTACCGCTTACCTTCTATGGCCCGCGCCGGACGATCCCAACTTTCAGCCTGATGGATGCACTCGGTGGAAAGTTGCCCGCAGACGCAATCGAGAACCGCGTCGTCGTTATTGGCGCAACCGTCACGGCCGGTGGCGACGTTTTTCCGACGCCATTCGATCCGGTTCTCCCAGGGGTAGAGGTCATTTCAACCGCGATCGCGCATCTGATCGCTGGAGATAGCATCGTCCGCGACCATAATATCCGCCGGCTGGATGCCACTGTCGCGGTGCTCCTGCCGCTTGCGCTCGTTGGCCTGATAGCCTGGCGACGCAGCCTGATCGGTTTCGTCTTGATCGCCGTCGTCCTTGTGGTCTGGGCGACCATCAATCTTGCCATGTTCAAGGCAGGCTATTGGCTGAGCGCAGCGTTGCCGATTGCCGCGGCATTGCCTCCGGTTCTCGTCTTCGGCGCAGCGCAACTTTTTCTGGGACGCCGCCAAGCGCGCCATTTCGCTGCCCAAAGCGAGCTCCTGCAACGCATCGAAGCACCCGGCCTTGGAGCGTGGCTCGCACGCGATCCATCCTTCCTTGCCGAACCAGTCCGGCAGCAGGCTGCGGTGGTCTTCATTGATCTCTCTGGCTTTACAGGGCTTAGCGAAGCGGTCGGAGCGGTAACCGTGCGCGAGATCCTGAGCGGCTTTTTCGAGATAGCCGACCAGGAGGCGCGGGCGCATGCCGGCGCAATCACGAGCTTCATGGGTGACGGCGCGATGATCCTGTTCGGGCTGCCGCACCCAGCCGAAGACGATGCTTCGCGCGCCGCCGCCTGCGCGCTGGCGCTCGCAGATCGCATGCGCTCCTGGCTCGATTCGCATTCAGACCTCCAAGGGGGGCGGAAGATCGGCTTCAAGATCGGCGCCCATTGCGGGCCTGTCGTCGCCTCGCGACTCGGCACCGGCGACCGCCAGCAGATCACCGCAACTGGCGACACCGTCAATGTCGCCAGCCGTCTGATGGAAGTTGCTGCCAGCCGCGGCGCTGAGATCGCGTTTAGTGCGGCACTTGTCCACGCAGCCTCCGCCGGCGCCGGCCCGTCGCCGGCAGGTCCGCTCGAAGGTCCGCTGGAGACGAAAATCCGCGGCCGTTCCGGCAGCATCGACGTCTGGCTGTGGCGCTGCGCCGGCTGATATTGCCGCTTTGACATTTGCCGTCTTAGCGGGTAGGAACGCGCCAACCGCTCTGCCGGCAGGTTCCGGCCACGGCGCTTCTGCGCCCGATATTCCGAAAGACAGACAGATGACAGATCTCAACAGCGTCGTACCGGCGATCGCCAAGGCGTTGGCAAAGCGCGGCTATGCAGCGCTGACCCCCGTTCAGAAAGCTATGCTCGATCCGGCGCTTGTCGCTTCGGATGCGCTGGTTTCGGCGCAAACCGGCTCGGGCAAGACCGTCGCCTTTGGCCTTGCGCTGGCGCCGACGCTACTCGAAGGCGAGGAGCGCTTTGAACCCGCCGCCGAACCACTGGCGCTCGTGATCGCGCCGACCCGCGAGCTTGCCTTGCAGGTAAAGCGCGAGCTCGAATGGCTTTACGAGATGACAGGCGCGCTGATCGTCAGCTGCGTCGGCGGTATGGATATCCGCAGCGAGCGCCGTGCGCTGGAACGCGGCGCCCATATTGTCGTCGGTACTCCCGGACGTCTTTGCGACCATATCCGCCGGAAAGCTCTCGATATGTCCGGTTTGAAGGCCGTCGTGCTCGACGAGGCGGACGAGATGCTCGACCTCGGCTTCCGTGAAGATCTGGAGTTCATCCTCGAAGCGGCACCCGACGACCGCCGGACGCTGATGTTTTCGGCAACGGTTTCCTCCGCCATCGCCAAGCTGGCCAAGAGCTACCAGCGCGACGCCGTGCGTATTTCGACGCAGACCGAAGAAAAGCAGCATGTTGATATCGAGTATCGCGCGCTTGCCGCTGCGCCGGCTGACCGCGAAAATGCGATCATCAATGTCCTCCGCTACTATGAGGCGACCAACGCCATCGTCTTCTGTTCGACGCGCGCTGCGGTCAATCATCTGACGGCCCGCTTCAACAACCGCAATTTCGCAGTCGTGGCACTCTCCGGCGAACTGACGCAGAACGAGCGGACGCACGCCCTGCAGGCGATGCGCGACGGCCGCGCCCGCGTCTGCATCGCAACGGATGTCGCCGCCCGCGGCATCGACCTCCCGGGCCTCGACCTCGTCATCCATGCCGACCTGCCGACCAATCCGGAGACGCTGCTGCATCGCAGCGGCCGCACCGGCCGGGCAGGGCGCAAGGGCGTCAGCGCACTGATCGTGCCGCTCAATGCCCGCCGTAAGGCGGAGCGCATCCTCGATAGTGCCGGAATTGCCGCCACCTGGGCTCTTCCACCGTCGGCCGAAGATGTGATGCGGCGCGACGACGAGCGCCTGCTCGCCGACCCCATCCTCAGCGAGGCAGGGCGCGACGAGGATCAAGCACTGGTCAGCCAGCTCATTGCCAAGCACGGAGCAGAGAAGCTTGCCGCAGCATTCGTGCGCCTCTATCGCTCCAATCAATCGGCACCGGAAGATTTGATCGAAGTCTCGATCGAAGGTGACCGGAAGCGACAGCGTCGCGACAATGCCTTCGAACCCCGTGAGCCGAGCCAGAAGGGCCCTCGTGACGACTTCGGCCCGAGTGTCTGGTTTTCGGTTTCAGTCGGCCGAAAGCAGAATGCCGAACCGCGCTGGCTGATCCCGATGCTCTGCCGCAATGGCAATCTGACGAAACGCGAGATCGGTGCGATCAAGATGCAACCGGAAGAGACCTATGTGGAAATCTCTGCCGATAGCGCCGAAGCCTTCGCGCAAGCGGTCGGACCGAACAAGACGATGGAGCGTGGCATCCGCGTGACGCGTCTGAACGGCACCCCGGATTTCAGCCGTCCGGTTGCTGCAAAGCCTTATGCCGGAAAGAAGGCATACGGCGAGCGCCGTGAGGACACATCTCATGACGATCGCCCTAAGGGCAAGTTCAAGAAGGACTTCAAGGGAAAAACGGCTCCGGCAACCGGCGATCACAGTGAGAAACGCGACGCCAAGCCTTGGGGCAAGGCAGCGAAAAAGCCTAAATTCGAAGGCAAGGGTGGTTTCGAGCCGAAGGGCAAGTTCGCTAAGAAGAAGCAAGGCTGAGTAGAGACGGACTGACAATTGGCGCCTTCCGTTTATGCTCCCTGAGGAAGGTGGCCATGACAGAGGTAGTGATTTTATCCGTTCCGCTCTTCAGCACCTTGTGCAACGAGGCTTTCAAGTTGCGCCGCTCCGTCTTCATCAGTGAGCAGAATGTACCTGCTGATGAAGAATTTGATGAAGCCGACTTAAGCGCCCACCACATCGTCGCCATCCAGGCAGGCGAAGTCGCGGGCACGCTTCGGATCGTCTATCTCGACGATCACGTAAAGATCGGGCGCGTGGCCGTCGGAGCGCAATGGCGCGGTCATGGCATCGCAAGTGCGATGATCCGCTTTGCGATGGAGGCGCATTGCGCGGTTCGCGGCAATCGCTTTTACCTGACGGCTCAAAGCGACAAGGTCGCGCTCTATGAGAAGTTCGGCTTTACTGCATTCGGCGATGAGTTTCTCGACGGAGGCATGCCGCATCTCGCCATGAGAAACTACTGAACGCGCGAGTTCCGGTGGACACGAGGGCGCCAATGACAGGCAAAGACAGCCCGCAATATCCTGCAGCGGAAGATTTCATTCGCAAAAACCTCCGCCTTCAGCCGGTCCGGTCAGTTCCCGAGATACTGCTCTATTCCGCACATTCCGAGAGCGGCCTGGGGCGACTGGCAAGGCTTAACGGTGCGGTTGGCGCCGCACCCTACTGGGCTTACCATTGGGCTGGCGGAACGGTTCTCGCCCGCCATATCCTCTCGCAGCCCCAAACCGTCAGCGACCGCCATGTCCTCGATCTCGGTTCAGGCTCGGGCCTTGTTGCTATTGCCGCTGCGAATGCAGGAGCTGCCCATATCACCGCCATCGACATCGATATTCACGCGATTGCTGCGATAGAACTCAACGCTGCTGCAAATGGCACTACGATCGAAACGCTGCAGGCCGATATCCTCGACGATTCGCCTCCCGATTGCGACGTCATCCTGGCGGGCGACGTGTTCTACGACGCCAGGCTTGCAAGCCGCATCCTGCCGTTTCTCGTCCGCTGCCGAGCCGCTGGCATCGGCGTCCTGATCGGCGACCCAGGCAGGGCGCCATTACCCCGTGAGCGGCTTCGGCTGGTGAGGGCATACGCCGTCGCAGACTTCGGGGCCGACATGGAGAACGTGAGCGGGGTGTATTCGCTTTAGATCCGCGGTCGCGACGGACCGCACTTCTCCATGAAAGTCAGCCGAGAAGCTCCGGCCGGAGCAGCATCACCGGGCAGGGGGAGCCCGCCGGAAGCTGCGGCGCATGGGGCGGACGGATGATCAGGCAGTCGGCATGGGCAAAGACCTTCATCATCGACGAATCCTGCTTGCCGAACGGCTCCGCCAGCCACTTGCCGGAGGAGGATTTGGCGAGCTTTGCCCGTACATAATCCTGACGTTGATCGTTGGAGGCGAGGGTAACAGCCGCCTCCACCATAGCGTCGCGCTTGACCGGCGGCAGGCAGGCGAGCTTGCGGACCAGCGGCTCGAGAAACAGCAAGGCGCAGACGAGGCTTGAAACCGGATTGCCCGGCAGGCCGAGTACGTGCCTGCTTCCGAGGCTGCCGACCATCAGCGGCTTGCCCGGCCGCATGGCAATCTTCCAGAAATCGAGCTTCATACCCGCCGCGACCAGTGTGGCCTGCACGAGGTCATGGTCGCCAACGGAGGCGCCGCCGAGCGTTACGATGACGTCGGCACCAGCCGCCTGAGCCCTGCGAACCGACGCCGTGATAGCAACCTTGTCGTCGGGCGCGATACCGAGATCGAGTACGTCGCCGCCAGCCTTGCGCACCAGCGCCGCTATACCGAAAGTGTTCGACGCCACGATCTGGGAGGAACCCAGGTCGCTTCCTGGCGTCAACAGTTCGTCACCGGTTGCAAGGATCGCCACCAGCGGTTTGCGCAGCACGTCGAGCGAAGCATGGTTCATTGCGGCGGCCACTGTAAGCCGCGTGAAATCCATGACGGTACCGGCGCTGAGCACCGCCTCGTCTTCATAAAAATCCTGCCCGCGGGGACGGATATGCTGGCCCTGGCGCACAGGATACTTCGTGCGAATGCCTCCATCGACTTTCTCAGCATCCTCCTGCAGCAGGACGCTGTCGGCGCCGGAGGGAACCGGCGCGCCGGTGAAGATGCGGACCGCCTCACCCTTGCCTACGGCGCCGTCAAACGCGTGTCCTGCCGCGGACGTGCCGATGATCTTGAGTTCGGCTCCAGGTTCTGGTGCATCCTCGCGGCGTAGCGCGTAGCCGTCCATCGCAGACGCATCGAAGGGCGGCTGCGTCAGCCGCGCCGTCAAGGTGACCGCAAGCACGCGCTCATCGCCGTCAGCAAGCGAAACGGTCTCTACATCGGAAATCGGCTTGGCTTGCCCCAGCAACCTGCCTTGCGCCTCTGCGACCGGAAGGAGGCTCATCGGCGAGCCTGCGGATGGACAAAGTCGCCGGATTTTCCGCCCGATTTTTCGAGAAGCCGGATACCTCCGATCTCCATCGCCTTGTCGGCGGCCTTCGCCATGTCGTAGATTGTGAGGCAGGCGACGGACACTGCGGTTAGCGCTTCCATCTCAACGCCGGTCTTGCCGGTGAGCTTGGCGGTCGCTGTGACGCGCAGGCCGGGCAGGGCGACATCCTGCTCGATCTCGACGCTCACATTCGTCAGCATTAGTGGATGACAGAGCGGGATAAGGCTGGACGTCTGCTTGGCCGCCATGATGCCGGCCAGCCGCGCCGTGCCGATGACGTCGCCCTTCTTCGCGTTTCCTTCAAGGATCAATTGCAGCGTTTGCGACGCCATTTTAACGTGGCCTTGGGCGGTTGCAACGCGAACCGTATCGGCCTTGCCGCCGACATCGACCATGTGGGCCTCACCGGAGGCGGCTATATGGGTAAGTCCTGGCTTTTCGCCGCTCATGTCACGCCGCCGCGATTGCCGCTTCGCCGAAGAGCAGAGCGCGGGTCGCAGCCGTCACGTCATCCTTGCGCATCAGGCTTTCTCCGACGAGGAAGGTGTTGATGCCGGCCGCCCGCAGCCGCTTGCAGTCGGCATGCGTGAAGATGCCGCTTTCGCCGACCAGCAGCCGGTCCTCCGGCACCATCGCCGAAAGCTCTTCGCTGACGTTCAGGCTGACCTTGAAGGTGCGCAGGTCGCGGTTGTTGATGCCAACGAGCGGTGAGGAGAGCTTCAGCGCCCGCTCCATTTCTGCGGCGTCATGCACTTCGACCAGCACGTCCATGTCCAGCGCAAAGGCTTCATCTTGCAGCCGTTCAGCCTCGTCATCAGTAAGCGAGGCCATGATCAGCAGGATGCAATCCGCGCCCCAGGCGCGTGCCTCGTGCACCTGGTAGGTCTCGAACATGAAATCCTTGCGCAGGGCCGGAAGGGAGCAGGCTTCGCGTGCAGTCGTCAGGAACTCGGGCGCGCCTTGAAAGCTTGGCGTGTCGGTCAAGACGGACAGGCACGCGGCACCGCCGGCTTCATAGGCTTTGGCGAGCGCCGGCGGATCGAAATGCGGGCGGATGAGACCCTTAGAAGGGCTTGCCTTCTTGATCTCGGCAATCAGGCCGTAAAGTCCGGCATCGCGCTTGGCAACGAGAGCCTTATGAAAGCCGCGCGGCGCGGTTTTGCCTGCCTGCATCGCCTTCAAGTCGGCAAGGGAAACCTTCGCCCTGGCGGCGGCGATTTCCTCGCGCTTGTAGGTCTCAATCTTTTTCAGGATATCGGTCATCGGCCAATCCTAGTCGATATCGTTCGAAACGGCGATCAGTTTATCGAGGGCTGCGGCGGTCGCGCCGCTATCGAGCGATTCGGTCGCGAGCGTCATGCCGTTGGCGATCGTCTCTACCTTGCCGGCAATGACGAGCGAGGCAGCCGCATTGACAAGGGCGATATCGCGATAGGCATTCCTCGCACCGCTCAGCACTTCGCGAAGTGCTGCAGCATTGGCGACGCCATCGCCGCCCTTGATCGCCGCAAGTGCACAGGGTGAAACTCCGAAATCCGCTGGAGAAAGCTCGAAGGTGCGGATTTTGCCGTTTTCAAGCGCGGCTACGCTGGTCTTGCCAGTGGTGGTGATTTCATCGAGGCCATCACCATGCACGACCCAGACGCTCTCCGAACCGAGGTCGCGCATCACCTCAGCGATAGGCACGACCCATTGCGGCGCAAAGACACCGAGTAGCTGACGGCGCACTCCGGCCGGATTCGTCAGCGGCCCGAGAAGGTTGAAGATCGTCCGGGTCCCAAGCTCGACGCGGGAAGGCCCGACATGGCGCATCGCCGAATGGTGCTGCTGGGCAAACATGAAGCCGACACCCGCCTCGGTGATGCATCGCGTAATCACTTCAGGCGCAATCTCGAGCTTGACGCCCAGAGCTGCCAGACTGTCGGAGGCTCCCGATTTCGAACTCAGTGCCCGGTTGCCGTGCTTGGCGACCGGAACACCGGCGCCCGCGACGATCAGCGCCGCCAGCGTCGAAATATTGTAGGTGCCGCTGCCGTCACCGCCGGTGCCTACGATATCCATCGCATCGGCAGGCGCTTCCACCCGCAGCATCTTCGAGCGCATGGTCGTCGCAGCGCCGACGATTTCATCGACCGTCTCGCCGCGGACGCGCAGCGCCATCAAGAAACCACCGATCTGCGAAGGAGTCGCCTGACCGGACATCAGGATTTCGAAGGCCTCGCGGGCCTCGTCACGGGTCAGAGGCTCGCGACTCGCAGCCTTGGCCAAAAGAGGCTTCAGATCGGTCATGCGCTACAGCTCCTAGCGAACGGCTGCCTGATCGGCGAGCGTCTGGTTGATCGACGCACCGTAGTGCGTTTGCAGCAGGTTCACCATCTGGTCGAGAATATCGTCGCCGGCAGCGTTTGCCATGGCAGTGATCTGCGCATCCTGATTGTTCAGCACATCGCCGGTCGGTTCTGCGTTGACGCTCGTTACCTTCAAAAGGATCTGCGTGCCGGGATCGCCGCCAACGGCATTTGCAACCGTATCGACCGGACCCGAGAAGGCAGCGGTCACGCCGGCGCGGCCGAGAACGGCGTCCTCGGTGCCGCGCGTTATGCCGCTCTTGCTTTCGACGGCAATGCCGAGCGGAGCTGCGATGTCGGCTAGCGTCTTGCCCTTCTGCGCTTCCTGCTTCAGCTCTCCAGCTTTCTTGGCAAGTTCGAGCTTCTGCTGTTCGGCGGTCCAATCCTGCACGGCCTTGTCGCGCACTTCGGCTAGCGGGCGATCGCGCTCCGGTATGATCTCGCGCACGTCAAACCAGACATAACCGTCATTGCCGAGTGACAGTGCCGGCGGCTGAACGCCGGATTCGGTCTTGAAGGCTTCGCCGATCAACTGCGGCTTGGCAGGGACGTCCTTGACCTCGTTACCGTCTTTGTCCAACCCGCTCGGATCGACGGCATCGATCACGACGGCCTTCAGCTTCAGTTGATCGGCAATCTGCTCGAGTGTCTGGCCGGAGCCGCGCAAATCCTCGATGCGATCGTGCACGTTGATCACCTCCTGCGATGCGTTGACAAGAGCCAACTGCTTGCGGATGTCTTCCTTCACCTCGTCGAAGTTCTTGGCGCTCTCCGGCTTGATGTTGGAGACGCGGAGAATAACAGGGCCGAAGGAGCCTTCGACGACCGGCGTCGTGCCGCCGTCCCTGGCGACTGCGAAGGCGGCATCTGCGATGGCCTGATCCGGAACCTTGTCCTTCGTGAAATCGCCAAGCAGCACGTCGCTTGCCGTCTTTCCTTGGTCGGTCACGAGCTGGTCGAAGCCGGTGCCGCTCTTGAGCGCCGTTTCGGCAGCAGTCGCCAGATCCTTGCTGGCAAACGTCAGCTGCTCGATCGTGCGCGTCTCCGGCGTGCGATAGCTGTCCTTGCGCTTGTCGAAATCCTCGCGGATCTGATCGTCCGTGACGGTCGAGGCATCCGCAATGTCGGCAGGTTCGAGCTTCAGATAGGCGATCTTGCGATATTCCGGCGCGCGGTAGCGGCTCTTGACGCCATCGAACCACTTTGAAAGCACATCATCGCCCGGCGCCTTGATAGGCTCGATGTTCGCGTTCGTCAGCAGCAAGTAGTCGATGTCGCGGCTTTCCTGACGGTAGAGCTTCAGCGCGTCGACGAGCGTTTTTGGAGCGATAAAGCCGTTCGACACCGCATCGACGATCTGGCTGCGCACGGCGACCTTGCTACGCTCGCTGATATAGTCCGCCTCACGGATGCCGGCGTTGCGCAAGCGGGAGGTGAAGAGCGTGCGATCGAACTGGCCGTTGACGGCCTTGAACGCCGGATCGTCAGCGATCAGCTGGGCGAGGCGATCTTCGGAAAGCCCGAGATTCATGTCGGCGGCAAGCTGGTCGAGCGAGGCACCGGCGACGAGCTGGGCGATCACCTGCTGCTCGACGCCGAAGGCCTTGGCCTGCTCGGGCGTTAGACGCATGCCGAACTGCTGGCTGAGGCTTGCGACCTGTCGCTGGTAGGCAAGGCGGAATTCGGTGGCATCTACCTGTTGGTCACCGACGGTGACCACGGCCGTGCTGCTGCTGCCGGTGAGCAGCGAACTGGAAATGCCCCATACGCCGAATGAAGCGACCAGAAGAAGCATCAGGAGCTTGGCAACCCAGGTCCGGGCGGCTCTTCTCAGGAAATGGAACATCGAAACGCAAACCTCGCATTATATTTCGCCCTTTCACGGGCAAAGCTTTCGACGTTCCTTAGAACAAACGCGTAAGGAAATGAAGCGCCCGCGCGCGAAAACATGGCAGGTGCCGGCGAACGTCCTGGAAGGCGATCATGTTCAAGAAATGGAGCGGTGAACGGAACCTTTCGGCCCTCACGTCGTTGAAGCCGCATCCGCAAAAAGAGGAGCTGACAATGGCCGAACTCAAGACCGCCTCCGGACAAACCACGGGCGCCCGCGTGAAGGCGGAAATCGCAGCAGACGATCTTTCGGCTCAAGTCACCGCGTTGCGCGAGGATTTGGCACGGCTGTCCGAGAGCGTCGTTGCCTTGGGGCAGGGCGCAAAGACCGCTGTTACCGACGAGGCGTCAGTGTTGACCGAGCGCGTGCGCGAGAAAGTGCGTGAAGAGCCAATCTTCGCACTCGCCGTAACCGCTGGCATTGCCTACCTCTTCGGCCTCATGAGCCGCCGCTGAAACGACGGCAATCGACGCAAGAAAAGCCCGAAACGCGCAAGCGTTCTGCGTTTTTTCGAACAAAAGTTCAGGCCGGGCAAGAAGCAAACGAGACTGGGACATCATATCCGATGTTCCAGTCTCTCGATTTATTAGCCTGGAGCGGGAGTTCCGGCTTTTCCACGATTAAATCAACGTCGCACGAGGCGTCCGAGCGCAATAAGAACGCAAGCGCCCACGAAACCGGTGATCAGGTATCCGAGCCAGCCTACGAGCGGCTGGATATTCAGTACGCCGAGAATGAAATTAGCAACGATCGCGCCGACAATGCCGAGAACGATGTTCATGAGCAGGCCCATATTGCTGTGCATGAATTTTTCGGCGAGCCAGCCGGCGACACCGCCGATGATAATCGCCGCAATCCAACCTACGCCTTCGCCTTCCATGGTGATCTCCCTCCTAGAGAAGCAACAAATGAACGCAAAACCTGCAGAAACGTTCCTTACAGTATCAGGGTAGCGGCAGTGTTACCGGGTATGTGAAATAAACAAGCTAACTACAAAGAAACAGGCCGGGGAGGGCAGGAACTGCAAAACCCGGCGACTTTCGCGAACTCTCGTTGCACATTTCTACGCAGCTCTGTGATTCTTGAGGATAGATCATTCGCTTTGCTGGGCAAGCTAAATATTACAGGCGGTTAACTGCGAAGTTTGGATAAAACGGCTGCCTTTAATGCCGACCGGTGGATAACGTCACCGCGAGGTGATCCAAGCTGCGATCTCACAGCGATCCAGTCGTACTCTGAAAACTGGAAACGGTGTCGCTGAGAGGATCGAGCTGTTCTCCCAGCAACGACACCACAACCACAGCGATATAGGATTGGAGCAATTTTCGGGCGCCTGAAAATCCAGCTGTCGCTTCCTTGTCCTTCATCGGAAGGTGAAGCTGTTCCAGTTCGACAGGCGGGCTTTCGCGAGCACGGTTTGTGCCTCTCGCACAAGAAAGAAGCCGCCGAAAATCGCTGCGATCGTGATGAAATCCCAAAACATGGGCGCGCTCCGTTGATAGAAAGAAAGAGCGGGTCGAAGCTTGCGCCCCCGCCGACGCCACGACCCGCTCAAATCCGAGCGCCCGCCAGGCGCTCAAGGACATACAACTCTTATAGGGCGCCAATGAGACCGGATATCGTAAGATATTGGGATATGGGAGGGTTCGGCGTGTCTGCTTTCTGCTGAAAACCCAGAGGAGCGAGCGTCCGCCACGAGTTATGGACAGAAAAGACATTTGAGCCCGGCAGGCCGGAACGCCCGGCAGTGCGAGTTTGCATATCACAGGACGTCTATGGCCGCATCGCGCCGGTCGGTGCGCCGGAATCTATGAGCATCCGGGGCATGAGCGATTTAGTTGGCCCTCAAAATTCCGGATTCCGCTGCTGCTGCGATGAAAGCGGTCTGAGGATCTATCTCCGGCTTTTCGCCCTCGAGCGCTCGAAGGCAGGCCTTCCGAGCTGCCGCATATGCAGGCCCCTTATGATCGGGCCAAGACGTCATCAGAAACGCAACGGCTTCTCTTGTATTTTTGACGGTGCGGAAATGATCGTTGCAGTCGATCAACTCGATGCTGCGTTCCCAGATGTCCGAGCTCATAATGTGCAATCTCCTTGGCGATCCTTTCAACGGATAGCCATGAAGTTCTGTTCCGCGAGAGAGTGTAGCAGAATGCAGGGCGGCACGGATTTCAGTAACCGATCGTAAAATAGGCGCCGACCAACGGCTAATAAGGGGATACCAGGTTCTTCGGCCGCCAATTGCCTCTCTTTGAGAGCATCGACACGTCACGTCTGGCGCAGTACTGCAAACCCAAATAGTCACGTCGGCCCGTGTTTCTCGGCATTGCTCGCAAAGTAGCCATTTTGAGCTGTCTTCATCAGCGAGGCCGGCATACGCCTCTCAAGACCGGCAATAGTCCCTGGTGGATTGGCACGGGGGAAGCGCGGGCCCGCCCGTGGGGGGCCCGCAGTGCTTTAAATTTATTCGATGACCTCGATCACCGCGCGGGTATTGGGATTGACGAGCACGCGCTTCTTATTGACGACCACATAACCGTATTCAGGCTGATCGGGGATGGTGTTGATCTCGACCGTGTCAGGAAGCGTCGTACCGACTGCAACATCGCCTTCAAACGTGACCGACGGCGATTGCTGCTCAAGAACATAGGTTCTGACCTCGCCGGGAACGGTAACCGTCGCTGTCTGCCCGACCGCGGCACCCCCCAACGACAGAAACAGCGATACGGCAGAGATGACCAGTTTTTTCATGTTATCCTCCAAGATTTCAGTGTGGCGGTAAAACGCTGCCGGCAAGGATATAGTTCCTCCGCTGCACGGAATGAGTGCAGCGCGAACCTGTGGCCCGGCCCTGTCTCTTATTTCTTTCTTGAACTTTTTTGTGAGCGTCAGCCCTTTGTTCGCCGCCTAGAACCGCACTTGTGACGAGCTTGTTGGAGCCCATCCCATCCCGGCTGGCCGATTTGTTGCGAACGCCCATCCTTAAGGGCCGCGATCGAAATTCCGAGGCAGATTCGCGAGCAAAACAGATATGGTGGAGATGGCCTTATCGCCAACTTTTGTTAATGACGCCCCGCCGCCCTCGGCGGTGGGGCAGTTGGCCATTAACCGAGGGGTGGGCTATTGCGACTTCTGTGGATCGTCAGCCGGATTGATATACTTGATTGCCCATGGCCCAATCGTCGTAATTTGGATGACCGTCGGTTCGTCGAAGCGAGCAAAATGCGCCGTGCCCGGCGGCAACGCGATGAAACTGCCTGCAGGCAGTGCCTTGGCGGCGCTTGGATCGGCGGTTTCGCCCATTCCGATATTGATGGTCCCTGACATGACTGTGACCACTTCATGCACAGGATGCGTGTGCGGCGGGATCGCATAGCCCGCTGGCACCTTGATCCGGAGGGCAAAGAGGCCCTCCTTGCTGGGATCGCCGAACAGGACCGCCGCTTCTGCTCCGGTGGGGAGCACCTTAGGAGCCTGGCCCCACTGCACATCATCGGGAGTGACCAATGTGTGCGTACCCCCTGCCGAAGCAAAGGAAGCCATCCCACATAATCCGATCAAGCCGGTCGCGAATATCGATGCAATTCTCATGACAAACCTCCCTCGCCGGGCCCTACCTCGGCTGAGCGCAGGGGCAGGCTCGCGAAACGTGGATAGTACGCCGGTGCACCGCTACTGAGCAAGTTTTCCCCTTCAAGAATGCTGAATGGACTGATGGCTCCTCTGAAGCCGAAGAAGTCTCTTCTCGCCAAAGACGCGGGAAGCGTCGGAGCATTTGTGGAGTTGCCACGAGTGTGGACAGAAAAGGCATCGCTAGGTTTTCCTAGCATCCGAGACAGCGCAACGGTTCAACGAACCATCGCCGCGTGCATCGCTTCAAACCACTCGCAGGGCATGTTCGAATAATCACATTCGCTCCTTCAGACAAAAAAGCCCCGACGAAATCGGGGCTAGTTGTTGACGACGAAGAGGAACGTCGGAAGACGTTCAGAAGATGAACGCATGATACTGGCTTATGGTTTCTGTACGCTTACATACCGATGCCCGAGGAATTGAGGCGGACCGCACAGCCTCGTGCAAGGGCTGAGCACGGTTACAGGAGATCTTGGCTGCGCGATCCACTCCGTCGAACATCCGAGGTGGTGGAATGTTCCCGGTTGCGACCAGCGCCCCCCATGACCGCTAACGACAGCCAATTTCATCAACCGACACGAAAGCAGCGTGCGATATAAGATCGCCTCAGCGTTGTATCCGGGCTCGACACCTTTACGGCATTCCGGTAGTTATTGCACATGCGAAGTGGAGCTTTTCCCGGCATCGGGGCGCGCCACCGAGACGAAGCGAATGCGCTGCAGTCTATCGCAACCAGATTTTTTGACTCAGCCGATTGGGCCGACGATATCGGCATCCAAGGAGTTCCTGCCGTGAGCCAGCCAACGAATGTGTTGAGTCCCAAACGTCATATGGGCATCGACTTGTTTCGGGTCGTCTCCTTTGTCGCTGTTGTCGCAGCTCACGCGCGCGGCTATTACATCGGGCCCCGTGCAACAGAGTTTTTCTTGCTCGTTCCACGTTTCGCAGTCCCCTATTTCTTTCTTGTGGCAGGATACTTTCTCAGCAGGAAACCCCTGTACTTGGTTCCCGTGGCCAAGCTTTATCTTATCCGGCTTCTCCCTGTGTTTGTCGGATGGCTGCTCATATACCTGCTGGCGCATGAACTCCTTTTTGGCAATAGCGGGATTATAGGAGTCCGGCAGCTTCTCGTCGAAGGCGTTCCCGCTTACCATCTTTGGTTCCTGCCGTCTTTAGGCGTGAGCGCCGTCACATTCGCTCTTTGTCTGAAGGTGTCAGGCAAAAGCGGAGCACTCGTCGCCGGTATATTGCTCTACTTCCTGGGAGTGCCCTTCGTGGAACTGAATATGGAAGGGCCAATACACTGGAACTTCCGCGACGGACCGTTTTTTGGCTGCATCTTCATCGCGATGGGCTATTGGATCGGCAAGTCCGACCTTTCGTTGACGATAAAGCAGTCTGTCGCAATTGCATCGGCCGGATTGCTGCTTCAGTGCCTCGAGAGCTTTTTATTGTGGCGCTATTTCCAAGTGCCGCCCACAACTGACATCAATTATTTCATCTCAACCATCCCTTACGCCGTCGGGATTTTTTTTCTGGCCCTTGGTTGTCAACGCCGCGTGCCAGACACCATTGCGAAGCTTGGCGAGAAGACGCTCGGATCGTACTGTATCCACCTATTGTTCCTGTGGTTGGTTCAAACCGTTTTTGCGCCGTCTTCCATCGCACGGGTGCTAATCACAATCATCATTGTCAGCATCGCTTCGCTCATTGCTAGCAATCTGATGTCAAAGATAAAGCTTTTGTCCCTGCTCGTGGAGTGACTAACGTTCAATCCAGCCGAGGCCGCGCAAGGCGCTTTCGATCAACGTGCCGGCAAATTTCCGGCATTAGTATCAAAAACCGTCGAATGCGGCCTACGCATTTGAATTAAACTTTGTTGCCTCGCGGCCTCATCGCAAGATACGAGCGTGCCTTTGACGCGCGAACTCCGCAAAAAAAGCGCAAAGTTCGCGGCACACGCAACGTTCATTGGCGGTTCAGGCTCGATGGTTCTATGATGGTCGGCGAGGAGGAGTTCACGATGAAAAAGCTCTTATCCGCCCTCGCAGCCGTAGGCATGGCTGCATTCTTCGCCTTACCGGTAAACGCCGTGCCGGTTTTTGTGCCGAAAGCAGAACAAGTGCAAACCGGCGATGTGGTGCAGGTCAAACACCGGCACCATGGTCATTGGCGTTCGGATCGCTATTGGAACCGGCGATACGCCTACCGTTCCTGCCGTTACTACGGCAATTGCTACTATCGCCCATATGGGTACCGCGGTTATCCGACGTATTATGGCTACCCTCGGTACTATGGCGGCTATCCTGACTATTACGGCTATCATCGGCGGTCGGGAGTGACCCTCTATTTCGATTTTTAGCCGGTAGCACTCACAGGCAGGTGAAAAAACGTCGAGGTCGGCGCGAATGCCGACGGCTTTTCGCTTTCAATGATCTAGTCGATATAGAGCCCGCCGCTGTCAGGAAGTTTCTTAGGCTTGTCCGCCGGTTTGGCCTTCCTGATTTGGACATCCGTCAGCATGATGCCCCCAACCAATCCTTTCGCTACCCCGCCTGCATCCCAAATTAGTGGGGTGGAGCGGCAAAGCACGGGAAAGGGTGGCAATGAAAAAGCCGAAAAAACCTTGTTCCAAGGCTTTGTGGCACTGTTGGGAAAACTTGAACAAGACAAATGGCGGAAGAGGTGGGATTCGAACCCACGGTACGGTTTCCCGCACGCCGGTTTTCAAGACCGGTTCCTTAAACCACTCGGACACTCTTCCGTCTGATTGATTTGGTTCAGCTTTCTACAGTTGTTGAAAGCTCGAAAACATAGATACCTGTTTATCACCCAATCACTCAACGGCTGGCTTTTTAACAGCTTTGATCGCAGCGTCAACTTGCTCCGCAGCATTTGCCTGTCAGCCCATCCCGCAATGAAGCAGAAGATGAACGCATGAGCAGTTGGATCCTGTTTCAAGAGGGCAGAGACCCGGCCGACACGAGGCAAAGGCCATCGCGTTTGTGGACAGGAGTGATTTCCGCAAACTCGCTCCCACCTCACATTGACGGCAAGATCATCACGCCGGAGTTCAAGCATGAACGGAGCGTGGCTCGATCTCAATCTTTGATAGGAATTCCGGCCTCGATCGCAGCATCGATAAATGCTTGTCGGGCTTCCTCTCTGTTGCGTTTCCCGGACATGACATCCGCGCAGACGGCGCATGCCTTGTTGAGCGCCGGACCGTCTTCGATGGGCCAGTCTTCAATTAACGCCCACGCCGCAGCCTGAGTGGTATGGATGACGACCCATTGGTCCGGTCCTTCAAGAGCGAGGGTTACCGGCTTCGACCAGTTTATATGCATTCTTTCCAGCCTTCCGACCTCGATAACCTACAAGGGCTCCCGTCTCACATAAGCCAATTCTTTCAACGTGGCGAGGTTTCAGCTTCAACGAGGTGCCTTTCCCGCGAATCGACCTCCTCGTTTGAGAAGCGCTCGGCTTCGCGCCAATCCTGGACCGGGCGGCGGAAGCGTTTTGCTTCGTTTGTCCGAGAAGCCTGAGGCGATTCCCGCCACGGCCGAATACGTGAACGAGTGACAGGATGGGAAGTCCAAAAAAAGACCGCCTCGGGGCTGACGAGACGGTCAATGCGGATGCGATATCCGCTGGCCCCGGTGAATGAGTCGGGGGAGAGACACCGGGCGCTACCTGACGCCCCATCGGGGGAGTTGGCCGATTAGGCGGCTATGAGAACCCTATCATGTGTGCGCACCCTGCGAAATTATACAGAGGTCTTGCGACTCATATACCCATGTATCGGGATGTCATTTGCATTCAACCGAAGCTCAATGAAACCGGCATCGTAAGCACATCAACGGATTGCTACGATTTTGCTACTCGGGAGTAGTAAATCAAGCGGGAAGGGGCAAGCGATATGGACCAATGGAACGGTTCAGGTCCCAAATCTGCCGCTGGGGGTCCCGGCCGGATGACGATTGCGGATTCCCGCGTTAGGTTTTTGTAAACCATAACCATTAAAATTGTTTCTATCGCCGCGAAATCATTCGCAAATCTGCCACGATACCTGCCGAGTTAAAGTCTCGTTAGGCGAGTGGGCGTAGGCATGACTGGCCCGTTGTCGGGCAGGTTCTTAACCATACGATCTTGGGCGGCGTGGGACATATGAAAGTGGAATGCGGGGCGACCTCTTTCGCAACGGGTACGCGGTGGCTGGCGTTGGCGTTGATGTGCGCCACCGTCACTGCTTGCGGTACTGCTTCTCAGGCGCCGAAGAAGCGCGCTCACGGCAAGGAATACTTCTCCGAAAAAGAATATGGCGTCAAAGCCAGCCCGCGCGTTGCCAGTGGCGCCAACATACCAAAGGGCGGCGGGCGCTACATCGTCGGCAACCCGTATGAGGTCAAGGGAAAGTGGTATTATCCCAGAGAAGACTTCGCCTATAACAAGGTGGGCGTTGCCTCGTGGTATGGCTCCGCATTTCACGGCCGGTTGACAGCAAACGGCGAAGTCTACGACCAGATGCATCTTTCCGCCGCCCATCCTACTTTCCCGTTGCCAAGCTACGCACGTGTCACAAATCTCGAAAACGGCTCATCGGTGGTGGTGCGCGTCAACGACCGCGGCCCTTATCATGAAGGCCGCATCATCGATCTTTCCAATAAGACGGCGGACATGCTCGACCTGCAGCACAGCGGCACCGGCAAGGTGCGTGTGCAGTATGTCGGCAAGGCGCGTATGGATGGGCACGACATGCCCTACCTGATGGCCTCCTATGTTCCGAAGGGAAGCCGGATTCCGAGCGTCAATCCTGGAGGTCAGATCGCAACTGGGGTGATGGTGGCGTCGAACAGCAAGCGGATCACCAACGATCAGCTCCAGAGCCTCGGGACTTTGACCGTGGATCCATCGCGTGTGCCGGTGCCCATGTCTGCGACGGCCTACGGTGGCTCGACGCCGAGCGCGCGCTACAATGGGGCACCGGTAGCGACACAAGCTCCCGTTCTCGCAAAATCAGAACAGGCTTTCGAGCAGATGGTCGTGCTGCCGACAATCGGACCCGTTCCCTATGAGCGTCCATATGGCTACGGGCAGGACAGTTCGCTCGCGATGGGCTACCAGGACGAAGACGTGAAGACGGTGAACGTAGAGCTCGCATTCGACGCTGTCATGGTCCGTAACGACGGGCTGACGCAGGATTCGATCAGGGCTTCCCTCAGGCGCCAGCAGGCACAACAGATCGCGCCCTGATTGGAAGCGATTGCGCGCAACGCGCGCTGCCTCTAACGTCTGGAGTCCAACCTTCGATCCTATGGAGCCTCGATGTTGAAGCGTCTGCTTCGTCTTTGCGCGTGCCTTCTGCCCTTCGCATCGCCATCCTCCGCTGCCGAAACCGCGCCCGCCGGCTTTGTGACAAAGGCCGCGCAGGCCTACATGATCGAGGCGACCACCGGAACAGTGCTGCTTGCAAAGAACGAGGAGCAAAGCTTTTCTCCCGCCTCGCTCGCAAAGCTGATGACGATGGACCTCGTCTTCGGCTCATTGAAAAAAGGCGAGATCACGCTCGACACCGAGTATCCGGTTTCCGAATATGCCTGGCGGACGGGGGGTGCTCCATCGCGGACGGCCACAATGTTTGCAGCGTTGAAATCCCGCATCCGCGTCGAGGATCTGATCAAGGGTGTCGCCATCCAGGGTGCCAACGATGGATGCATCATTCTTGCGGAGGGCATGAGCGGCACAGAGAGCAATTTCGCTGCCGCGATGACGCGGCGTGCGGAGGTGCTCGGCATGCCGAAAACGGTCTTCGGAAACTCGACCGGCCTGCCGGACGGCAGAAGCAAGGTATCGGCGCGTGGCTTGGTGAGGCTTGCGATCGATCTGCAGCAATCCTATCCGGAATACTATCATTATTTCGCGCAGCCGGATTTCGAGTGGAACAAGATTTTCCAGCGCAATCGAAATCCCTTGCTTGGCCTTGGACTTGGCGCAGACGGATTGGCGACCGGCTTTGCAGAGGGCGAAGGGTATTCGATCGTCGCCTCGGCGGAGCGCGATGGCAAGCGGCTCTTCCTGGCGCTCGGCGGGATTGGTTCCGACAAGGAACGGACCGAGGAGGCAAAGCGCATCCTCGAATGGGGGCAGACAGCCTTCGAGGATCGACAGCTTTTTTCGGACGAGGAAATCGTGGGCGCGGCCAGCGTCTATGGCGGCCGGGCCGGAAAAGTGGACCTCGTCGCGAAGGGAGCTGTCAGCGTCTATATTCCGGTAAGCAATCCTGACAGGCTCTCGGCGCGGATCGTTTACCGCTGGCCGCTGATGGCGCCCATCGCTGCCGATGCCGAAGCGGGCACGCTAGTGATCTCGGCGGGCGGCCGCGTTTTGCGCGAGGTGCCACTTTACACCGCACATGGCGTCGAGCAGGGTTCGCTGACGAGCCGCGCGGTCGACGCGCTTCTGGAACTTGGTGAATCGCTGTTCTTCTCATGGTTCTGGGACAAGGCCGAGCCCACCTGATCGCCATATTCGTTACCTAAATTGCCGGGGAAGGATCTGAAGGCGCCCACCCTGAAGGTTTCGCTTGGCCCTGTCTTCGGATAGATAGGAAGAAAGCCCGCCCGGCGTGGGCGCTGAAGAATACGGGAATGTGTCATTGTCATCCGGTACGGGATTGTTCGTTACGTTTGAAGGCGGGGAAGGGGCTGGGAAATCCACGCAAATCCGCCGGCTAGCCGAAGCCCTGAGGGCGCGGGGCCATGAGGTTCTGCTGACGCGGGAACCCGGCGGGTCGCCGGGTGCAGAAGCCGTGCGCCACGTGCTGCTGTCTGGTAGTGCGGAAGCTTTTGGCACGCGCATGGAAGCCATTCTCTTCGCCGCAGCCCGCAACGATCACGTCGAGGCGGTCATTCGCCCGGCCCTTCTCCAGGGCAAGATCGTGCTTTGCGACCGGTTCATGGATTCCTCGCGCGTATATCAAGGCGTGACCGGCAATCTCGAGGCGGACTTCATCGAGACGCTGCAGCGGATTGCCGTCAACGGCGTCGTTCCGGATTGCACGCTTATCCTCGACATTCCCGCAAGGCTCGGTCTGGAGCGAGTAAAGAAGCGTAGTGCGGCAACAGCGGACGGACCGGACCGTTTCGAAAAGGAAGAACTTGAGACGCACGAAAAACGCCGCGAAGCTTATCTCGATATAGCTGCGCGCGAACCGGAGCGGTGCCACGTCGTCAACGCGACACTGGACGAAGAGCTGATTGCCGCGGAAATTCTTGCCATCGTCAATCAGCTCCTTCGGCCGGTTGTCGCCGCCAAGATGCCGGAGGCCGCGCATGAGTGATGAGCGGCCGGGGCTTCTGGACGGCGCCATCTGGCCTGCCGAAAACACAAAACTTTTCGGGCATGATGAAGCCCAGGCATTTCTCTCCCAATCCTATCGCTCCGGCAAAGGCCACCACGCAGTCCTGATCGAGGGACCGGAGGGGATCGGGAAGGCAACGCTTGCTTTTCGCTTTGCAAACTACGTTCTGTCGAATCCCGATCCGGCAACAGCGCCCGCAGCGATCGGCGATCCTGATGCGGCCTCTGCCGTCAGCCGCCAGATCGCTTCCGGGGCATCGCATAACCTGCTCTATCTTTCGCGTCCCGTCGACGAGAAGACAGGCAAGGTGAAGTCGGCGATCACGGTGGACGAGGTACGGCGCGCCGGACGCTTCTTCTCGCAGACCTCCGGAACCGGAAACTGGCGCATCGTCATCATAGATCCGGCAGACGACATGAACCGCAATGCGGCCAATGCCATCTTGAAAATTCTGGAGGAGCCGCCCAAGCGGGCGCTCTTCCTCGTGCTTTCGCATGCGCCGGGAAAACTTCTGCCGACGATCCGTTCACGGTGCCTGCCGCTCAGGCTTTCGCCACTGGATAATATCGCCTTGGGCGCGGCACTCGCCAATCTCGGCGTAACCGGCAGCGATGCCTCGCTGTTATCGCTCGCGAAAGGCAGCGTCGGGGAGGCGCTGAAGCTCCTGAACTACGGGGGAGGCGAGATCATCGCCGCATACAACGAGGTCCTGTCGGCTCAAGGCCCGACGGCTCGAAAGGCAATGCATCGTCTGGCAGATGCCTTATCCGGCAAGGATAGCGAAACGATATTCGAATTCTTCGTGAGCCATGTCGGCGACGACCTGATGCGTCGAGCGCGCGACGCGGCACAAGCAGGCGAGCTTTCCGCCGCCGAACGGATGGCACGGCTGCAATCGGATATCAACGAGCGGCTTGCCATCTCCGTCGCTTACAACCTCGACCGCAAGCAGACGATCCTCAGCATTCTCGGCGATATCAAGCAGCCAGGTCTCTGATCAGCCGGCAAGCAGTTTCCACGCGACAATCGCGAGCGTGAGCGCAAGCACGATGCGAATCGTGCGTTCATGCAGCTTCGGCGCCAGAAGGCTGCCGGCGATGATGCCCGGAATCGAGCCGACCAGCAGTGCCAAAAGCAGGAGCCAGTCGATCTCGCCGATGATCCAGTAGCCCATGCCGCCGATGAGCGTCAGGGGTACTGCATGGACGATATCGGAACCGACGATTTCGCGGACATCCAGCCGCGGATAAAGTATAAGCAGGATAGTGACCCCGAGTGCACCGGCGCCGACCGATGTCAGCGTGACAAGCATGCCGAGAGCCAGCCCGAGAATGACGGTGAGAACAGCAATGGTCGCCGGACGAGGTGGGGGGCGCTCGCCAGTGACCCGGCGAGCAAAGCGGAGAATCTGCGCGCGGAACACAAGCATCACGGCCGTCATGACGAGCAGCCAGCCAAGCGCTGCGGTGATCGTATGGGCAACCTCGACGCTCTTGCGGTCGACGCCGGCCATCAGCCAGAGCATCAGGAGCGCCGCCGGAACACTGCCCGCTCCGAGCGCACCGACAACCCGCCAGTTGATACGGCCATGCATGCCATGGACCGCTGTACCCGCCGTCTTCGTGATTGCGGCATAGAGCAGGTCAGTGCCGACCGCGGTTGCCGGATGGACACCGAACAACAGAACGAGCAGCGGTGTCATCAGCGAGCCGCCGCCCACGCCCGTGATGCCGACGAGCGCGCCGACGAAAAAGCCGGAAAGTGAATAGAGAGGCTGGAAATTATCGAGAAACGTCAAGCGACGGACCTCTGACAGACAGAGAAACGCCTTTTGCCCGCTGCTAGAAATCTCACGTCGGTTGCGCCCCGTTCTTCAGTTTCGCAAGGCCTAGAATGTGGCAGAAAGCGAGTCAAGCTCAGCGCTTCGGCAAACCGCCAAATCATAAGCGCTTTCGAAACTTAGTGTTTCTCTTCTTCATGACATGCGCTAAGAGCGGCTGATATTCAGAGAGAGTAAGCCGGACACGATGGCCGCCATGACAGACAAGACGCCCTTCTATATCACCACCGCGATTTCCTACCCGAACGGCAAGCCGCATATCGGCCATGCCTACGAGCTGATCGCGACGGACGCTATCGCGCGCTTTCAGCGTCTCGATGGCCGTGATGTCTTCTTTCTGACAGGCACAGACGAGCACGGCCAGAAGATGCAGCAGACGGCCCGCGCAGAGGGTATTACCGCCCAGGAGCTTGCCGACCGCAATTCCGGCGAGTTCCAGGCGATGGCCCAGCTCTTGAATGCATCGAACGACGATTTCATCCGAACCACGGAAGCCCGTCACCACGAAGCCTCCAGGGACATCTGGAATCTGATGGCGGAAAACGGCGACATCTACAAGGATTCCTACGCCGGCTGGTATTCTGTGCGCGACGAGGCCTATTACCAGGAGAACGAGACGGAGCTCCGCGCCGACGGCGTGCGCTACGGGCCGCAGGGTACGCCTGTCGAATGGGTGGAGGAGGAAAGCTACTTCTTCAAGCTTTCCGAATACCAGGACAAGCTCCTCAAGCACTATGAGGACAATCCCGATTTCATCGGTCCTGCCGAACGGCGCAACGAAGTGGTTTCCTTCGTCAAGTCCGGCTTGAAGGACCTTTCGATTTCGCGCACGACCTTCGACTGGGGCATCAAGGTGCCCAACGATCCGTCGCATGTCATGTATGTCTGGGTCGACGCGCTCACCAACTACATCACAGCGACCGGCTATCTCCAGGATCCGAACGGCCCGAGGGCGAAGTACTGGCCGGCTGACATTCACGTCATCGGCAAGGACATCATCCGATTTCATGCAGTCTATTGGCCCGCCTTCCTGATGTCGGCCAGGCTGCCGCTGCCGAAGCGGGTCTTTGCCCATGGCTTCCTGCTCAACAAGGGCGAGAAGATGTCGAAGTCGCTCGGCAATGTCGTTGATCCCGTCAATCTGGTGAACCATTTCGGTCTCGACCAGGTGCGATATTTCTTCCTGCGCGAAGTTTCCTTCGGCCAGGACGGCAGCTACAGCGAAGAAGCGATCGGCACGCGCATCAATTCCGATCTTGCAAACGGCATCGGCAATCTCGCGAGCCGCTCGCTGTCTATGATCGTCAAGAATTGCGACGGCAAGATACCGGAATGCGGACCGCTGACAGACGAGGACAGGGCGATGCTGGCGCAGGCCGATGCGCTGCTTGCGTCCACGCGCGAGGACATGGACAAGCAGATGATCCACAGGGCGCTCGCTTCCATCATCGCCGTCGTTTCGGAGACTGACCGCTATTTCGCAAGCCAGGAGCCGTGGGCGCTGAAGAAGACCGATCCGGCGCGGATGGGCACCGTGCTTTATGTCACCGCTGAAGTCGTCCGCCAGATCGCGATCCTGCTGCAGCCGTTCATGCCTGAATCGGCGGGTAAGCTGCTCGACCTCGTAGCCGCGCCAGTCGACAAGCGCGATTTCTCGGAATCGGGCGAAGCCGGACGCCTTGTTCCCGGAACGCCGCTGGAGGCCCCGAAGCCAGTCTTCCCGCGGTATGTGGCGCCGGAAACCTGAGGGTCTGCCATGCTGATCGATACCCATTGCCATCTTGATTTCGCCGATTTCGAGGAGGAGCTAGACGATATCGTCTCACGCGCTCACCAGGCAGGTGTGAAACAGATGGTGACGATCTCGACGCGGGTACGGAAACTCGAAAAGCTGCTTGCGATCACCGAGAAATATCCCTCAGTCTTCTGCTCCGTCGGCACACATCCGAACAATGCGGATGAGGAACTCGACATTCAGACCGAAGATCTCGTGCGCCTCGCCAACGAGCATGAGAAGGTCGTCGCGATCGGTGAAGCCGGGCTCGATTACTTTTACGACACGCAGAAGCCGGAGAACCAGAAGACTGGCCTTTTGCGCCATATCGCTGCCGCGCGCGAAACACGGTTGCCGCTAGTGATCCATAGCCGCAGTGCCGACGAGGACATGGCGGCAATCCTGACAGCAGAAACGGGGAAGGGGGCCTTCCCCTTCATCCTCCATTGCTTTTCGGCTGGCCCCGCCCTTGCCCGAACCGGCGTCGACCTCGGCGGCTACATTTCCTTCTCTGGCATCCTCACCTTTCCGAAGTCCGAGGAGTTGCGGGCGATCGCAAAGACAGTCCCGCTCGACCGGCTGCTCGTGGAAACCGACGCGCCTTACCTTGCGCCCAAACGCTGGCGCGGAAAGCGCAATGAGCCGTCCTATGTCGTGAACACTGCCGAGGTTCTGGCTGAGACGCTCGGTGTCAATTACGCCGAGATGGCGCGGATCACCACCGAGAATGCTTTCCGGCTCTTCTCTAAGATGCCAAAGGTCTAGCCGCGTGAGCTACCGGCGGCGCTTCACCATTCTCGGCTGCGCGTCGTCGCCCGGCGTGCCGCGCATTACGGGCGATTGGGGCGCCTGCAATCCGGCTAACCCTAAGAACCGCCGTACGCGCGCAGCCTTCATGGTGCAGCAATATGACGACAACGGCGGGGTCACGACTGTCGTCATCGACACCGGATCGGATTTCCGCGAGCAGATGATTGCCGCCAAGGTGCAGCACATCGATGCGGTGCTTTACACGCATCCGCATGCCGACCACATTCACGGCATCGACGATCTGCGCGGCTATTTTCACAATGCACAGCAGCGTGTGCCGATCTATGCTAATCCCTTCACGATGGACCGCATCCGCCAGGGCTTCAGTTATTGCATCGAAACGCCGCCCGGCAGCAATTACCCACCGATCGTCGAACCGATCCTGATCGACGATATGACGCCTATCGCCATCAGCGGCGCTGGA
Organism: Rhizobium azibense; assembly: GCF_004342325.1. Lineage (NCBI taxonomy): Bacteria > Pseudomonadati > Pseudomonadota > Alphaproteobacteria > Hyphomicrobiales > Rhizobiaceae > Rhizobium > Rhizobium azibense. The sequence goes on along the minus strand of NZ_SMBJ01000017.1, from coordinate 1,544 downwards.
GGCACGATCTCATTCCGGCCGCATTTGCAGCAGCACGGTGATATTCATTCACTTGGCTTTAGAATCGGTGACGTCGCTTATTGCAGCGATATCAGCGACTTTCCGCCGGAGACTGTCGCAAAGCTTCAGGACCTCGACATCCTCGTTATCGACGCACTGCAATACCGCTATCATCCGAGCCACCTGTCGCTTGAGCAATCACTCGACTGGATCGGACGGCTGAAACCGAAGCGGGCGATCCTTACGCATATGCATACGCCGCTCGACTACGACACCGTGATGGCCGAGACGCCCGAACACGTCGAACCCGCCTATGATCAGATGCAGTTCGAGGTGAAAATCGATGAACTCCGCGCGATCTAGCACGACCTAGGAACTGGATATCGACCGGCAGCGGCTAGCGAACTTCAGCCATAACGACATGAGCACGTAGATTTCCACGAATCCGTCCACTGCCAAAGCGCTTTTCGAACGCTGCTGCGACCGCTTGAACGGCCCTTTCGTCATCGGCACAGCGCGCGGCGATCTCCATTTTCAACGGGGTACCCCGACAGAATGCTATGGCGACGTCGCGCGGCGAGGGCGCATGCGCGGTCATGTCTATTGTTTCGATCGTCACCTTCCGGAATCCCGCGTGCCTGAGATCGGACTCGATCAACTCTCGCTCGTAATAACCATGCGGCGTTCGTTCGAGAAAGCGCGTGGGGTCATCGGGAAAAGCCGCGACCATTGCCTCGGAAACCGTACGGGCAATTTCGTTTTCGGCAAGCGAGGCCCAAGTGTTGAAGAGAAATGTCCCGCCGGGCTTCAGCACCCTCAGTATCTCGCAATAACCGCGCTGTTTGTCCAAAAAGAACATGACGCCGAACTGGCAGGCGACAACATCGAAACTTGCGCTTTCAAAGGGCAGATCGAGTGCGTCGGCCTGCTTCCACTCGACCTGACGGCCAACGCCTTTCTTCGCTGCGATATCGAGCATCGCCTGGTTTAGATCGGTAGCGACAATTTTAACCTCCGGCGCAAGCCTGGCCGCCATAGCCCGTGTCAGCACACCCGATCCTGCGGCGACTTCGAGAATGCTTCCTGGATGGCAGTCCGCGACGCGCGACGCCAGATCCGAGGCGTATCCCTCGAACAGGATCGGCACTAGGAACTGCTCGTAGATCGCGGGAATATCTCCCTGGAAATGCGCGTCGGATACGGTCATTTGTCTTCTTCTCCTTGCCGTGCCGACGTATTGCTCCGAGCGAGCAATCTACCATGGACGCACGAGGCAACGCAGAGCAGCGTCTCGAAAGTTTCTTGTTCCATTTAAAGTGTCGCACACAACAGCCAAGGCAACTAGCCAAAAAGACCTAGTAGGGCCGGCCGCTTTCCAGACTGAGCTGATCCGGATTAGTGGTCTCCGGTAGTTCCATAATCTATGTTATGTGACATGTGTGTGTAGCCGGGGTGGGTTCAAGGATGAAGTGCGACTTGCGATAGATACCAATGGGTTATCACTCGCAAGGAATGCTCATGACACGCACCTACTCCCAGATCGA
>NZ_SMBJ01000016.1:0-85860 GCF_004342325.1 Rhizobium azibense | reverse complement strand
GTGGCCGGTGCTGGCCAGGAGATCTCGACGCGTCCGTTCCAGCTGGTGACCGGCCGCAGCTGGATGGGCACGGCCTTCGGCGGCGCGCGCGGGCGCACCGACGTGCCGAAGATCGTCGACTGGTACATGGAAGGCAAGATCGAGATCGATCCGATGATCACCCATACGATGCCGCTCGAGGACATCAACAAGGGCTTCGAACTCATGCATTCCGGTCAAAGCATCCGCGGCGTGGTGATCTATTGATCTCGAGTCTTATTGCAAATCGATCTGGCATTGCAGCCCGCCGATCGATAGATACGGCTGCAATCAGCACTGAAACCCGCTTCCGGGCGTACCGCGCGTGCCGAAAAATCCAAGTACCAGGATGTTTCGGAACTACGTCATCATCTACGATCGCTTGCCGGATGGCGCTGGCGTGGAACTCTTTTGCAGCGCGGTGCGCCACGAGACCACCATCGCTCTTTCGACGACTAGAAACGAACGACACATGCCGCAAATATATGTTGATGCAGACGCCTGCCCCGTGAAACCGGAAATCCTGAAGGTTGCCGAACGTCACGGCATCGAAGTAACCTTCGTCGCCAATTCCGGCCTGCGGCCATCACGTGATCCTATGGTCCGAAACGTCATCGTCTCCAATGCCTTCGATGCTGCCGACAACTGGATTGCGGAGCACGCGACCAACAGCGACGTTGTGGTGACCGCGGACGTGCCGCTCGCCGTGCGGTGCGTTGCGGGCGGTTCGCTGGTCTGCGGCCCCACCGGCCGCGTTTTCGACGACACAAATATCGGAATGGCGAGCGCCATGCGCGATCTCGGCGCACACCTGCGGGAAACCGGCGAAAGCAAGGGTTATAATGCCGCCTTCAGCCCGAGGGACCGCTCGCGGTTCCTAGAAACCTTTGATCGGCTTTGCCGTCGCTCCAAGGCGGCAGCCACAGGAACGGGAGATCAAAAGTGAACATCATTTCCCAAGCGACCGCCTTCGGAGGCATGCAGGGCGTGTATTCGCACGAATCGGAATCCTGCAAATGCGAGATGACTTTCGCAGTCTTTGCGCCGCCGAAGGCCATCAAGGAGCCCTGCCCGGTTCTATGGTATCTTTCCGGTCTCACCTGCACGCATGCCAACGTCATGGAAAAAGGCGAGTACCGGCGCATGGCGGCCGAGTTCGGCCTGATCATCGTCTGCCCGGACACGAGCCCGCGCGGCAACGATATTCCCGACGAGCTCACCAACTGGCAGATGGGCAAAGGCGCGGGCTTCTATCTTGATGCCACAGAAGAGCCCTGGGCAGAAAACTATCGGATGTACACCTACATCACCGAGGAGCTGCCGACCCTCCTCGCCAAGCAATTTCGCGTAGACATGAGCCGCCAGGGAATCTTTGGTCATTCGATGGGCGGTCATGGAGCGCTGACGATGGCGCTGAGGAATCCGGACCGCTTCAGGAGCTGCTCGGCGTTTGCGCCGATCGTCGAGCCATCGACTGCCGATTGGTCGGCGCCGGCATTCGAAAAGTATCTTGGTTCCGATCGCGCGGCCTGGCGCAACTACGACGCATGCGCCTTGGTAAGCGACGGCGCACGCTTCCCGGAATTTCTGATCGACCAGGGGAAGGCTGACGGCTTCCTGGAAAATGGCCTGAGGCCGTGGCTCTTCGAAGAGTCGATCAAGGGCACGGACATCAAGCTCACGCTGCGGATGCATGAGCGCTACGACCACTCCTACTATTTTATCTCCACCTTCATGGATGATCACCTGACGTGGCACGCCGAGCGGCTCGCATAAGGAACACAAGGACGGGTGGCATGGCAGCTATCCCGGTTCCAACCTTGCAACGGCACTCAAACCGAGCCTATGAGCAACAACGCAGTCGACTGCGGCGCCCGTTCTACTGTGGGCGCAAACGTCGCGGGGACGGCCTCGCTCTTTAAAAAGGAGAGTAAGATGGCCTGGTTTCTGCTGATTCTTGCAGGTCTTTTTGAATGCGGCTGGGCAATCGGCTTGAAATACACCGATGGCTTCACGCGGCCAATGCCGACGGTCCTGACCGTCATTTCCATGGTGATCAGCATTGTCCTGCTCGGTCTGGCGGTCAAGACGCTGCCGATCGGCACGGCCTATGCGGTCTGGACGGGTATAGGCACCGTCGGAACCGTGCTGCTCGGCATATGGCTGCTCGGCGATCCCGTCACAGCGGCCCGCCTCGGCTGCATCGCACTGATCATCGCCGGGATTGTCGGACTTAAACTGGCTGCATGACCAAGACTGCCGCGGAAGAACCCGCGGCAGTCTTCTCAGGCGTTGCGATTGTCGAGCGAAAAGGCGCCTGCACCGGAAAAAACCAGGAACAGGAAGACGAAGCAGTAGAGGATTGCCGATTCTCCCTGATTGACTGACGGATAAAAACCCAGGGGCATATGCGCCATGAAATAGGCAACAGCCATCTCTCCGCTCAGGATGAAAGCGACCGGACGTGTCAGGAATCCGACGAGAATGGCCAGGCCGCCGACGAATTCAAGAAGCGCCGCGACGAGCATGAGCGGCGGAAGCGGGCCGCCCTCTCCCTGCGGAATCGGGAATGCGAACAACTTCATCGTGCCGTGCTCGATGAACAGAAGCGCAGTGGCGATCCGAAGAGCGGCCAGCGCGTAGGGTTGATAGACGCTCAAACGTTCGAAAACGGACATTCAGACTCTCCCTTGAGATAAGACGGTCGAGCGTTAGTCCCTAAACGAGAGGAATGAACACACGGATCGTTGACATGTATTCACTTCCTGTTGATTTCGCATGATTTTCACGATGCTCACGTCTTAGAGCGGAATATTGTCGTGCTTCTTCCAGGGGTTCGAGAGATCCTTGTTGCGCAGCATCTTCAGACCGCGCGCCAGGCGGCGGCGCGTCGAATGCGGCATGATCACCTCGTCGATATAGCCACGCTCGGCCGCGACAAACGGCGACAGGAAGCGGTCCTCGTACATCTTTGTGTGTGCCGCTATCTTTTCCGGATCGGTAATATCCTTGCGGAAGATGATCTCGACTGCGCCCTTCGCACCCATCACTGCGATCTGCGCCGTCGGCCACGCATAGTTCAGATCGCCGCGCAAATGCTTGGAGGCCATGACGTCGTAAGCCCCGCCGAACGCCTTGCGGGTGATGACAGTCAGCTTCGGCACGGTCGCCTCCGCATAGGCAAAAAGCAGCTTTGCCCCATGCTTGATGAGACCGCCATATTCCTGCGCCGTGCCTGGTAGAAAGCCCGGAACATCGACGAAGGTAACGATCGGAATACCGAAGCAATCGCAAAAGCGCACAAAACGCGCGGCCTTGCGTGATGCATCGCTATCGAGCACGCCAGCAAGCACCATCGGCTGGTTTGCCACAAAGCCGACAGTCGAGCCCTCGACGCGCCCAAAACCGCAGACGATGTTCTTGGCGAAGCTTGCCTGGATCTCAAAAAAATCGCTGTCGTCAGCAACCTTGTGGATCAGCTCCTTGATGTCATACGGCTTGTTGGCATTGGCCGGGATGAGAGTGTCCAGCGATTGATCCCCATCCGTCACCGACTGGTAACATTCGATCTCCGGCACCGGTGACGTATTGGAAAGCGGCAGGAAATCGACGAGGCGGCGGACCTGCAGCAATGTATCGACATCGTTGTCGTAAGCGCCGTCAGCGATTGACGAACGGGTCGTATGAATAAAGGCGCCGCCGAGTTCCTCGGAGGTCACTGCCTCGTTGGTGACGGTCTTGACGACATCCGGACCGGTCACGAACATGTAGGAGGTGTCGCGCACCATGAAGATGAAATCGGTCATCGCAGGCGAATAGACGTCGCCGCCGGCACATGGGCCCATGATCACGGAAATCTGCGGAATGACGCCGGAAGCCAGCACATTGCGCTGGAAGACTTCGGCATAGCCGCCGAGCGCAGCAACCCCCTCCTGAATGCGCGCGCCGCCCGCATCATAGATGCCGACGATGGGAGCGCGATTCTTCAGCGCCATGTCCTGCACCTTCATGATCTTCTCGGCATGCGCCTCGGAAAGCGAGCCGCCAAACACGGTAAAATCCTTGGCGAAGACGAAGACGGGCCGACCGTTGACAGTTCCCCAGCCCGTGACGACGCCGTCGCCGGCAATCCGGCTCTTGTCCATGCCGAAGTCCGTCGAGCGATGCTCCACGAACATGTCAAACTCCTCGAAAGTGTTTTCATCGAGGAAGATGTCGATCCGTTCGCGTGCCGTCAGCTTGCCGCGCTTGTGTTGCGCTTCGATGCGCGCCTTTCCGCCGCCCTGCCGGGCAATCCCCCGGCGCCGCTCCAGCTCGTCGAGAACTTCCTTCATGAAATCTCCCCTCGCCGCTCGATTGCGGCTTGATCTTCAGCCTCGGCCGGTATTGAGCTTGAAGGCCGAGCGGACTCGCGCGGCGATATCCTCCGCCAGAATCTGATCCGCCATAGTCCGATCGTTGGCAGTGCTGGTCACCTCGAACGAGCTGACGGCGACGACCGAGCCCTCGTCGACGGACGCCGCATCGATACTGATCTTGGCGATATTTCTGTTCTTGTCGAAGCCTGTGACTTTCTGGAGGGAAACGATGCGAACCGTCAGCACGACTCGCGGATAGACCTCGGTTCGAACCGTCGCATTGATGGCGGCATTGATGCGGTCGCCGACGCCTGAAAGAAGTTCGGGCGGCGTATTGGGACCGCCGAGAACCACGGCACTGCGGACATCGTAGATAGGAGCGGCGGGCTCATCGGAGGTCAGGCCCATGCAGGACGTCAGCACGGTACAGACCAGGGCCAGCTGACAAAAAAGCGACCTGAACCAATTCATGCTGAATTCCGCACCTCTCCCGCTCGGAGTCGCAGACTTCGACATAATGGCTGTCAAAGCAATATGTTTCAGGCTTTTAGCGCCAAAAAAACCTGCGCCGCTGCCTTGAATTCCTCAAAGCGCTTGGCACGGCGCAGTTCGCCCTCCTCGTCGCGGCCCCAATGCTCGATTGTCCAGTCCTCGTCGAGATGGGCAAGCGACCAGACCTCGTCCATGGTCAGACGGCGCTCGGCGAACGCCAGCGCCAGAAGGGCCGACCCGGTTAGTGTCGTCATAGTGTGAAGAGAGGCAAGTGCCAGCGCACTGTCGTGTCTGCGCAACGAGACGTCGAAGGCTGCGACCGCTTCGCGCGGCTGCTCGTGATGCATCACGCCTTCGATGAGGATGAAGCGCGCACCGAGATCATTCGCCGCCCAATCGAGAACCGGGTCCCACTGCTCTGTCTGGCGCTGCACCAGAAGTTCCGGTCCTTCGGCGCGATAGCAGAGAAGATCAGTCGAGGAAAACCGCAAGATGTCTTCGAAGACGGCTTGCGTATCCATCGCGACGCCGTCGAGCGCGGTATTGACGAGGCGCGTGACGGGCATGGTCGCCGGATCGATTTTTTCCGCCTGTGCATCCCACTCTGAGGCAATGAGGTCGGCCAGCGCCTTTACCGGCACTGCCAGAACCTGTTTGGCCGGCGTGCGCACGACCTTGCCGTCAAGCTCGATTGCGAAGCCATCGTCCCGCTCGGCAACCGCAACATCCTTGTAGAAGCGTTTCGGCAGCGGTCTTTTCATCTGGATCTGCGCGCGGCGGATCGGATCGGGGTGGCTCAGTCCTTCGGAAAGATCGTTCAGCAGGTCGCGCATGGCGTCACCTCAAAAATGGTCAAGCACGTCATTCGGATGGTAAGCGATAATATCGGCTCCAGCGCCAATCAGTTCGTCAATGCTAGCATAGCCCCAGGATACACCAATTGCCCTTGCGCCCGCAGCCTTTGCCATCTGCATATCGTAGATAGCGTCGCCAATGACGATGGCATCAGCGGCCTTCATGCCGGCCTCGTCGCAGCATTCGGTTACCATGGCCGGATGCGGCTTCGACGGACAATCGTCGGCCGTCCGAGAGACGATGAAATGCGGCGTGAAGCCATGTGTTTCCAGGACATTGACAAGCCCGCGGCGCGACTTTCCGGTAACGGCGCCGATCAGAATGTCCTCCCTTGCTGCGAGCCTGTCTATCATCGGCTTAATCCCGGCGAAAAGCGGCACATCCATGCCGGGCTCGTGCCTTACGTCCATGTAGATCGACCTGTAGTGCGCCGTCATTGCAATCGCCTCGTCATCGACATGCAGCTTGCCCTGCATGCGGGCAATCGCGATGTCGAGGGTCAGACCGATGATCGATTTTGTTTTGGAAACATCCGGCCGTGGATGACCGAATTGAACGAAGGTTCTGGCCATCACCTCATGGATCAGCGCGGCACTGTCGACCAAGGTGCCGTCGCAATCGAAGAGAACAAGCCTCATTCGTCAATCCTCTCCGCACCGGCAAGATCAAGGCCGAGAAGGTTCCATGTCTGCACCATATGCGGTGGCAGCGGCGCCGTGATGCGCAGGCGTCCGCCTGCAGGATGCGGGATATCGATATGACGGGCATGCAGGTGCAGCCGCTTCTGGATGCCGCCGGGAAAGTCCCAGTTCGGATCGTCGATGAAGTATTTCGGGTCGCCGATGATCGGATGGCCGATATGCAGCGCATGAACGCGAAGCTGGTGCGTACGGCCGGTGTATGGCTCCATCTCGAGCCAGGCCAGGTTTTGCGCCGCCGTCTCGATCACGCGATAATAGGATACGGCATGATCGGCGCCCTCCTCGCCGTGCTTGGCAACGCGCATGCGATCGCCATCGGCAGTCGCTTCTTTGACGAGCCACGTGGAGATCTTGTCCTCATGCTTGCGTGGTACGCCCTTCACCAGCGACCAATAGGTCTTCTTGGTGTCACGTTCGCGAAAGGCAGCCGTCAGCTTCTGAGCGGCACCGCGCGTGCGGGCAATGACGAGCACGCCCGATGTGTCACGGTCAAGGCGGTGCACGAGCCGCGGCTTCTCGCCCTTCGGACTCGTCCACGCCTCCAGCATCTGGTCGATATGCCGGGTCAGACCGGATCCACCCTGCACGGCAAGTCCGGCGGGCTTGTTGAGGACGATCACCTTGTCGTCCTCGTGCAACACCATGCGCTGCAGAAGTTCGTAATCGCTGGAATGCTTCAGATCCTTCCCGGCTATCGGGCCGTTCTTGACCTTCGCATCGACATCGAGCGGCGGCACGCGAACCGTCTGGCCGGGCTGCACGCGCGCATCGGTTTTTACCCGTCCACCGTCAACGCGGACCTGGCCTGAACGCAGGAGCTTCTGAAGCTGGCCGAAGCCGAGGCCCGGGAAATGGATCTTGAACCACCGGTCGAGCCGCATGCCCGCCTCGTCGGCATCCACTTTGATATGTTCGATTCCGGCCATTCTTGTTCTTTCGGAAAAATCTTGGTCGCGCCACGGGCGCAGTTGCCGGTGGCTTTAGAGCATTTTTCTCCGCGGGGAAACTGCCTTTCAGATCAAAGCACGCACGAGAGCAAGACCCGCCATGACGGAGGCCATCGAAAGCCCGACGCTTGCGGCGACATAAAGCCCGCCGGCAACTGCCTCGCCCCGTTCGAAAAGCGAGATCGCATCCAGAGAAAAGGCGGAAAAGGTCGTAAAGCCGCCCAGGAAGCCGGTGATGAGAAGCAGGCGCATCTCGACGGAGGCGTTGAACCGGCGCGCAATCATTTCGGCAAAGACGCCAATGGCGAAACAGCCAACGACATTGACAATCAGCGTACCCCAGGGAAAGCCCGGCCCCAGCAGCCGCAGCGACCACTGGCCGACATAATATCTCAAAAGGGAGCCGATAGCGCCGCCGGCGCCGACAAGAAGAGCCTGGATCATCACTCTGGTTTACCTGACGAATTGATCGATTCCAATCGGATGACAAGAAATCCTGCCGTTCAATCAAATGCGAATGATTTCCTTAGCCGCACACCAACCGGCGATGTGTATTAAGCGTGCCATGACACAGGTCGTCACCATATCCGCGAGCACCGCCGCTGCCGCTTTCGAAACGCTGAGGATTGCTCCTCGCGTGCCGACCAGCATGGCGGCAAAGGAAGCGCGCCGGATCGCAGAGCGTCAGCTCAAGGACCGACATGACCAGGAGTTGAACGAAACGGCCAGCATCATTCAATCCACCGAAGTGGCGCTCGACTTGATGGCCAAAGGCAACAAGCAGCCGCAGGCAGGATTGCCGCAGGCATTGAAATCCTACGAGGATTTTTGAATTCATTACCTTGGAAAAGCGGCCCGCAGCACTGCCGCAGGCCTGTTTCTGGTTATTTGCCCTGGGCCGAAAGCACCTTAAACGTCACGTCCATCTTGCCCGCCTTCTCAAATATGAGCGTCACCGGCACGCTCTCGCCCTGCTTGAAAGGCGCCTTCACCTTCTGGAACATCAGATGCAGGCCGCCGGGCGCTAGCTTCACCGTCCCGCCCGCCGGAATGGCAATCCCATCCTTCAGTTCACGCATCTTCATGACGTTGTTCTGCATGCCCATTTCGTGCATCTGTACTTCGCCAGCAGTCGGCGAGGAAACTTCGACGAGCCTGTCGTCGGTCTTGCCGTTGTTCTTGACGGTAAAGAAGCCGCCGCCGACCGGCTGGCCTACCAGCATTGCCTTTGCAAAGGCGTCGGACACTTCAAGGTCGCCGACTGTTGCAATGCCGCCTGCTGCAGCATTCACGTCCATCCCGGCCATGTCGCCATGGTCATGGCCATTGCCGCCGCCGGCAACGACCTTCAGCAAGGGCGCCGGGTCCTTGAGCTTATGGGGATCGCCGCCATCGGTTGCGACCTGGTCCCATGCCTCGGTCGCATCGCCGCAAAGCTGCTTTACCGGAAAGGCCAGCGAGGTTCCGGCATCCACCCCCGAAACCTTTCCCTGGATCACGAATGTATCGTAAAAATCGTCCGAGAGGTTGCCTCCCTTCCAGCGGATTTCGACGACGCCGGATTTCACTTTGGTGCCGTGATTGTCGTAGTTCTTCTGATAGTCGCCCTTGATCACTTCAAGTTCCCAGCCGGCCTTTGGCTGCGGCTTGGCGAATACGAAGCCTTCCGGCAGCTTCACCTGCACTTCGTTGGTGGGCTTGCCCTCACAGCCATGCGGCACCTGCAGAGTTGCGAGGAATGTCTTTTCCTGTGGGGCTTCGGGATCAAGAAAGGTGACATGCGCCTGCGCTGCAGTGAATACGGCTGCGGAAATCAGAGCCGCAGCGCTGAGTGTCTTGATTGTCTTCATCGGGTATCTCCTCGCCGGCTGCTGCTCGCAATGGCTAGCGCGCCGGCATTGTCCTGTCATTATCGGTGGTGGCTGGAGATCAGGCCTGAACCGGCGGTGCCCTGGACTTCGGCCGTTCGACGGCGTGGCCTCCGATGGGGGTGTCCGCGACAGCCGGAGAGTTATGGAGTGTTGCGAATTCGAGATGCAGCCAGGAGCCGTAGTCCGGCACCGGCAGGATGACGAAAGCCCAAAGCCGGCAGACTTCGCAACTCGGCTTCAGCGGCACTGTCTTGTCGCTGCCGTCGTTAACGGTCACGCAAAGCGAGGCGTAAGTGCCGTCCGGCAGCACGTAGGCGGCGCTGTTATAGTCAGCGTCCGCCGCAGCCGCCTGCGGCGCCTGGTGCGCAAGGCCAAGCATAAGCAAGCTCAGCGCGCAGACAACGCGCGTCAGCATGCTAAGGTTTTGGCCCGTCTTTTCCATCTGATCCTCTCTAGCGGATTTCGCGATTAAGCACTTTATCCGAAAAAAGCAAAAGCCCATTTGACGCAGATCACACTTTGCCGAATGGCGGCGCGACAAAAATTTGTTCGGCGGCGACATTCCCCCTTGCCAAGAGCCTTCTCCGCCGGATAATTGCGGCACCCTGTTGGGAGAATCCGGTCTGAAGGCGGCCGGTGCCGAAGGAGCAACCGCCCCGGAAACTCTCAGGCCAAAGGACCAGCAAGGGGCAGACGGAACTCTGGAGAGAAGCGTTGTCGAAGCGCTCGCCGAAGGGATAACAATCTCAGGCACAGGGACAGAGGGGGCTCGAAAGCAAGGCGGAGCCGCGCCTTCAGATAGAGCCCGCGCGTCAAATTCCACGCGCTAACCCCGGAGGCGTCGTTGGACGATACTGCTGCCCTCAAGAAAACTCCGCTGCACGCGCTGCATCTTTCGCTCGGTGCCCGCATGGTGCCCTTCGCAGGCTACGAAATGCCGGTGCAGTATCCGGCCGGCGTGCTGAAGGAACACCTGCAGACACGCGCCGGCGCCGGTCTCTTCGACGTCTCCCACATGGGCCAGGTCGTCGTAAGAGCGAAATCCGGCAGATATGAAGATGCCGCTCTCGCACTCGAAAGCCTGGTGCCGGTCGACATTCTCGGCCTCGCCGAAGGCCGCCAGCGCTACGGCTTCTTCACCGACGAAAACGGCGGCATTCTCGACGACTTGATGATCACCCATCTGGACGACCATCTCTTCGTCGTCGTCAACGCCGCCTGCAAGGAGGCCGATGTCGCGCACATGCAGAAGCACATCGGCGACCGCTGCGACATAACCCTTCTCGACCGCGCTTTGGTCGCGCTGCAAGGTCCGCGCGCCGTCGACGTGCTGGCTGAACTGTGGGCGGATGTGGCGGCGATGAGATTCATGGACGTGCGCCACTGCCGCCTGCACGACATATCCTGTCTCGTCTCCCGCTCCGGCTACAGCGGCGAGGACGGCTTCGAGATCTCCGTACCCGCTGACAAGGCCGAGGATGTCGCCGGGCGGTTGCTCGAACATCCCGATGCACAGCCGATCGGGCTCGGTGCCCGCGATTCGCTGCGTCTTGAGGCCGGGCTCTGCCTCTACGGCAACGACATCGACACTACCACGACGCCGATCGAGGCAGCGCTCGAATGGGCCATACAGAAGGCTCGCAGGACGGGCGGAGCGCGCGCTGGGGACTTTCCGGGTGCAGCACGCATTCTCAATGAACTCGACAATGGTGCCGCACGCCGCCGCGTTGGCCTGAAGCCGGAAGGCAAGGCGCCAGTGCGCGCCCATTCGAAGCTTTATGCGGATGCCGAAGGCAAGACCGAGCTCGGCGAAGTCACCTCGGGCGGCTTCGGCCCGAGTGTCGAAGGTCCGGTTGCCATGGGCTATGTGCCGGTTTCGCATGCCTCCGTTGGAACCCAAGTTTATGCTGAGGTACGCGGAAAGTATCTCCCCGCCACGGTTGCCGCCCTGCCCTTCATCACGCCGACCTATAAACGCTAAGATTTTTCCGGAGAGGAACTAGACCATGCTGAAATTTACCGAAGAACATGAATGGCTGAAGCTCGAAGACGGCGTGGCAACGGTCGGCATTACAGAATATGCCGTCGAGCAGCTCGGCGACCTCGTTTTCGTCGAATTGCCGGAAGTGGGCGCAAGCTTCTCCAAGAATGACGATGCAGCCACCGTCGAATCCGTGAAGGCTGCCTCGGAAGTCTATTGTCCCCTCGACGGCGAGATCACCGAAGTCAACGAAGCGATCACTGCCGATCCGTCGCTGGTCAATTCCGACCCGCAGGGCGCCGGATGGTTCTTCAAGCTGAAGCTCAAGAATCCGGCCGATGCCGATGGCCTGCTTGACGAAGCAGCCTATAAGGAGCTCACTGCGCAATGACGACGCCGACAGAATTCCAGTTTACCGACTACCAGCCCTACGACTTTGCCAACCGCCGCCATATCGGCCCGTCACCGGCCGAAATGGACGACATGCTGAAAGTCGTCGGCTACAACAGCCTCGACAGCCTGATCGACGCGACCGTGCCCTCTTCGATCCGCCAGAAGGCGGCGCTTGCGTGGGGCGCGCCGATGACGGAGCGCGAGGCGCTCGACAAGCTGCGCGAGACCGCCAACAAGAACAAGGTCCTCGTTTCCCTGATCGGCCAGGGCTATTACGGCACGATCACGCCGCCGGTCATCCAGCGCACCATTCTCGAAAACCCGGCCTGGTACACGGCCTACACGCCTTACCAGCCGGAGATCAGCCAGGGCCGACTGGAAGCGCTTTTGAACTACCAGACGATGATCTGCGACCTGACCGGTCTCGACGTCGCCAACGCTTCGCTTCTCGACGAGGCGACTGCTGCTGCCGAAGGCATGGCGATTGCCGAGCGCGTCGCGAAGTCGAAGGCCAAGGCCTTCTTCGTCGATGCCGCCTGCCATCCGCAGACGATTGCACTCATCGAAACCCGCGCCGAACCGCTCGGTTGGACCGTCATCGTCGGTGACCCCTTCAAGGACCTCGATCCTGTGGACGTCTTCGGCGCCATCTTCCAGTATCCGGGCACGCATGGGCACATACATGATTTCACGGGCCTGATTTCGCGCCTGCACCAGACGGGCGCGATCGCCGTCGTCGCAGCCGATATTCTCGCGCTGACGCTTCTGAAGTCGCCGGGGGAAATGGGCGCCGATATTGCAATCGGCTCCTCACAGCGCTTCGGCGTTCCGGTCGGCTACGGCGGACCGCATGCGGCCTTTATGTCGGTCAAGGATGCGCATAAGCGCTCCATGCCCGGCCGTCTCGTCGGCGTCTCGGTCGATGCCCGCGGCAATCGCGCCTATCGGCTGTCGCTGCAGACCCGCGAACAGCACATCCGCCGCGAAAAGGCGACATCGAACATCTGTACGGCGCAGGTGCTGCTCGCCGTCATGGCCTCGATGTATGCGGTTTTCCATGGTCCCCAGGGCATCAAGGCGATCGCCCAGCAGATCCACCAGAAGGCCGTGCTGATGGCCAAGGGCCTCGAAAAGCTCGGTTACAGGATAGAGCCTGAGACTTTCTTCGACACGCTCACTGTCGATGTCGGCCACATGCAGGGCCTCATCCTGCGCGCGGCCGTCGCCGAGGGTATCAATCTGCGCAAGGTCGGCACGACGAAGATCGGCATGAGCCTCGATGAACGTACGCGTCCCGCGACGCTCGAAGCCGCCTGGCGCGCCTTCGGCGGCAATTTCGCCGTCGCCGATTTCGAGCCGTCCTACCGGCTGCCGAAGGATCTGCTGCGCACAAGCCAATACCTGACGCATCCGATCTTCCACATGAACCGCGCCGAAAGCGAGATGACCCGATACATCCGCCGGCTCTCCGACCGGGACCTCGCGCTCGATCGCGCGATGATCCCGCTCGGCTCCTGCACCATGAAGCTCAACGCTACGGCGGAAATGCTGCCGATCACCTGGCCGGAATTTTCCGATATCCATCCTTATGCTCCGGTCGATCAGGCGCTCGGCTACCGCGAAATGATCGACGATCTGACGGAAAAACTCTGCGCCGTGACCGGCTACGACGCCTTCTCCATGCAGCCAAATTCAGGCGCGCAGGGCGAATATGCCGGCCTGCTCACGATCCGAAACTACCATATAGCCAATGGCAACGGCCATCGCGACGTCTGCCTGATCCCGACTTCGGCACATGGCACGAACCCCGCCTCCGCGCAGATGGCCGGCATGAAGGTCGTCGTCGTCAAGGTTCGCGGAAACGGCGACGTCGACATGGACGACTTCCGAGCCAAGGCGGAAGAGCATGCGGATCATCTCTCTTGCTGCATGATAACCTATCCTTCGACGCACGGCGTATTCGAGGAAACGGTGAAGGAGATCTGCGATCTCGTGCATAAGCATGGCGGCCAGGTCTACCTCGACGGCGCCAACATGAACGCCATGGTCGGCTTGTCGCGTCCCGGTGACATCGGTTCCGACGTCAGCCACCTCAATCTTCACAAGACCTTCTGCATCCCGCACGGGGGCGGCGGTCCGGGCATGGGCCCGATCGGCGTCAAGGCCCATCTGGCGCCTCATCTGCCCGGCCACCCGGAAACGGACGGCCGCTCAGGTGCCGTCTCGGCAGCGGCCTTCGGCTCGGCCTCGATCCTGCCGATCTCCTGGAGCTATGTGCTGATGATGGGCGGCGAAGGCCTGACGCAGGCAACCAAGGTTGCGATCCTAAACGCCAACTACATAGCCGCCCGCCTGAAGGACGCCTACGGGGTTCTCTACAAGTCCGAAAGCGGCCGCGTCGCGCATGAATGCATCATCGACACGCGTCCGCTTTCCGATAGCGCAGGTATCACGGTCGACGACATCGCCAAGCGGCTGATCGACTGCGGCTTCCATGCCCCGACCATGAGTTGGCCGGTCGCCGGCACGCTGATGATCGAGCCGACCGAGTCCGAAACCAAGGCCGAGCTCGACCGCTTCTGCGAGGCAATGCTGGCGATCCGGGAGGAGGCCCGTGCTATCGAGGAAGGTCGCATGGACAAGGTCAACAACCCGCTGAAGAACGCCCCGCACACGGTGGAAGACCTCGTCGGCGAATGGGACCGCCCCTACAGCCGCGAACAAGCCTGCTTCCCGCCCGGCGCCTTTCGTGTCGACAAATACTGGTCCCCGGTCAACCGTGTAGACAATGTGTACGGAGACAGGAATCTCGTTTGCACCTGCCCGCCGGTGGAAAGCTACGCAGAAGCTGCGGAATAGAAGTCGGCGGGATCAAGTTCGAGCCGGTCGATCCGGTGAACGATTGCAGCAACGCATGCCCTGAACCTGACGGGGGGCCTGAAGGCTACCCGTCCGAGGAACCTTCAGGCGAAGTTCAAGGAGCGCGTTTAGGAATTTGCGGGGGCCGATCTGACCTCTGCCCGCCGGGTCAGGGAACGATGCCGCGGCAGGCCCACGCAACATTTGCGAACGACCTTGGACCATCGGATCGACCGGCCTCATACGCGTCGCGCACGGCAGCATCGATGCGCGCTCGCTCAGCGGCGTCGAGCGCCGCGACATATTTGCCAAGAGGTCCTTCGCCTGCAGCAATGGGTGCCCAGTAATCGTTAAAGTTTTGGTATTCCATGCGGATCATCAGCTGGGTTTCGGTAACTTCCAGCAGGCCTTGCTCCACAAAGGTCCGCTTCATTTCGCCAGGCTGCATCATCGGCTGAAAGCAGTAGCGATTGCGCAGTTGTCGCCCGGTCTCGCCGAGCGCCGCCACCGTGTCGACCATCATTCGCATACCGGGCATGCCGCCGACATGATCCCAGACAGCTGCGGCGACTACCCCGCCCGGACGCGCGACCCGGGCCATCTCTGAAATGGCCCGGCCTGCCTCGGGCACGAAATGAAGCACGAGCAGCGCGAGCACGCGGTCGAACTTTCCGTCTTCGAAAGGCAACGAGCAAGCGTCCGCCTGCCTGATCTTGATGCGCGCATCGGTGTTTCGCCGGGTTGCTTCCTCAACGAAGACTGGCGAATAGTCGATGGCAGCGATCTCGCTAAGATCCGCGGCCTTGGCAAGGGCAAATGTCAGGCTGCCCGTGCCGCAACCGACATCAAGTATCTTCTCACCATCGGAAAGACCCGCAAACGCTATGAATGGCGACGCCAGCTTTTGGCTCCAGCGTCCCATGAGCTGCTCATAACCGGCCGCGTTGTGAACGTTAAAGCTTGAGGACATCGAAAGCTCCATCAGCCAGAGGAAAGGCAAATCATAACCGAGCATATAGCAGGGCGCCAAGCGGTCATTGACAGATGTCCGCCATATTGTCCCCCCGCGAGCTTTAGGGTAAAGGCCTCGCCCAGAGGCCCTTTCCCCATTCGAGAGCGTATATCCGACCTTGGTTGCCGCTATTGCTTCGAATTCTACCCTGGAAGCGCCGTATGCGGGAGGGGGCGACATACTTACCTCAAGCGTTCGGGCGGCACCCTAGCGACCCTGTCAAATTTAAACGCGATAGGGATTTTTGGCGGGTTTAGCCAAACAATGGCCTCGGGCCGCCTCCCTGTAGACGGCAAATTGCGACCTCTTAATGTCATCGTTACGAGGCTTCACCGGCCTTATCGAACAGCGCCACCTTGCGGAAATCGAACTTTGCGAAAGCGGCGCGAAAATTCTCGCGCTTGGCAAGGAATATGCGCAAGCTTAGGCCGACTGGAAGCTTTCGAGGCAGGGCTTCTCAAATGGCCTTATGTCATCCACGACCGGGAAGCCCCACTCGCGGTCGTGGCAGTCGCAGTAATCTGGCGCCGTCGCGCACTAGCGACAACGAGGGCGGTCGTAGTGGCCGGGAATGGTTGTCGCGCTCATGCCGCCTTCACGAAATCGAGGGCGGAAACAGTGCGCTTCGGATCAATTTCATAGGTCTCGGCGGTCACGACCCCTTGCACGACGAAAGGGTCGGCGGCGACGCACGCATCGTGCGCAGCACGACCTTCCCCATGAGCGATGATTGCGCCTCCCGCGGCGGACTGGAGCGAACCGACGCAGAGAAACACGCCATCGGCAAAACCGCGCGCGATCCAGGCATTATGCGCCGACATGAATTCCGGCGCGGCGGCGCGGTTCTCAGCAAATCTCAAGAAAGTGACGAACTTCGATGCTCCTTAATTACTGGAATTGCGGGGACCTTCTGGCAGGGATTCTAGCCAGTGCTCGATCCCAGCGACTTCGTTGCAGATGAACGCCTCGTCCTTGAAGGCGGTCGCCAATACTGCCACCCCCTGCGACCAAGCCAAGAGATGCAGCGCCAGCACCTCTGCCCGATCAACTGCACCAAGGGCACGGATCTGTACGGCGAGCCAGTCGCGAAACAGGCCAAAAATCCCCGTCGCGTGGACCTGCGCGGCGTGGTCCAGCTTGGCGAGTTCTGAGCACAGCGTTCCCACAGGGCAGCCGAAGTTCATGATCTGGCTTCGGTTGGCGATTAGCATATGAATGAAGGACAGTATGCGCTCGCGCGGACCTTCGTTCTCGGTTTGCCATCTGTCGAGCATCGCGCGTGTCCGCTCCATTCGATGGGCAATCACGGCATCCAGTATGTCGTCCTTGGTCTTGAAGTGGTGATAGAAGTTCCCGCGCGAGATGCCTACGGCTGCGGCAATGTCGGCAAAGGACGTAGCCTCGAATCCGCTCTGGTAGAAGAGGACATCCGCCTCTTTGACAATCAGGTCACGGGTTGAGGGTGCTGGCATTCATTTTCCAGGTCCTGTTTGATATGAAAAAACTAGGACGATCGTCCTAGTTCTGTCAAGACGAGAGCGTAAGGGGAGGCTCCTTGTCCCCCCGCGCCCTTCGCATACCGAATTGGACTTGCGACCTCAATCAACCCATTTTGCAAGGGTGGTTTGCGGTCCCACGGCTCGCAATTCAGCGCTGAGAGCCTCTATCTAAATGGCCTCCTGCCCTTGGAGGCGGTCACCGAATTTTCGGAAGTAGGCACGGGAGAACGCAGCAGAGCTGCCAGAACCGACTTGCCGTGCCACGCCTTCACTTTGCCCCCTATGGACAGCTTCGGCCGAGCAATGATCAGGCGCCATTCCGTCAGGTATGACCGGCGCCCGTAACACTTCAGGCAAGCAGAAGCCGTGCGGCAAAGCCGAGAACGACGGCGCCGAAGGCAATGACCAGCACCCCGGAAATGCGGCGGATCAGCAGCGTGAGATCGCTTGAAATCCTGTCGCGGGCGAGATTCACCGCCGCGCTCAGCGCCATCCACCACGCCATGGCCCCGAAAAACACGCCGATGACGATCGATGCCACCTCGGTGACGGTATTGCCATCGACCAAACCAAGTCCAGCAAAGAGGGCTCCGAAGGACAGCAGCGCGCCGGGGTTCGAAATCGCCAGCAGAAAGGTCGAGGCGATCGTGCGCAAGAGATCGCGGGTACCGACCTGCAAGGCGCCGGCGGGCGGCGTCATGAGGTCGCGGATGCCGAGAAAGATCAAAAGCGCACCGCCGGCCGCGGCAATCGGTAGCGAATAGTCATCGACGATATCCGAAACCATCGCAACACCGGCGGCCGCGACCAGCCCATAACAGGCATCGCCAAGAGCGGCCCCAATGCCGATCGCTGCACCCGATCCGAAACCTCGATGGAGGCTGCGGTTGATGCAGAGCGTCGCGATCGGTCCCGGCGGCACTGTGATGATGAGGCCGAGGAGCGCGCCTTTGGCAAAGAGCAGAAACAGCGTTTCGATGATCATAAGGTAGAAACTGTTTCGCTGCCTGAAAGGGACAAATCAAAAACAACAAAGCCGCCATCGCTGGCGGCTTTCGGTCGCGGCCTTGAAGCGTTCAGTGCGCGGCGGGGACTACCGCGTCGCCGCGCGCGGCAAGTGCTGCGAGATCGGCAGGCTTGAGTTCGACGGATTCGCCGCAGCCGCAGGCCGATGTCTGGTTCGGATTCGTGAAAGTGAAGCCCGAGCGCAGCGTCGTGGTCTCGAAGTCCATTTCCGTTCCAAGCAGATAGAGGACTGCAGAAGGCTCCACCCAAACCTTCGC
The DNA here is from genome assembly GCF_004342325.1 of Rhizobium azibense. Taxonomy (NCBI): domain Bacteria; kingdom Pseudomonadati; phylum Pseudomonadota; class Alphaproteobacteria; order Hyphomicrobiales; family Rhizobiaceae; genus Rhizobium; species Rhizobium azibense. Next base: position 67,591 of record NZ_SMBJ01000016.1, on the reverse strand, counting down.
GCCGTCGCGTTCGATCAGGTCGTCCTTGGCATTGGGTTCGGTCACCAGCTCGATGGTATACTCCATCCCGGCGCAACCGCCCTTCTTGATGCCGACACGGATGCCCTTGGCCTCCGGCCCCGAATTTTCAACGATTGCCTTCACGCGCGCCGCGGCCGTGCCGGTCATGCTCATCACTGCAAAGCCCATCGGCTCATTCTCCTTCCACACCGGGGTCAAGATCCGGCGCTTCGTCCTTTTAATCTAGGCAGTTGTGCCTAATGCTTCAATCCCTTAATCAAGGGCGAATTCGTCCTGCGCCATTTCATTTGACACATGTCCTCTCAGCGCCAGAAGTTTGGGCGTTGAGGCAGAGCCAGAAACAGGAGCCAACTTGCGGGCGAGGAGTGAGCCGCTGCTTGCTCCGGGCCAAGGTACGTCGGAAAATTGCGACTTTCCTCGAGGCAAGGAAAGCTCTCGGTATCGGCCTTCTCCCATCGCACTCATTGAAGCCGGCCGCCCGCCCCTCAATACCAGCCGACGGCCACCTGCGCCTCTTCCGACATGCGCTCTGGCGTCCACGGCGGATCGAATGTCATTGCGACCTCGACGCCTGATACGCCTTCGACGGCGCCTACAGCATTTTCGACCCAGCCCGGCATTTCGCCGGCAACCGGGCAGCCCGGAGCCGTCAGCGTCATGACGATCTTCACCATGCGGTCGTCTTCGATATCGATCTTGTAAATCAGTCCGAGTTCAAAGATGTCGGCAGGAATTTCCGGATCGTAGACGGTTTTCAACGCGCCGATGACGTCGTCGCTGAGGCGCGCCAGTTCATCGGCAGGAATGCTCGAGTGCACGATGCCGTCGCGCACGTCGATCTTCTGTTCGCTTTCGTCCAGGCTCATACGGACACTCCTCATGCAAAGAACTTGCGCGCATATTCCAGCGCATCGGCCAAGGCATCGACCTCGGCACGTGTATTGTACATGCCGAAGGATGCACGGCATGTGGCGGTGACGCCGAAGCGTTTCAAGAGCGGCATGGCGCAATGCGTACCGGCACGCACGGCAACGCCCTGCCGGTCAATGACCATAGAAACGTCGTGAGCGTGAAGGCCGGCGAGTTCAAAGGCAAAAATGCTGCCTTTGCCGGGCGCCGTTCCGAAGACCCGCAGCGAGTTGATCGACCGCAGCCGTTCGGCAGCATAGGCCGTCAGGTCGGCTTCATGACGCGAAATCGCCTCGCGGCCAACTTTCTCCATATAATCCAGCGCATAGCCGAGGCCGATCGCCTGAACGATCGGCGGCGTCCCGGCTTCGAAGCGATGCGGCGGGTCATTGTAGGTGACCTCATCCTCGGTCACTTCGAAGATCATCTCGCCGCCACCCTGGAATGGGCGCATCTCGCGAAGCCGGTCCTTCTTGCCATAGAGCACGCCGATGCCCGAAGGACCGTAGAGCTTGTGGCCGGTCATGACGTACCAATCGCAGTCGATATCCTGGACATCGACCGGCAGGTGCACGGCACCTTGCGAACCGTCGATCAGGACCGGAATGCCGCGTTCATGAGCAATCCGGCAGACTTCCTTGACTGGAACGATCGTGCCAAGCGCATTCGACATATGCGTGATCGCGACGAGCTTGGTTCGCTCTGTGAGCCTCTTCTCGAAGTCCTCGATATGAAAGGCACCTTCTTCGTCCACCGGCACCCAGACCAGCTTGGCACCCTGCCGTTCGCGGATAAAATGCCAAGGGACGATGTTGGAGTGGTGCTCCATGATCGAGACGACGATCTCGTCATCCTCGCCGATCTTCGGCATGCCCCAGCCATGCGCGACCGTATTGATCGCCTCCGTCGAGGATTTCGTGAAGACAATGTCGTCGGTCGACGGTGCATTCAGAAAACGGCGCACCTTCTCGCGCGCCCCTTCGTAGGCTTCGGTTGCGGCATTGGAGAGAAAATGCAGGCCACGGTGCACATTCGCATACTCGGTCGAATAGGTCCGCGAGATGGCATCGATGACGGCCTGCGGCTTCTGCGCGGACGCGCCGTTATCGAGATAGACCAGTGGCTTGCCATAGACCTCCCGCGCAAGGATTGGAAAATCCTTGCGGATGGCTTCGACGTCATAGGTGGCTGCCGGTGCTATCTTGTCCATGGCGTTTATCCGATCAGGCGTATTTTTCGAGCCAGGCCGATATGACGCCTTCCAGCGCCTCGACCAGGGCTTCGTCTTCTAGTTCTTCGACGATCTCCGCAACGAAGGCATTGACGAGCATGGCGCGCGTCTTGTTCTCCGGAATGCCGCGCGCCATCATGTAGAAGAGATGATTGTCATCGATGTCGGTAACGGTCGCACCGTGGCCACACTGGACGTCGTCGGCGAAGATCTCAAGCTCCGGCTTTGTCGAGAAATCGGCGTCGTCCGACATCAGCAGCGTGTTGCAGGACATCTTAGCATCGGTCTTCTGCGCGTCGGGCGCAACCCGTATCATTCCCTGGAAGACCCCTTTGGCGCGGTCGAAGACGACATTGCGGATGACCTCCGTCGAACCGGTGTGCGGAACGTTGTGGCCAAGCACCATCGTCACGTCGGTATGCGTATCGCCACCGAGCAGGTTGATGCCTCGGAGCGTCAGGTCCGCACCCTCGCCCGTGACCGCAATATGCAGTTCCTGGCGCACGAGCTTTCCGCCAGCGTTGATGACAAAGAGCTTCAGCTTGGCATTGGCGCCGAGATCGATACGGATCTGGCCGAGGTGCGTGTCCTCGCGCCCTTGCTGCTGCAGGATGATCCAGGTAAGTTCCGTGCCCTCGCCGATCGTGATGTCACTGACATGGGACACGAGTGCAGCATCGCCGGTCACCGACAGGTGACGCTCGATCACGGTCGCCTTGACGTTCTCGCCGAAGGACACGGGTAGCCGTGTATGGACCTGCCCGCCGGCGTGAACGACATCGATCTCCAGCGGCTTGTCGAGCTCGGTCGTTGCGGGAATATCGACGACATAGCCGTCGCGCACGAAGCTGCCATTGATGCGACCGATGGCGTCGTCCGCCCCGAGCGCGCCGAGCGCGGCCGCAGCCGAACCGTCGATCAGGCGTTGCGCATAGCTGGAAATTTCTACGTCGTGAGCTCTTGCGCTCGGGTCCGCATGGCCCTGCACGATGGAAAGAACCGAAGAACCTTCGATCAAGGGCTCGATCGCTTTCGAGGCGGCGTCACCGGCTGTGGCCGGCACCTCGCGCAGCAGGTTCTTGAGGTCGGTATAGTGCCAAGCCTCGATCCGTCGTGTGGGCAGGCCACCCTTCTTCAGGTCATCCAGCAGCCGGTCGCGGGTCGCAGTCACGGCGCCGTCGCCTGGCAGTTCGCCGAATTGATTGTTAAAAGCCTCAACCAGCGCCGCTTCCGCGGCAGTCAGGCGGCTCGTCGTCTGCATGTTCATGAGACCCGTCCTTTCCGCCTGAATCAGGCTGCCGCTCCGATGATGTCGGCGTAGCCGTTGGCTTCGAGCTCATGCGCCAGCGTCTTGTCACCGGACTTGATCACCTGGCCCCTATAGAGGACATGAACGGTGTCTGGAACGATGTAATCAAGCAGGCGCTGGTAGTGGGTGATGACGACCACCGCGCGGTCTGGCGAGCGCAACGCGTTGACGCCATCGGCAACGATCTTAAGCGCGTCGATGTCGAGGCCGGAATCGGTCTCGTCGAGCACGCAAAGCTGCGGCTGGAGCAGGGCCATCTGCAGGATTTCGGCGCGCTTCTTTTCGCCGCCTGAGAAGCCGACGTTCAACGGGCGCTTCAGCATCTCCGTATTGATCTGCAGCTTGCCGGCGGCGTCCTTGACGAGGCGCATGAAATCGGGCGTCTTCAGCTCTTCTTCGCCGCGCGCCTTGCGCTGCTCGTTCATCGCGACCTTCAAGAACTGCATGGTGGCGACGCCGGGGATTTCAACGGGATACTGGAAGGCCAGGAAAATGCCCTTGGCAGCGCGCTCGGCAGCGTCGAGCTCGAGGATGCTGTCGCCGTTGTAAAGAATGTCGCCTTCGGTCACTTCATAGTCTTCCCGACCCGCGAGAATATAGGAGAGCGTCGACTTGCCAGAGCCGTTCGGGCCCATGATGGCAGCGACTTCCCCTGCCTTTACCGTAAGGTCCAGGCCGCGGATGATTTCGGTGCCGTCTTCGGCGATGCGGGCGTGCAGGTTTCTGATTTCAAGCATGGTTATGTCCCATAAAAAGCAATCGTAGAATGGCGCGCCGCGCGCACCATCGCGTAGTCGTTTCGGTTGGCGTCAGCCGACGCTACCTTCGAGCGAGATGCTGATGAGCTTCTGCGCCTCGACGGCGAATTCCATCGGCAGCTCCTGCAGGACTTCCTTGACGAAGCCGTTGACGATCAGCGCGATCGCCGCTTCTTCCGGAATGCCGCGCTGCAGGCAATAAAACAGTTGATCTTCTGAGATCTTCGAGGTCGTCGCCTCGTGCTCGAAATGTGCCGTCGAATTTTTCGCTTCAATGTAGGGCACGGTATGCGCACCGCACTTGTCGCCGATCAGCAGCGAGTCGCACTGGGTGAAGTTGCGCGCGTTCGATGCCTTGCGGTGGGCCGAAACCTGTCCGCGATAGGTGTTTTGCGACACGCCGGCTGCAATACCCTTGGAAATGATGCGGCTCGAGGTGTTTTTGCCGAGATGGATCATCTTGGTGCCGCTGTCGACCTGCTGATGGCCGTTTGACACGGCGATCGAATAGAATTCTCCACGGCTATCGTCGCCGCGCAGGATGCAGGACGGGTACTTCCAGGTGATGGCGGAGCCGGTCTCGACCTGCGTCCACGAGATCTTCGATCGGTCGCCCCGGCAATCGCCGCGCTTGGTGACAAAGTTATAGATGCCGCCCTTGCCCTGGGCATCGCCTGGATACCAATTCTGGACGGTGGAATACTTGATTTCGGCATCGTCCAGCGCAATCAGTTCGACGACGGCGGCGTGCAGCTGGTTTTCGTCACGCTGTGGCGCCGTACAGCCTTCGAGGTAGGAAACATAGGCGCCCTCTTCGGCGATGATCAGCGTGCGCTCGAACTGCCCGGTATTCTTCTCGTTGATGCGGAAATAGGTGGAAAGCTCCATCGGGCAGCGGACACCCTTGGGCACGAAGACGAAAGAACCGTCCGTGAAGACCGCGGAGTTCAGAGTTGCATAGTAATTGTCGGTCTGCGGAACAACGGAGCCGAGATACTTCTGCACTAGATCGGAGTGTTCTCGGATCGCTTCGGAGATCGACATGAAGATCACGCCGGCCTTTTTCAGCTCTTCCTTGAAGGTCGTCACGACCGAAACGGAATCAAAGACGGCATCGACGGCGATCTTCGGCTTTTCAACGCCGGCAAGAATTTCCTGCTCGCGCAGCGGGATGCCCAGCTTCTCGTAGACCTTCAGGAGCTCCGGATCGACTTCAGCCAGCGACGACGGGCCGGAGGTGCTCTTCGGCGCAGCGTAGTAGTGGATATCATTGAAGTCGATCTTGGGATAGTCAACGCGAGCCCAGGTGGGCTCGTCCATCGTCAGCCAGCGCTTGTAGGCCTCAAGGCGCCATTCGAGCATCCATTCAGGTTCACGCTTCTTGGCGGAGATGAAGCGTATGATCTCTTCGGACAGGCCCTTGGGTGCCTTGTCCATCTCGATGATCGTTTCGAAACCGTATTTGTACTGGTCCACATCGATCTGGCGGACGCGTTCAACCGTTTCTTGGACGGCGGGCATGTCGTTCTCCAATCTCGCCGGCTAAAGGTCCGGCAGCTTGTCTTGGGGCAATTTTCCTTACCCCGTATGTAGGTGGCCAAAAGGCGCTTTTCAGCCCGATTGGCAAGCGGAAATTTGCGTTTCCGCAATTTAGTGAGGCCGTTAGGCCGCCTCTCCGGCCGGCCTGCACCGCCCGGCTATCGTCGCAAAGGCGGCGACGGCCCTGTCGATTTCCTCTTCCGTCGTCGCAAAACCGAGCGAGATGCGCAGCGCGCCCATTTTCGGGTCGCGACCCATGGCCACAAGAACATGGCTTTCGCCGACCTTGCCGGACGAGCAGGCGGAGCCTGCCGAAAGCGCAACGCCTTCCAGATCGAAGGCGATCTGGCCGGTCTCGGCCTTGAGACCTGGAAGCGTGAAAAAGCTCGTATTCGATACCCGCGGCCCGTCCGCGCCATAAATCAGCAAACCGGGCGCTGCGCGTCGCATTCCGTCCTCAAGACGGGCACGAAGCCTTTCCAATCTGCTGTTACGCTCGTCAAACTCAGCAATCGCCGCGGCTGCGGCGGCACCGAAGCCAATAATGGCGACGGAATTCTCTGTCCCTGACCGGTGACCTTTTTCCTGGCCGCCACCGCGAATTAGCGGCCTCGGCATCAAAGCCTCCCCGCGCGAAACAAGCGCTCCGGCACCTTTCGGCCCGCCGAGCTTGTGCGAAGACACGATCAGAAAATCGGCACCGAGCTCGTTGATGTCGAGCTTCAGGCGTCCTGCTGCCTGCACCGCATCCACGATGAGAAGTCCACCGTACGTCTTTATGATCCTGGCGGCTTCGCGGACCGGCTGGACGATACCCGTCTCGTTGTTGACGAGCATGATGGCCACCATCGGCAAGCCCATCGCCCTGTCGTGCCCTGCAAGCAATCTTTCCAGCGCTGCCAGGTCCACGACACCTGAGGACGTAACAGGAATCTCGGTCGTCTTCTCAGCCAAAAAGCGCCCGCCTTCGCGCACTGCCGGATGCTCGATGGCCGAATAATAGAGATGGTCGATGGCAAGCGGCGTGCGCCCCATGTGGAAATCCGGCGTCAGCACCATATTGGCCGCTTCCGTCGCGCCGCTGGTAAAGATCACATGTGCCGGATCGGCCGCGGTCAGCGTCGCAATCTGGCGGCGCGCACCTTCGATTGCAGCGCGAACGGCGCGGCCCTCGCTGTGAACAGAGTTCGGATTTCCAAACAGAGCGAGCGCGTTTAGAACCGCCTCGCGCGCTGCGGGATGCAGCGGCGATGTCGCATTCCAGTCAAGATAAAGGCGGGGCGTCGCCATGCTCTTTTGTCCTGCGCTTGATCCTGCTAGGCTGCCACGGTTCATTTTCCTTGAAATTTCCGCCGGGCTTGCCTTATGACACGTCCACGATGCGTGGATCGCATGCAAGTTTCGAATTGTTCTAAACTGCGTTTTAGAAAAGCTGACAACGTTCGTCAAGTCTAAGCAGCAGGGACGCGAAAATAAAAACCCGGAGTACCAATGCCCGAAGTCATTTTCAACGGCCCAGCCGGCCGTCTTGAAGGCCGCTACCAGCCCTCCAAGGAAAAAAGCGCGCCGATCGCCCTTATCCTGCACCCGCACCCGCAGTTCGGCGGCACGATGAACAATCAGATCGTCTACCAGCTCTTCTACATGTTCCAGAAGCGCGGGTTCACGACATTGCGCTTCAACTTCCGCGGAATCGGCCGCAGCCAGGGCGAATTCGACCACGGCGCCGGCGAGCTTTCGGATGCTGCTTCCGCGCTCGATTGGGTGCAGAGCCTGCATCCCGATTCGAAGACCTGCTGGGTTGCCGGCTATTCCTTCGGCGCCTGGATCGGCATGCAACTGCTGATGCGCCGCCCGGAAATCGAAGGCTTCATGTCGATCGCGCCGCAACCGAACACCTACGACTTCTCGTTCCTGGCGCCCTGCCCGTCGTCGGGCCTGATCATCAACGGCGAAGCCGACAAGGTCGCTCCGGAAAAGGATGTCAACGGTCTGGTCGAAAAGCTGAAGACGCAGAAGGGCATCCTCATCACGCACCGTACGGTACCGAATGCCAATCACTTCTTCAACGGCCAGGTCGAAGCGCTTATGGCCGAATGCGAGGACTATCTCGACCGGCGTCTGAACGGCGAACTGGTACCGGAACCGGCAGCGAAGCGCATTCGCTGACAATCAAATGTGGGTGGCGCCGAGCTCGAATGTCGGCGCCACAAAGCCGTCGATCAGCCGCGGCGCGATCGGCCGCATTCCGATCTTTCTCAGCACATGCTGCGAGGCGAAGTTTTGCGGATGCGTGAAAGCGATGAAACGCGTAGCGAAGCCCTTGTCGAAGAACCACATCGCAAGCGCACTGGCCACTTCCGTCGCATAGCCCTTCCCCCATTCTTCCTCGCGAAGCGCATAACCGAGTTCGAATTCGTGCTCTTCACGGTCATGCATCGAAATCCCAGCGCGGCCGATGAAACGGCCGTCATCTCTGCTCAGAAGCTTGTACTTCGTTGTGCCGTCCTGCGCATTCTCCTTAAACCAGCTGGCAAGCCGCTCCTCGCACTTTTCGATGCTCCAAGGCGCGCCGCCCGACATATAACGGGTTGTGCCGATCGTCGAATGCAGCGACAGGACCAGTCCCGCGTCGCTTGCGTCCCACATCACCAGCCGCAGCCGCGACGTTTCCAGAATGAGCGTTCCCACCATCATGGCCTCGCAAGAATGCCGCCGCTGACTGGTTCCTTGACGCCCGTGGTGCCCGGAAAAGTCAGCGGCAGTCCCTCAAGCGACCGGACTGCTAGATAGGCCCAGGCCTCGGCTTCCATGGCATCACCGTTGAAGCCCGCAACCTCGGCGGAGACCACGTCGGCATCTTGGCGGGCGGCGAGATCCACAAGATCTCGCATGATCGTGCCGTTCAGCCGTCCGCCGCCGCAGACGATGTAGAGCGTCGGCATCACCGGCAGGTGACCGGCCGATTTGATGATCGAGGCGGCAGCCACATAGGCTAGCGTCCTCGCACCGTCCGCGAGCTCGGCAGCCGTTCCGCTCGGCGGTAGAAAGTCATTGCGATCGAGCGAACGGCGTTTGCCGGCAGTAAAGAAGGGGTTTTCCAGATAGAGTTCGGCCAGTTCGGCGACGATCCTGCCTTCCGAAGCAATCATGCCGCCCTGGTCGAACGGTATTCCGGCGTTTGTCTCGACCCATTGATCGATCAAGGTGTTTCCCGGCCCGCTGTCATATGCGACGATCGAGCCGTCGCCACCGATATAGGTCAGGTTCGAGATGCCGCCGATATTGACGAAGCAGACAGGCAGCTTGGCGTCTCGAATGGTCCCCGAAAGTGCCGCATGATAGACCGGTACGAGCGGCGCACCCTGCCCGCCATGCACCATGTCGTTCGCCCGCATGTCGTAGACGATCGGAATGCCGGTCTCCCTGGCAAGCAGCCGCCCGTCGCCAAGCTGGACGGTCAGCGCCTCGTCCGGCCGGTGCAGCACTGTCTGGCCGTGGAATCCGACGACATCGACCGAGCTTCGATCCAGAGCGTAACGATCGAGAAACTCCGTAACGGCAGATGCATGACGCACCGTAAGCTCTCGTTCGATTGTCGCAAGTTCGCCGGGGCGTTCGTTGCGCCTGAGGATTGATTTCGCGTCTTCAAGCGAAAGCTTGAGCCTGTCGCGAAAGGCCGGATCATAAGGCACGCCCAGAAACGGCCCGCGTTCCACGCGGGCTTCACCATCCGTTCGAACAAGGGCGACATCGATCCCGTCCATCGACGTTCCGCTCATCAGACCGATTGCGGTTCTTATTTTACCCATCCATCCTCCAAAACAATCCGAACGGAATAGTGCACTTTCGGCAAAACAGTGCTAAACGCGCCGCGGCAGTTCAACAAGTATCAATCCGACATCCCCGAAGAGACGAAGTCATGTCCGAGTTCAAATCCGATTTCCTGCGCATCCTGAAAGAGCGCGGCTTCATTCATCAGATCTCCGATGAAGCGGGCCTCGACAGCCTGTTCGCCAAGGAAACCGTGACGGCCTATATCGGCTTCGATCCCACGGCGCCGAGCCTTCATGCCGGCTCACTGATCCAGATCATGATGCTGCACTGGCTGCAGAAGACCGGTCACCGCGCGATTTCGCTGATGGGTGGTGGGACCGGGATGGTAGGCGATCCGTCCTTCAAGGAGGAAGCGCGCCAGTTGATGACCGTCGACACGATCGAAAGCAACATCGCCTCGATCAAGCGTGTCTTCTCGAACTACCTTACCTACGGTGAGGGTCCGACAGACGCCTTGATGATCAACAACGCCGAGTGGCTACGCTCGATCAACTACCTCGATTTCCTGCGCGATGTCGGTCGTCACTTCTCGGTCAACCGCATGCTTGCCTTCGACAGCGTTAAGACGCGCCTCGATCGCGAACAGTCGCTCTCGTTCCTCGAATTCAACTACATGATCCTGCAGGCCTACGACTTCGTCGAACTGGCAAAGCGCTACGGCTGCCGGCTGCAGATGGGCGGTTCCGACCAGTGGGGCAACATCATCAACGGCATCGACCTTGGTCACCGTATGGGGACGACACAGCTGCATGCCCTGACTTCACCGCTTCTGACGACATCTTCCGGCGCCAAGATGGGCAAGTCGGCGACCGGTGCCGTCTGGCTGAACGCCGATATGTTCCCGGCCTATGACTTCTGGCAATACTGGCGTAATACCGAAGATGCAGACATCCCACGCTTCCTCAAGCTTTACACCACCCTGCCCATGGATGAGATCGCTCGCTTGTCTGCACTCGGTGGCTCGGAAATCAACGAGGTGAAGAAGATACTCGCAACCGAGGTAACGGCAATTCTGCATGGCCGCACCGTTGCCGAAGAGGCCGCGGAAACGGCTCGCAAAACCTTCGAAGAAGGCGGGATCGCCGAGAACCTTCCCTCCGTCGATGTGCCCGCTTCCGAACTCGACGTCGGTATCGGCCTGCTTTCGCTGATGGTCCGCGCCGGCCTTGCGGCCTCAAACGGCGAGGCCCGCCGTCACGTTCAGGGCGGCGCCGTGCGTATCAACGACCAAGCGGTCAGCGACGAGCGCAGGGTGATCGGCAGCCGTGAAATGACCGCCGATGGCGTCATTAAGCTGTCGCTCGGCAAGAAGAAGCACATCTTAGTCCGCCGCGCGGCCTGAGCCGCACGATATCGGAATCCCATGAAAAGCCGGCCCTCGCGTCGGCTTTTTTTATTGGAATTCGAAGATGTTGCGGAAAACGCCCGGTGCAATGATCGACAGCGGATTGATCTGCATGGCCGGATGGTCGAACTTGCCGGTCAGCTTGAACGTGATGCCGATCAGGCCGCGATCCGAACCGTTGCCGAGAATGATGCCAATGACCGGCAACTCGGCAAACAACCGGTTCAAGCCATAGGCCGGCATGAAGGTGCCGGTCATATCCATGTTGCCGCGCTGATCGCGGATCACGCCCTGGAACGTGGCCCCGATCTGATCGCCGCGCACCACGCCGTTTTCGATGCCGACGACGCCGCCGCGGGACACGACGCGCGCAAAGCCGCGCTGGAAGCGCTGCGCAGAGGTGTCGATATTGCGTTTGACGGCGGAATTGAGGCTGCGCTGGTTCTCGCCGACCGGTGTTGAAACGATCGAGTGCAGGCGTTGTTCGTTGACGATGGCGAAGCGGCGTATATCGACCGAACCATCCCAATTGCCGCCGTTGCCGAGCCTGATCGACATATTGAGCAGCCCGCCCTGCATATGCTGATAAAGATCGGCAAAGCGCGACACGGCACCGGCATCGCCGCTCGTGATGTTCAAGGCACGGCCTTCCCTCGTCTGGCTGACGACCGCTTCGCCGCTGCCGGTGATGCCGGAAAAGTTCAACGCCTGCAGCCGGCCGCCGCTCGATGCGTATTTGGCCTCGAAGTTGCCGATCTTTTCATCGTTGAAGCCAACGACGCTGTTGAGTTTGGCACGAACCGAGACGCTGGCACTGCCACCACCATCTCCGTCGCTGTCGCCCTGCCCGTTCTTCAGTCGCGCAAGGATCGGTCGCGCATCTGCGGTATTGCCCGACACCGAAACGTCGAAATTCCCCCTGCTGCGCCTGATCGATATCGCAAAGTCGTCGAGGGAGGAAAGTCTCACGCTGTCGAAATCGGCAGACTCGAGATCACCCTTGCTGAGGGCAAGCGAGCCGGTGGCGCCAAAGCCATCGCCCTTCAGACGGAAATTCCTGATTTGCGTATTCTCGGGGGGGCCCGATACTTCGAATTCCGCCGTTGCACCGATCCCGCTTCCCTTCGCCCAACCGATCCAGGGAAGCTGCAACGACGCCTTGTCGAGATCGATCTGAACATTCTGGCGTTCCTCATCGATTTTCGTCAGCTGCATCGTCAGGCTGCCGTCGATGATCCCCGACAGGCCAGGAAGCGCCTTTGCGCGCTGGGCGTTGTTTAGCGTCGCCGTGATGATGCGCTGCGGCTTGACGCCGGACGATTTATCGGTCGGTTCGACAAGCTCGATCTCGGCGGGCACCCCGTCGATCTGCCCCTCGACATCGAGCGTCACTTGCTGCGGATCGGCGTCGAGCGCGCCGTTCAGATTGGTAATCATCCTGCCCGACACCGGCTTGCCGACGTCGACTCCGCTGAGCAGCATGGCCGCCTTCCATTCGGGCGGCGGAGGATCCTGCGATCTTAGGAGACCGAGCCGCGCCTCGACGTTGGCGGTGATCTTGCCCTTCAGGTCCCCGGGCACGAGGCCGGCACGCTGCAGCACCTGCACCGGCTTGTAGGTCAGGAGTTCACCCACCGCATCGGCATCGCCCGAGATTGCGAGCTTCATTTCCGCCATCAGTGGCTTCTGGTAAGTCGATGGCAGTACGAACTGACCCTCTCCGAGGCTGACGGAACGGCCCGAGGCGAAATATGACGTGCCGCTCTTGATCGAAATCGTGGCTCTCTGGCCGGTCAGGTCGAAATGGGCGGACGTATCGCGGATCGGCGGAATATCGCCTGCCACGTTCATCCGCGCATTCGCGATATCGAAATTGATACGGATTTGCTCGTCACCGAGCCTCAGCCCCTTGCCGACGGCGTCGTCCAGCTTGCCGGAGGGAATGAATACGGAGATCGACGCATTCGTGACCGTGCCGCCGAAGAGATTTCCCAGCACCCATTCGCGCGCCCTGGGCGCCATCCAGAAGGGCCAGAGCTGCTTGATCGCGGCCGTCTGAAGCTGCTGCGACTGTCCGACGAAGCTGATTTCCGGCGATTTGCCGCCGAGCCTGACATGAAGCGATCCGAACAGCTGCCCCAGAGGACTAGAAACTGTCATGCCCGCGAACTGCAGTTCCCGCGAGGCGACGAGGTAGCGGCCCGTCGTCTGGATATCGAATGGGAGCGGCTGTTCTCCCGACCCCACCGGCGCGGCCGTGCCGCCGCTGATCAGGAGATCGATGCCAAAACCCTTGCCGACGGCGGGGTCGAGCTTGTCGAGGTCGATGATTGCGCCGTTGAACGGGATGGCAGTGTTGCCGAACTGTACCTGTGATCTTGCGATCTCAAGCGTCTGCTTCGTGAAGTCGTAGCCGAGATTGATGCGGCCGCCGGAAAGCTGCTGATCGTCTGCGTCTACGAAGATCGACCCCGGCGCAAGATCCGCGCTGGCGGCCAGGTACGGTGCAACATCGCCTGCGCCGCGCACGGCCGAAACGGCAACGTCCACAAAACTGTTCACGCCCTGCCGAATTTCCCCGAGTGCGTTCCTCTTCAAGGTGAATGGCTTCAGATCGACGTGGGTGAGCTTTGCCATGAACCGCGACGCTTTCCCGGCGCTCTTTTCAGAAAGGACGTCCAGCATCGCCACTTCGCCGTTGATCGCTACCTCACCCGTCAAATGCAGCGAAGATGGCCCCGCATGTGCAAAGACCAGATTGTCGACCACGATCGATAACGGACCGTTCGCGGTATCGGCGAGCTTGATGTTGATGCCGGAAAGCCGCACGGTATCCGTACCCCCGCGCTCGACAAAATCGTCCAGGATGTCGAGGTGATAAAACGCAGCTTCCATTGCCTGCGGAATTGCGTCGATGCGAAGCTTGCTTAAGTCCAGCGGGCTGCCGGACGGCAGGAGGGCCGTGTCGAGCGCAATATCATCGGCTTCGATCGCCGCCACGGCCAAACGGCCGCGAAAGAGCGCGAACGGATCGAGCGCCATGCGCATCGCGCCGGTCGTCGACAGATGCTGCCCGCTTTGCTGATCGACCATGTTGACGTTACGGGCTTCAAGCGCGAGTTGTGCACCGGACGTGAAACGGATAACGGTCGAGCCCACCTCTGCCCGGTAGCGAGGACCTATGGCCGAATTCAAGGCGGTCTGTGCCTGGCGCGACAGCGTCGCGTCGAACATTCCGCTCTCGATGGTGAAAATGATCGCCGCAAGGACAAACAGAACGGCGGCAAAGCAACAAGCCGTCACATGGGCCGCGCGCCGAATAGGTGAACGGCGCGGCGGCGGGCAATGCACGATGATGGGGTCTTCGGCCTGTGCGGAGGGAAGCTCATCCAGTGCGACGATGTCTTTTTTGCGAAATGTAACCTTTTCGCCGCGGATCACCGACATGCGCTTTGGACAACCCCGAGTTAGAATGTAACCGCCCGGTCTGGCTGGACGATTTCAGCTTCAATATATATCCGCAGGACATAGTGTCATCCATAAACCCGGCGAAAGAAAGGTTTCCACATATGACAGTTCTCGGCATCGGCGCCACGGCGCCGGATTTCAACCTTCCCCGCGACGGCGGCGGGCGGGTATCGCTTTCCGATTTCCGCGGGAAGCCGCTGGTTCTGTTCTTCTATCCGAAAGACGATACGACCGGCTGTACCGCGGAATCGCTGGCCTTTACCGCTCTGGCCGACGAATTCGATGCTGCGGGAGCGGCGGTCGTCGGGATGTCTCCTGATTCGGTCAGTTGCCACGAACGCTTCATCAAGAAGCACGGCCTTTCCGTAGCGCTCGCATCGGACGAGGAGAAAACAACGCTGCAGGCCTATGGCGTGTGGAAGCAAAAGAGCATGTACGGGCGCAATTTCATGGGCGTCGAGCGCACGACCTTTCTGATCCGCACCGATGGTACGGTTGCGATGATTTGGCAGAAGGTCAAGGTACCCGGCCATGCCGAAGACGTATTGAAGGCCCTCAGGAACCTTACGGCATGATCACGTTTTCGATGACATCGCTGCGCGGTGGCGCAATCGAGGCCATCCGTTCGGCCGATCTCGATCGCAAGACGGCTCTGGCGCAGGAAGCTGCGACCCGCTGGTTTGCACGAAGAATTTCCTTGCGTTCGCCGCGCGACGGCTCGCTGCCGGACAGGCCGGGCCGACCGGAAAAGCCGGCACTGGTACCCCCGACGCAGGTCGAGAGGCGCTCGCTGCACACCATCAGCGGCCGCATAGCACTGCTCCACGCGATCGCTCACATTGAGCTCAACGCCGTCGACCTTGCGCTTGATATCGTTGCGCGGTTTGCCACCGAAGCAGTCCCCAATTCCTTCTTCGACGGATGGATGCAGGTTGCCTTCGAGGAGGCCAAGCACTTCCGCCTGGTGCGCGGGCGGCTGCGGGATCTTGGCGCCGATTACGGCGACATGCCCGCGCATGACGGCCTTTGGCAGGCGGCGCACGCCACTAGAAACGATCTGACCGCGCGGCTTGCCGTCGTTCCCCTGATTCTCGAGGCCCGCGGCTTGGATGTCACGCCCTCGCTGCAGGCGAAAATGCGCGAAACCGGCGATCGCGAAAGTGCCGCCGTCCTCGATGTTATCTACAACGACGAGAAGGGGCATGTGGCAATCGGCGCCAAATGGTTCCGTTTTGTCTGCGCCCGCGAGCGGCGCGACCCGGCCCAGACCTTCAAGGAGCTGGTACGGGCAAACTTCCGCGGTCCGCTGAAGCCGCCGTTCAACGATTTGGCGCGCGCCGAAGCCGGCCTTACGCCTTCTTTCTATCGTTCGCTGACATCGACAAGCAATCTATAAACCGTGACGTGCATCAATATGCACCCTAAGGCATTTGTTAACCATAACGATGTGTAATCACTCCTGATCGAAGCACGGGCGCATCAATTGGGAGATTCTCCGTGACGCATGCACAGCATAATCGCGTATTCGGCAAGCGTTCGCAGGAACATATCCTCATTCTCGCCAGTGGCGACAAGGTCCGCCACGTAACCATAAAGCCGTGGATGGCGGCCCTGGGCTTCTGCTTTTCCTGCGTTTTCGTGATCGGCTATCTGCTTGCGACCTCCTACCTCGTCCTTCGCGACGATCTGATCGGCGCCACCATGGCGCGCCAAGCTCGCATGCAGCATGATTATGAAGATCGCATTGCGGCCCTGCGTGCGCAGGTCGATCGGGTCACCTCGCGTCAGCTGCTCGACCAGCAGTTGGTGGAAGACAAGGTGGACAAGCTCATGCAGCAGCAGATGGCGCTGACCTCGCGCCACGGCAGGTTTGGCTCCCTTCTCGACCGTGCGGAAAATTCCGGCTTGACGCGTAAGGACGAAACGATACCGGCTCAATATCTCGTGCCCGAAGCAAAGGACAAGCGTGCGTCGCTTTCTGCCGGTGCCCGGGCGATCGACAAGCTCCTGGCAGGCGGCGACGAACCTGCCGAGGCAACGCCCGACAACTCCACGCTTGCCTATGTACCCGCACCCGAAACCGTCGGCGATCGTGCCGACCGTCTGTTCTCGAAGGTCACGCTTTCACTGAAAGGCGTCGAGGAGGAGCAGCGCGCCCGCGTTGAGCAGCTGACCGTGGATGCGGGCGATGCCGCCAGCAATATCGAGAAAGTCCTCTCCCGCTTCAAGATTGCCCTACCCGAGCAGGCAACGGTCAACCCCGATGATGGTGACGCTGTGGGCGGTCCCTATGTCGAGCCGGAAAGCGGCGACAACTTCAACAGTTCCCTCGCGCAGCTCGATACCGCACTGACCCGGCTCGAAACGGTTCGCAGCACAGCTGAATCCTTGCCGTTCCGCAATCCGGCCATCGGCAAGGAAATCACCAGCCCCTTCGGTAATCGGCGTGATCCCTTCCTTGGACGTCTCGCCCTTCATTCCGGCGTCGATTTTCGCTTTGCTGCGGGTGAAAAGATCCGCCCGACAGCCCCCGGCAAGGTCGTCAATGCGGGCTGGACGGGCGGTTATGGCAACATGGTCGAGATCGACCACGGTAACGGCATTTCTACCCGTTACGGCCATATGTCGCAGATTCTGGTGAGGGCCGGCGACACGGTCGGTCGCTCGGATGTGATCGGTCTTGCCGGAAGCACCGGCCGCTCGACGGGCACCCATTTGCATTACGAGGTACGCCAGAACGGCCGCGCGGTCGATCCGGTGTATTTCTTGAATGCAGGCTTGAAACTCGCGACTTATATCAAATAACCGATTACAGTAACCACAGTTTTACCTGTTCGACGGCTGCAGAGCCCGAATTCCTTGACTTGCGGGCCGTTTGGGACTATGTCGCGCTGCATTGCGGCATGCAATCCCGCCGACTCAACCAGAGTATGGCCGAACCTGAACGGAAATAGTTTTCCCCTTGACGACATTTGCTGACCTTGGCCTAAGCCAAAAAGTGCTTTCCGCCGTTACCGACGCCGGCTACACGATCCCCACTCCTATTCAGGCAGGAGCAATCCCGTTCGCCCTGCAGCGCCGAGACATTTGCGGGATCGCGCAGACGGGAACGGGCAAGACGGCATCCTTCGTATTGCCGATGTTGTCGTTGCTGGAAAAGGGCCGCGCCCGGGCCCGCATGCCACGAACGCTCATCCTCGAGCCGACGCGCGAACTCGCCGCGCAAGTCGCGGAGAACTTCGAAAAATACGGCAAGAACCACCGCTTGAACGTCGCGCTGCTGATCGGCGGCGTCTCATTCGAAGACCAGGACCGTAAGCTCGAGCGCGGTGCCGACGTCCTCATCTGCACGCCGGGCCGTCTGCTGGACCATTTCGAGCGCGGCAAGCTGTTGATGAGCGCCGTCGAGATCTTGGTCATCGACGAAGCCGACCGCATGCTCGACATGGGCTTCATCCCCGATATCGAGCGTATTGCCAAGCTCATCCCGTTCACGCGTCAGACACTGTTCTTCTCGGCGACCATGCCGCCGGAAATCCAGAAGCTCGCCGACCGATTCCTGCAAAATCCTGAGCGGATCGAAGTCGCAAAGCCGGCCTCCGCCGCCAAGAACATCACGCAGCGTTTCGTTGCTTCCCACGCCAAGGACTATGAGAAGCGCGCCGCACTGCGCGATCTGGTTCGCGCGCAGGAAGACTTGAAGAATGCCATCATCTTCTGCAACCGCAAGAAGGACGTGGCCGACCTCTTCCGCTCGCTCGAACGCCATGGCTTTTCCGTCGGCGCGCTCCACGGCGACATGGACCAGCGCTCGCGCACGAACATGCTTCAAAGCTTCCGCGATGGACAGCTGCAACTACTCGTCGCCTCCGACGTCGCTGCCCGCGGCCTCGACATTCCCGATGTCAGCCACGTCTTCAACTTCGACGTGCCGATCCATGCCGAGGATTACGTGCACCGCATCGGCCGCACCGGCCGTGCGGGCCGTTCGGGCGCTGCCTTCACCATTGTCACAGGCCGTGACCAGAAACATGCCGACGCGATCCAAAAGCTGATCGGCGAGAAGGTTGAGTGGCTGAATGGTGATCTTTCCGCTCTTCCGCCTCCCGAACCCGGTCGCGAAGACGATCGCCCGCGCCGCACAGGCAGCCGGGATCGCGACAAGGGCCGCGGCCGCGTCAAGGACCGTCGCGGTCATAAAACTGATATCGGCGCCGATGATAATGCCGCCGAAGCCATCGAAGCAGCAGCACCAGCAAAGGCCGAAAGCGTGAAGCACGAGCGCAAAGCAGAAAACAAGCCGCAACACAACGCGCGCAACTCACGGCCCTATCCGGCAAACGACGATAATCGCGAGCGCCGCCGCTATCGCGACCATGACGACGGCCCGACGCCAGTCGGCTTCGGCGACGATATTCCCGCCTTCATGTTGATCGCCGCAAACGCCAAGATCTGATCTTCCGATGGGAAAGCCTGGTATTCATTTTCCAGGTCTCGGCGTCGGCTTGGTGATTTTGCGCGACGGCAAGATTTTGCTTTACAAGCGCATACTTGCGCCTGAGGCTGGTCACTGGAGTATCGTCGGCGGCAAGGTCGATCATATGGAGCCCATTGCCGAAGCCGCGCGCCGCGAAGCCGAGGAAGAAACCGGATTGACGATTGCTCGAGCCGAACTTCTGGGCCATGCGGAAGTGATCTCAGGCGCCGATGCGCAGCATTGGGTCTCGTTTCTCTATATCGCTACAGAAGTCAGCGGCGATCCGCAGTTGACGGAACCGGAAAAACTGTCGGATTTCGGCTGGTTCACGCGATCCGAACTGCCGACACCACTTTCCGACTTTGCCAAGGCGGCAATCGATTACCTCGACAATGAGGACTTTCGCTGATCATTCGGCTCTAAGCGCCGCCTCGTAGGCAAGGCGCACCCATTTCGCCATTTCATCCGGATCGTCATAGGCCGCGTCGGGGATCGACCAATAAGGCATCTTCACCGGATTGCCCTTCTTGCCCTCGTAGAACCATTGGCTGGAGCCTGCTGCGGAAAACTCCGGCGAGCTCTTGTCGTCGGCCTTGAGGAGCACCTCGCCGCCGACTTCGACCGCGACGATACGGCCGAGGTGATAGATCCCCTTGCCGCCGAACATACGCTTGATCGTCACCGGTCCAAGCCCCTGAAACATTTCCTCTATGCCGGCCGCGTCCATTGCTATCCCTTCAATATGCCGCCTGCTGCGGCAATCGCCTCCGGCGTATCCACGTCAAGATGCGCACTCTCGCCGATATCGACATCGACGACTGGCAGCCGCGCCGTCTCGACGATGTGGCGCGCGCCGACATCGCCCTCCAGAGCAAGTACTGAATGATGCAGTGATCGCGGCAGAATGACCGGATTTCCGCGTTTACCTCCGCAGACCGCCCGAACGATCGCCTGCCCCTCTGCCTGCTTGAATGCTTTGATCAATTGATCGAGGTTTGCCGTCGAGACCCCCGGCATATCCGCAAGCATGACAAGGACGCCATCTGCGCCGCTCGCATGGGCATGTGCGAAGCCGGCAGCGAGAGAACTTGCCATGCCGGAAGCATAGTCGGCGTTGAAGACCTGCTGCACGCTCAAGCCATCAAGGGCTGCTTCAATCTCAGCACGGCGATGGCCCGTTACGACCGCAACCGACGAAGCCCTGCTGGCAACAGCTATCGATGCCGAGCGGCGCACCAGCGGCATGCCATCGAATTCCGCCAGCAGCTTGTGCTGGCCGCCCTCACCCATGCGGCGCGCCCTGCCGGCGGCAAGCAGGACGATCGCAACCGACGCGTCGGCACGATTCCTGGCAGGCACGTCGCGCGGCCGCGGCCGCGATTGTATCTCCATCAGCAGGCCTCCGACACCCATTCCGCTCACCTCATGCGCACCCGGCTCTTCACCGGCCAGAATGCGGTCGAGAACCCAGTCAAAACCGTTTTCCTTCGGGCTGCGGGCGCAACCAGGCGCGCCGACGACATAAGTATCGCCGATGCTGCCGAGGACCATCAGATTTCCCGGATCGACGGGCATGCCGACGCTCAAGATACGCCCGCCCGCCTCGCGTATTGCCTGCGGAATGACATCTGCCGCGTCGATGACCGCCGAGGCGCCGAAGACGATGACGAGCTTCGGCGCCTTCTCCGGAATCGTCATGATGTCCTGGATCGAAGCGGCAAGAGCCTTCGTCTCATGCGGCACGCGCCGCTCCCGCAGCAGGCGATTGCCGCAAGCAGCCAACCGGCGCTCCAGGATGCGCGCCGTCTTGTCCATCACCGACCCTTTCAGCGAAGGCAGTTCCGTGGCAATCAGCGAAACGGCATGATCGGCAAACGGCTTCACCTGAAATGGCGCGGTCGCGCGAAGCGCCGCACAGGCGGCATCTATCTTCGCGCCCCGAACCGCCAGGGGAATGATCTTGAAGGTCGCCACCATGTCGCCGGCGCTGACATGTGTATGATCGGCAAGACAGGCGAGCGTGATCGCCGGATCGATGCGGTTCAGCCGATCGACCGTCTCCCGGTCAGCCACGAAAAGCCCATCCGCCGCAGCATAGATGTTGACTCGGCCGGTCGCAGCCTCCGAAAAGCGGAGATGATCCGGTGCGATTGCCTCACTCAGCCGTGCCGCCGCTTCGTCCTCGCCGAGATCGCCGTCCTCCAGGCGTGCCGCAACGATCATTTCGATGCCCGAGTTCCTCAGCCGCTCGATGTCGGCAGCGTCAACCACGTGGCCCTTGGGCAGAGTCCCATCCGGCATCTTGATTGAGTGTGCGAGTACGAGCCCTTCCGCGCCGCCGACATCAAATTCGCCAAAAATCATGCCTTGTCACCTTTCGGAGACGCGACGTCGCGCGAGCGCAAGGATTGGATAATCTGCGCAAGGATCGCAACGGCAATCTCAGCCGGGCTCGAGGCGCCGATATCGAGCCCGATCGGGCCTTTGATCCTCGAAAGTTCGCCCTCGGAAAGGCCCTCCTTCTTCAGCCGCTCGAGACGCGAAACGTGGGTCATGCGGCTGCCGAGCGCACCGACATAGAAGCATCCCTTACGAAGAGCCTCGGCGATCGGCAAATCATCGATCTTCGGGTCGTGCGTGACCGCGACGACAGCTGTATAGGAATCGAGCGGGCGGTCCTTCAGCACATCGGCCGGCCAGTCGGCGGTGAGATCTATGCCAGCGAAACGCTCCGGCGTTGCAAAGGCGGTTCGCGGATCGATGATGTGGACGTCGAAGCCTGCAAGCGCCGCCATCTGCGCCAGAACCTGGCTGATATGGACCGCGCCGATGATGACGATATGGGCTGGCGGCCGGTGCACATTCAGAAAGTATCTGCCACCATCGATCTCGCAGATGCCGGACTTGCCGGAACGGAATGCCGCAGCGACGGTATCGCTCAGTGCGCTGTCTACCGGCCCGCCTTCGACGATCACGCGATCCGTCCCATGCTCCAGATTGGTGACCAGTATCACGGCCTTGCGTGCCCGCCGGGCGGCGTTCAATTGCTCCAGATTGGCGGCGTCCATCAGGTAAGCCTTTCGACAAAGACGCGGATGCGGCCGCCGCAGGATAGCCCGACGCGCCAGGCGGTCTCGTCGGCAACCCCGAATTCCAGCATCCTCGCCTTGCCGTCGCCTATGACGTCCATTGCCTCCGCGATCACCGCACCTTCGACGCAGCCGCCGGAGACCGAGCCCTCGAAATTTCCGTCATCATCGATCACCAGATGGCTGCCGACAGGACGGGGTGCCGAGCCCCAGGTTTCGATGACCGTTGCGATGGCAACGTTGCGGCCGCTTTTCATCCATTCCTCCGCCGTCATCAGGGGATCGAGGCCGAAAGACGTCTCGCTCATGCATAACCTCTCATTCTGTCGAGATAGCGCCGCGGATCGTGCGCCGGCGATCTGCCCGCGCCGAGCGCCGCAGCGAGGTCGCTCAAGGATGATAGATTGTGAACCGGACGGAATTCGTCAACATGCGGCAGCATGGCGCGAACCCCGCGAGCCCGCGGCTCGAAGCCCTCGAAGCGCAGAAGCGGGTTCAGCCAGATCAGCCGCCGGCAGGATCGGTGCAGCCGGTCCATTTCTTCTGCCAGCAATTCGATGCCTTCACGCTCCAGACCGTCGGTGATCAGCAGCACAAACGCGCCCTGCCCGAGGACGCGGCGTCCCCACAGCCGATTGAATTCCCTCACCGTTTCGCCGATACGGGTACCGCCCGACCAGTCCTTGACGGCGGCGGCACATTCGTTCAGCGCCTCGTCCGGATCCTTGTGGCGCATCTGCCTGGTGACATTGGTAAGCCGCGTGCCGAAAAGGAATGTATGGACGCGGCGCCGGCTCTCCGTCAGCACGTGCATGAAATGCAGGAAGATACGGGTGTACTGGCTCATGGAGCCCGAAATATCCGCAAGCACAACCAAAGGAGGCTGGATTTCTTTGTGTTCACGATAACGTGGCAGGATCAGCGACCCGCCGGTGCGCAGCGCCGAGCGCATCGTCGCGCGCGGATCGACCTGCCGGTGAACATGCGATTGCCTGAAACGCCGCGTTGGAACGCTGTCGAGCGGCAGTTGCAGCCGCGCGAGTTCCTTTCTTGCCAAGGCGATTTCCGCCGCCGACATCTGTGCGAAATCCATCCGCCGAAAGACTTCGTTTCCGGAGGTCGTGAACCGCGCGTCGATTTCGACATCCGGCTCATCACGAGTGGGCCTGTTGTCGCGCCGATCACCGAGGAGCGCATCGCTGGCGCGCGTTTCGCCGGCCTTTGCCTTTTCCCTTTCACGGTTGTCCGGCGCCCGCGGCAACATCATCGCAATCATCTTCTCCACGAGATCGCGGGAGCGCCAGAAAAGCCGGAAGGCTTCGTCGAAAACCGGTTTGTCCTCGTGCCGTTTGACGAACACCGAAAAGAGCGCCGCGTGGAATTCCTCGCGCGAACCCATGCCGATCGCCTCGACAGCTTCGATAGCATCGGCAATCGATCCCGGGCCGATCTTGAGCCCTGCGTTACGGAGCACTCTGGCGAAGAAGATGAGATTGTCGGCAAAGCGGCCCTCGGCCGGCGGCAGCGGCGGAGCGACCGACCCATCCTGCACCCCTTGCGTCTTCGTCTTCAACCCGCTGCCCTCAGTACGTCCTTGACCTCCGTCAGCACACGAGCGCCCTCGCCGCCCTGAATGCGCGCAATGTCGTCCTGGTATTTCAGGAGCGTGCCGATCGTGTCGGAAATGGTCTCCGGATCGAGCGCCAGACGGTCGAGTTCGGTCAGGGCCGTCGCCCAGTCGATCGTCTCTGCCACGCCGGGATTCTTGAAGAGATCGAGCGTTCGAAGCTTCTGCACATAGGCGACAATCTGCTGCGAGAGAGCCTCGTTGCAGCCTGGCACCTTCCGGCGGATGATCTCCAGTTCCTGCGCGGCCTCCGGATAATCGACCCAGTGATAGAGGCACCGGCGCTTCAACGCATCGTGCACTTCGCGCGTCCGGTTGGTCGTGATGATGACGATCGGCGGCTCGGCGGCCTTGATGGTTCCAAGCTCGGGGATCGTCACCTGGAAATCCGAGAGCACTTCCAGCAGGAAGGCTTCGAAGGCCTCGTCGGTACGGTCGAGCTCGTCGATCAGGAAGACCGGCGCACGGCCTTCCACGGACGAAAGCGCCTGCAACACGGGGCGACGGATAAGGTAGCGTTCAGAAAAAATATCGGATTCGATACGGCTGCGGTCGGTCAATCCAGAAGCTTCAGCAAGGCGGATCTCCAGCATCTGCGCCGGATAATTCCACTCGTAGACGGCCGATGCGATATCGAGGCCCTCGTAGCATTGCAGCCGGATCAGTGGCCGATCGAGCGCCTTCGACAGCACCTTCGCGATCTCGGTCTTTCCGACGCCGGCCTCTCCTTCAAGAAACAGCGGCCGCTTCATCTTCAGGGCGAGAAAGAGCACCGTCGCCAGCGACCGGCCTGCGAGATAATCCTCTCTTGCCAGCATGGCGATCGTCTCGTCGATAGACGCGGGTGGCAGTGGATGATCGGGCATTTGTCCTCCCTTTTGGGGAGTTATAGCGTGTGGTAGTCCCGGTTCATATAGAGCAGGGCCGGTTTTGTTTCGTTGAAACGCACGGCCACGACCTCACCGAAAATGATGTGATGGGTGGACATCTCCTTGATTTCCATCACCCTGCAATCAAAGGAGGCAAGCGAATCCCAAAGCACCGGGGCACCTGTGACAAGCTTGTCGAATTTGCCGGTCGCAAACCGCTCGTCGTTGCTCATCGGCTTGCGTCCGGAAAAGGCGTCGGCCAGCGCCTGATGATGCGCGCCGAGCGTGTTCAGCGCGAAAATGCCGCTCTGGAAGAAGATATCATTCTTCGGATTGCTGTTGTTGAGGCAGACAAGGACGCAAGCCGGATCGTCGGACACCGAACAGGCTGCGGTGATGGTGACCCCGCGCCGTGTCTGGCCAAGCACCGTCGTCACGAGCTGCACATGACCGCCGAAACGGCTCATGGCATCGCGATACAGCTGCGGATCGATCGGCTGCCTGTTCAACAAATGCTGTCTCCTGCGGCCACGCCGCCTGTTCTTGTGCCGCTAATATGGATGCCATCGGTTACCTTTTCTACAATGAAGCCGACGAAATGCCGCGCATTCCGCCTGTTTTTCTTTGACGATTGCCGCCGGGCCGCTAAAAGGGCATGAAGGGCGACAGGGAAGCGGCGATTTTCATGAATATTCTGCGTGGCATAGCGGCTTTTTCGATGCTGTTTCTTGCAGCAGCCGAAAGCAATGCCGCGGGCGTCACGATCGGCGTCGTCGCTCCGCAGGGCGGCGACCTGCAGCAGCTTGGCGGGCAGATTTTCGCCGGAGCGAACTATCAGATCACCAAGGACGGCAATACGATCGTCACAATCAACGAGCCCTGCGAGGAAAACAGTGGTGCCGCGATTGCCGATGCACTGGTGAACGCCAAGGTGCAAGTCGCAATCGGCTTTCTCTGCAGCGAGACGCTGGAAAGCGCACTGCCGAAGCTCAAGGATGCAAACATTCCGGCGATCACCGTCTCGGTACGCGCACGCATTCTGATGGAAGACGCATTGAAGAACGGCTGGCCGCTCTTTCGGCTGGCGCCAGCTGATGGCGCTGAAGCCGCACGCATCATCGAAGCGATCCTCAACGACTGGGAGGCAGCGCCGATCGCCCTCATCGAAGACGGTACCATCCATGGCCGCGAACTGACCGAAGCTATCCGGAATGCGCTTGAGGAAAAGGGGTTGAAGCCCGTCTTTACGGACACCTATCGCCCCGGTCAGGACCAGCAGATCGCCCTCGTCCGCCGCCTGAAGAAGGCCGGGGCCACGAAGGTTTTCGTCGGCGGCGACCGCGCCGACGTCGCAGTCATGGCCCGGGATGCCGCAGCGGAGAGGATTCCGCTCGCTATTTTGGGCGGAGATGCGATGCGCGCGGCAAACCAGCCGCTGCCGCTTCCCGACGGCGTGCGTGCGGTCACCATGCCGGAATACGACACTTTGCAGCCCGCGCAAGCCACAGCGGCGGCATTGCGCGCCCAAGGCATCGAGCCTGAAGGTTATGTCCTGCCGGCAGCCGCAGCAGCGGCCGTCGCGCAGCAGGCGGTAACGGCCGCCACGACAGAAGGAAAGACGGTAGCGGAAAAACTCGTCGGCACGACGTTCGCTACGCCAATCGGCGATCTGACCTTCACGGCTGGCCAGGAGCTTTCGGAGAACCCTTACAGACTGTTGGAATGGCGCCGCGGCACCTTCGCCGCGCCTGCCGGGCCTAAAGATTAGCCCGAGACGAAAATGCCGTTTTATGCGGAGATCACAGGTGCAGAGACGATGCTGTTGCCCGTTCGGCTGAGCCCTGCTAAACCGCCGCGAGTTCCTCAAGGAGAGAGAAGAGTGTCATGACCCTGCCGATCCGGATCGCCCCCTCCATTCTGGCTGCGGACTTTGCCAAGCTAGGACAGGAGGTGCGCGATGTGACGGCGGCAGGCGCAGACTGGATCCATCTCGACGTCATGGACGGCCATTTCGTGCCGAACATCTCCTTCGGCGCCGACGTCATCAAGTCGTTGCGCTCCTATACGGACGCGACTTTCGATTGCCACCTGATGATCTCGCCGGCCGATCCTTATCTGGAAGCCTTCGCAAATGCTGGCTGCGACCGCATCACCGTTCATGCTGAGGCAGGACCGCATCTTCACCGCTCGCTGCAGACGATCCGCAATTTCGGTAAGAAGGTCGGCGTGACGATCAATCCGGCAACGCCGTTGTCGGCGATCGAGAGCGTTCTCGACGACATCGACCTCATCCTCATCATGTCGGTAAATCCCGGCTTCGGCGGCCAGAAATTCATTCCCGCGATGGCCGGGAAAATTGCATCCGCGAAATCCCTGATCGGTGACAGGCCGATCGAACTTCAGGTCGACGGCGGGGTCACGGTTGAGACCGCGCCGATCATCGGCAAGGCCGGCGGCAATGTGCTCGTCGCCGGTTCGGCGATTTTCAAGGGTGCCTCCGTCGAAGCCTACCGCACCGCCATCAGCGATCTGCGAAGCGCTGCAAACGACGGGCGCTCATGAAATCGGCGTATCGTTGACGATGGACCGGATACGCGCTGCCAGACCACCCTATTTCGAGCTGTTTGGCGGCGCCGCGGTTTGGGGCCTCATGATGATGGCCTCGGCGATGGCGTCGCTTTACATGCGCAACCGTTTCGAGACGGAACACGCGGCCGAATTGGCGCTTCTCTATTTCGCCGGCGGCCTTTTCTCCTGGCCCTTCATGCTGCCGATCGGCCGCTTCTTCGCCTACCGGCGCCGGATCGAGACACGCTTTGCCGCCTTCTTCGTCTGCCTGACGGCGGGAACGATGCTGATGACGGCATTTCTCTTTTCGATGGACTACCGCATTTTCTATTCGCGCTGGCATGCCCCGTTTGGCAGCCTCGTATGGACCTACCAGTTCATCTTCACCGGCGCGAATGCGGTCTATCAGTTCCTGGTGCTCGGTCTGCGGCTCTTCCTGCCGTTCGGTCTCGTCTGCCTGCTTGCAACCAGCTACGTCCTTGCAAAACGCATGCGTTGAGATTACCGCGCGTCTTTGCTACAGGGGCGCCAGATAGTCTTCCTCGCAACGAAAGCAGTGAGCCATGATCCCGCGTTACTCCCGCCCAGAGATGGTCGCCATCTGGTCGCCCGAAACCAAGTTCCGCATCTGGTTCGAGATCGAAGCACATGCCTGCGACGCGTTGGCCGAACTCGGCGTCATTCCAAAGGAAGCGGCAAAGACGATCTGGGAAAAGGGAGGCGCGGCAGAGTTCGACGTTGCCAGGATCGACGAGATCGAAGCGGTTACTAAACATGACGTCATCGCCTTCCTGACGCATCTAGCTGAATTCGTCGGGCCAGACAGCCGTTTCGTGCACCAGGGCATGACCTCGTCCGACGTGCTTGACACAACGTTCAACATCCAGCTGGTGCGGGCCGCCGACATTCTGCTCGCCGATATGGACCGTGTACTCGCAGCACTCAAGACGCGCGCCTTCGAGCACAAGGACACGGTCCGCATCGGCCGCAGCCACGGCATCCACGCAGAGCCGACCACCATGGGGCTCACCCTCGCCCGCTTCTATGCCGAGATGGGCCGCAACCACGCCCGCCTCGTCGCAGCACGCGCCGAGATTGCCACCGGTGCGATCTCCGGAGCTGTCGGCACCTTCGCCAATATCGACCCTCGCGTCGAAGAACATGTCTGCGCCAAGCTCGGCCTCACGCCTGAGCCGGTCTCGACCCAGGTCATTCCGCGCGACCGCCATGCGATGTTCTTCGCCACACTCGGCGTCATCGCTTCGTCGATTGAGAACATCGCAATCGAGATTCGCCACATGCAGCGCACCGAGGTTCTGGAGGCCGAAGAATTCTTCTCGCCGGGCCAGAAGGGCTCGTCTGCCATGCCGCACAAGCGCAACCCGGTGTTGACCGAAAACCTAACCGGACTTTCCCGCTTGGTGCGCATGTCGGTCGTTCCGGCACTGGAAAACGTAGCGCTGTGGCACGAGCGCGATATCAGCCACTCGAGCGTCGAGCGCGCCATCGGCCCGGATACGACGATTACCCTGGATTTTGCCCTGAACCGCCTGGCCGGCGTCGTCGAAAAGCTCGTGGTCTATCCCGAGAACATGGAGAAGAACCTCAACAAGTTCCGCGGCCTTGTCCATTCGCAGCGTGTTCTCCTGGCCCTTACCCAGGCAGGCGTTTCCCGGGAAGACGCCTACCGCCTCGTGCAGCGTAACGCCATGAAGGTCTGGGAACAGGGCAAGGATTTCCTCGAAGAACTGCTCGCCGACGAGGACGTCCGCTCGGCACTTTCGGAAGACGATCTCCGAGAAAAGTTCGACCTCGGTTACCATACCAAGCACGTCGATACGATCTTCAAGCGCGTTTTTGGGTGAACTGGATCTATTCGAAAACGGCGCCGCAGCAACGGCGCCGTTGTCATTTCTGCCTTGCGCGATCTCGATGGCGAGCGCGTTTGTTTTCCGGCTCTGCGGCTTCATTGCTCCGCCCGGATTGCATTGCCCGCCTCCGTCCGGCTCTTCCCAGTCAGCTCTTCGTGCCTGTATTGATCAACCGGCAGGTTTGACAACAGTCAAATAACGGCCCCAAACCCGCCTGGACAATGACGGCCGAGACTGCGAGAACGCAGATGGCCGGCCCGTCCGCCCAAGCGGGTAAGGACGTGCTGCTGGCAAGAAAGCCTCATTCAAAGACATCCTCAGATCAACTTTGAAGGAGGCTGCAGGTTCCGCTTGCGTGACGCAGGCTGCATCGCGCCTTACGCAGGCGTGATCAATTTTCTGTAGAGATGCCATGTTGCGTGGCCGAGGATAGGCATCACCAGTGCCAGCCCGACAAATAGCGGGATCGTGCCGATGACCAGCGCCGCAGCAATGATCAGGCCCCACAGCATGATCGGCACCGGATTGACGACAGTTGCGCGTATCGAAGCTGCCATAGCAGCCACGAGTCCTACATCGCGATTGAGAAGCAGGGGGAAGGTGACGACGGTCGTCGCCAGAACCACGATGGCGAAGACCAGCCCGAGCAGATTGCCCCAGATGATCAGTTGCATGCCTTCGGGCGTACCGAAGATCTGGGAAATGAACACTTCGATCGACCGCGGGAAAACATCGCCGAACAGGTTCGTGTAGAGCGTCTGCGCTGCGACGAGCCAGACGATGAAGAAGCCGAACAGCAGCAGCCCGCCGACGATGATCGACGGCAAGGCCGGCGAATGTCTGACGTCGAGCGCATGCGTCCACGACGTATCAAGACCGGCCTCGCGGCGGCGGCTGATTTCGTAGAGTCCGATGGCGGCAATCGGCCCGATCAGCGCAAATCCGGACATAAGCGGAAAGATCATCGGCAGAAGGTTGGCGTCCGATGACGCAAGGGCAAGGAAAATGCCGGCAATCGGATACATGAGGCACAAGAACACGTAATGGGAGGGCTTTTCGCGAAAATCGTCCAGCCCGCGACGTAAAGCGTCGAAGACGTCTGCGGTGCTGATCTTGTTGATAGCGAGACGTGCGTAGCGCTCGCCTGATCCTGTCATAACATGAAATGCCGACATGGCTTTCTCCTCCGTAAGCCGATCGGCCGGCGGCGGAAATGCATCGGCATTGACGCAGCCGACACGAGAAACCGCAACCGGCAATGGCGCGATCATAACGAATTTCACCGCCCTTGTCGCGCTTTCCCTTGACAGAACCGTCAAGCTTTCTCACATCGGCGGGATCATGAAAGCTTCAGACGTCGATATCCTCATCATACCTGGCTACACGAATTCCGGCCCCGACCACTGGCAGAGCCGCTGGGAAGCAAAGCTCAGCACGGCGCGACGGGTCGAACAGGCCGAATGGTCAAAGCCAGTCCGCGACGATTGGGTCGCCCGCATCGCCGAGGAGGTGAACGCCTCGTCCCGCCCCGTCGTCCTTGTCGCCCACTCGCTCGGAATTCCCTCGGCAATCCATGCGATCCCGCATTTCCGGAAGAAGGTGGCCGGCGCTTTCTTCGTGGCACCACCGGACGTCGCCAACCCGAATATCCGCCCGAAACACCTCATGACGTTCGGCCCCTACCCGCGCGATCCGCTGCCGTTTCCTGCGATTACAGTGGCAAGTCGCAACGATCCCTTCGGCAGCTACGAGCATGCCGATGACATTGCAGCAAGCTGGGGCTCGCTTTTGATCGACGCCGGTGAATCCGGCCATATCAACGCGGAGTCAGGTCATGGCCCCTGGCCCGAGGGAACGATGGTCTTTGCGCAGTTCCTGAGCCGCCTGAAGCCTTAGGCTCTGGAAAGCCGAAAGTTTTCCACGTCTTCCAGGCACTGCTTAACAGTTATTTTATTCAATGACTTCAGACTGCAGGCACGCGAATTGAGCGAGCGCACAGTGAAGCAGCGAAAACAGATCAGCGCGATCAATACTGGCAACAAGCTTGCGATGGAACCGGCACCGGACACCTCCGATCTGGCCGAGCGCGAGAGCCGTTGGAACTATGCGCTCGTCGGCTCCGGCCTCGGCGTCTGGGACCACAACAACCTCACCGGCACGAAATACTACTCCAATACATGGAAAGAAATCCGCGGCATGGCTCCACACGAGCAAGCCGACGGAGACTACGAGGAATGGCTCAAGCTTCTTCATCCCGATGACCGCGATTTCGTCATAATGGCCATCGAGAGGCAGATCGCAGGCGACCCGGATTTTCACGTCTTCGAGTACCGGGAGCGCCACAAGGACGGCCGCTGGGTCTGGATCGAATGCCGCGGCGCCTGCGTGGAATGGGACGAAAGCGGCGCTCCTGTCCGCATCGTCGGCACGGACACGGACATCACGGCCCGCAAACAATCCGAAGAGATGCTCGAGCACCTGTCGCGCAGGCTGGATCTCGCTCTCGACATCTCGCGCATAGGCGTTTTCGAAGCCGATCTTAACGCTGGAACAGTCGAGTGGGACGACCGCTTGCTGGCGATGTACGGGCTTGAAGGCACGCCTCGCGTGAAGCTCAGCGAGGCATGGGAGCAGGCCTTGCACCCAGACGACCGCGAGCGCACGCTGAAGAACCTAGAAGCAAGCCTGGAAAAAGACCGCGGCCTGCTGCAGGAGTTCCGCATCATCCGCGGCGACGGCGCCGAACGCGTCATTCGCGCCCGTTCGGCTTTCTTCTTGGATGCCGAGGGAAAGCGCAAGCTCATCGGCGCAAATTGGGATGTCACCGAAGAGGTCAGTCTTCGCAACGATCTTCAGAAGGCGAAAGATCTGGCGGAAGCCCGTAACCGGGAACTCGAAGCCGCCAGGGAAAACATCGAGCATCTGGCGCTTCACGATTTTCTCACGGAACTCCCCAACCGCCGCTATCTCGACCGCATCCTCGACGAGCGTTCCGCCGGATGCCGCGAGAGTGGCTTGACGCTCGCGATCCTGCATATCGACCTCGATCGCTTCAAGCAGATCAACGACACGCTCGGCCACCGCGCCGGCGACGCCATGTTGAAACATGCAGCCAGGGTGCTGAAGGATTGCGTTCGCTCGAGCGATTTCGTTGCGCGCATCGGTGGCGACGAGTTCGTCGTGCTTTGCACGATCGACAGCTCTCCGAAGAAGCTTTCCAATATGGCAGCCCGAATCATCCGCGAACTCAGCAAGCCGGTCCGCTACGAGGGCCATGACTGTCGCTTCGGCGCCAGCATCGGCATCGCCGCGGAAAGCGGCAAGGATCTCGACGCAAAGCAGTTGTTACTCAACGCCGATATCGCGCTTTACCGTGCCAAGGCCGCAGGCCGCAACCGCCATGAATTCTTCTCCAAGGACGCCCGCCGCACCATCATCGCGGCCAAGCGCTTGTCGGACGAAATGCTGCAGGGACTGGAGCGCAACGAATTCATTCCCTTCTATCAACTGCAGTTTCATGCCCATACCCTTGAAGTTGCCGGCGTGGAGACGCTGGCGCGCTGGCGGCATCCGGAACACGGATTGCTGACACCCGGCCACTTCCTGACGATTGCCGAAGATCTTGACGTCGTCTCAGCGATCGACGGCCTGATCCTGGAACGAGGGCTGGCCGATCGCGCCGCATGGGCGAGAGAGGGTTTCGTCACTCCGAAGCTCTCGGTGAATGTCTCTTCTAGGCGCCTGGGCGATCCGGGCCTTGGCAAGAAACTGCGGGCGCTGAAGATCGAGCCGGGCATCCTGTCCTTCGAGCTCCTGGAATCCATATCGCTTGACGATTGCGACGATGCAGTCCTGTCCAATCTCAGGCAATTGCGCAAGCTCGGGATCGATATCGAGATCGACGACTTTGGTACCGGCCACGCCTCGATCGTCAGCCTGCTCAAGCTCAGTCCGCGCACGCTGAAGATCGACCGGGAACTGATCCGCATGCTGCCGCAGTCGGCCGAGCAGAGAAAGCTCGTCCGTTCCATCATCGATATCGGCCGTTCGCTGAACATCCTTGTCACGGCCGAGGGTGTCGAAAGCATGGATCATGTCCGCATCCTTGGCGATCTTGGCTGCGACATGCTGCAGGGCTATGCGCTGGCTCGACCGATGCCGGCCATGCAAATACCGGCTTTTGTACGCAATGCGGGATGGCGGCGGCACGACGCAGACGCCTACGCCCTTCAGAGCGTTCTTCGCCAGCAGATCAAAAGCAACCGCAGCAAATAAAGCCTGCATAAGGGGCCGCGCGGTCGGCTTTGATTCCACCGCATCACAAAAAACTGTAAGCTTATCTCCAGAAAATCTTCGATTCTCTTGGGTCGCGTGCCTACATATCTGGAATCCGGGGAAGGAGTGACAGGCGCATTGTGAAACTCTCTCTTTTCCTTTATGGGGACGCCACGAGATCCATCCACTCGCGCTATCCCAAGAGCGCCAACGACAGAGAACAACTAAAATGAACCGTCGCCGCCGTATCTACGAGGGCAAGGCCAAGATTCTATATGAGGGACCGGAACCGGGGACTTTGATCCAGTTCTTCAAGGATGACGCCACGGCCTTCAACAAGAAAAAACACGAAGTCATCGATGGCAAGGGCGTTCTGAACAACCGAATTTCGGAATACATCTTCAGCCATCTGAACAAGATCGGCATCCCGACGCACTTCATCCGCAGGCTCAACATGCGCGAGCAGCTGATCCGGGAAGTGGAGATGATCCCGCTCGAGATCGTTGTGCGCAACGTCGCTGCCGGTTCGCTGGCCAAGCGCCTCGGCATCGAGGAAGGCGTGGTTCTGCCCCGCTCGATCATCGAATTCTACTACAAATCCGATGCTCTCGACGATCCGATGGTCTCGGAAGAACACATCACCGCCTTCGGCTGGGCAAATCCCGCCGAGCTCGACGACATCATGGCACTCGCCATACGCGTCAACGACTTCATGACCGGTCTCTTCCTTGGCGTCGGCATTCAGCTTGTCGATTTCAAGATCGAATGCGGCCGGCTGTTTGAAGGCGACATGATGCGCATCATCCTTGCCGACGAGATTTCTCCCGATTCTTGCCGCCTCTGGGACATCGAAACCCATGAGAAGATGGACAAGGATCGCTTTCGCCGCGATATGGGCGGGCTTCTCGAAGCCTATTCCGAAGTAGCGCGTCGCCTCGGCATCATCAACGAAAACGAGCCTGTGCGCGGCACAGGCCCGGTTTTGGTCAAGTAAGACGTTCTGGTCAAAGACAGGGAAGAAGAAGTGATCAAGGCTCGTGTAACCGTCACGCTGAAAAACGGCGTTCTCGATCCGCAGGGCAAGGCAATCGAAGGGGCGTTGAGCGGCCTCGGCTTCATGGGCATTGGCCATGTCCGCCAAGGGAAGGTCTTCGACCTCGAACTCGAAAGCGCCGACAAGGCCAAGGCCGAAGCCGACCTCAAGGCCATGTGCGAAAAACTCCTCGCGAACACTGTGATCGAAAATTATACTATTTCGCTCGACTGACGGTCGCCGAGGACTTGATGGCTGACCTGACGTGGGAATCACTGTTTGAAATCTTGAGAAAAACCCAGTCCGATAGAAAAAAGGGACAGAGGGACAATTGTCGAGATATCAACAGCCTCAGCAACCATATGCGGGCCATGCAGGGCGACACGAAGAACCTGCGTGGCACGATGAGCCAGGTCCTTGATCGCCTGGGCCGCATTGAAAATCGTCACGAACTTCGACAATTGGCAGAAGCACAAGCAAGGTTTGAACCGCACCCATGAAATCAGCCGTCGTTCAACTTCCGGGCCTTAACCGCGATCGCGACATGATCGCAGCGCTGACGAAAATCTCCGGCCACGCGCCGGTGACGATCTGGCAGACGGAAACCGATATTCCCGATGTCGATCTGATCGTTATCCCGGGCGGCTTTTCTTATGGCGATTATCTGCGCTGCGGCGCGATCGCGGCTCGCATGCCGGTGATGCAGGCGATCGTCGACAAGGCCCAGAAAGGCGTCAAGGTGCTTGGCGTCTGCAATGGCTTTCAGATCCTCGTGGAATCCGGCCTGCTGCCGGGTGCTTTGATGCGCAACGCCTCGCTGAGGTTCGTCTGCCGCGAGATTAAGCTTGAGGTCGCCAACGCCAATACAGCTTTCACCCGCGCTTATGCCAAGGGTCAGGTCATACGTTGCCCGGTTGCCCACCACGACGGCAACTATTTCGCGGATCCCGAGACGTTGGCTGAGATAGAAGGCAATGGCCAGGTGGTTTTCCGTTATGCGCACGGCACCAACCCGAACGGATCGATCAACGACATTGCCGCGGTGATGAACGCCAGGGGCAACGTTCTCGGCATGATGCCGCATCCGGAAAACCTGATCGAAGCAGCCCATGGCGGCTCCGATGGACGCGGTCTGTTTGCTTCGGCACTCGACCTGATCGCTGCCTAACCCTTGCCGCGCAAGACGCCTTTAGCAGGTCCACCGGAGCAAAGATTGATGCGCCCTTCCACGAATATCGCCGCCGTTGCGGCGGCAAGCACGCTTTGCATTTTGCTCGCGTCGT
The DNA here is from genome assembly GCF_004342325.1 of Rhizobium azibense. Lineage (NCBI taxonomy): Bacteria > Pseudomonadati > Pseudomonadota > Alphaproteobacteria > Hyphomicrobiales > Rhizobiaceae > Rhizobium > Rhizobium azibense. Next base: position 32,082 of record NZ_SMBJ01000016.1, on the reverse strand, counting down.
GCCAGTCCAGTGCGCCCTCCTCCGGACCGGATCGCAGCGCGCTTTCCACCATGGAGCGCGTCGCCGTCGGGGCCAATTCGTGCTGGTTCAAGTCCGGCGATGCTGCGTTTTCGGCCTACCGCCTTGCGCCGGAACTCAACTCCTTCACCGGCCGCCCGCGAATTCTGGTTGTCCACAAGAACAGCCCGGAAGGCCGCCCGCTGCTCGTCGTTCAGGCAGAAGGCAACCCCGCCCGCCTTCAGGCCTTCGGACCGATGATGTCCGAGCCGGTCTCCACTCGCATTGCTAGCGATGTGACCCGCTGGTCCGGCGGCGGAAAAACCTGCCGCTGATCAATCCCAAAAACGGGACTTTCTGATTTCTTCCGCAGCATCGGCCCGCGAAAGCCCGATGTCGCGCAGCTGCCAATCCGCCATCTCGCGCAAGGCTCGCCGCCCCTGGCGTTTCACGCTCCAGCAAGACAACATTTCCAGGATTCGCGAAAACAGCCCTTGCGCCGACGCGGGTTCCAAAATGCAACGCTCGCCAACGGCAACAATTGATACAATATGCTGGTCGACCTTCTGGTTGATAGACATTGTCATAAAGTCCGCTTCATCACCGATGATTGTTCATACTCTTGACACATAAAGCGTGACAATCTATCAAATTGTTACCATGACAAATTGGCTCCCTGATCTTTCGCGCGGCTCCGGCCCGGTCTACATGCGTCTGGCAGACAGCATAGAGTCAGCCATCGCCAGCGGCGCCCTCCCCGCTGGCAGCAAACTGCCGCCGCAGCGGAATCTTGCCTACGATATCGGCGTGACGATCGGCACAATCGGCCGGGCCTATGCTTTGGTGCACGAACGCGGACTGGTGGCGGGCGAAGTCGGGCGTGGAACCTTCGTGCTTGATCGCGCAGAGACGGCGCCGGGAGAACAGGCCGATCCTCTGACGATTTCGCTTGGAGGCACGCGGGTTCTCGACGCGCCGGCGAACAAGATCCGCTTCGACACGACTGCGGCTCCCGATCTCGGACAGGGCCGCATTATCGGTCAGATCCTCGCCAAAATCGGGGAACAGAACATGTCGGAGATATCCTCTTACTCACGCAACTTTCCGCGAAACTGGTTCCTGGCCGGGCAGAAGTGGCTGGCGCGAAACGGCTGGACGCCGGAGACGGAGAATATCGTTCCCACGCTGGGGGCCCATGCGGCCGCCGTGTCGATCATCTCGGCCGTGTCTTCGCCCGGTGACAAGATCGTTTTTGAAAACCTGAGCTACACGCAGGTGAGCCGCAGCGCCCGCCTGCTGGGCCGGCGGACGGCAACCGTCGATTCCGACGAGTACGGCGTTCTTCCTGATGATTTCGAGCGGCTATGCCAGCAGCAGCATCCCAAGATCGCCTTTCTGATGCCGACCGCGCACAACCCAACCCTTGCAACCATGCCCTATGAACGCCGCGCAGCGATCGCTGCGACGGCGCGCAGACATGGCGTCTGGCTGATCGAGGACGATCTTTATGGCGGTATGACGGGCGACGAGATCCCTTTGCTGGCGTCGCTGGCGCCCGACCGCACCTTCCTCGTCAACGGGCTTTCCAAATCCGTCGCTGCCGGCGTGCGCGGCGGATGGGTCGCCTGCCCGCCGCATTTTGCCCAGCGGATCAAGGTCACGCACAAGATGATCACCGGCGGCTTGCCCTTCATTCTTGCGGAAACCTGCGCGCGCCTCGTCGAAAGCGGCACCGCCCATGCCATGCGCAAGGCAAGCATCACCGAACTTGCCACGCGCGAGCGGCTCGTTCGCGAATTGCTCGAGGGGTTCGATTTCGAATCACATCCGCATGTTCCCTTCCTCTGGCTGAAGCTTCCCGATCCCTGGATGTCCGGCACCTTCAAGAACGCCGCGTTTCGCGATGGCGTGCTCGTCGATGACGAGGATGAATTCAAGGCTTCGCGCGCCGACAAGGTCTATCACCGCGTGCGCATAGGCTTCTCCTCGCCGAAGGACAAGGACGCGCTCAAAGACGGGCTGATCATTCTAAGGAGCCTGCTGGAAGGCGGCGGCTCGGCCTATGTCGGCGAAATCTAACGTCCTCCCAGCCTAAAAGAATGAAATTTCCGGTGGCGGCTCAGGCTGGACTTGCGCGTTATCTTAAGACGAATTCGACGCCTTCGATGGCCGTGTCCGGCCAGGATTGCCCGGCGCAAGCAACGAGCGGTTGATCCCGGCCTTCTGCACGAGACGATTTGAAAGGACTGGATGAGTTCACGCTGCTAGGGAAGGCGCAACACAGGACCTCGTTCAGGCTTGGAAGCGACTCATGCTACCAATTTACCTGAACGCCCGGTCCCAAAGCGCTTCGTCCTCTCTTTGTTGACGGTGGACATTTTCCTGTCGCCTGGCGTCGCTACATAGGTTAAAGACACCGCAAAACGCGCAACGGCAGGGACTTTCGAGAGCTCATGACCATATCCAATACCCGCCCGATCACCCCCGAACTCATCGCCAGCCACGGTCTGAAGCCGGATGAATATCAGCGGATACTGGATCTGATCGGCCGCGAGCCGACCTTTACCGAACTTGGCATCTTTTCGGCCATGTGGAACGAGCACTGCTCGTACAAGTCTTCCAAGAAGTGGCTTCGCACGCTGCCGACCAAGGGGCCGCGTGTTATCCAGGGCCCAGGCGAGAACGCCGGCGTTGTCGATATCGACGACGGCGATTGTGTGGTCTTCAAGATGGAGAGCCACAACCACCCCTCCTATATCGAGCCTTATCAGGGCGCTGCGACAGGCGTCGGCGGCATCTTGCGCGACGTCTTCACCATGGGCGCCCGCCCGATAGCAGCGATGAACGCTCTTCGTTTCGGCGAGCCTGATCATCCGAAGACCCGCCATCTCGTCTCTGGCGTCGTCGCCGGCGTCGGCGGGTATGGCAATTCCTTCGGCGTTCCGACGGTCGGCGGCGAGGTCGAGTTCGACGCCCGCTACAACGGCAACATCCTCGTCAACGCCTTTGCGGCGGGGCTGGCGAAGTCGAATGCCATTTTCCTGTCGCAAGCCAAGGGCGTCGGCCTGCCGGTCGTCTATCTGGGCGCCAAGACCGGCCGCGACGGCGTCGGCGGCGCGACGATGGCCTCGGCCGAATTCGACGAGTCGATCGAGGAAAAGCGCCCGACCGTCCAGGTCGGCGACCCCTTCACCGAAAAGTGCCTGCTGGAAGCCTGCCTTGAACTGATGCAGACCGGCGCCGTCATTGCCATCCAGGACATGGGCGCGGCGGGCCTCACCTGCTCGGCAGTCGAAATGGGAGCCAAGGGCGATCTCGGTATCCTGCTTGAGCTTGACAAGGTTCCGGTCCGCGAAGAGCAGATGACCGCCTACGAGATGATGCTCTCGGAGAGCCAGGAGCGTATGCTCATGGTCCTCGAGCCGGACAAGGAAACGATCGCCAAGGCGATCTTCGTCAAGTGGGGCCTCGATTTCGCGATCGTCGGCAAGACCACCGACGACCTGCGCTTCCGTGTCGTGCATCAGGGTGAGGAAGTCGCAAACCTGCCGATCAAGGAGCTCGGAGACCAGGCGCCGGAATACGACCGCCCCTGGCGGCAATCCGGCAAGCGTGCTCCCCTTCCCGCTGAGCTCGTAGCAGCACCGGACGATTATGGTCAGGCGCTGCTGCAGCTCGTGGGATCGCCGAACCAGTCCAGCCGCCGCTGGGTCTACGAACAGTATGATACGTTGATTCAGGGCAATTCGCTGCAGCTTCCAGGCGGTGACGCCGGCGTTGTCCGCATCGAGGGCCATCCGACCAAGGCGCTCGCATTCTCTTCCGATGTCACGCCGCGTTATGTCGAGGCCGATCCGTTCGAAGGCGGCAAGCAGGCTGTCGCCGAATGCTGGCGTAACATCACCGCCACCGGAGCCGAGCCGCTGGCTGCGACCGACAACCTCAATTTCGGCAATCCGGAGAAGCCCGAAATTATGGGCCAGTTCGTCGAAGCAGTAAAAGGCATCGGCGAAGCCTGCCGTGCACTGGATTTCCCGATCGTTTCCGGCAACGTCTCGCTCTACAACGAGACGAACGGCATCGCGATCCTGCCCACCCCGACGATCGCAGGCGTCGGCCTGCTGCCAGACTGGCAGGCGATGGCACGCATCGGCGGCGCATCCGAAGGCGATCAGTTGATCCTGATCGGCACGGACGGCAGCCATCTGGGCTCCTCGATCTATCTGCGCGATATTCTCGGCAGCAGCGATGGTCCGGCGCCCGAAGTGGATCTCTTCGCCGAGCGTCGCAATGGCGATTTCGTCCGTTCGGCAATCCGCAACGGCCAGGTCACCGCCTGCCACGATATCTCTTCCGGCGGCCTCGCCCTGGCGCTCGCGGAAATGGCGATGGCATCGGGCAAGGGCCTGATGGTGACGCTTGCCGAGGGCAAGGGCGCGCCGCATGCCCTCCTCTTCGGGGAAGACCAGGCACGCTACGTCGTCGCGGTCAGACCCGACGTCGCCGATTTCGTCTGCGCCAATGCCGAAGGCGCCGGCGTGCCCTTCCGCCGCCTCGGCACGCTTGCCGGCAGCGACCTCGTTGTCGATGATCTTTTGTCGCTCCCCATTCAGGAATTGCGCAACGCCCATGAATCGTGGTTCCCTGAATTCATGGATAGCGCAGAGGCACTTGTCGCTGCGGAATGATGCGCAAGGAGTTACGATCATGGCCATGAAACCCGGCGATATCGAAGACATGATCAGGGCCGGGATACCCGGTGCCAAGGTAACGATCCGCGACCTTGCTGGCGACGGTGATCATTACGCCGCCGAAGTCGTGGCCGAAGCCTTCCGGGGCAAGAGCCGCGTCCAGCAGCACCAGATGGTGTATGAGGCCCTCAAAGGAAACATGGGCGGCATCCTGCACGCACTGGCGCTGCAGACATCGGCCCCAGAATAATGGTTCGAGAGCTGAAAATGCCCGGTCACAAGCCGGGCATTTTTTGCAGTCCTCCATCCGCAACAAGTGCGGCAGGCACCGGTCCGGCCGTCAGCAGCGTGAAATCGAAGGTTGCGCGCAGGTCCGGCCCCAGCACGTATTGCCGGTGGACCCGCAGAAAATCCAGCTTGATCTTCTTGTAGTGTTCCGGCGTCAGCATCTGCTTGACGCGGATGAACTGCATTCTTGCCTGTGGGGCGTCCGGATGGCCTGCCGCGGCGACAACCGGCACCTTGTAGAAATGGATGGCGTCGGTCAGGCAGTGGACGTCGAGCCAGAAGACGGATCGGCAGCGCGCGATCAGCCCAACACGGGCGCGCAGCGCTTTTGCCGATGACAGCAGCGCGCATTGCAACACCGCCGAACCAAGCGAAGCAAAGACGACCTGCTTGCCGTCGAAGAGTGCCGGCTCCTTCTCAAGCAGCAAACCGACGACATGCGCAGCAACGCTCGAGCCCATGCTGTGCGACGAGATCACATATTCGTCAGCATCCTCCAACAGCGCCTCGCGCGCCGTAGTCGCACAGCGTTCGAGCCATGCGTCGAACTCGGGCCGATCCATGCGCCCGAGCGCAACCGCCATTTCCCAATCCGCGAAGAGATGCAGTGTGTAGAAGCGTTCGGCGAAAGACAGGAAAAGATAGAAGAAGGCAGCTGCTGCCGGCAGGCTCCAGATCATATGCTGGACATTGAGACCGAAACCCATCGGCGCCAACGCGATCACGGCCATCAGCATGAGGCCGAGTAGCATCAGCACGAATGGAAATGTAAAGAATAGACCGAAGCGCCAGGCATGGCGGAAATAGCCGACCAGTCCCCCGTCCATGATGATGCTGCCGCAGGCGGCAAAGCCGTCGACTATGCGCTTTGCCGCCGGCTTGGCGCTAAGCTGTTCCACCAGCACGTCGTGATCGAAAACATGAATCCTGCTTTCGGTCTGCCAGAAATCGGAGGCGGCGAGCACGTCGAATTTTGCAAATCCGTGGCGATTGTCAATTTCGCCCAACTGCGCCTGGAAGCCCCAGGCCTTTCCGCTCTGCCTGGCGGTTCGCTCGTAGCGCGCCCGGTGGGCCTTGCCGTCCAGCGGCTCAAAACCGGGGAAGTGAAGCACCACCCTTTTCTTGATCAATCTCATAAAATATCTTTCCGGCGAGCTCGGCGCGCCAAATCGCAAAACGCGCATGCATGTGAAATGTGGCGGAAAAAGTTCGCCTGCTGTTGAAGCAGCGCTTGCTAACCGAAAGCATCCGCAATTCAATAGCCATGAAGCGTTTTGGTTGCTGGAGGGACAGAATGGCTGACATCATGAAGGAACTCGTGAGCGGCGTTGTCGAGACCGTTCTCAGGGAAATCCTCAAGAAGACTGCGGTTCGAAACACCACCAAGCGAAAGAAGCGAAAGACACGCTCTTCCACGACCGGCCGCTTCACCCGCACTGCCTCAGCAGCCATTAAACCCGCCCGCAAGCAGGTGAGCAAACGGCGTACCGCCACTTCCCGCAGCAGGCAGCGCAGCCGCTAGGCGTTCCGGCATCGTGCCATCATCTACCGTAAGCATGCTTATCTTTTTTGATTTTGGCGGCTGGAATTTGAGCCGTCACATGCTATTTAAGGCTCACGATTGAAACGGCAGGCCTTTAACCTGCCTGTTGGAAGGATTAGGCCTTATGAGCGGTATAAACGAATTCATCGACAACGAAATCAAGACCAACGACGTCGTCCTTTTCATGAAGGGCACGCCGCAGTTTCCGCAGTGCGGTTTCTCCGGCCAGGTCGTCCAGATCCTCGATTACCTCGGCGTCGACTACAAGGGCATTGACGTGCTAGCCGATTCGGAAATCCGCCAGGGCATCAAGGACTATTCGAATTGGCCGACAATCCCGCAGCTTTACGTGAAGGGCGAGTTTATCGGCGGCTGTGACATCGTGCGGGAAATGTTCCAGGCGGGCGAGTTGCAGCAGCATTTCCAGGAAAACGGCGTGACGGTTCGCGCCGCTTGACAGGTCACCGGGCGTCCGTCCGGTTTCCAAATCTGTTCTAATTCGAGTTCAAGGCGCTGTGCCAACAGCGCCTTGACCTGTTTATGGGATTTTCATCGTGACAGATTCATCTCAAGCCGTGTCCGCGGGCCAGACGCCCATGGGCAAGCGTGAATTCATCGCGCTGGCTGCCTTTTTGATGGCAACCAACTCACTGGCGATCGATATCATGCTGCCGGCTCTGCAGCAGATCGGCTCCAATCTGGGCGTGGAAAGCGAAAACCACCGGCAATTCGTCGTCTCGTCCTATCTTCTCGGCTTCGGTGGCGCTCAGCTCTTCTATGGCCCGATTTCCGACCGCTTCGGCCGCCGCCTGCCGCTTCTCGTCGGCCTGGCAATTTATATCGCGTCCGCGATTGGGATTGCTTTCATACCCTCGTTTGCCGGCTTGCTCGTTCTGCGTTTCATCCAGGGCATCGGATCTGCCGCCACGCGAGTCATCACCATTTCGATCGTCCGCGACATCTACGGCGGCCGGCAGATGGCCGAAGTCATGTCGCTGATCATGATGGTGTTCATGATCGTGCCGGTCGTCGCGCCCGGCAGCGGCCAGATCATCATGCTCTTTGCGAGCTGGCACATGATCTTCGTCTTCATCGCCGCAATGGGGGCGGCAATCGCCGCATGGACCTTCTATCGCCTGCCCGAGACGCTCGATCCGCGCAACATGCGGCCCTTCACGGCGCGCTCGATCCTCAGTGGTTTCCAGCTCGTTCTGACGAACCGCATTGCACTTTGCTATACGCTTGCGACGACCTTCATCTTCGGCTCGCTATTCGGATTCATCAACTCCGCTCAGCAGATCTATGTTGGCATCTACGATCTCGGCGTTTATTTCCCCTTCGCCTTCGCCGCTGTCGCGGTCTTCATGTCGATTGCGTCGTTTCTCAATTCACGCTTCGTCGGCAAGTTCGGCATGCGTCGGCTGTCGCATGGATCGCTGCTCGGTTTCGTCGCCGTCAACACGCTGTGGATGATCGTGCAGGTCGTTGGCCCGCAGCCCATGCCCTTCTTCCTGTTCATCGGCTTCTTCGGCATTGCGATGTTCCAGTTCGGCTGGATCGGGTCGAACTTCAACTCGCTCGCCATGGAGCCCCTCGGCCACGTGGCGGGTACTGCCTCCTCCGTCCTCGGCTTCATGAGCACGATCGGCGGCGCAATCATCGGCGCGGCTATCGGTCAGGCCTTCGACGGGACCGCGTTGCCGATGGTCTCGGGTTATTTCGCAGTGTCGATCATCGGACTCGTCTTCGTCCTGATTGCCGAGAAGGGCCGTCTGTTTCAGCCTCACAATCCGCGTCTCTGAGCGATCCACTTTCCATTTTACATTCACTGGATTTGACGAATGGTCCTGCAGCATAAACCGCACACTGAAAACCAGGGCTCCAGCCGCATCGGCATGGGATTTACGGAATTTGTCATAACCATCGCGATCATGACTGCCAGCATCGCCATGGCAATCGACAGCATGCTGCCGGCGCTTCCCGCCATCGGCCGCTCGCTGAGCGTGACGAGCACCAACGACGCACAACTGATCATCGGCGTCTTCTTCTTCGGCTTTGGTGTCTCGCAGATCGTCTTCGGCAGCCTCTCCGACACCTTCGGCCGCCGCCGCATCCTGCTCGGCGGCCTTGCCGTCTACGTGCTGGCGATGTTCGGCGCGGCACTGATCGGCAGCTTCGAGATGCTGCTCGTCATGCGCTTCGTCCAGGGAATTGGTGGTGCCGCGGTGCGTATCACCACGATGGCGATTGTCCGCGACTGCTTCGGCGGCCGCGAAATGGCTCGCGTCATGTCCTACGTGATGATCGTCTTCATGATCGTGCCGATCGTCGCGCCTTCCGTCGGCCAGCTGATCATCAGCTACGCCGACTGGCACTGGATCTTCATCCTGCTCGGCATCGTCGGCGCGATCCTCTTCCTCTGGGCGCTGCTGCGCCTTAAGGAGTCGCTGCCGGTCGATGAGCGCATCCCGCTCTCTGTCGGCTCGATCATCGATGGCTTCAGGACGGTTCTCACCAACCGCATCACCTGCGGCTATATGATCGGGCTCACGATGTTCACGGGCGTAATCAGCGCCTATGTGATCTCCGTGCAGCAGGTTTTCGGTGAAGTCTACGGCCTGGGCGATTGGCTGCCGGTCGCCTTCGCGGCAACGGCAGGCGGCATTGCCATCGCCAATTTTGCCAACGGCTTCTTCGTGCGCACCTTCGGCATGCGCCGCATCTCGCACACCGCAATGATCCTCTTTACGGTGATTTCGGCATTCGGTTACGTCATGGCGCTCGATGGCAATGTCAATTTCGCGTTGGATTACGCTCTGTTCTCCATTCTGCTGATGATGTTTGCGGTCATCGCCACCAATTTCACGGCAATCAGCCTCGAACCGATGGGCAATCTTGCAGGCACGGCGACCGCCATCACCGGCTTCGTCTCGACCTCCGTCGGCGCGCTGCTCGGAGGAGGCGTCGGCCAGCTTTTCAATGGCACCGTCCAGCCGCTCTTTGCCGGCTTTGCGGTCTTCGGCACGATCAGCATTGTCGCCACGCTCTTTGCCGAAAAGGGCAAACTCTTCACCCACCCGGGCGACAGCCCGCAACCCGAGCCGGGTGCTGCGCATTTGTGAAATCTGGCCGCGTCAGACGCGGGCTGAGACATCATCGCGTTAAAAAATGACTGGCCGCGGGCCGGTAGGCCCCAGTCTTTGCCGGTACCGAACGGATCCCCAATATCAGCGGAACCGATCACAGCGGATCATACAACATATTCCAGGTGCGCCTCGCTGGCGGCGACCAAAAACTTCTTGCGCACCTCAGCGGCCGGTGTCGCATCGTTGAAGGCATCAAGACATGTGACCTCGGCGCGGTAAAGCGCCGGGCCATCGTGGATCGGCCATTCGGTGACCATCAGCTTGTAGGCATCGTGGACCGTTCTGACAACGCGAAAGCGCCCGCCGAGTTTGATCCTGACGGGCTGGAATTTGCCGATATCCTTTTTCCCCATGATGCAGTACCCCACGCAAAACATTCGACTCAACGAATCACCTGGCGACTCGTTCCAGCGCAATCGCACGGGCAGCGAGCAAACTGACGGGCATGCCGCTCGCAATGATGCGGATGCCCTTTATGACGTTCTGTTCATCTGGCGTTCATATTTCTTGTGGCCATCGCCCTTTCGGGCTAGTCTGCCCTGGCAACGATGGAGCAAGAGATGATCAAGACCACCGTCGCGGCTTCTGTATTTGCCGCTTATGCCTTTGCGATGTTCGCAATCGCATCCCTTCCGCAAAACTCGCCCGGCATCCCGGTCGATCAGGTGACGACGAGTTCCACGAACTAAACGCAGCCCGACGCGAAACACCCCGCTTTGAAGCGGGGCGGTATCGTGATCAAATCAGCTTGGGAGGAAATATGTCTCTCCCTCTATGTCGGGCATTGATCGAGGCTTACGCCCCCCAAGGTCTCACACCGTGAAAACTTCCCGCCGCAGCAACTCCCACGACGCCTTGTCCGGAGCGACCAGCAACCCGCCGTCGACGTGATGCGGCAGGTAAGCCGTTCCATCGAAACGCGCCGCATGGGCGCCTGCCTCCTGGCAGATCAGCGTTCCCGCCAGATGATCCCACGGCATCAGCTTGTTGTACATCAGGTAATGCACGTGCCCCGACGCGAATGTCCTGTATTCATGCGCGGCGCAGCGGTAGTTCACGAGAAAGCGTACCTTTGCGAGATTCGAGAGGATTTCCGGACGCTTCTCCTTCGGCAGGTAGCCGGTCGACGCCATACCGACCATCTGTTCCAATGCCACCGGCGCTGCCACGGAAAGCCGCTCCGACTCGCCCTCCGGCCGTCGCAGCCAGGCGCCGCTCCCCTTCTCCGCCATCACCCAGTCGTCGCCCATGGGGTCGTAGATGATGCCCGCAACGGTTTCACCCCTCGACACGACCGACGCCATGACGCCGAAGGCGGGAATGCCGGAAGCAAAATTGAAGGTGCCGTCGACCGGATCGACGACGATCGCAAGATCTGCTCCCTGCAGCTTGCCGAGCAGCGCAGGATCGGCAGCAACCGACTCCTCGCCGATGAAGACTGCACCCGGCCATCGTTTTGCCGCCTCAGCCTTCATCATCCGCTCAGCCTGCTCATCGGCTTCCGTTACCAGGTCAGTCGCCTCGGTCTTGACCCGTACGTCACCGCTGCCAAGCTTTCGGAAGCGCGGCAGTATCTCGGCCTTCGCCGCCCGCCTGAGGAGATCGCAGAGCGTCGTCACGTCAATTGTCGAAGTCATCGCATGTCCTTATTTTGAGCGTAAGCCAGTTACGCGCTCTTCGGTTACGGCTCTGTGACCATCAGGGCGGAGAAATCGAAAAGCTTCGGATCGAGCAGGTGTGAGGGGTTCACATGCGCGAGCGCCCGCAGCATCGTGTCCTTGCGGCCCGGCATGCGTCGCTCGATATCCGCAATCATATCCTTCATCGCATTGCGCTGCAGGCCGTCTTGCGAACCGCAGAGATCGCAGGGGATGATTGGAAACTGCATGGCAGCCGCAAATTTCGCCATGTCGTCCTCGGCGCAATATGCAAGGGGCCTGAGCACCATGAGGTCGCCCTCGTCGTTGAGCAGCTTCGCCGGCATGGAGGCGAGACGCCCGCCATGGAAAAAGTTCATGAAGAAGGTCTCGAGGATATCCTCGCGGTGATGCCCGAGCACCAGGGCATCACAGCCCTCCTCCCGCGCGATGCGGTAAAGGTTGCCCCGGCGAAGACGAGAACAGAGCGAGCAGTATGTCCCGCCCTCCGGTACCTTCTCCTTCACGATCGAATAGGTATCCCGGTGTTCGATGCGGTGCTTCACGCCGATCTTCGTCAGATAATCCGGCAGGACATGCTTCGGAAAGTTCGGCTGGCCCTGGTCGAGGTTGCAGGCGATCAGCTCGACCGGCAGCAGTCCACGCCATTGCAAGTCGAGCAGCAGCGCCAGCAAACCGTAGGAATCCTTGCCACCGGAAATGCCGACCAGCCAGCGCTTCTGACCCTTCAGCATGCCGAAATCGTCGAAGGCTTGGCGAACCTGCCGGAGCAGGCGCTTGCGCAGTTTGTTGAACGAGACGGAATGCGGGGCATCGGCAAAGAGCGTATGGCCGGTCACGCCGTCTTCGGCGGCCTGTCGGAATTCCTCATCGACGTTGGCTGCGATATTCATCGTCCTACCCACTCCAATAATTCTGCATTAGCAGAAAGCCTGGCGTCAACGAAGCATCAATCGCCGAAAACCGACCAGCCTGTGCGCGCTGCAAGCATTTCCAGCGCAACGGCCCCAAGCTGCGAATTGCCCACCTTGTTCAAACCTGGCGACCAGGCGGCGATAGAGGCGACCCCCGGGGCAACGGCGAAGATGCCGCCGCCGACGCCGCTCTTGCCGGGAAGGCCGACATGATAGGCGAAATCGCCCGAGCCGTCGTAATGGCCACAGGTCAGCATCAGAGCATTGATGCGCCGCGCACGCTTCGGCGACACGACCGAATGGCCGGTCATGGGATTGCTGCCGCGGGCTGCAAGGAACAGCCCGGCCTTTGCTAGTTGCTTGCAACTCATAGAGAGCGCGCATTGATGGAAATACACGCCAAGCACATGTTCGACCGGATGATCGATGTTCTTGTAGGCGCGCATGAAATTGGCGAGCGCGAAATTCCGGTATCCGGTCTGCGTCTCTGAGCGCGCCACCTTCTCGTCGATCGTTACCGATTCGTCGTCGGCGAGATAGCGAACGAAGCGCAGCAGCTCACCTATCGCTTCGCGCGGCGCATGACCTGCCATCACGACGTCGGTGACAGCGATTGCCCCTGCATTGATGAAGGGATTGCGCGGGATTCCATGCTCATGCTCGAGCTGGACAATAGAATTGAAGGCTGAACCGGAAGGCTCGCGCCCGACGCGCTTCCAGAGTCCCTCGCCGACCTTGCCGAGCGCTAAGGTCAGCATGAAGACCTTGGAAATGCTCTGGATGGAGAATGGCACGTCGGCATCGCCTGCGCGGTAGATCTTGCCGTCGACCGTCACGACCGCCATGCCGAACTGGTTAGGATCGATCTTTGCAAGCTCGGGGATATAGTCTGCGACCTTGCCCTCGCCGATACGGGGCGCCAGCTCCTTGTAGATGCTGTCGAGGACGGCCTGCAAATCTACCATGGCTTCTCTCCAGAGAACAAAAAAGCCGCCCAGCAGGCGGCTTTTCCGTATGCGAAAACGCCTCGCGTTGATTAACGCGAATAGAATTCGACCACCAGATGCGGCTCCATGACGACCGGATAGGGAACGTCGGAGAGCGAAGGAACGCGGGCGAAAGTCGCAACCATCTTGTTGTGATCAACTTCGATGTACTCCGGAACGTCGCGCTCAGCGAGGCCGACGGATTCCAGGACGGTCACGAGCTGCTTCGACTTCTGGCGAACCTCGATGACGTCGCCGGCCTTGCAACGGTAGGAACCGATATTGACGCGAACCCCGTTCACAGTCACGTGGCCGTGGTTCACGAACTGGCGGGCAGCGAAAACGGTCGGAACGAACTTGGCGCGATAGACGATCGCGTCGAGACGGGACTCCAGAAGACCGATCAGGTTTTCCGAGGTGTCACCCTTGCGGCGGTTGGCTTCGTCGAAGATCGCGCGGAACTGCTTCTCGCGCAGGTCGCCGTAGTAACCCTTCAGCTTCTGCTTGGCGCGCAGCTGCACACCGAAGTCGGAAAGCTTACCCTTGCGGCGCTGGCCATGCTGGCCCGGGCCGTATTCGCGGCGGTTCACCGGGGATTTCGGACGGCCCCAGATGTTTTCGCCCATACGGCGGTCAATCTTGTACTTGGACGATTCGCGCTTGCTCATCGTATTTCCTTTCAGAGTGTTAGGACGGTTCTTTACAAAACCGCGCGAAGGAAACACGCCCTCCTTTGGCCTTCTTTCGAAAGCCCGACAGGACTATCCCATTACGCGAACAGGACAAATCCACGGGACATGTCAAATGAAACACCGGACATTGCTGCCCGGTGCACGCGGTCTTTAGGGGCTCGCCATAAAAATGTCAACAGCGGAGGCGCGTTAAGGGATATCGCGTTTATCGCTATATTCAGCAGTCCATTGATCGCTAGCGCGAACGTCACATCGGTGGATCGAAAACTCCCAGGACAATTGGACGATATTGTGAATTGTCCGCCTGATGTTTGGCAATGCGAGCCGAACTAGAAGCTCATCGAAGATATGAGTTCTGACCGTGCCGGTAATATGACCTTGTAACGTTCGACCGACGCATCACCGAGCCCGTCCGGCGATGGCAAGGCCTTTATCTGTCAAAAAGTCAGCTGTGGGTTATTCCGCCGCCTGACGCGCATCATCAGGCGCATTCGCATCGCCCGGCGCAGTCTGGCAGTTCATATCCGGGAAAGCTACGATGCGCTTACCCGCGAAATCCGTGTGCACGACGATCGTACCCTGTTCCTCGAAATAGCCAAGGAGGCGCCTGGCCCTGCGAGCCGAATGTGTGCCGTAGGCGCGCGCTATGCGGGCGTCGGATGGGCAAGGCTCGCCGCAGACCGCGGCCTTGGCCAGCATCAGGAACACGCCCTGCAGATCGTCGGTCACGCCGGTTGAAAGCGACAGCGCCGTCGCCCAGGTTTCCGTCCCGGCCGTTGCGGCATCGACGCCCGACCGCGAGATTGCCACGTGCCGGCGGAACTCCGGCAGCGACATCGGTGGCCCGGGCATGCGGCGCATGCGCAGCCGCACCAGGAATTCCTGATAGAGTACCGAATCCGTCCGGAAGCTCGAAGCCGGATCGTCGAGGATTTCCCGAAGCACGGCCGTAAGCCGTTCCTCGCGCTCCTCGGCGGTGAGATCCGGATGGTTTGCACGCGCCTCGGCCGGCACTGCCGTCGCAGCGGGCGCGGAACGCGAAAGTTCTGCCAGAATGTCCGTCGTCGGCCGCGGCGCCGGTGTCGCCCGGCGCATGATTGGTCTTTGGAATTCCTCAGGATCAGGCGTAAAGATCAGATCCTCGACATCCCGCGGGGCATCGGGCAGTGGCATCAGCTTCGGGCTCGACGAACGCGCCGACGTTTCCACGGCACCGATCTGGATCGGCAGCGGACGGCGCGAGAGTGCCGGACCGAGGGCCACGAAGTTGCCGCGCTTCAGATCGCGGAACATTTCCGCCTGGCGCCGGTCCATGCCGAGAAGATCGGCGGCACGGGCCATGTCGATGTCGAGGAAGGTACGGCCCATCAGGAAGTTCGAGGCTTCCGCCGCAACGTTCTTCGCAAGTTTCGCAAGGCGCTGCGTGGCAATCACGCCCGCCAGCCCCCGTTTGCGGCCACGGCACATCAGGTTCGTCATGGCGCCCAGCGACATCTTGCGGGCGTCTTCGGAAACATCGCCACCGACCGAAGGGGCAAACATCTGAGCCTCGTCGACGACGACGAGCACCGGGTACCAGTATTCGCGATCGGCATCGAACATACCGTTAAGAAAAGCGGCCGCAGCGCGCATCTGCTGCTCGATGTCGAGGCCTTCCAGCGTCAGGACGCAGGAAACGCGATGCTGGCGGATACGGTTGGCAATGCCGGCAAGCTCAGCTTCGGTCCGCTCGCCATCGACGACGACATGGCCGAATCGGTCGCTGAGCGTGACGAAGTCGCCTTCCGGATCGATGATGACCTGTTGGACCCACCGCGCGGACTGTTCAAGCAGCCGTCGCAGCAGATGCGACTTACCGGAGCCAGAATTGCCCTGAACGAGAAGGCGGGTCGCCAGAAGCTCCTCGATATCGAGCGTCGCCGGGGTGTTCCCTGACGCCATTCCCATATCGATACCAACCTGCAAAGCAATGACCTATTCAGATGAGACTCAATGATACGAAGCGCCATTGTCTTGAAACGGCGCACTTCGGTCTATCAAAGATTTCCGCGGATTTCGCCCACACGATTGCGAAACCCACAGCGAATGCGGATCGTCCCCAACGCGGTCTGGCGCTCATCGCCGGGCCGGCTTCCTAGGCTGCGCATGCGCCCATGCCATGCGCAATGCATTTTCGAGATCCTCCCCGCCCAGCCGCGACAGTTCGGCGGCGGTCCAGCCCCGCCTGCCCCATGCGTTCGGCACCGGCGAGAAGGCATCTGGTAACATCATGCACTTGAATTGCTGTTCGTCGGGCGTGAAATTGAAGTTCGCCATCCGGCCGTCGGCACTGAGCGTGACGTAGATCCGGGCGACCTTGAACGCCATTCGATCGAAATGCGGGGCCACGACCGTGCCTTCCAGTGATAGCGCGATGCGCCGCAAGTCCTCGCCCGTCGCCATGTCACGCCTACCTTCGACATTGATCCGCACGTGCCCAGTACCTATCACGATTGAGTACCGGAAGCGTCACCTGACTTTCAGCCCGAAACCCTGCATCAAGCGTGTCGTGGAGAAATCCGGATTGCCGGTGGTAAAGACCGCAAAGTCGAAATCGTCGGGGTGAACGGAATCGGCCACCTGCGGCACAAGGCTTCGCGCCCGCCTAGCGATTGCCTCCGCCGGATCAAGCCAATCCACGGGCCATGGCGCCAGCCTCCGGAAAAGATTCGCCATGAAGGGATAATGCGTGCAGGCAAGTACGACGATGTCCGTCTTGCGGCCGTCCTTTTCGACAAAGCATTGGTCGATCTCCGTCATGACGGCCTCGTCCGAGACGGCATCACCGCGGATATAGGCCTCCGCCATGCGCGCCAGGTTTTCCGAGCCGACGAGGCGTACATGGCATTGCTGTGCGAAGGACTGGATCAGATCGCGCGTATAGGCGCGTTTGACCGTACCGTGCGTAGCAAGCACGGAGACGAGCCCGGATCGCGTCCGCTCGGCGGCGGGCTTGATCGCAGGCACAGTACCGACGAAGGTCGTCTGGGGAAAGGCTGCGCGTAGATCGGCACCGACCAGCGTGAAGGCCGTATTGCAGGCGATGACGCAGACTTCCGGATCATACTGGCCAAGAAGCCTGCCAAAAAGCGTGATGATACGCTCCTTCAGCGCCTGCTCTTCCCAGCCCCCATAAGGAAATCCCGCATCGTCGGCGATGTAGATGAAGCCGCGTTCCGGCATCAGCACACGGGCTTCGCGGAGCACGGTCAGCCCCCCGATGCCGGAATCGAAGATCAAAACCGGTTTCAGCTCATTCGCCGCTGATGTCATCTTTTGGCTGTTCCTTGGCGTCTGCAGGCGGACGGCTTCCGCGCGGATACTTGCGCGAAAAGCGGTCAAGGGAGGATATCACACCGCGCAGTACGCTGATTTCCTGTTCCGTGAAGGCGCGGCGGGAAAGGACTGCCCGCAGATTGTCCACCATTTTGGGCTTTTTCCCGGCAGGATGGAAGTAATTGCGTGCCTCTAGCGCCTCTTCCAACTGGTCGAAAAGGCCGAAGAGCTGTTCCTTTGTCGATTGCGTCTGCGACATCGCCTGGAACGGCACGGCACCGGCATCCTCCATGCCGGATTTCATCCACTCGTAGGACATCAAAAGCACAGCCTGCGCGATGTTCAGCGAGGCGAAGGCGGGATTGACCGGGAAGGTCACGATCTCGTCGGCGAGAGCCACTTCCTCGTTGGTGAGGCCCCACCGTTCACGGCCGAAAAGGATGCCCGTGCCTTCGCCCGAGCGAAATTTCGCCCGCAGCGTTTCAGCCGCCACCACCGGGGAACGCACCGGCTTGAAGCCATCGCGTTCGCGCGCCGTCGTCGCATAGACGAAATTGAGGTCAGCGACCGCCTGCTCCAAGGTGTCGAAAACCTTCGTGCCTTCGATGACATGATCGGCTTTTGAGGCGGCAGCCTGTGCCTTCTCGTTCGGCCAACCGTCGCGCGGATTGACGAGGCGCAGTTCGGCAAGGCCGAAATTCGCCATCGCGCGCGCCACCATGCCGATGTTCTCGCCCATCTGCGGCTCGACCAGAATGATGACCGGCCCTTCGGCTAAAAGTTTACGCTCGCTGTTCGTGCCTGCCATGAATGCCGTCCTTGCTTTCATGCGGGGAATAGCTTTGCACGATCGAAACGGCAAGGCCCTGCCGCAGGATAGACCTCTGGGAGGCGGCGCCGATCAACTCGCAGTCTTCACCCGCCCTTGGCGATGGTCACCATTTCCGCCTTCAGCGACCGCAGTTCCTTCGGCCCGGCACTCTCCATCATGATGTCGTCGATCAGAGGCTTGCCGCCATCAGTGACCATCTCGAAACGCACGGTCGAGATCGTCTGCGCCTCAGGACCAATGCCGCAGGCCATCTTGCGGAAGCGCACGACGATCTCCTGCCTGCCCTCCGCAGCCCCCTGAGGTGTCAGCGTCAGGTCTTGGAGCGGGCATGCGTCCTGGGCATTGACGATCACGTCATGGTCGAAGGGCGAGATGCCCTCCTCCATCGCCGGGTGCTTCAAAGCCTCCAGATACTTTGCGACAAAATCCTTGCTGTAGAGTTTGTCGAGCGTTGGGGGGGCGAATATGTCGATCCATCCGGTGTCGTTGCCCGACCAGTTCTTGACGGTCGCATCCATGATTTCCTGCACTGGCGCCGTAATCTCCGCTCCGTTGCAAACCGCAGGAAGGCCAGCAACGGCGAGAAGCAGAAGGGCGATCTTCCTCATGTTGAAATATCTGCTCCGAAAGGCAATTTCGACGGACACTAGCCGAGTCTCGAAACTTGGCAAGGCACGCCAAAATGCGCTTCGAACGGCGCTTGCGGCTTTGCGTTCCCGGCTCGCAATGCTATAGCGCTCGGGATTTTCCATCACCCACCGGGACATGCGTCCCCATCCAAGCTTACGAGGCAGATACATGAAGAAGATCAAGGTCGCCAATCCCGTCGCCGATCTCGACGGCGATGAAATGACTCGCATCATTTGGCAGCTCATCAAGGACAAGCTGATCCATCCGTATCTCGACCTCGACATCGACTACTACGATCTTTCGGTCGAAAACCGGGATGCGACCAATGATCAGGTCACTGTGGACGCCGCCAACGCCATCAAGAAATACGGCGTCGGCATCAAGTGCGCAACGATCACGCCGGACGAAGCACGCGTGAAGGAATTCAGCCTCAAGGAAATGTGGAAGAGCCCGAACGGCACGATTCGCAACATCCTGGGCGGCGTCATCTTCCGCGAACCGATCATCTGCAAGAACGTTCCGCGCCTCGTTCCGGGCTGGACCCAGCCGATCGTCGTCGGCCGTCACGCCTTCGGCGACCAGTACCGCGCAACCGACTTCAAATTCCCTGGCAAGGGCAAGCTCACCATCAAGTTCGTCGGCGAAGACGGTCAGGTCATCGAGAGGGAAGTCTTCAACGCGCCGGGCGCAGGCGTTGCCATGGCCATGTACAACCTTGATGAATCGATCCGCGAATTCGCCCGCGCCTCGATGATGTACGGCCTGATGCGCAAGTGGCCGGTCTACCTCTCGACGAAGAACACCATCCTCAAGGCCTATGACGGCCGATTCAAGGATATCTTCGAGGAAGTCTACGAGAGCGAATTCAAGGATCAGTTCAAGGAAGCCGGCATCACCTACGAGCACCGCCTGATCGACGACATGGTCGCTTCGGCGCTGAAGTGGTCCGGCGGCTACGTCTGGGCGTGCAAGAACTATGACGGCGACGTCCAGTCCGACACTGTCGCCCAGGGCTTCGGTTCGCTCGGCCTGATGACCTCGGTTCTGCTTACCCCGGACGGCAAGACGGTCGAAGCCGAAGCCGCTCATGGCACGGTCACCCGCCACTACCGCCAGCACCAGAAGGGCCAGGAGACCTCGACGAACTCGATCGCCTCGATCTTCGCCTGGACCCGCGGCCTCGCGCACCGCGCCAAGCTCGACGACAATGCCGAACTCGCCCGCTTCGCCTCGACGCTGGAAAAGGTCTGCGTCGACACCGTCGAAGCCGGTTTCATGACGAAGGACCTGGCACTGCTGATCGGCCCTGACCAGCCGTGGCTCTCAACCACTGCCTTCCTCGACAAGATCGACTCCAACCTGCAAAAAGCCATGGGCGCCTGAGGCACCTTGAGATATCGAACAAACAAACGGCGGGTTCTTCCCGCCGTTTTCATTTCAGGGAGAAGAATGGGGAGCACAACAATGTCTACGACCATCCGCCCGCTGCAGCCGTCTGATCGCCTCGCCTGGGAGGCTCTGTGGGCCGCTTATCAGCAATTCTACCAAGTCGTTATTCCGCTGGAGACCACTGGGCTGACCTGGAGCCGCTTCCACGACCCGGCCGAAGAGATGTACGCACTTGGCGCCTTCGACGGCGATGATCGCCTCACCGGCATCGTGCACGCCATCTTTCACCGCTCCTGCTGGCTGCCGCAATGGACCTGCTATCTGCAGGACCTTTATGTCGAAGCCGACAAGCGCGGCCTTGGAACAGGGGCGGCCTTGATCGAGGCCGTTGCCGAACTTGCGCGCAAGAATGGCGCCGGGCGCCTCTACTGGATGACACATGAGACCAATGTGACGGCGCAGCGCCTCTACGACCAGATCGCCGAACGCTCCGGCTTCATCCAGTACCGCAAATCGCTTTGAGCGAAAGGCTTGATTTTGCTTAAGCCCACGCTAAACCGGACTTAAGAACAAGTGGAGGAAAACATGGCGCAAGAGCTGGTATTCTATACGAACCCGATGTCGCGCGGCCGTATCGCCCGCTGGATGCTGGAAGAGACCGGCGTTCCCTACCGCACGGAAATCATGACCTTTGGCGGCACGATGAAGGCGCCGGAATACCTGACCGTGAACCCGATGGGCAAGGTGCCGGCGATCCGCCATGGCGATACGATCGTCACGGAATGCGCCGCGATCTGCGCCTATCTCGCCGAGACCTTTCCGGAACACGAGCTCGCTCCAAGACCGAATGAACGCGGCAGCTATTACCGATGGATGTTTTTCGCCGCCGGTCCACTTGAGGCCGCTGCCACGAACCGTGCACTCGGCTTTGTGACACCCGCCGAAAAAAGCAGGATGGCTGGCTACGGCAGCTTCGGCGACGTCATGGACACGCTCGAGAAAGCTGTCAGCGCCTCGCCCTATATCGCCGGCGACCGCTTCACCGCCGCCGATGTCTACGTCGGTTCGCATATCGGCTGGGGCATGGGCTTCGGCACGTTCGAAAAGCGCCAGGCCTTTGCGGATTATCTTGGCCGCGTGACCAACCGCGACGGCTACAGGCGAGCCACCGCGCTGGACGACGAAGCGTTGAGATCTTCCCCGCCTTCTGCATGACGTCGTGGCTTCGTGCAACCGCGCGCCGCCGACGTCACCAACCAGATCTCCGGTTCTGTCAGGGCCGCGGGCATGGAGTACGCAGAAGAGCGTCTCGAAGGCCTTGCAGATCTGTATACGGGAACCTGTATGGGGAATGCATGATCAATCGATCGGCACTGTCTTGCGTAAGGTTATGTCGAACAAGGCAGCTCTCTTTCCGTTAGGTGAGGTTTCAAGGGTTTTTTAGACTTCCCTTTTTCCGGTAGCGCCCAGGCGGCTTGCCGTAGGCCGACTTGAGATGCGGTTGAAAGATTGGTGATTGGGGTGGCCGGATCGCTTCGCAATCTCGCTGATAATGAGATCCGTGCGGACGATATCGCCTGCCGCGCAATGCAGCCGCAGCCGCTTGACGGCGCCGCCAGCGTCTTGCCGTAAACTGCGTGATAAATCCTGTGCCAGTGATGGCTCGACATGCCGGCGATTCCAGCAAGGAGCTCCATATCCAGATCCTCGTCGAGATGACCGTGGATCTAGGCCAAGACCCGCCGCAAGCGGATCTGGTTTCCAAGCCGTTTCGCCA
Organism: Rhizobium azibense; assembly: GCF_004342325.1. Taxonomy (NCBI): domain Bacteria; kingdom Pseudomonadati; phylum Pseudomonadota; class Alphaproteobacteria; order Hyphomicrobiales; family Rhizobiaceae; genus Rhizobium; species Rhizobium azibense. Next base: position 10,224 of record NZ_SMBJ01000016.1, on the reverse strand, counting down.
TCTCGTGCAAATCGTTCGGCTGCAGAAAACCGTAACCGATTTGACAAATCCTGCGGAACTGCGTCCCGTTCACCCGGGCAAACAGAGGCGGAGGGTTAGCCTCCGCCATTCGAACCGGAATGGCAGATGAAATCAGCTTGCGAGCGCTGCCGCCACCGCCTCGATCGCCAGGTCGGCCTTAGAGCCGTCTGGACCGCCCGCCTGTGCCATGTCCGGCCGACCGCCGCCGCCCTTGCCGCCAAGGGCAGCAGATGCGACGCGCACGAGATCGACGGCGCTGAAGCGCGCCGTCAGGTCCGGCGTTACGGCAACGACTGCACTCGCCTTACCGTCGTGCGAAACGCCGATCAGCGTCACGACGCCCGAGCCGATGCTGGACTTGCCATCATCGGCAAGGCCCTTGAGATCCTTCGGATCGACGCCGGTAACCGCCTTGCCGAGGAATTTTACCCCGGCGACCTCCCGCGTCGCGTCCGCCGAGCCGCCCTGCCCGCCGCCCATGGCAAGCTTGCGCTTGGCATCGGCAAGTTCCCGCTCGAGCTTGCGGCGTTCGTCCATCAACGCTTCGACGCGCGAGAGTACGTCGGCAGGCTGAACCTTCAGCGACAGAGCAAGCGCTTTCACGCGCTCGTCCTGTTCGGCCAGATATTCGCGGGCGGTATCACCGGTGACAGCCTCGATGCGGCGGACACCCGCGCCGACGGCACTTTCTCCGAGGATGCGCACAAGCCCGATCTGACCGGTCGCGGAGACATGCGTGCCGCCGCAAAGTTCGATCGAATAGGGCTTTCCGGCCTTCGTGCCGCGCACGCCCTGCCCCATAGCGACGACGCGCACTTCATCGCCGTATTTCTCGCCGAACAGCGCCATCGCCCCTTCGGCAATCGCGTCGTCGACGCTCATCAGCCGCGTCGTTACCGGCGCGTTCTGCAGCACGATCTCGTTTGCCATCTCCTCGACGACCTTGAGCTCTTCGGCAGACATCGGCTTGGGATGCGAAACATCAAAACGCAGGCGTTCGGGCGCGACCAGCGAACCCTTCTGCGCCACGTGCGTACCTAGCACTTCGCGCAGCGCCTCATGCAGCAAGTGCGTTGCCGAATGATTGGCGCGCAGGCGCGACCGGCGGGCATGGTCGACAGTCAGCGCGACGGCATCGTCGGCCTTCAGCGAACCTTCGACAACAGTCCCTGAATGCACGAACAGGCCTTCGCCCTTCTTCTGCGTATCGGTGATCTCCACTTTCGCATGGTCCGAGCTGATGATCCCTGTGTCGCCCATCTGGCCGCCTGATTCGCCATAGAACGGCGTCTGGTTGACGACGATCTGCACCTTGTCGCCGGTCGAGGCGGATGGGACGGCAGCGCCGTCCCTGACGATCGCCTGGACGACGCCTTCGGCGGTCTCCGTGTCGTAGCCCAGGAATTCGCTCGCGCCATGCTTCTCCTTGAGTTCGAACCAGATGGTCTCGGTCGCCTTGTCGCCTGAGCCGGCCCAGTGCGAGCGGGCTTCTGCCTTCTGGCGCTCCATCGCATCGGTGAAGCCGGCGAGATCGACGCCGATTTCGCGGGCGCGCAGCGCATCCTGCGTCAGGTCGAGCGGAAAGCCGTAGGTGTCATAGAGCTTGAATGCCGTCTCGCCGTCGAGCATATCGCCCTTGCCAAGCGTCGTCGTCGCCTCGGAAAGCAGCGACAGACCGCGCTCCAGCGTCTTGCGGAAACGGGTTTCCTCGAGCTTCAGCGTCTCCGAAATCAGTGCTTCGGCGCGCGCGAGCTCCGGATATGCGCGGCCCATCTGCTGGACGAGCGTCGGCAGCAGCTTCCAGATCAGTGGTTCCTTGGAACCCAGGAGTTGAGCATGGCGCATTGCCCGGCGCATGATGCGGCGCAGCACGTAGCCACGGCCCTCGTTCGACGGCAGCACGCCATCGGCAATGAGGAACGCGGAGGAGCGCAGATGATCGGCGATGACCCGGTGGCTCGCCCGGCGCTCACCCTCGGCCTTGACGCCCGTTGCCTCTTCCGAGGCTTCGATCAGCGCGCGAAACAGATCGATATCGTAATTGTCGTGCTTGCCCTGCAGCACGGCCGCCACGCGTTCCAATCCCATGCCGGTATCGATCGAAGGACGCGGCAGGTCGACACGCTCGTCCTTCTTCAACTGCTCATACTGCATGAAGACGAGGTTCCAGATCTCGATGAAGCGGTCCCCGTCTTCTTCCGGAGAGCCGGGCGGGCCGCCCCATATGTGATCGCCGTGATCGTAGAAGATTTCCGAACACGGACCGCACGGGCCGGTATCGCCCATCGCCCAGAAATTATCGCTGGTTGGAATGCGGATGATCTTTTCGTCCGAAAGCCCGGCGATCTTCTTCCAGAGGTTAAAGGCTTCGTCGTCCGTATGGTAGACGGTCACCAGCAGGCGCTTTGCGTCGAGGCCGAATTCCTTGGTGATCAGGTTCCAGGCCAGCTCGATCGCCCGTTCCTTAAAATAATCGCCGAAGGAGAAATTGCCGAGCATTTCGAAAAACGTATGGTGTCGCGCGGTATAGCCGACATTGTCGAGGTCATTGTGCTTGCCGCCGGCGCGGACGCATTTCTGCGCCGTCGATGCCGTCCTGTAGGGGCGCTGTTCCAAGCCGGTGAAGACATTCTTGAACTGCACCATGCCGGCATTGGTGAACATCAAGGTAGGGTCGTTGCGCGGCACGAGCGGGCTCGACGGCACGATCTCGTGGCCGTTCGTCTTGAAAAAGTCGAGGAAGGTCGACCGGATATCGTTCACGCCGCTCATGCTATGCCCTTCAATGCTGCCCAAGGCAGGTCAAACTCAAATCCAGTGGCTTTTATCGTCCGCATTAACCACTGTCCAGCAGACAAAGAGAACCGGCCGCATTCTGATCAAGGAATGCGGCCGGTTTCGATAAATCGAAGCTGAAGCTACAAATTACATATCCGTGTCTGTATCGCCATCGTTTGCATCTGGCCCGCCATTCTGCAGGAAGCGGTCCGCAATCAGTCCCGCATTCTGCCGAAGCGCCATCTCGATCTCGCGGCCGAGATCCGGGTTGTCGCGGATGAAGAGCTTGGCATTCTCCCGGCCCTGGCCGAGACGTTGGCTGTTATAGGAGAACCAGGCCCCGGACTTCTCGACGATGCCGGCCTTGACGCCAAGGTCGATCAATTCGCCAGTCTTCGAGACACCCTCGCCGTACATGATGTCGAATTCCACCTGCTTGAAGGGAGGCGCCATCTTGTTCTTGACGACCTTGACGCGGGTCTGATTGCCGACAACCTCTTCGCGCTCCTTGACAGCGCCGATGCGGCGGATGTCGAGGCGGACGGAGGCGTAGAACTTCAGCGCGTTACCGCCTGTCGTCGTTTCGGGCGAGCCGAACATGACGCCGATCTTCATGCGGATCTGGTTGATGAAGATGACCATGGTGTTCGACTTGGAGATCGATGCCGTGAGCTTGCGCAGCGCCTGGCTCATCAGGCGGGCCTGCAGGCCAGGAAGGCTGTCGCCCATCTCGCCCTCGATTTCGGCGCGCGGTGTCAGCGCTGCAACGGAGTCGACGACGAGAACGTCGACGGCGCCCGAGCGCACCAGCGTATCGGTGATTTCGAGCGCCTGCTCGCCGGTATCCGGCTGCGAGATCAGGAGGTTCTGGAGATCGACTCCGAGCTTGCGGGCATAGACCGGATCGAGCGCATGTTCTGCATCGACGAATGCGCAGATGCCGCCCTTCTTCTGCGCTTCGGCGATCGTCTGCAGGGCAAGCGTCGTCTTGCCGGAGCTTTCCGGTCCGTAGATCTCGATGATGCGGCCTTTGGGCAAACCGCCGATGCCGAGCGCGATATCAAGGCTGAGGGAACCGGTCGAAATGGTTTCGATCTCGACAACGTTCTCGTTGGAGCCGAGTTTCATGATCGAGCCCTTGCCGAACGACCGCTCAATCTGTGAGAGTGCCGCTTCAAGCGCCTTGCTTTTGTCCACCGATTTGTCCTCTACGAGCCGCAATGAATTTTGAGACATCCGATCCACCTTTAGGTTATTGAAGCCGCTTGAGCAATGTCTGGTTTGTACCCTATTTGTTCCGATCGCGCAATGGCTGCCCAAACAGTTGAAAGAAAAAGGTAAAAAAGCCCGTGTTCTATGTATGTTTTATCACTGCAAAGCAACGCCTTAGGAATCGTGACGCCAAGGATGGCGCATGCGGCGCCCTGGTACGATTCGTTTCTTCCAACGGGTGGGGGCACTCCGGCCGATGAAAAGAATCCTCGTTCTCGGCGGCGCCCATATCGACCGGCGCGGGCGCATTTCCGGCGAGACCGCGCCAGGCGCCAGCAACCCGGGCGCCTGGTTCGAGGAACCAGGCGGCGGCGGCTTCAATGCTGCGAGAAACCTTGCACGTCTCGGCGTGGACGTCACCATGATTTCGCCGCGCGGCGGCGACCCGGCGGGCGAGATGGTGACGGAGGCTGCAAATGCAGCCGGCATCACCGACCGGCCCTTCGTCTTTCTCGATCGCCAGACACCGAGCTACACGGCGATCCTGGAGCGGGACGGCAACCTGGTGATCGCGCTCGCCGACATGGAGCTTTACCGTTATTTCGTCCCGCGCCGGCTGGCGATCCGCTGGGTGCGCGAAGCCTTCGCCTCAAGCGACCTCATCCTTTTCGATGCGAACTTGCCCGAAGAGACGATCGTGGCGATTGTCAGCCGGGCCAATAGGCTCGGCGTACCTGTGGCCGCGATTGCGATATCGCCGGCCAAGGTGGTCAAGCTCAAGGCCTGCATCAGTGGCATCGACCATCTCTTCCTCAACGAAGCGGAGGCCGCAGCCCTGACCGGCCAATGCCCGGACAAGCCGGAGGATTGGGTGTCACTGCTTGGTGACATCGGCCTGAAGAGCTGCGTCATCACGCGCGGACAGCGCGAACTGATCGCCTTCGGCAAAGGTGGTACCTTCTGCCTGCAGCCACCACCGGTCGAGACCATTGCCGACGTAACGGGCGCCGGGGATTCGCTTGCAGCCGGCATCCTCTCTGCCTTGATGCAGGACCTGCCGCTCGAGGAGGCCATGCGGCACGGCGTGGCCGCTGCTGCACTCACGGTCCAGTCACCCTATGCCGTCAACGAAAAACTCTCGTCGGAACTGCTTGCCGAAACGCTAGCCCTTGTTCAGCGTGCCAGAATTCTACATTGAAGCGGCAACATCGATGAAACGGAAGAGACAATGACGAAACCGATCTCCCCCCTCCTGCCCGTCTCCTATTCCAAGGAGGTTGCCGCCGCAAAGCAGCGCGGCGCACCGCTGGTGGCGCTTGAATCGACGATCATCACTCACGGCATGCCCTATCCCGGCAATATCGAAATGGCTCGCAGTGTCGAGGCGATTATCCGTGAGCAGGGTGCCGTTCCCGCAACGATTGCCGTCATTCACGGGGTCCTGCATATCGGCCTGGAGCCGCAAGAGCTCGAGAAGCTCGCGAAGGAAAAGGACGTGATGAAGGTCTCGCGCGCCGATCTCGCCTTCGCGATCGCCGAGCGCCGCACCGGTGCCACAACGGTTGCTGCCACGATGATCGCCGCAGCCCGTGCCGGCATCAAGGTCTTTGCGACCGGTGGCATCGGCGGCGTGCATCGCGGTGCCGAAGTAAGCTTCGACATCTCGGCAGACCTGCAGGAGCTTGCCCGCACCGGCGTCATCGTCGTGTGCGCCGGCGCAAAGGCGATTCTTGATATTCCAAAGACGCTCGAGGTACTGGAGACCAGCGGCGTTCCCGTTGTCACCTACGAGAGCGCCGAATTCCCCGCCTTCTGGTCCCGTTCCTCTGGCCTACGCAGCCCGCTGACGTTGAACAGCCCGGCCGCCATCGCCAATTTCCAGATCACCCGCGAACAGCTCGGCATCGAGGGGGGCATGCTGATTGCCAATCCGGTTCCGGAAGAAGATGAAATTCCGCGCGAGGAGATGGAAATCTATATCGAGCGGGCACTCGACAGCGCCGAGCGCGACGAAATCAGCGGCAAGAGCGTGACGCCCTATCTACTCGGCACGATATTCGATCTGACAGACGGCCGGAGCCTTCAGACGAATATCGCGCTTGTCGAGAACAATGCACGCCTGGCAGCAGAAATTGCCGTGGCGCTCGACGATTGAGATCATGACGGGAGGCGCTCGCCGCCTCCCTATTCGCTTTCCAGGGTTTCCTTGACGACGACGGCGAGCTGCTTCAGCGAGAAGGGCTTCGGCAGGAACCCGAACTTGGCGTCCGGCGGCAGGTTGCGGGCGAAAGCGTCTTCCGCATAGCCGGAAACGAAGATGAATTTCAGGTCCGGATATTTCTTGCGCAGTTCGCGAAGCAGCGACGGCCCGTCCATTTCCGGCATGACGACGTCAGAAACGACGATATCCACCTTGCCGTCCAGTTCGTCCATGATGTCGAGCGCTTCGACGCCCGAGCCGGCCTCGTGCACAGTGTAGCCGCGCGTTTCCAGCATGCGCTTGCCGCCACGGCGCACCGCTTCCTCGTCCTCTACCAGCAGAATGACGGCGTTGCCCGTCAGATCTTCCGGTTGTTCGGGCTGAGCTGCGGCCGGCATTTGTGCTGCCGCGCCCGCCTCGGCCGCCGCAACAGCATCCGCTTCGGCGGCGACAGCCGCGTCGATGACGTGGCGCGGCAGGAAGACCCGGAAGGTCGTTCCCTTCCCGACTTCGGATTCCGGCTGAATATAGCCGCCGGATTGTTTGACGATGCCGTAGACCATCGCCAGCCCGAGACCCGTTCCCTTGCCCACCTCCTTGGTCGTGAAGAAGGGCTCGAAAATCTTGTCCATGATGTCGGGCGCAATGCCGGTGCCGGTATCGGCCACCTCGATCAGCACCATGTCCTCATGCGGCATGAACGAATAATTGAAAGCGGCCACCTCCGCCGCCGTCACGTTGCGGGTGCGCAGCGTCAGCTTGCCGCCTTCGGGCATCGCGTCGCGCGCATTGACGCAAAGGTTGATCAGCACCTGCTCGAACTGGGACAGGTCAGTCTTTACCGGCCAGAGATCGCGGCCGTATTCGACATCGAGCTTGACGTTGGTGCCGGATAACAGCCGGTCGACAAGCATGCGCAGGTCGCCCACGACGTCCGTGAGGTTCAATACCGTCGGACGCATCGTCTGCTTGCGCGAGAAGGCAAGCAGCTGGCGGACGAGAACCGCGGCGCGGTTCGCATTGCGCTTGATTTCCATCAGGTCTGCAAAGCTTGCATCAGATGGGCGCGCTTGCAGCAGCAGGTGGTCGGAAGACAGAAGGATCGCCGTCAGCACGTTGTTGAAGTCGTGCGCGATTCCGCCGGCAAGCGTGCCGACCGCATTCATCTTTTGAGTCTGCGCCATCTGCGCTTCCAGCGCCTTCTGCTCCGTCATCTCGACGGCATAGACGATCGCTGCCTCTTCCGGCGCCTCGTCGCTCTGGTCGATGACGGCGTTGACGTAGAAACGGAAATGGCGCGCTTCGTCGTTGGGCATGCGCGAGTCGATCGGCGGGATATCCCCCTGGCGGTCCTTTGCCGCCACCAGGGCATCCTTCAGCCTCTGTCGATCGCTTTCCTGAAGGATCACTTCGAGCGCTGCGCCATTTTCGACGTCATCGCGCGAAACGATGCCGGAGAAGAGCTTGAGGAATGGTGCATTCGTGCGCAGGATCCGACCGTCGCCGTCGACCGATGCGATCGCCATCGGCGTGTTATTGAAGAAGCGCGTGAAGCGCATCGCCGCGGCAGAAGCGGATTGCTCGTTTTCGCCGCCCGATTGCCGCCTGAGCACGATCGTCCGGCTCTCGCCCGGCGCCCCATCTCGCATGGACGTCACGCTGTGTATGATCTGCACCGGCAGGCTCTGTCCGTTCGCCTTCTTGAGGTCGAGGTCGAGCGTATCGGTTTTCTTGAGGCCGGGCTCGGCCTGAACCGACTGGATCAGTGCCAGCCCGCCGCCCGCCACGAGATCTCCGATCGTCATCGAGCCGGGCACGAACTTAGTAAGATCGAGCCCCAGCCATTCGGCAAGGGTTGCGTTCAGGTAGAAAATCTCGCCCTTGCGCCCTGCCGAGAAGAAACCTGCCGGCGCATGGTCGAGGTAGTCGATTGCGTTCTGCAGTTCCTTGAAGAAGCGCTCCTGATCGTCTCGTTCGGCGGTAATGTCACTAATCTGCCAGATATGCAGCGGCTTGCCGGCGCCTTCCTCGGGTCGCAGCGTTCGCGCCTTGAGACGGTACCAGTGAGCGCCGGAATTGTTCGTTGCCGGGCCAAGGGAGCGCAGCAGACGGAATTCCTCCTGGCCCTCCTTGCCCTCGCGCAGCCCGTTCGACAGACGGTAGAGCGCTTCGTTCGATTCGCGGTGGCGAGAAAGCAGCGCTTCGAGCGTCTGCACTTCGGTCGGTTTGCGGGCGCCAGTCAGCTTGCCATAGGCCGCATTGGCATAAATGATCCGGCCCTTGCCATCGGTAATCAGCGAACCGTCCGGATGGCTATTGAGAAATGACCGGGCGAGGCTATCCGACTGCCGCTGGGGCATGACCTCGATGAAGCCGATGACCGAGGAAACAAGGAAGAAGATGCCGACCATGGCCAGCACGCCCAGCACGCCGAGGACCATTTCGTTTTCGAGCGAATCCTTGAAGTACACAAAGCTGCCTGCGGCTGCGACAAGCACAAGCGCCAGAAGAATGATGCGAACAGCCGTTCCCGAGCGTCCTCCGCGATCCACGATCGGGGCATTGTAGTCGTCAGCCTGACGTGGTGTCGTCATCTATTCCTCACATGAGCCTGTCCAACATTCGCTTATAATCTCAAGACAAAGCAGGAATCAGGCGTTCGTTCCTTCTTAGCAAGTTGCTGCGTCCGCAAAAACACTGTGAGAGCCAAGAATGCTTGAATTCACAACGAACGGCGCCACTTTCGACAACCAAGCGCGCCGCAGAAACATTCCCTGGCGTGGGGACATGACTGGACAATCAGTCAGGCTATTGCCTAAGGAGCTGAAAAGCCGTCATGTTATGGCGATCGCGGCAAACCGGAGTAATAGATCATGTTCGACGAAGTAATGGGCGCCTATGGCAGCCGTTTCCTCCTCGCAGCTGGCGGCGTCGGAATCGCGCTGCTGCTCCTGATCGGGATCTTGTGGATCCTCCGCAGCCGAGCGCCCTCCCCCTTTGTACGTGGCGGCAAGAACCGTCAGCCGCGATTGCAGGTCCTGGATGCCGCAGCCGTCGATACGCGCCGCCGGCTGGTGCTCGTGCGCCGTGACGACGTTGAGCATCTGATCATGATCGGTGGTCCGACCGACATCGTTATCGAAAGCCGAATCCTGCAGGATGCAGATGAGGATTCCGAGCACGCCTTCATAGCGCCCATTGCCCCGCCGGCGTCTCGTTCGCAGCCTGTCGTGTCGTCCGAAGAGCCGCCCGTCGGCTCGGCAAGGCCCGTCACGCCGAAACCTGACGAACCCTATGTTCCGGCTCCGGCTCCCGCGCCTGCTGTCGAGCCGCGTCTGCATCCAGTCGCAAGCGCTCCTGCCGCGGCGCCCGCTGAACGGGCGCCCGCAGCTTTGCATGCGGCAACATCGGCAGTGGCGGAAAAAATCGAGCGGGAGGCCGCAAGCCCTGCTGCTTTGCCGCCGATCATTCCGCGGCCTGCGGAGCGGGCCGCAGGCCCGGTGATAGAGCCAGCCAGCGCCGCCGACATCCTCGACGCGGCGCGCCAGCGCGTTCTGCCGCAGCAGCGGATGGAGCCGCAGGTCTCGACGCCACCAGCACAGAGCCTTCCGACCGTTGCCGAAGGCATACCTGTCGTGACAAGCGACGCGGCCACCGCCTCGAAACCAGCGCCTGGCGACTTCGAGCGCATTCTTCAGGAAGAGATGAACAATACGCTTGCAGCGCAGCGCATTGTTCCGGCAGCGAACGCCCCTGCCCGCCCAGTTCCGCCACAGCCCGGCAACCCGCAGCGCCGCGATCCTGAAATGGCACCGATCACCGGTGCCGACGCCGAGCTTCAAAAGGAAGTGGCCCGCATCTTTGGCGAAATGAGCGTCAATCGCGAAAAGTAGGCTGCCGGGCCTGGGAAAGCCATCGCAATCGGGATAGGGGGGAGCCTTGCGGTTCCGCCCCTCCCACACCACCCTGCGTACGGGTCCGTACAGGGCGGTTCGGCTGGTTATGCGGCCTTG